>JANRLX010000098.1:0-6137 GCA_033762115.1 Verrucomicrobiota bacterium
CAAAGTTTTTCAGCATTTCGATTTCTCACAAGCGCTGGACACGGCATCAATCCAGTCACGCCTGGATGCCCTCATTTCAAAAAAGCTCCTGACTGCAGAGGAACTCAAGGCCATCGATCCCGGAAAAATCAGCAGGTTCTGCTCTTCTGATCTTGGTCAACGACTTCTTGCCCATGAACGTTGTATGCACCGGGAACTGCCTTTTACGGTTCGATTCCAGGCATCCGACCCCATTTTTGGCACTGAGTCGATGGAAGATGCCAGTGATCACGATTTCCGGATCGTGCAAGGGGTCGTGGACCTGGCCATTATTCTGCCTGATGTGATCTGGATTGTGGATTTCAAATCAGATGATTCCAGCAGTGACGGTTTTTCGGAAAGAGTAAATAACTATCGGCGACAACTCCACCTCTATGGCCAGGCGCTGAATCGAATTTACGGACGAAGAGTAGAACATGCCTGGCTCTATTTCATTATGGATGGAGAAATTCTGGACGTCCTCAGTGATCTTCAATGAACAGTTTTAAGCTTATTCTTTTTGATATTGACGGGACACTCATCCGCACCGGCGGCGCAGGCATAAGGGCCTTCGCCGAAACCTTTGAACAGGAGTTTGGCCTCCAGGATGCAACGAAGGAAATTTCCTTTGCGGGACGCACAGACACTTCGCTCGTCCGGGAAGTTTTATTGAAACACCAGCTTGATCCCACCCCCGAGGCGATCGGCCGTTTCTTCGATTCTTACCCCAAATGGCTGGTTCACTTTCTCAAATCGCTTAATGGCGAACTTTGCCCGGGAGTGATGGACTCGCTTGAATCCCTTCAGTCGCATCAATCACAACCAGCCATTGGCCTGCTCACTGGCAACATTCAACTCGGAGCCCAACTGAAATTGGGGCATTTCAATTTATGGGATCGCTTTCAATTTGGCGGCTTTGCGGATGATTCCGAGGACCGCAACTGCATCGCCGCTGTTGCAAGGCAGCGTGGCGAAGCTTTCATCCAGCAGCGCGTCGCCAATGAACAAGTCCTGGTTATCGGCGATACTCCTTTGGACATATTGTGCGCGCGCTCCATCGGCGCCAAAGTGCTGGCAGTTGCAACGGGCACGCACAAGTTGCCTGAGCTTGCCGCTTCCAAACCAGATTTCCTGGCTGAAGACCTGTTGCAATTTCCAATTTCTCAGCTTCTCTCAAATGGGACCTGAACAGTCGCGAATGCAAAGCCCTGCCCGATTGGCATAAGGTTGAAACGATAAAATTCCCTTCGAACAAGTCACTCCTGAGTATGGATCATTGCTCACGAGAAGGTTCCCATCGAGATCGAGGTAATCGGTCAGGTCAGCCAGATGTGCTGCCGCGCTAATCAGGACACTCGTTTCAATCATGCAACCCAGCATCGTTTTCAGTCCCATTTTTCGTGCGGCTTTCAATGCTTCATAGGCGCCACTGACTCCTCCTGTTTTCAGCAGTTTGATATTCACCGCATGAAAACATTCCGCGCAATGCAACGCATCGGCGGCTGTCAGGTAGGACTCGTCTGCCATGATCGGCAATGGCGACCGCTCCTTCAACCAGATCCAGTCTCTTGCAGAAAGGTCTGCTGGCATTGGCTGCTCCACAAATTCCACTCCACCATCCTCCGCAAACCATTCAATCTCCTGTAATGCCACCTCCTTGCTTTTCCATCCCTCGTTGCCATCGATTCGAATTTTCTTATGTGGGGCCACTGAACGAAGCGCCTTGAGGTTCTCCTTGTCCCCCGCGACTCCCACTTTCATTTTCAATACTGGAAACGCATCAGCTTCGATGACCTTCTGTCGGATTGTCTCCGGTTGATCAATGCCAATGGTAAAGGAAGTGAGATGTCTTCCTTCCGTAAATTCCAGACCCAGATATTCAAACAGTGGAACTCCGCGCCGTTTGCTGGCTCCGTCCAGCAGCGCGATGTCCAATGCCCCGCGCGCGGAGGAATTTTCAGTCCCGAGGCTTTCCAGATACGCGCGGCTCGCTTCAACATCCTCGAAAGAAAGCCGGCTTGGATTGATCGTGTGAAGAAAGGCAGCGATGGATTCAATCGATTGCGAATAGCGCTCCGTGGTCGCGGCTTCCCCAATCCCAACAACTCCCGAGTCATCTTCCAACTCAACCAGCATCGTTGGAATGCTTGCGCTCCCTTTATGGTCAGCGCTGCTTGCCACTGCCCAGCGATGCTTCAAACTCAGTTGAAATGGCCAGAATCGGAGTTCCATAATTTTTACAGCCGCATTGTCATGGATTTTCCTATTCCCACAATCCGGAACCTTCGATTCAATGGGGCCATACATGCGGATCATTAATCTAAATCCCCAGAAAAATATTGGAGCAAGCGCCTGGTTCGTCGAGATGGAAGGGCATCGCATCCTGATGGATGCGGGGACTCACCCGAAACTCGAAGGACGTGAAGGACTGCCTCTCTATGACAAAATTCGGGATGAAGAAGTGGATGCCATTGCAATTTCCCACTGCCACCACGATCACGTGGGCTCATTGCCGATTGCCCAGCGCTATTTTCCCCGGGCACATGTTTTGATGACCGAGCTTAGCTATTTTCTCGTCGAACGAGTCCTGCACAATTCAGTCAATGTCATGATCCGTCAAAAGGAGGAACTGGGAATCGCTGAATATCCCCTTTTCAGCCATAATGAAATCGAAGACTCCGCGCATCTCTACCAAGGTTTTCGATATAACCGGGAAATCGAATGGGCCGCATTTCACAAGGTCCGTGCCGGCTTTTCCTCCCCGACCCTCGAATTTTATGATGCAGGCCACGCGCTCGGGTCCGCAGGGATCATGTTGCGTGGCGGCAGGCAAACTTTGTTCTACACCGGCGATGTTTGTTTTCAGGACCAGACAATCCTCAAAGGCGCACGTTTTGAAGATGTTCAGGCGGACGTGATGATCATGGAAACGACTCGCGGCGATCGGGAAGTTCCTCCCGGTGTTACTCGTGAGACAGAAGCGAATCGCCTCGCCGAAGCCATTCAAGCAGTGCTGGCCCGAAAAGGTTCCGTGCTGATCCCGGTCTTTGCCCTTGGGCGAAGCCAGGAAATTCTGGCACAAATGGCATTGATGATGCGGGCCGGCAAAATCCCCAACCAGCCGATTTATATCGGCGGACTTGGCCGTGTGTTTACTGAAATTTACGATCTCGAAGCGCATCGAACTCATCGTCAGCACACAAATCTAAAACTCACCGAGGCCTTGAACCTCATCGTCCTGGAAAAAGGACAGACAGAGCGGATGAAATTGACCGGGGGCCGAATTTTTGTTGTGACCGCAGGCATGATGAGTGAAAAAACCGCCGCTCATGAGCTTGCTCTCCGCATGATTGAAGATCCGAACCAGGCGATCTTTTTCGTTGGATATGCGGATCCCAGCACTCCCGGCGGAAGGTTGAAAGCGGCGAAACCAGGTGAGAAATTTCTGTTCAGTCCTTCCGGTGGCGAACTGACGAGGCGCTGTCAAATCGAGGATTTTGATCTCACAGCCCATGCAAATCGGGATGATCTTCTCGATTTCGTCGGAGTGGTCGAGCCGCGGGTGGTCCTGCTCGGGCATGGCGAGGATCCATCGCGTCAATGGTTCGAAGATCAGATTCGCACCCGCTACCCAAAAATCCAGGTGATCCAGCCTAACCCGGGGGAGACTTACCAGGTTTGATCAGGCAAGTATCGGTTTGATGACTTTGCCTGCAACATCGGTCAATCGATAGTCGCGCCCTTCAAAACGGTACGTCAGCGCCTCATGGTTCAATCCAAACAGGTGCAGTAATGTGGCGTGAAAATCATTGATGTGCACAGGATCACGGACCACGTTCATTCCCAAATCATCCGTTTCCCCATGGATGGTCCCTCCCTTTGTTCCCCCGCCTGCCATCCAAATACTGAAAGCTGAAGGCTGATGGTCTCGCCCGGTAACCGCGCTCATGCCGATGCGGTTGTCACCGAGTGGCGTTCGCCCGAACTCAGTCCCCCAAATCACCAGGGTTGAATCGAGCAATCCCCGCTCTTTCAAATCCTTTAATAATGCCGCAATGGGTTGATCGACCACCCGGCAATTGTTGACCAGTCCATCGTTCAACCCGCCATGATGGTCCCAGCCGTCCATGTAAACATTCACAAAACGAACTCCCTTTTCGATCATCCGCCGGGCTAGCACGCAACTCGTTGAAAAACGGCTCTGCATCTCATTCTTCCGGTCCACTCCATACGCCGTCAATGTCTCCGGCCGTTCTTTGCTGGGATCAATCAACTCCGGCGCGGTCGATTGCATCCGGAACGCCAGCTCGTATGAAGAAACGCGACTTAATATTTCCGGGTCGTTGATATGTTTGTATCGATGCTGGTTCAATTCCGCCATCGCATCGAGTGACATTCGTTGGATTGAGGGCGAAATCCCTGTCGGGTTGGATAAATTTTTTACCGGCTCCCCTTTGTTATTAAACAATACCCCGGCATAGGTCGAAGGCATGAAGCCGCACGACCAGTTGGTTGCCCCTCCCCGGATTCCCGGTCCAGGCTCCAGCACCACATATCCTGGCAAATCCTCACATTCACTCCCCAATCCATAGGTCAGCCATGATCCAATCGTCGGTCGCCCCATCCGAAAGAATCCGCTATTCATCATGATTGTGGCAGGATGATGGTTAAATGGTTCAGTGTGCATCGAGCGGATCATGCAGATGTCATCCGCATGCCGGGCGATCTGCGGCAACAGATCGGAAAATTCCATTCCCGAATTCCCATGCTTTTGAAAGGTTCTCGGACTTCCCATCACCCGCGCTGAATCTTTTTGAATAAATGCAAAACGCAGGTTTTTCAGAATGGAGTCCGGTAATGGTTGCCCCGCCAGTTCGTTTAATTTTGGTTTCGGATCAAACAAATCCACCTGGCTGCTCCCGCCGGAAAAAAAGAAAAAAATACAATTCTTTGCCTTGGGTGCAAAATGAGACGCTTTAACTGCGAGAGGATTGAGCGTCGCGCTCGCCGCTTTGGCTTCGCCTGCCAGGAATGACGCCAGTGCCAGCCCCCCAATCCCTCCTGCGGCGGTGGTTAAAAATTCCCTGCGACTTAAATGGGCACGTTCCTGAAAAGGGTTCATATCATTCCCGGGTGATGACTTCGTCCAGATTGAGAATCGTTCGCGCAAGCGCAATATGCGCTGCCAGCACAACCGGCGCGTCCTGCTGGTCCAACTTCAACCCGCTCAATTGCCAGGCTGCTTCCGGATTCATCTTGTAATGCTCAAGCATGCCATGAAATGCCTCTGTCAGAATCCTCTGCTCTTCCTCATCCGGATTCCTTGCGACAGCGCTTCGAAACAGGTACCCCAGCCGTGCTGGCAATTGATCACTCGAATATAGCGCCCTTCGTCCCAATTCACGTGCGGATCGAACAAATAACTCATCATTCAACAGGGTCAGCGCCTGCAATGGTGTGTTTGATCGTTCCCTCGCTGGGCAAGGTGCTGTGGAAGTAGGCGCATCAAAAGCCACCAGCATATATTCCGGGAACGAACGTTTAAATTTCAGGTAAAGTCCTCGCCTCTTGCTTTCGGGACCGACGCTCTCTCCGCCAATGGTTCGGTCCAGAAGGCCGCTGGCAGCCAGATACTGGTCACGCGCATTTTCTCCGCTCAGGCGAAATCGGTTTTGGCGTGCCAGCATCCGGTTTTTAGGGTCGCGCGTTACCAATTCTTCTCGCTGCTCTGAGGATTGCCGGTAGGTGGATGAAAGCACAATCGTCCGAATCAGTTGTTTCCTGCTCCACCCCTGTTCCATAAAAGTCACCGCCAGCCAATCAAGCAGTTCGGGATGGCTTGGTTGGTCCCCCTGCGTGCCGAAGTCAGCCACAGTCTTCACCAGCCCTTCCCCGAATAGATTTCGCCAGAGATGATTCACCGTCACCCGCGCTGTCAAAGGATTTGCCTGATCGACCAGCCAGTTCGCCAGTTCGAGACGGGAGGTCTTTTCTCCACGCTTTAATGGATGCAACACTTCCGGTGTGCCAGGTTCAACCTTCTGACCTCGGTCAAGGAAATTTCCCCGGACATGCACAAAAGTCACTCGTGGTTTCTCTCGTTCTGCAACCACCTGCGC
>JANRLX010000099.1:0-54427 GCA_033762115.1 Verrucomicrobiota bacterium
AAAGCTTCCGTGGATGATCGAATTCGTGGATTGCAGGCAGGTGGGGATGATTATTTAACCAAGCCGTTTTCCTTCACTGAACTCCTTGCAAGATTGCATGCTGTCCTGAGGCGGAGCAACAAAACCAATGATCCTGTGCGACTGGTTGTTGCGGACCTTGAATTGGACCTGCTCAGTCGCGAGGCCAAACGAGGAGGAAAGGTCATTGAGTTGCAGGCGCGGGAGTTCGCCCTGCTGGAGTATCTGATGCGAAATGCCGGAAGGGTGGTGACAAAGACCATGATTCTGGAGCAGATCTGGGACTATAGCTTCGATCCACAGACGAATGTGGTAGATGTTTTGATTCACCGGCTCCGAAGCAAGATTGACAAAGATTTTTCAACCAAACTGATCCATACCTATCGTGGAATGGGATACGCTTTAAAAAAGCCGGATTAGGAACACTTTTCCGGTTGACAAGCTGTTCTTTCATCTTCTTACTGGTCATACCACAAACCAACCAGAACGACTGCGCAGTATCTCTGTCCGTCGGTGTCCCTTCAGGAGGAGAGTTGCGTGGGAGTTTAAGACCAGCTACTCAATCATGAAAATAAATTGGCCAGTCTCAAAAGTATTATTCCTTCTCCTCTTCCTTGTCCTCGGCACCACCACCCGGGCAGCAACGATTCTCCAGACAGCGGGAAGTCCACACGTTGTTTTTGAAGCGGAACAAAATGTGACGCTCAGCGGGGCATTGCCAACAATCTGGGTCTCAACCAACGATGCCGGGGCGAGCGGCGGCTCGGCACTTTACGCCGAGGGAACCACGCAAACAGGAGTGCAGCCGACCGGCTTTGCGAGATACCAAATCATTTTTAATTCCGCAGGGACTTACCACATGTATTTCCGCTGGCGGGCGGATTCCGGGAGGACCGGGAGCGATGTGAACACGGCCAACAGTTTTTTCTATCCGCTGACATTCGGGTCATTGAGCGCGGTTGCGGAGTTTACCCGTTCACGCGCAAACGATGTCGGGGCGCCACAATCGAATGCTTATCAATGGGCGAAGGAATCGCTGCCATTGGCTGAAGGCGGGTTCAGCGGCACCCAAATTGTGGTGGAGGAAAGCCAGGTGGGTGTGCCGGTGACATTCACGCTCGGAACACGGGAAGCGGGTTTTATCCTGGACCGCGTGGTGCTAAGCCAGACGGCGGACCTGGTGGATGTGGGACTGGACGCATTGCAGAACTCATTGACCGATGTGATCGAACAGGTGGGGACGGATGATTATATCGCGTTTGAAGCTGAATCACGAGTGACTTTGTCCGGGGCATTGCCAACGATCTGGGTCATTACCAATGATGCAGCGGCCAGCAAAACCTCCGCGCTTTATGCTGAGGGAACCACCCAGACCGGAGTGCAGCCGACCGGCTTTGCCAGGTATCAATTAAAATTCAACAAGGCAGGCACTTACCATTTTTATTTTCGCTGGCGGGCAGATTCCGGGAGGACCGGGAGCGATGTGAACACCGCGAACAGTTTCTTTTATCCCCTGACCCTGGGGTCGCTGACGGCGGTGGCGGAATTCACAAGGTCACGCGCGAATGATGTGGGTGCGCCGCAATCCAATGCATTCCAATGGGCGGAGGAATCACAGGCCCTGCCTGAAGGTGGGTTCAATGGCACTCAACTGGAAATTTCGGAAGCGGAGGTGGGGACCACTGTGATCCTGACGCTGGGAACACGCGAAGCAGGTTTCATCCTTGACCGCGTCATTCTTCATCTTTCCCCCACCCTGGTGGACGCAAACCTGGACGCGATTCCCAACTCCGGCGAATTAGTCCCTGTCCCCGCAATCCGGACCGTTGTGGGATCGGATTCCCTGAACAAGATTTCGATCGCATTTACCCGGCCACTTAATGAAGCGACCGTGGCGATTGAAGATTTTCAAATCACTCCGAGCCTGGCTGTCACAGGGGTGAGTGTGGACAGCGCCGATCCCCGAAACGTGACGCTGACCACCGCAGCCCAGACGCAAGGGACCGAATACACCGTGGCGGTGACTGGAGTTTCGGATACATCCGGTACGGCCATTGCGGCGAACGCTTCAGCCACATTCACTGCCTGGCAGTTATCAACAGGTTGGGTCAAACGGGAGATATTTTATAGCATCCCCGGGACAACGATTGCGGAACTGACTGCGGATGCCAAGTTCATCGCCAACACACCGGACCTGGTGCAGTTTATCCGCAGTTTCTCGACCCAGGGGGACCCTTTTACGGCGAATTACGGGGCAAGGTTGACCACATTTTTCATTCCGCCCGCAAATGGCGCTTATGAGTTTTTTGTGAGGAATGATGATGAAGCGCAATTGTTCCTGAGTGGTCGCGAAGGCACACCTGAATTTAACACGGACGTAGCGCTGAGTGAACCGATGACACTCAACGCGACCTTTGCAGAAGGCGTGAACATGGTGACGACACCGGAACTGACCGCGGGTGCGAGGTATCGGCTGACAGGATTGGTGAAACAGGGTGGCGGTGATGTTTACCTCAGTGTGGTGGCCCGGCCGGTCGGCTCCACAGATGATCCTGCGACATTGGTCCCCTTGTCCGGAAACCAGATCACGACTTTTGTGAATCCGGACCTGGGGGAAGTCAACTTCCTCAGTCACCCTGCTAATATAGCGGGGACCGCAGGCGCCCGTGCGCGGTTCAGCGTCAACATCGAGGCGGATGGCGCACCGGTATATTATCAATGGCGCTTGAATGGCAATGCTATTCCAGGAGCGATACGCTCGGCCTACACCACTCCTGTCCTGACGACGACTGACAGCGGGAAAAAGTACAGTGTGGCTGTCAGTGTCGCGGGCCGCACAACTGTCAGCAACGAGGGGACACTGACAGTGAACCCAGGGCAACCATCACCGCTCCAGCCATACATCGGGATCAATTTCGCGAGCGGCGGCGATAACGTGTTAACATCGCCATTGCTTCCAACGGATGTCACCGGGGTGGTACCTCAGGAAAACTTCAATAACGTGATCGCGCTGACTGCGGAGGCGTTGCCGCTGGTGGATGCGGCGGGCCAGCCCACGGATGTGACGCTGAGCTATTCCGTGACTGGCGGGCAGAACGGCGGCTGGTACAGCGGGGCTGGTTCGAGCCGCATGGATGCGGACTCCATTCTGCTGCAAGGTTACTTGCGCAACGACAACCAGCCAATCGACCTCACCCTGGCTGGTGTCCCTGCGGACACTTATAATGTTTATGTTTATAGTGCCGGGTTCCCATTCCAGGCGACTTATGAGCAAGCTGCCACCGTCACTGGAGAGACCACTTCGGAAACGATTCATCACCGCGCCCAGACAGGGCTTGATTATAACGCTACTGCGGGTGGATTCGTGCAAACGAGTTCCTCGACCCAGATCGGCAATTATGTCGTGTTCTCTAACGTCCGGCCTTCTGCTGAAGGAACGATAGTAATCAATGTCACTCCTGAAACGGAAAACCCGGGCAACAACCATGTGCCTTCGATTGCGGCGGTGCAGTTGGTGAAAGTTTCAGCCACGACCTCCAGCCCGTCGCTCGCGGTGGCCAGGGGAGCGACGACTGTGACAATCAGCTGGGACGCTGCCGCTGCCGGGGGAACGTTGCAGAGCAGGAACAGCCTGAGTTCCGGTTCATGGGGCGCAGCGCCAGAAGCGGCCAATCCGTTGACCGGAGCAGGTTCAATCACCGTGACTCCAACGGGCGAACGTTATTTCCGCATCATGAAATAATGGGAACCAAACAGAAGCCCTGGAGGAACATTCTTCCAGGGCTTTTTTATTTGCCGGCATGGGCCTGAATGCCGATCTCCTCCAGATGAGAGCTGCCTGGGTCTTCCTGCCAGTGACCACCTGCAGGTTGCAAGGCGCTCTTGGCATTTGCGCGATGGCTTGTACTGTCCTGCATGATGTTTTTATGATTGGGGAAGTCCATCCGCCTGTTCCTGCTGACCGTTTCGGAGAAAAGGTAACGCGGCGTTTTGGCGGGTTCAGTTTGCGATTGAACCTGTGGTACACCGCGCTGTTCACCTTAAGCACAATCGCGCTTTTTATCCTGCTTTATTATCTTGTTGCCTTTGCCATTTCGCGGAAAGACCGGGAAGTGCTGGCATCCAAAGTAAAAGAGCACGCCACCATTTATGAAACGGGAGGGATCGCGTCCCTGCGTTCCTACATAGGGGCCAATAGTCAACGAGAGGCACTCTTTGTCCGGGTGGTGAATCGTTTCGGACAGGTGACGCTTTTATCCGTGCCACAGGAATGGGTGACCTTTGACCTCTCTTCAGTCACGCCCGGTTTGCAGAAACCATTTGCCTATATCAGGATCCCTAAAGATGCAGAGAAAGATTTCACAATGGCTGCCGCAGGGCTTTTTGATGGAGCGATCCTGCAAGTGGGGCGGAGCACAAACAGCCGCGAGCTGTTGCTTCAACCGTTCCGACGTATCTTCATCGTGGTCATGTCCGTTGTCCTGGCGCTGAGTTTTTTCGGGGGGACGCTGGTTTCCAAACGTGCCCTTCGCCCGGTGAGGGAAATTATTGGGACCGTTCGGGAAATCACCACCACAGGCAACCTTGGCGCCAGGGTGCAGACCCGTTCAAGCGGGGATGAACTGGATGAACTGGCGCAATTATTCAACCGGATGCTGGTGCGGAACGAGGTGCTGATTCGCGCAATGCGTGAGTCGTTAGATAACGTGGCGCATGATCTTCGGACTCCGCTTTCCCGATTGCGGGGAGTGGCTGAAACGGCTTTGCGGGACCAGCCGCCCGGCTCCCCCGGCGCAGAGGCGCTGCTCGATTGCATTGAAGAGACAGACCGGGTGCTGACCATTCTTCGCACCTTGCTGGATGTGGCGGAAGCTGAAAGCGGGGCGATCCGTTTGAACTATACGGAAGTCGACCTCAGGCAACTCGCGCAGGAGGTGGTGGAGCTTTATTCGTTTGTGGCGGAAGAGAAAAAAATCAGGGTAGAGATAGAGATTCCGGAAAAGATGATTGTTTCCTGCGATGCGGTGCGAGTCCGGCAGGCATTTGCAAATCTGTTGGATAACGCCCTTAAATATACTCCGGGAAATGGATCAGTCCAAATCGTTGGGAAAATCAATGGGGAGATGGCGGAAATGCGATTCAGTGACAATGGAATTGGCATTCCCCAAGATGAGCAGGATCGAATCTGGGATCGGTTGTATCGTGGAGACAAAAGCCGTTCGCAAAAAGGATTGGGACTGGGGTTGAGCCTGGTGCGAGCGATCATCCTGGCGCATGGCGGGAGTGTAAAAGTGGAAAGTATGGTGGAAAAAGGGTCGAATTTTACCGTGCTGATTCCAGTAAGAAAGTCTCAGGCAGTGGCTTGACAGAAAAGGGGGGAGGCACGACCTTGCGACCCTGGCTAATGGCAAACCCCGTGTGCGTCGTTGGTCAGGAGTTCCGAGTGGTAGCGGAACTTGCAGCCCCTGGTGTAGTGGGAACTCACCCGTGGGCTGCTTTTTTATTTTATAGATCCGGGAATGTCCATTTAATAGTGCAACTATTAATAACCTGCGATGCGACCAAAAGTGACAGGGAGAAAGGAATGAATTCTTTAATTTCCGCCTTCAATTGAAGTTTGGAAATGGGAATTGCGGAGGCAGGATGGTTCATCAATTCTTGCAAGAATGAATCTGGACGAGCAGCCATCCAATGCAGAGCAACAACTGGCGTTCGAGTTGGATATTGCCGCAGCTGATCCTTTGGCTGAACTGGAACGGGCCGGGTTTGACACCTCACAATTTTTTGCGCGATTAAAAATGACGGACAAGGAGCGCATTGATGCGAACCAGGCAGCCCTGGATTTGATCGAGATGCTCAGGAACAGCGCCGCGCAATGACTTCGCTTTATCAGTTAATAAAGCAGCTTGAAATCCATGAGGTCTCTTTTGTCATTGTAGGCGGTTTTGCCGGGGTTTTATATGGATCACCGCTGATCACTGAGGATCTCGATATTTGCATTTCATTCGAGCAGGATTCGCTGAACAGACTCTGGAATGCGTTAAAAACCTTGCACCCCGTTCATCGCATGACCCCTCAAAAAATCCCGCTTGATGAAGAACAAATCAAAAGCGGAACCTTAAAGAATCTATATTTACGGACTGACCTTGGGACACTGGATTGCCTCAGTGAAATTGCGGGGCTGGGTGATTTTCAAGCGGTGTTGCAGAAAAGTGAAAAACGTTTGGTCGAGGACACCTCATTTCATGTGCTGACACGTGAAGGATTGATTCTATCTAAAAAAGCGATGAACCGTCTGAAAGATAGGGCCACAATTCTGTTTCTTGAAAGCCAGGGCAGGGTTCAAGAGAATTTGTGACAATTTAGTTGCGTTGTCCGATAGAAATGAGGTAATGTCTTATCGCTGGTGCAACGCCAGCATTAAGCCTTATAGCGGCTCGGAACTTCTATTGCCTTTAGCCCCGAGCCGCGCTTTTTCAATTTTCAGGAAATTCCAAAGTGAATGAACAAGTAAAGCGGCACCCGTATTGGGGGCCGCTTTGGACTTTCATCATATTATTCGACTTCGACAGTAATCTTGAAAAATTGAACGCTATTCATTGCCGCCGATCTGTTGGAACGAAGCATGACGGCTTCAGTTCCATTGCCCATATCCTGACGGGAAACTTCGGTGGTTCCAAGGTTATCGGCAAAGGCAAGACTGCTTGAGATGTGGACCTTGATCAGCACTCCGACAGCAGTTTTGCTGCGAAGAAACTGGATGGTAGGATAGACCTCCTGATTGATTACAAGTCCCGTGTTCGTCGCTTGTGGCTTAATCTCCGCGTTTGGTGTGGTGGGATTGCTGCCGAAGGCATATTCAGCGATGTTACTCAGGCCATCACCATCTGCATCATCTCCGGGCGCACTCAAGTTACCCGGGAAGGTGAATTGGGCTGCCCATGATTGGAAATTCTCATTCGAGCCGCCACCTGATGAGATCACGGCAGCTGTGCTGGTCATGGAACCATCCGCCGTTGTCACTGTGACTTTATAATTTCCCTGATCACCTGCAGCGGCTTCCGAAATGATAAGCGATTGATTGGTCTGATCGGGAAGCGGCACGTTGTCCTTGTACCATTGATAAGTGGCCTGAGATCCGCCAATCCATCCAACCGTTAACGCAATCGGTTTACCAACCACGAAATTTCCGGCAACCGGGGGTGCCACAATCTGCGATTCACCGGAGAATTGGCCATGGACACGCGCGATCATGGAAGGGGGATTGAAAGTACCGCCGACATAGAATTTACCATCCCCGGCAGCTGCCAGAGAGGAAACAGACCCGCCATAAACGGAAGGTCCGAAATTCAGGTCGATTTCACCGGTTGTACCCAGGATCCGGATGACTGCGGGATTGGAAACGCCGAGCGCGGAGGTGAGTTGCTGACCGGCGACAATGACGTTATTTCCTTGAGCAAGCAAAGCCTTAACCGTCCCCACGGCAGCGGGAACGAAGTTGGTGTCCACCGTAAGGTCCTGATTGAGCCGAACGAGGTTTTGACGCGGAAGGCCATTGACCACGGAAAAAGTGCCAGCCACCCAAATCTTGCCATCATCGGTCCGGGCCAGAGCGGAAATGGGAATCGCAGAGAAATTTCCAGGCGGGCGAAAACTGATGTTAACGGTGGAATCCCTGCTTCCGTCCGAATTAATAAGATTCAGAGCGCCACTGCTGCCATCTCCCAGGAGCAGGCGCCCATCAGGAAGCTTGAGAATGGCGGTCGGTTGGTAACCATTATAAAAGGCAGCCATCTGGTTATAGAAATTGCCATCGAGCTCCAATGTGAGGAGGTTCCAGCGGCGGAGGCCAGGGGTGAAATTATCCTTGTAACCACCGACGTAAATAAAATCTCCATCGATCAGGAGCCTGTTGGCAGGGACCGCCGCCCCGGCAAAGGTATTGTCATAGGTTCCGTTCGCGTTGAGACGAAAGAAACCGGAATTCAATCCCAGGATTAACTTACCATCCTGCTGAACAGCGATATCATTGATTGCGTGGGGAGTAGAAAACATGCCGGGCTCAGGAATGACATTTCCATTGGAGTCAAGAATGGCAAAGCTGTTGCGGCTATTTCCATTGATTACTGAAAAGGAACCACCGATGGCGATATTTCCGTTCGGCAGCATTTTGATCACTCGCACTTCGGAGTTGGGACCGCTCCCGGAATTGAAGGTGAGGTCAAGCCCCCCGGTGATCGCAAACACTCCCAACCCTGCGGGGTAGGTTGTCGCGGTTCCTGCGGCATTGACTGCCACAAGATCGTATGAAGCGGCATCATTGTAAGTCACTGCGGCAAAAGTGAGGGTTGAGTTGGTTTCTCCATCAATGGCAATTCCATTTTTGCGCCATTGCAATGACAGCGGCGCAGCGCCATTTACCGCAGCGGTAAATGTGACAGCAGAGCCAAGGGGAACGGATTTGCTTTGGGGTTGAGTGACGACAACCGGTTCCGCGAGCACGGTGAGAATGGCATCAACACTGGTGACGGTTGAACCGTCGCTTGAAATCACAACGTGATAGGTGCCAGCATCGATTTTCCCAATGTTTGTCAGGAGAAGAGTGGAGTTGGTCGCACCGGAAATCGGCTCATCATTTTTGAACCACTGATAAGACTCCGCATTCAGTGAATAGGCACTCACTTCAAAGGTCACGTTTCCGCCGAGGTCAGCCTGCTGAGAAACGGGTTGTTGCAAAATGGCGAGGTCCGCAATGTCGGTAGTGAGTTGCGTCACATATCTGTGAGAAAAATCATTACCCACCGCAGTAAACGCGCCTGCCACCCAAACGCGCCCTTCCTTGGTCGTTTCAATATCATAAATGCTCCCGGCAATCCCGCCGGCTGGAAGCACGAAGTAAGGGTCCAGCTGGCCATTCGGGAACAAACGTTTCAATGAACCACCGAAACTTTCGCTAACGAGAATTTTTCCATTCAACTGTATGGCGATGGAGCCAACAGAATAAACCTCGGTTGGGGCGAAGGTCGAGTCCACCAGCCCGTTCGGGAAAAAGCGAGTCAGGCGGTTTGGACCGAACGGGACAAGGATGCGTCCCTCAGAATCAATTTCCATGGTGGATATCTCACCGGAGATTGCAGGAGCGAAATTAGTATCGAGGGTTCCGTCCGGATGGAGGCGCGCCAGGGAAGGACGAGCAATGCCGTTGATGGCGGTGAAGCGTCCGCCAATGTAAGCCGTGCCATCCGGAAGGGTACGAATGACGTTCACATAATGATTGGGGGCTGTGGTAAAGGAGGAATCAATGGAACCGTTTTCATTGAGCCGGAGAAGGATCGGAATATTATTCTGCCCCCAGGCGCCGAATTGCCCGCCAACGAGGAGCTTGCCATTGGGCAAAGCGCCGAGCGCAAGAATATCGCCATTGGGAGAAAGCGAATTGTTAAAGGAAGTATCCACAGATCCGTCATTGTTCAGCCGTGCAATGCTTGCCGCCGAAATTCCAGAAACAGAATTAAACACACCGGCAATGACGATTTTATTATTGTGTGTCCGGACGCTGGTATTGACCCGCTGCCCATTGACCCCGCCACGGGTGGCTTCGTACCAACCTTCGATAGCAGAACCATTCGCGGCGAGGCGGGTAAAGTAGGGATGTTGCTGGTTGCTGACGATGGTAAATGCGCCTGCGACAAAAACTGAATTGTCCGGCATTAATAAAAGATTGTATCCATAGCTGTTGAATGAGGGAATCGTCATGGCAGGAGCAATACCTCCAGTGAATTCATTGACGATCAAAACAGCGGGTTGTGAGAC
Source organism: Verrucomicrobiota bacterium (assembly GCA_033762115.1). Classification (GTDB taxonomy): domain Bacteria; phylum Verrucomicrobiota; class Verrucomicrobiia; order Limisphaerales; family SXQI01; genus JANRLX01. Next base: position 9,832 of record JANRLX010000099.1, read on the forward strand.
CAGGGAACCGAATTCGTTGCTGATCTCAAGGGTATAAGTACCGCCGTTCGCGCGAGTCACATTGGAAAGGGTCAATGAACTTTGATTGGTAACGGCGAGCAGGTTTCCATTTCGCCTCCAGGCATAGGTCAGACCCACCCCTTCAACAATGGTTGAGAAAGTATAATTCGTCCCTGCGAGGACGCTGCCACTTCGAGGCTGGACCAGGAACTCGGGTGCCCCAAGAACTCCGATCCGGATTGGCTCACTTACGAGAGAGCCGGAGTCGTTGATCACCTCTACGGTGTAGTTGCCGCTTTTCTCTATCGAAAAACTGGAAATGAGGAAATTGGAATTGGTCGCGTTGCTGAGGGGAATTCCATTGCGAAACCATTGGTATCTTAGTGGTGAACTGCCGAAGGCAATGACCTCCAGGGTGGTGCTTCCGCCAATGGAAAGTTTTTGCGGTGGGCTAACCCGTGCAATGGCGAGATCGGGTTGGTCTGAAAAAATACGTAATGGCCCTGCCACACCAGTGGATTCCTGGAACGTGCCAAATGAAGTGCTGCGACTGATATAAAGATATCCGCGGGCGTCTGCAGTAACCCAGCGAAGATCACCCTGGGATGGCCCCACGGAACCATCAAAAGTAGTGTCCAAAGTCCCGTTCAAATTCAGGCGAAGGTAATTATCGCGGTTAATACTCGCATACCGGGTGAAGCTTCCTACGAGAACGACTTTGCCACTGCTCTCCAAAGCAAGGCTGAAAACCTGGCCGTTGATAGAATGCCCTGCGACATTGTAACTGGAATCCTTGGTTCCATCAGAATTGTATAGAAGCGGGTATTGTGAAGAACCACCCACCATGACAAACACTTTTCCATTTGGAAGCGCTTTGACAAAGGTTGCAGGTTGATTCGTGGCCAGAAGTGAATAACCGGGAGGGATTTGTCCAGAGCGGTCCAGCTTGATCAAACCATTGGCAGTTTTTCCGTTCCAGGTTGAAAAGCCGCCAACCACATAAATGAATCCTTCCCGGTCCACATCGACATGCCAAACGTAAGAGTTCGGACCGGTCCCAATGTCAAATCGAGTGTCCAGAGTTCCGTCATACCTGATCAGGGCGACCTTGGATTTACTTTGCCCGTCCACCGTGGTGAAATCACCGGAGATGATGTAACCCTGCCCGGGCAATTCAACAAACGTCCGAATCGCCCCATTCAGTTGCGGAACAGTGAAGGTTTCATCCACTTCCAGTGTGACCGCATTATATCGGCGTAAAAAGCGTGTGGAGCCGTTGTGTTGAGAAATGAGAAAGCCTCCGCGATTATCGAGGTAGGCATATTCCATGGTGCCAACTGTGGCCTGGATGGTTCTCGGTCCGTTCGGTGCCATCCGATAAATCTGGTTTCCTGAAGCGCATACCAGTGAGCCATCATCCAGTGCATAAAACCATCCCCCTGTGGCAGAGGTGGAATCATAACTCGGGTCCAGCTTGCCAAGCACCCGCTCAACAACCGTCACTCTGGTACTGCTGGAATCAACCGTGTCGATCCCGTCCGTGATGGTTACTGTGTACAACCCGGAATCAGTTAATTGTGCATGTTCGATGGTAAAGGTGGCGTCGGTCGCGTTGGGAATAATTTCGCCAGCCTTTTTCCATTGGTAAGTCAGGTTTGTTCCGGCAGCCAAAACCTTGATTTGCAATAGAGCGTTAGTCACCACACCGATTTTTTGTGGAGGTTGCTGAACAATCTGCACATGAGGGCGGAAATCAAAATTGGAGACATCCAACCGGTAAAGATGATTGCCCGTGCTGGTAGCGCCTGACGAAAAAACATAATTCTGGTGCCTGATAATGTTGCCCACACCGTAGCCGACTGGCAGGCCGCTGCCAGGAAATGCATCAAAGCTCAATGCCTCGTTGACTGAATAAAATCCCGGCGCGTAAATAATCTGCCCATCACTGGAAAGCTCCCGCGCACCCTGAAAACTTTTTCCCTGAGTCCAGGAGACTCCAAAATTTTCCGTATAATAAAGGCCATCCTGCAACGTTGTGGGACCGGTCAATGGGAGGTAGATACGGTTCTTTTGTTTGAAAAGACTGCCATAGCCCAGGCCGGGAATACCGGTGCTAGCCCAGTTGGCGCCACCATCACTGCTTTTCCAAACGCCCGAGAGAGTGAATGCGACCATCACTTCTCCATTTTCCGCGATCACTGAATCACCAAGGGTGGAAGGGAGGCCGGTAGTGATCTGTTGCCAATTGAAACCGCCATCGGTTGATCGGTAAACGCCACCGATTGCCGAGGCCAGCCAGTAAACGCCGTTGCTGCTGTCGTAAGCGATATCTTCAACAGTGCTGGCAAAGGCAGGCCCATTGAAGGAAGTGGCGCTTTTTTGCCATTCGGTTTGGCCCGGGGTCAGCCGATAGAGCGGCGCTGCACCAAGGGTAATTTCCAGGCTGCCGGGATCATCCCCGACCCAGAGCAACCCGTTCTCAAACTTGATAAAACGAAGGCTCTGGGCACTTAGATCGTAACTGGCACCTTGAACGGTGTTCAGCGGATGCCATGAAGCACCAGCATCAGAAGAGCGGTAAACTCCAGTACTGCCCAAAATATATACGTGTGTCCCATCACTGGCGAGGGTACGGGTCCCTCCACCTGTAATAAAGGGGCCAGGGACATTCGAGGTGAGTTCCTGCCAGGTTTGAGATTGCATCGTGCTGACAGTCAACATTATGCAAAGAAGACCGAGAGATTTAATTACCTTCATGGATCAGCGGATCAGATTACATGTTTGCAGTTTTGCGACAAGCAGAACTCATTCCCATATCAGAATTTGCTGTTTTTTATTTTTGAGAATATCGGCAGCCTGGCGGATTTTATGAATTTGATCCCTTTCTCGACTTTTTCCCACGTATTGATTAAATTCCCGAAACTTAAAAGGACATGAAATCAATTTTATTTGCAGGAGTTGTGCTTGGGTTTGCCTGCTCTCTGTACGCAGCTGAGAACAAACTGGAGTTCAAGGATGAGCGGGAAAAGAACAGTTATGCCATCGGTGTGAATATCGGCACGAGCATCAAACGGCAGGAGGCGGATTTGGATCTCGACCTGTTAACCAAGGGCATTCGGGATGCCTTCTCCGGATCTGCGGGGTTAACCGACGCTGAAGTCAGCACCGCCATTCGCGCATTCCAGGCGGAAGTGCGGACAAAAATGGAGGCACGACGCAAGGTGGCGGGAGAAAAAAACAAGGCTGAAGGAGAAAAATTTCTGGAAGAAAACGCCAAAAAGGAAGGGGTGAAAACAACCGAAAGCGGATTGCAATACAAGGTGATCCGCGAAGGAACCGGCCCTGTTCCACAACCGACAGACCAGGTGGTGGTGAAATATCGCGGCACCACAATTGATGGGAAAGAATTCGACAGCACGGAGAAGCGTGGGGAACCGGCTGTTTTTACCCCCAAAGGTTTGATCAAGGGCTGGGGAGAGGCGCTTCAGATGATGAACGTGGGATCCAAATGGGAAATTTATATTCCTTCCGCCCTGGCTTATGGGGAACGGGGGCATGTGACCATTGAGCCGAATGCCACCTTGATTTTTGATGTCGAGTTGCTGGAGATCAAACCACCGGTGGAGCAAAACCAGCCAGTGACAAGTGACATCATCAAAGTGCCTTCCAAAGAGGAGTTGGACAAAGGGGCAAAAATCGAAGTGATCAAACCTGATCAACTTCAGCAACTGCTGAAAACCAACACAAACAAGCCAGCGGCCAAATAACGTTCAACGTTCCGGCTTTATTCCTTGCCAAACAGCCGTTTCCACCAGGTATCCGGCTGTTTCGGTTCCTGCGAGATAGACTCATTCAAACGTTCCGCCACTTCCCTCGGGACAGTGGTTTGACGCGCATCGAATTGCAGCGCTTCCTCCGGCGTGGCAAACTGCTGTTGCAAAGCCTGGGAGGAGGAATTGGCCTGCGCCTGATTGTCCTGATCGTGACGAAATTTAAATTTTTCCGGGTTCATTTTACTCCGTTTTCTTGAAAGCGACTGTAAATGCCTTCCGGGCACGATGCAGTTTACCCCGAACAGCATCGGCTGTTTGACCGGTGATCTCTCCTACCTGCTCGTAAGTCAGTTGTTCATCCGCCACCAGCAGAAGCAGCAACCGATATTCTTCCGACATGGTGGAGAGGGTCCGTTGAATCCTTTCCCCCAGTTCCTTGATTTCAAGCACCTGCAACGGGTCATCACCAAGAGTGGGAGCGGTCTCCCAAATTGCCTCGTCCGCGTTGTTGAACATGTGCCGCGCATGCCAGCTTTGCAGCATATTCTGGCAATGATTGACGGTAATGCGGTAAAGCCAGGTGCGAATGTTGGAATCACCGCGAAAGGTGGTCAGTTTGCGATAAGCTTTGAGAAAAACATCATGAGTCGCATCCTGGGCCTGGGTTGGATTGCCTGTTAGCCGGAGAGCGAGATAAAAAATGGCCTGGGAATGTTCCTCATAAAGGGCGCCGAAGGCAGGGTTGTCCCATTGAATGGGAGGCAGGCCTGGGTTTGCTTCGGGGGCGCTGGAAATTTCAGCGGGCGATTCCATGTGATTTAATAATTGAGACAGGGCCCGCGCTGGTTCCTCACGCGATCATTCAGTCATTTCAAAAGTAAAGTGAAGAATGGTTTGGGACCCGGTCTGCTCATTTTCGATTTCCAATTCCTTGACCTGCCACCGGCCATCAACTTTCTTGATGCTTCGAACGGAAAATTTTTTCAGCAGCTTTCCTCGGGAATCAAATGCCTCGGCGCGGATCAGGTTGCCAGTTTCGTAATCAATCCAGGAGAGGACCCTGCTATAGGTGGTGGACGCAGGATTGGGATTGCGGCTCTCAACCACGCGACAGGAGCGCCCTTTGCGCATTTCCCGTTTGATCACGGTCTGCTCGGGCCAGTGGAAAAACTCTAGGCCCCAATCCGCCACCCAAAAATCTGAAGTGGCGAAGGGAGAAAATATGTTGGTCCCTGTCAGGATGGAAGATTGAAACGGGCCGCCCACCACCTGCGATCCTTCCATTTGATACCTGTTCGTGAGGCCCGGGAAATGGGTTATGGTCAGGATTTGCGCAGGGATTTTTGCATCACCGGGAGTGTGGTAACGGTCCTGCCAAACCTCTTCCCCTTTCCGCGTGATCTCCAGTTTGATCGGTAGTTCAGTGCGGGCTCCGCTGGCATCCCGTATTTTTAGCAGGCCCATGATTTCCCGGTCGCGGGTTGGCACGCGAGCAACAAGATCCAGCATGATTTCCCTGCCTTCGCCACCGTCGCGAGGCGCAGCGGTTGCGGAAACCAGCAGGGAAAACAGGCAGAGAAGCACCGTTCTCATCGTTTGGCCTTTTTATAACTGGAGGCCCCCGGCTTCGGCTGCGGTTTCAAGGCGATAGGAAAAACCTGGGAAAGAAAACGAACAAAGTGTACCTCCATTTTGTCCCGGACCTCTTTCGGCACCTCTTCCCAATCCTTTTTGTTTTCCTCCGGTAGAATCACCTGCTTCAAACCGGAACGGGATGCGGCAAGGACTTTTTCCTTGATCCCGCCCACTGGCAAAACCCGGCCACGGAGGCTGATCTCCCCGGTCATGGCCAGATCTGAACGAACCACCCGCCTGGTAAAGAGTGAAGCCAGCGCGACAAACATGGTCACCCCTGCGCTGGGGCCATCCTTTGGAGTAGCGCCCGCAGGCACATGAACATGCACATCAAGTTTATCAAAGTCGCTCAAGTCAATTTCCAATCGTGAAGCCTGGGTGCGCAGGTAACTCAGCGCAGCCTGGGCACTTTCCTTCATCACATCACCCAGCGAGCCGGTAAGGACCATTTTACCCTTGCCGGGCATCCGGGTGGCTTCGATGAACAAAATATCGCCGCCTACGGGAGTCCAGGCGAGGCCAATGGCAATGCCCGACTCCACAATCTTCTCAGCGATTTCGGAATGAAAACGGGCGGAACCGAGATAGCCGTAAAGATCCTCAGGATTGATCGTGATGGCGCTCTGCACACCCTGGTTGGAAACAATCTTTCGCGTCGCTTTCCGGACCAGCGCTGCCAGTTCTCTTTCCAGATTACGCACTCCCGCTTCACGAGTGTACTCGTTAATCAACCGCTTGATCGTGGCATCCGGAATTTTTAAAAATTTCCGCTTCAACCCATGCTCTTCCAATTGGCGCGGCAACAAGTGACGGCGGGCGATCTGAAGTTTTTCAGCAGCGGTGTAGCTGGGAATTTCGATAATTTCCAGACGGTCCCGCAATGCAGCATGGATCGGATCAAGCCAATTGGCAGTGGTGATGAAGAGCACGCGCGAAAGGTCCCATTGCAGGTCGAGAAAATTGTCGGTAAAAGTTGAGTTTTGCTGCGGGTCGAGCACCTCAAGCAACGCTGCGGCAGGATCCCCCCGAAAATCGGAACCCACCTTGTCAATTTCATCGAGGAGAATGACAGGATTATTGCTTTCCACCCGGCGAAGGCTTTGAATAATTCGGCCTGGCAAAGCTCCCACATAAGTGCGGCGATGCCCGCGAATTTCCGCTTCATCCCGCATCCCGCCGAGGGCAATCCGGATGAATTTGCGGCCCAGGGCATCAGCAACGCTTTTGCCAAGGGAGGTTTTTCCCACACCGGGAGGGCCGACCAGGCAGAGAATGGGCCCCTTAAGTTTCTGTTTCATCTTGATCACCGCAAGAAACTCAAGCAATCGATCCTTTACCTTGTTCAAGCCGTAATGCTGCTCATCGAGGATTTTTTCAGCGACTTTGAGGTCCAGTTTATCTTCAGTGGATTTGGACCAGGGCAGGTTCACGAGCCAGTCCAGATAATTCCTGGTGACGGTGTATTCCGCTGCTGTAAAAGGCAACTGGGCGAGTCGCTCCACCTCTTTGATCGCCACTTTTTTGGCTTCCTCAGGCAAACCGTTCGCTTCAATCTGCTCGCGCAGGATGGTTGTTTCGTTGGCGGATGGATCGTTTTCACCAAGCTCCCTCTGGATCGCGCGAATCTGCTCACGGAGAAAGAAATCGCGCTGCGTCTTGGACATGGAAGTGGCGACTTCCTTCTGGATTTTTGAACCGAGCGTCAGCACCTCCAGTTCCCGGCTCATCAGTGGAAGAAGGCGTGTCAAACGTTCGCGCACGCTGCTTGTTTCCAGCAGTTGCTGCCGTTCCTCCAAACTGAGATTGAGATTGGCGGCAATCAGGTCCGAAAGCTTCCCGGCCTGTTCCGTGTTGATGGCATTGATTTTAACCTGCTCTGAAAGCGCAGGGGAAAGGTTGATGATTTCCTGGAATTGCAGCTGGGCATTTCGCGCAAGCGCGGTCATCTCCAGTGACTCCTCCAGTTCATCCCGAAGCGGGGTTACGCGGGCGCAGAGATAAGGCTCGAGCGAGGGGTATTCTGAAATGACAATTCTTCGGACACCTTCCACCAGGATGCGCACGGTGTTGTCCGGAAATTTCAGCATTTTCAAGACGCGGGCCGCGCAGCCATTGGCATACAAATCTTCAGGCAGCGGATTTTCGACTTCAGCTTTTTTTTGGAGGACCAGCCCGAGAAACCGATCTCCAGCGACGACGTCATCAATCAAACGGATGCTTTGCACAGATTCGACCAGAAGCGGCGCAACCAGGCCGGGAAAAATCACGATGTCAGACAAACCCAAAATTGGAAGCACCTCCGGGAGGCTTTTGGAATTTGTGCGCGGTCCCGCACTCTCAGGACTTCCGCCCTGTGCGCCCATAATGCTGATGAACTCGGTATCGGAACTCATCTACTCCTTTGACCTTGAACAACCCCGAATCCTTCAACCGTGACCGGAATTAATCCAGGTCAGCAGAGGAAATCGGAAGAGAAAACTGCCCCTTGGCGCCATCTGCCATGGGGACATCAATTCTCAGAAAACCATTTTGATAGGCAGCCTTGGCCTGAGAGAGATCGTACCCGTTGGGCAATTCAATGACACTTTCAAAAGCGCCGTAATTAATCTCCATGACCAGGAACTTGCATTTGGGAGAACGGCAGCCATCAGGGCGATGCCCGCTGATCTTGATGCGGTTCCCTTCAACGGTGAGTTCCAGGTCCTCTTTTCGCATCCCGGCCAATTCCACCTTGATCACCAGTCCCGAGTCACTGACATACACATCGGTGTTCGGCACCCAATAAGCTTCCGAGGAACCACCTGGTGTGTGCAGCCTTTTGACGAAATGCAATGAGGACATGGTAATCACAAAGATCGTATCTGATTGGTTGGGAATGACAAGAGGCCTATTTCATTTTGACAATGACCTGTGGACGTTCCCCCTTGCGGGCATGAAACACAATGGATTGACCGGGGACCGAAGAAGATGCTGCTGAACAACCGCAATGTGTATCGCGCGCAAAATCAAACTTGCGCCGCCGCTGAAGCCTGCCCCGCGCAAAAAGCGCTGCCGTAATACCGACAATGAGCAAGGCAACTGGTTGTTGCCAATCCACACTGTCAGGATAACTCATCCACCCGTCATGGGCAACTGAATGAATCGATGGCTGCCTGGGTGTTTGATGCAAATTCTCCTCCTTGCTGGCAGGAAAGAGCTTTGTTACGATGAAAATTGCGTTTTGCGCGAGTGGCGAAATGGCAGACGCGCCAGACTTAGGATCTGGTCCCGTAAGGGGTGGAGGTTCAAGTCCTCTCTCGCGCACCAACTTCCCCAACCAGAGGCGTCAAAATCAATAACTGACGATTTCCTGCCAGAGAGGTTCCAGGTCGCTGTCCTGAAGGGCCTTTTGTTTGATGATATTTTTGTTTCCCACTTTCAGCGCGGATTTCAGGAGGATGCGGGCTTCATCCATCCTGTTCATCTGGCAGGCGTAGCAGGAAAGATTGTAATGGATGGTCGGCTCTTCCGGGAAGGCTTTGAGCGCTGGATGCAACGAATCCCAGGCGGCCTCCAAACCACCCTGCGGAGCACGGCGCAGGGAATAGGCGCGATGTATCCACCCTTCGGGACGTTCCGGAGCAGCGAGCACCATTTGTGTGGCGATGTTAATGGATTGTTCCCAATGGCCATTGGCAGTGTGAAGAACCCAGCGCATTTCCAACACGTCAGGGTGGTTCCAGAACCGGCCATCGACACGGGCCAGTTCACGGGCGGCTTCCTTGAAATTTCCCAAATCTACCCAACCGCTTGCCGCCGAAAGGTGAAACTGATTTGGATATTCAAGAGCGGTTTGGATCATCAATCAAACTAACCCTGTCTATGCCTCGGATTCCTTTAAAAATCAAGTAAAACCGGGAGTCAAATGGCATTCTTCCCGATTGATGACCGTTCCTCATTTCGGGGCGCGATTGTCACCATGAGAACATTTGGCTACGCTGCCGGGCGGGATGAAGTTTGTGATTTGTAATGAAATCTTCAAGGACTGGCCGCTTGAACGTGTTTTTCAATATGTCGCAAGCCTTGGGTATGATGCAATTGAACTCGCCCCATTCACAATTGCGCCATATGTGACGCTGATTTCACCTGAAAGACGGAGTGAAATCAAAGCGCTTGCAGCCCAAAATCGGTTGCTCATCAGCGGGATTCATTGGGTGCTGGTGCAGGCGGAAGGAATGCACCTAACACATCCTGATGCCGCCACCCGAGGGAAAACTTCCCAATATTTTTCGGACCTGGTGGATTTTTGCGCCGATATTGGCGGGACACACATTATTGTGGGGAGCCCAAAACAGCGTAGCGTGATGGAGGGGGTCACCTACGAGCAAGCCTGGGATTGGGCGACTGCTGTATTCACTCCATCCGTTCAACAGGCCGCAGAGCGGGGGATCACCATTTGCCTGGAACCGCTTTCCAGCGCGGAAACGAATTTCATCAATACTGCTGAGGAGGCGGTTCGATTTGTGCGACAGTTTGAAAATGATCATTTCAGGATCATCCTGGATGTCAAAGCCATGTCTTCGGAGAGGAAAAGCATTCCACAAATCATTGAGGAATCGTGGCCTTATTTTGCTTATTTTCATGCCAATGACGCCAACCTGAAGGGGCCCGGCTTTGGAACGGTGGATTTCCTGCCCATCGCCTCAGCATTGCGGAAAGTCGGATATAATGGTTACGTGTCTGTAGAGGTTTTTAAGTTCGAGGAGGGACCGGAGGTCATTGCATCCAAAAGCCTGGAATACCTGCATCGCACAATGCGTTGATTTCGGGAGGGTGACCTGACTCCGGACGGCAAGGGATGAAGAAGCCAAAGGAATCGATCAAGCAGAAGGTCCGGTGGGTCATCATGCTAACGTGCAGCGTGGTGCTTGCATGCACGGCCACTTCCTTTGTGGCGTATGAATATATCTCAGCCCGTGGTCATCTCCTGGACTATGTAAGGGCTGTTGCCGGTTTGATGGGGCCAAACGGGGCCCTGGCCTTGAACAACAGGGACCAGGAACTTGGGCAACGGACATTGACTCCCCTGGCAATGGAAGCTTACATCACCCGCGCCGCTCTTTACGACAGTACGGGAAGGCTGTTCGTTTTTTTCCCGGCCAGTTCCAAGGTTTCGGACTTTCCTTCACATCCCGGCCCTCCCAGGGAAAAATTCACGAAAGGCACGTTTCATTCAGTCACACCTCTCAGGCAAAATGAGGAAATCGCCGGCAGCTTATATTTGTTTTCCGATATGCGCCCATTCAAGGACCGCTTTAATTTGTACACCGCGGTGGTATTGACTGTCCTGATCGGTTCAATCGTGGTTGCGTTCCTGACTTCCAGCTGGTTGCAACGGGGCATTACCGGCCCTGTCATCTCCCTTGCACAAACGGCGAAGGCAGTATCCGACAGCCACGATTTTTCCCTGAGAGCCCAGAAAGTGACGGATGACGAACTGGGCCTTCTGACCGAAAGCCTGAATACGATGCTCATGGAGATACAGGCGCGGGACAGCGCCATTCGCCGTAATAATGAAAGGTTGAACCTGGCCCTGGAATCGAGCCGAACCGGGACCTGGGATTATAATATAGCAACCGGGGAACTTCAGTGGGATGAGTTCACCCATAAGCTTTTTGGCCTGCGCCCCGGCGAGTTCGCCGGGACTTACGAATCATTCCTGAACCTGATCCATCCGGATGAACGACAACTAACGGACCAGATGATCCAGTCAGCAATCCAGGAACGGCGCTCGCTCAACGTGCAATACAGAATTGTCTGGCTGGATGGCTCAATCCATTACATGAGTTCACGCGGCCGGGCAATTTTCGATTCACAGGGAAAGGCGGTGCGCATGGTCGGGGTAACAATTGACGTGACAGAAAGCGCACGTGCGGAACAGGCGCTGAGGGAAAGCGAAGCCCGCTTCCGCACCATGGCCGATGCCGCTCCGATCATGGTGTGGACCGCCGGGCTGCAGGAGGAACGGGATTATTTTAATCGGGCCTGGCTTGAATTCACCGGCTCCAGCCTCGCAGAGCAATGGGGGCGTGGGTGGATGAAGGTTATTCATCCGGATGATCTGGCCAAGTACCAGGAGGAACTCACTGAAGCGTTCCAGCGGCGCTCCAGTTTTGCCATTGAGTACCGGCTACGACGGCATGATGGCGATTATCGATGGATTCTTGAGCACGGTGTCCCACGCTTCGACCCTGACGGGACGTTTGAGGGTTACATTGGAAGTTGCATGGATATCACAGAACTGAGATTGGCCCGCGCTGATCTGGAACAGAGAGTACTGGACCGGACTGTGGAACTCGCCGCAGCGAACCGTGAATTGGAAGCGTTTGCGTATTCAGTTTCTCACGACCTTCGAGCGCCGCTCCGCCACATCCAGGCCTACACCCAGATTTTGCAGGAGGACTTTTCCAAAGAGATCCCGCCTGCAGCGTTACAACATTTGAACCGGATCGGGAAGAGCACCAGCAACCTGGGCCAACTTGTGGATGATTTATTAAACCTGGCCCGACTTGGAAGGCAGGAACTGAAAAGAGCAAAATGTGATTTAAATATCATCGTCCAGGAAGTGCGGGAAGAACTGGAACAGGAAGCAAAAGGACGTGAGATTCAATGGATTATCCACCATCTGCCAATAATCGAATGCGATCCGGGGCTTGTGAGGCAAATCTACGCCAACCTGCTTTCAAATTCTGTAAAATACAGCCGTCCGCGTCAGGTCGCCACCATCCTAATGACCGTCGATCCACAGCAGCCTCCAATTTTTTCAGTGCAGGACAACGGGGTGGGTTTCAATATGAAATATGTGAATAAGCTTTTCGGGGTATTCACGCGGCTGCATCGGGCCGAGGAATTTGAGGGGACCGGAGTGGGATTGGCCACGGTGGAACGAATCGTCAGAAAACATGGTGGTAGAATTTGGGCGGAAGCTGTAGAAGGTGAAGGAGCCAAATTTTTCTTCACTCTTTCGCCTGAACAGAAAGAAGTAAAATCATGACCCAGCGCGAAGCAATTGAAATCCTCCTGGTCGAGGACAATATCGATGATGTGGAGCTGGCGATGCTTGCCCTTCGCAAAAATCACCTTGCCAATCATATTCATGTGGCACGTGACGGGGAGGAAGCGTTGGATTTTTTGTTTTGCCGGGGGGCCTTTGCCGGTCGCAATTTCAATTCCCCGCCGAAAGTGGTGCTGCTCGATTTAAAATTGCCAAAAGTTGACGGGTTGGAAGTCCTGAAAGCATTGAAAAGTGATCCACGGACCAAACCCATTCCCGTCATTGTGATGACCTCATCAAAAGAACAACGGGATTTGATTGAAGGTTATCATTTGGGAGTGAACAGCTATATTCAAAAACCGGTCGATTTCAGCCAGTTCCGGGAAATTATCAAGCAACTGGGCTTTTACTGGCTCGTAATTAACCACCCCCCGCCTCCCCAGGCATTTGGTTCGTAAGCCCGTTCAGGGATTTGTGAACCGCTTTTGCTAATGTGACCGGACTATACGGCTTTTGCAGCAGAGTGCTTCCGCTGGGAAGTTGAAAGCGGGGAGACAGTGTATCCATCGAGTATCCGGTGGTAAAAAGAACCTCCAAATCCGGATTAAAATGTTTCAACTTTTCGGCCAACTGAATGCCAGTGGTGCCTCCCGGCAGGACAATGTCGGCAATGAGCAGGCTGGGCTGTATGCTTTTCCAGAGTTCGAGGGCGTGGTCAGCATTGTGTGCGATGGTCACATTGTAACCCAGTGCTTCGAGAACTCGTTTCAATAACCGGCAAATCGCCGGATCATCTTCAACAAGGAGTATCCCCGCAGTGCCATGTGGCAGGTCCGAGCTCCACAAATTGCGAGCAACTGTTGCTTTGTCAGTCATCCGGTCTTTCGTTTCAATACATTCTTCCAGAAATGTCATAATTCTTGCCTTTCCTGTTTATCTTAACTGCGAATCCCGCTCCCTGTTCAAAAATGACAACGAGGACAAACTTGCCACTGGCTGCTTTGTCACCGGAGCAAAGCGCTCTGTAGGCATTGGTCTGGGACAGTCCGATCCCTGAAGAATGGTTTGTTCTCATATTTAAATTCCAAATAGCTGGTCGATTGCCGGGACCAGCTTGTTCGCCAGTTCGGTTTTCAATACGTAATGATCCGCGCCGACATCCTTTGCCACGAGCCGGTAAGCTTCGCTGCTGTGCAACGTCAGGAGAATAATTTTAGGGGCGTTCTGCTGCTGTTTGATTTTTCGCGTGGCCTGCAACCCGTTCAGGTGGGGGATGCTAATGTCCATCAGCACCAGTTCCGGGGTCAGTTCCTCGGACATACGGACGGCAGCCGGGCCGTCCTCGGCTTCGGCAATAATCGAAATTTGTTCAAACCGGGTCAGGAATTCGACTGCCGCATTCCGAAAACAGGCATTGTCATCAACAATTAATGTTCTGATTCGCTTCACTTCGAACAATCTGCCTCATCCAGCTCAGGGGCGGTATTAGTCAGTTCCCTAAGGAATTTCCTTGGTTCAGGGGAAAGCCTTCATTTGCGATTTGTCATCAAACCATCCCTGCTCCAAGCTGGAATGATGAAATCAGCCTATGAACTGGCGATGGAACGACTCGGCAAAGGGGTCCCCAGCGCAAAAGTGACCGATGAACAAAAAAAGCAACTGGCGGAAATTGATTCAATTTACGCCGCGAAGATTGCTGAACGGGAAATTTTTCTGAAGGGAGAGGTCGAAAAAGCTGCTGCAAAGGGGGATTACACTGAAATTCAGCAATTGCAGGAACAGCTGGTTCGGGACCGAAAATCGCTGGAGGCCGAAAAGGAAGAGAAAAAGGAGCGGGTGCGCCAGGCCAAATAACTCGCAACTTTCCGTGGCTTGTGGTTAACTAAATTTATGATCAGTCAAATCTGGAAGGCCGGGCAGCGCGCCCTGTTTGCAATGCTGCTAAGTGGTGTTGCAACCACAGCCCTTCAGAGCCTGGCAGTCGAGTCGAAAAGCAGGGACACCTACCAATCCATCATTGATCGCAACCCTTTTGGGCTTAAACCCCCTGCTCCACCGCCAGCTCCACCCACCAATAAACCTCCGGAACAACCTGCTCCGCCAAAAGTGGATTATATGCTGAGCGGCATTTCCACCTACGGCACGAAACGAGCCTATCTGGTCAGCAAAGATCCGAACAATAAATACCCCTATATGACCCTCTCGGAAGGTCAGCAAATGGAAGGGGTGGAGGTGCTCGAAATCGATGAAAAGAAACAAACGGTGAAAATCCGGAACACCGGTAGCGAAATTCTTTTAAGCTTTGCCACTCATGGTGTTCCTGTCGCCAAAATGGCTCCGGTTGCAGGACCAGGGGGCAGGCCCGGTCCTCCCGGATCAAATATTCCCACTCCCGTCAGGCCCGGCGGCAGCATTCCACTCCCGGGCGGGAACAATCAGGGTTACAATCCCGGAGGAAATATCAATACACTCAATGGAGCCTCGACCCAACCTCTGGAACGTCCTTTGCGAACGATTCCCTCCCGCAATCGCGGACCCGGGCTACAGGAAGCGCAGCCAGTCATGGATGGCAATGGAGATGTTGTTCAACCCACTCCCGCTCCATCTGACCCGGATGTGGGAGTCAGACAATATATTGATATGAGAATCCAGGAACGGAATTCCCAGGCCCAGGGTCAGCCTTTTCCTCCGCTTCCGGATCCAACCGCTCCCCCTTCCCCATTCTAGGCCGCGGTTTAAGCTACTGGGTCAGGATCTGAATCTCCCGGACGGGGTCAACCTGTTGGATGAGCCATTGCTTTTCTTCTTTGCGCCATTGCACACGGAACACCTGGACAAAGGGATCGCTTTGTCCCTGCAACTCGGCCATTGCGGCAAAATTGCTGGTTGCAGTTTTTCCATCCGGAGCCACATCTATTTTTACATCATAAATTTTTACGGTGCCGCGCAGGTTTCCACGGGCTGCCATAAACATTTGGGTCATTTCCTCCCGCCCCTGGATCGGTTCCCCACGGCCAAAACCTTCCGTATTGATCAGAACATCCGAAGTGAAATAGCTCGTGATCCGATTGGCCGCTGCCAGTTTTTTGATTCCTCCCTCGCCAGGATTGTTGGATAGGTCAGAAGCGAGTTTTTCCAACCGGCTCTTGATGATTTTCTCGGCACCGGGGAAGAGCCACTGGGTGACGAAATATCCACCAACAAACGCTGCGGCAAAAATCAGAATATAAACTAATTTTTTCAAAACAGCACTTTCCCCAGGATTTCGTTTTCAAACTTCAAATGAGTGGAGGAGAGCGGCCGATTATCGCCAATGACCAGGTATTGATCCGCTTTCAATTGAACTTCCCCTCCGCGAAAGGTCCATGGAATCAATCCATTGGCGTACGGTTCCTCCAGAAGTTCTCCATTGATAAAAAAGCGTCCTTCACGAACAGAAATCGTTTCGCCAGGAAGTCCCACAATCCGTTTGAGCAACAGCAGATTGTTTCCGCTCAAGGTGACTCCCACCACGTCACCTCGTTTCGGTTTTGCACGATAGTAAGAATATCTGTTAATGACATTGATGCGTCCATCCCTGTAAGTCGGGTGCATGCTGTTCCCTTTCACGCGAATGGGAACCAGGACGAACTTGAACAGGATAATGCTTGCGAGTATCCAGATTGCCGTCCGGATCAACGTCAGGCCAGGATTGCGCCCGACAACCAGCCGGACCCACAAAGGCATTTTTTTCTGCACACTTTGCGCCACATCCATGACTTCAGTATGAGCTTACCTCAAGGATAGTAAATAGCTGATCAGATCGCTGAAATCATTCGGTGTCATGGTGGTTTCCAAACCTGCGGGCATCAGTGAAAATTCGGATGCCTTTTCCCGTTCGATCTGTTTGACAGGGATCCGCTGAGCAGATCCAGTCCCCGTTTCCATTTCCAAATATTCACTCCCGCGATTGAGAATCAGGCCAGTCAACTCCCCACCATCCTTAAGGGTGATTTGATGAGACACATAAAGCGGCCCGATGTCCCTGGAAGGCTCAAGAATTGAATGCGCCAGTTTCACACGATCACTGCCACGGCCAATCGTGGAAAGGTCCGGTCCTATTTTACCGCCTCGCCCTTCGACAGAATGACATTTTGAGCAGGAAGTGAGGGGGTTGAAGAAAACCCGACGGCCCCTGCCCGCATCCCCCTGCTGTTGGGCTGCGCGCATCCATTGGGAATCTTCACCTGGCTGATGTGCCACGGCGGGGGTGATGAGCATCTGTAATTGATCCAGAGCAGCTTGTCTCAACATCGTTGTTTTTTTGAATTGCTCCAGCTTTTTTAAGAACTGCTCATCCGCAAGAGCCAAAGTTCTGACGGTGCGCGCTGCCTCCGTGGCAACAACTGGTTCACGTTCCTCCAGCAGGGAAAAGAGATTGGTGCCTGTGCTCTTTGGAAAATGCGCCAGCCCGGCAATGGCATCGCCTCGCAAACCAGGCCCTGCAGTTTGATTCGAAGCCACCTGCCAGAGCAGGCGGCCCGCCTTCTCATTTTTAGAGAATGCAAGGGCCCGCACTGCCGCAATTTTCAACGATTCGTTCGTTGACCCCACTGCCTTTTCCAGGGATTTAAGGACGGTGTCGGAATCGATGTCCTCAATCGTAAGCAAGGCCAGCCGCTGCAATTCAATTGAAGCGTGTGAATCATTCAAAATCCCAAGAAGCAATTGATCGCCGCTGCTGCCCTGTGCCCAGACGGATTTCTCTTCAGTTTGGGGTTTCATGAGTTCCCGTGCCGCCAAATAAACCTTGAACAAAGCCGGTGTGACGGGTGGAAGTTCCAATGCGCGCGCAAGGTCACCTTCAAGGTCAGGCAGTTGCTTTTCTGCGGCCCAGGTCAGCGCCATTTGCCGAACTGTCACTGATGGGTCGGTAAGCAATGCCAGGACAATCGTTGAAGGCTCCTTGTAATCTCCCCGCCGCAAGGCAAGCACAGCTGCAAGTCGGATGGCATCATTGGTATGGCTCAAAGCCCGGCGAAGATCAGGATGATGCTCCGGTGCGGACAATGCATGAATCGCCGCGCTTGAAATAAAGGCATCCATGTTCGTTGCCAGCAGGAGCAATCGATCAAACCCGAAGCGTTGTGGATCATGCTGCAACTGCGTCAGTGTCATCGCCGCAGCGGTCGGCTCACTTTGAATTTCGGGAATTTTGCCATTTTTTCCCAATGACCAGATGCGTCCTTTTTTATGGACTGAATACTCCTGGTCAGCCCAATCAGTAATGTAAATCGGTGCATCCGCTGTCGCTGATGCTCGCGTCTGAGTGGCAATTGCCACCGGTCGAAACGATTTGTCCCCCTGTATCAGGATGACTTTTTGCGAGCTGAAGCTGGCACCTTTTTGGGTCAGTCTAAATAATTCCAAAGTGTTATCACCCCAACCGGTCACCAATAGTGCATTCGAATCCTCTCCACCCCATCCAGCCAGATTAAGATTCAACATTCCGGATGGCGCTTCTCCTGTGCCGGCCACCATTCCCAATGTCCCGGGAATCTCCCCATTCCAGGAAACGAACGGATGTAGACCGCTTCTGCCATACCTGAACTGATAGCCGTAATCTCCATGGCGAATGACATGCAAAAGGCGGCAGGGCGGGCGGGAATCAGGATCATTATCCACTGTGAACAATTCGCCGTTCTTGCCGAAGGCAAAGGCAAACGGATTCCAAAATCCGGTGGCATACCGTTCCAATCCGCTGCCATCCACACGACAACGAAAGACATTGCCCCCTTCTCCACCGCCACGGATTTCTTTGCCATCGCTCCCGGTCAACGTATAACTTCGCCCGAGATTCTCCCCCATTCCCACGTAAAGCCAGCCATCTTCTGAAAGAATGGCTCCTCCCAAACCGTTGTGCGGATATCGCTCCTCCGTTTGCAGACGCAAAAGCTCTGTGACCTTGTCCGCCCTGTCATCCTGATTGTTGTCCTGGAGCCACATCACGCCGTTGCGATGCACCAGCAGCAATTCTCCCTTCGGCGTCAGCACCAGGTTCATCGCGGCATAAAATCCTTCGGCAAAAATCGTGATTCGGTCGGCGCGTCCATCCCGGTTCAGATCTTCAAAGATTTTGACACGATCCGATTCCGGACCGGCATACTTGTCCGGTCGTTGATGGGTGTGAGACTCAATGACGTAAAGACGACCTCGTGAATCAACCACCATTCCCACCGGCGTCACGATATCCGGTGCTTCCGCAAACAAATGAAGTGAAACATCCTCTCTGTTGAGTGAAAGAACCGCGGGATGAATTGCCGCCGCGTATAAATTGAGGGCGGTGATAAACAATACACAGAAGCTGGTTAACCTGGCCTGTACCATGTAGTCATTGAAACAGAATCCATAACGAACTTCCATACACTCCTCATTGTTCCTGAGTAATAAAAACGGTTTTGCCTGATGCCATTTTCGCAAGGAAGCAAGTTAAGTTAAAAAATAATGATTCAGAAAAGTTCGAACCATCCGAGCGGGAACCGGGAAAACCAACCGGTTCAGAATGAAGAGGGCTCATCTCATTTACATGGCGGCAGCCATTCCTGTGAGTGCTGCGGCAATGAGTATGACAAGGCGATTGAGATCGTGTTCAACGGGATCTCCCATTATTTTGACTGCTTCGAGTGCGCCATTCACACTCTGGCACCAACGTGTGGGCATTGCGGCTGCAAAATTATCGGGCATGGGATTGAAGCAGCGGGAACCATGTTTTGTTGCGCTCATTGCGCTGCCAGGCAGGGAGTCAACTCCGTACGGGACAGAGTCTGATCAGCGTCGTTTTCGGAGCTGCATCGCAAGCACATCTTTGTTGAAGCCGAAGATTCTTCGTTTCCGGTTATTCCACCCAGATATCAGTATCCAGGGTCGTGGCCGGAACACCCTGAAGGATGGCGGCAGATATTCCCGCTATTTGAAACCGGATTTTTTCCTCTCGGAGATTTTGTATAAGTTCATGGAGCGGAGAAATTTCCACCGTTCGTCGGGAGTCGCGGCGAGGCTTCTTGCGTAAAGCAGGCGTTCCTGTTCGTCGAGGTGCGGCAATCTTTTTTCGAGGCGCTTTAGAATCGCTGCCATTTTTTTTGCACAATACACTTTAACCTAAAACCTTCAGCCCAGTCGAGAATGGAAGAATCTCGCTTCAGCACTGAAGTTTTTCCTCAATCCTGCCGATACTCCCTGGAGAAAGTATGGATCTTGGAGTCTCTGGCTTGGCCTCAGGTTTCGACTGGCGCAGTTTGGTTGACCAGTTGGTTGATGTGGAACGTACTCCACAGAAACGACTTCGGCAGGAACAGAACCTGATCCAGCAGCGGAATAATGCCTATACCAGCATTAAAACCCAGCTTTCCCTCCTGCAAAGCCGGATTGAAGATTTACAAAAACCGGAGTTGTTTGGAAGTCGCACCACTTCCAGTTCTGATGAGGATGTCGCCACCTTGTCAGCCTCTGCCGGGGCGTTGCTCGGCTCGTTTTCCATCAACGTCACCCAGCTTGCCACTGCCGCCCGCCAACTCGGAAGTTCCAACGCCAGCAACCCTCTCAGCGTCACTGGTGATCTTTCCGCAATTTTATTGAGCGATGCGCCGCTTTCCACTGCCGTCACCGGCGGGACTTTCACGATCAATAACCAGGTTATTACCGTGGATACCGCAGAGACGATTCAGGATGTCCTGAACAAGATCAATGCCGCCTCGGGCGGAAATATCACCGCCTCCTACGATACAGGGACAGATCAATTAACTCTCCTGAGCAACGATGGTTCACCAATCATTTTGGGAAGCTCAGCCGACACCAGCAACTTTCTTCGCGCTTTTAAATTAAGCAATAACGGGACTGATACCGTCACGAGCAGCAGCGCTTTGGGTGGGCTTAAGACCACTGTTTCGCTGGTCAATGCAAACCTGGCCACCGCGATTGATGACGGGGGCAGCGGCGCTGGTGAATTCAAGATCAACGGTGTTTCCATTTCCTTTGATGCGACTTCCAATTCCCTTGAGGATGTGATCGAACGGATCAACCGCTCCGAAGCGGGTGTGACTGCTTCCTACGATAAAGTGAATGACCGAATGATCCTGTCAAACAACCAGACAGGTGATCTCGGCGTGGCGCTGGAGGATGTCACAGGTAATTTCCTGGCTGCCTCCGGTCTTACAACCGGCACGCTGGAACGAGGAAAAGACCTCATCTACAAAATCAACGATGGTGATACTCTCACCAGCCAAAGCAACACGATCACAGAGGAGAGTTCCGGTCTGACGGGAATTTCCATTACCGCCCTGGACGAAGGGACCACCCAGATCTCTGTCTCAACTGATACTTCCAAGATCAAGGAGACGATCAACGCCTTCATCACCGAGTATAACAAGGCTCAAAGCATCATCGACACAAACACCGCGAGCACCACTGATGCCAAAGGGAAAGTGACCGCCGGGATTTTGGCAAGCGAGTCCGAAGCCAGCGATCTCGCTTCAAAGTTAAGATCCATGGTCACTCAGGTGTTTTCCGGGTTAAGCGGCTCCATCAATCACCTTTCAGATATTGGGATTGAATCGAACGGGGATGATAACACCATTGCGCTGGAAAATGAGGAACTTCTGGATGACCTGATCAGTAATGATCTCGGCTCGCTCGAGGAGTTGTTCTCCAATTCCACTTCCGGGCTTGCCAGACAGTTTGCTGACTTCCTGGACAAAACCATCGGCGATGAAGGCACTCTGATCGAGAAACAGGATTCGCTGACGGAAGATTCCGGCAATATCGACACGCAAATCGCCGATCTGGAGCGCCTGGTCGAATCCAACAGGCAACGGCTGATCGATAGTTTCGTGGCCATGGAAAAAGCCCAGGCCAATACCAATCAGCAATTGCAGTATTTGCAGCAACAATTCAAGTAAGCCGCGGGGTTCTCGCTTGCGTCTTTTTCACGGTCAGTCCAGAACTGCGTGATGCGCCGTTTTTCCTTCCTGTGTCTTTCGCTGCTCTTCACGTTTGGAATTAGCGCCGGTGAAACTGCCTCTGTGTCCGTGGTCAGGATCGGCATGCAATATCACTTTAAGACAGGTGATCGCATTATTGCGATTTACCAGGCTGAACCCGGTGATCTTCCAAGGGAAAATATAAATCCAATTTACAGGCGGGGCGGTTACATTCATCCCCTTTTCACGCCCGAAGGGAAATCCGTGACGGACGATTTTCCCACCAATCATATTCATCATCATGGAGTCTGGGCGGCATGGACCAACACTGAATTCGACGGACGAAAGCCGGACTTTTGGAATATGGGTTCCGGAAAAGGGAAGGTGGAGTTTGTTAGTGTGGAAAAAACCTGGAACGATCAAACAGGCGCGGGGCTCGTCGCTGAACATCGCTATATCGATCTGCTTGCCCCTGAACCCACCGCCGTCCTGTCAGAGCAATGGACCATTTCCGTCCCACGACAGCAGGAAAAGATGTTCGTCCTGGACCTTGCCATTACTCAACGCTGCCTGACCGCAATCCCATTGCGCTTGCCCAAGTATCATTATGGTGGACTTGGTTTTCGCGGGCGCGGTGAATGGAATGGCACCAATCATCTTCAGTTGCTCACTTCGACCGGGGAGACCAACCGGCTGGTCGCCAACGAAAGTCGTGGTCGATGGTGTTACCTTGCAGGTGAAGTGGAGGGCGGAATTCGCGGGGTGCTGTTGATGAACCATCCCACCAACCTGCGACATCCTCAACCAATGCGTGTTCACCCGGACGAACCATTTTTTTGCTTCGCACCCTCGCAACTGGGTGAATGGGAGATTTCTCAGCAAAAGGGTTACCACGCCCGCTATCGTTTCGTCACCCTTGACGGCCCGCCCGATCCGGCATTATTCGAACGTCTTTGGAAAGAGTACACTTCCAATTGAGTTCCCTGGTCCAATTCGATCTCGAATCCCGCGCGCGCATGAGCGGAGGTTCCACTGCTTCTCATGTGTATTCAATGGTCCTCCGGGCCATGGATCAAAGAAAAATTTCCGGCGGACACCTGATTGATCTTGGTTGCGGAAATGGAGCTTTTCTTCAGCTTATTCAAAATCGGTTCTCGGTTTCCACCGGGGTGGATGCAGTGCGTTATCAGGCGTTGCCTCCCTCCTCCCGCTTTATCCAGGAAAATTTGAATGAAGCCATTTGGGAATCACTGCCTCGCAACAAGGCAGATGTTGTGGTCGCCATCGAAACCATCGAACATCTCGAGAACCCACGGGCTTTCATGAGAAACGCGGTGAATCTCTGCAAGCCCGGTGGCTGGCTGATTGCAACCACACCCAATCAACTCAGTTTTCTTAGCCTGCTCACGTTGATCGTCAAAGGCCGATTCAATGCTTTCCAGGATGTTCATTATCCAGCCCATCTCACTGCGCTGCTTCCGGTTGACCTGCTGCGCATCGGGCAGGAACTGCAACTGGAAGATCTCGATCTTGAGTTCGGCAAATGGGGCCGCATGCCAGGTCTGGCAATCCCTTTTCCCTCCATGATTTCACGTGCCTTTCCGCAACAATTTTCTGATCACCTGTTGCTCATCGGAAGGAAAGTGATGTGAAAACGAGGCATCGTTCACTCCTGGTCCTGCATGGACAAAGCAAAATTTTATCCACGTCATTTCAGTTGCGGGAACTCTCCAGGCATCTCACCCCTTGGTTCGATATTTATCATCATGAAATCAACAACGTGCCGGAAGCACGTTGGCGCTATTTCCTGGAACGATGGTTGAAGAACGTGGCCTGGCCTCGCGGTCATGACCTTGTTTTATACGGGAATGACGGCGTGGCCCGCTTGCCTGCAACCCTGGCTTCTATCGTTTACTGGATGGATGCCCCTGCGGATTGGTCAGCCCGACCGCCAGCCCAGATGGATATTGTGCAACGAAACCGTTATGAAAATATTCGCCACTGTCGTTATCTTTTTGCTGTAAGCCAGACGCAACTCCGTGTCGGCAAGGCTTTGCGTCCTGCGCCGCGAGTGACTGAGTATTTGCCTGTCGGAGTTGATTGCGCCCGCTTCAATCCGAACCTTCCTGGTGTAATTACCCAAAGCGAAAACTTTCGCAAACCTGGCAAGATCATGATCGGTTACCTCGGCTACCTGGGAAAACGGGATGGACGCATCGCCGGGGAGCCGATTCTGGAAATCGCCCCGGCACTTTCAGCAAAACATCCGGTTCATTTTTTAATTGTAGGCCATGGACCAGCCGCTCGCGATTGGGAACAACGGGCTCATGCCATGGGATTGGCGGACCAGTTTACATTTACAGGATTCATTGCCGATGACCTTGTGCCTGCAGCCATCGCAGCAATGGATATTTGTGTGGACACGCTCGAACCGGGGTTCCATAGCGAAGCGCGGTCAGAAACGAAATTGAAACAGTACATGGCCATGGGCCGCGCATGCGTGGCGACTGCCATTGGCGAGAATGTGATCGACCTGGAGGATGGCAATGCAGGGATACTGACGCAACCTGCCGCCGCTTCTCTCCTCCAGGGAGTGGAACAACTGGTGGAAAATTCTTGGCTTCGCGGTGAGTTGGGAGCCAAAGCAAGAATACGGGCAGAGGGCGTGTACAATTGGCCGGTGCTCGCCCGGAAAATGGTGAAGACCGTTCTGGATGCATGAATAACCTGACCGGAAATTCAGGCAAATTTCAAAGGACACTCCTGGTCTGGTTGATTCTTTGCGCGGCAATCCGGTTGATCGCACTGTTCCTGCTGCCACATCAGCGAGAATTCTTTCTGGATCGTGAAACGGCCTCGAAAAACAGCGGGCACTTGACCTGGGTGGAAATCATCGCCCGTCGAACAGATTACCAGCCTTTGACCGTCGATGAGCATTGCTATGATGAAATGGCCCGAAATCTCCTGGCAGGACGCGGCTTTGTCCTCGACTCGGTGTGGATCATCAACACACCGGGCGAACCGGCCATGTACGCAGGGTGCAGTTACCCGTTGTTTATCGCAGCTCTTTACGGAATTTGTGGAAGCGCCTCGCAATGGCCGGTGTATCTTTCACAAATCACCCTCCAGGTCCTTGCACTATGGTTTGTTTACAGGGCCGCTGAAAATTGGGGTGGCCCGTTTGCCGCAAATTTCGCATCTGCTTTCTTTACCTTTCACCCCGTCTTGATCTGGCTTTCCTTATCGATGATGAGTGAAGCGTTGCTTGTGCCTGGAGCAGCATTTCTTTGTTGGATTTTTTCACGAACTCAAATCAGTCGCAGTTTGGCTTTTGTCACAGGAGTATCCCTCGGGGTCATGGCACTGGCACGTTCGACAGCAACTGTCTTCCTCGTGGTGGCGCTTTGTTTCATGTTTTTCAGGAGTTCCCCTTCTTTTTCCCAACGTCTTCAACAGACATTTATGCTCCTGCTTGCGTTTATTTTAATCTGCGCCCCCTGGACTTACCGAAACTATGTTCACTGGAATCGATTCATCCCATTTTCAACGAAGTCCGGAGTGAACGCCTGGTTTTTTAACCATCCAGGTCTGGAGCCCGAGTTCAATCGCAAGGCTGTGGAAGGTCCTCAGCCAATTGATATTTTTGATCCTCGAATCCAGGGGCTTCCCGATGAGGCCGCGCGCAACGATCAGCTCATGAAAATGTTCCAGGATTTCGTGTTTCGTGAGCCGGTAAAATTTCTCGGTTTATGTTGGGTGCGGTTCTGGATGGCGCTGCTGCCAGTAAGAATTACCTCCACCACTTTGAACGCGCTGATTTCCGCTTGGTACGTCAAAGGCATTCCCCTCCTGCTGCTCATCATGCTGGGAATTCGAAGTTTTCGAAATCACTCCTTCATTTCCTCTCTCTCCAACGCGCTCCGCCGCTATTGGCCACTCCTGTTGCTGGTGCTTCTTTGGCAGGGAATCCAGACGCTGGCCGGACCTGGAATGCGCTATCGATTACCCGTGGAACCGGCATGGGCAATTATTATCGGTTTAATGGGTGCAGCGGCATTTTCCAAACGCCCCCGAAATTTGGAGGGTCAGTCTGAATCCTGAATTTTCATCAGAGTTGCGCCACCCGATCACCGCGCGTTTCAAGGCGATTCTCCAGAGCAACGCCCTCATCAATGGCGTGGTTCTCTCTGCGATTTGCGTGGGATTTTTTCATGGCTGGCTCAAGATTCATATCCGGCACCCCGCCATCACTTTTTTATTTGATGCATTGTTGGGACTTGCATTGCTGCTTGTCTATTCCCGCAAAGAGCCGGAAGAGCGGTTCTTTCCCGGCAGCGCCATCGGAAAAGCACTGCTGCTGTTTTATGTTCTTTGCTTCGTTTATCTTTTTATTCCCGGCGCGCCGCCGTTGCTTGTTGCGCTGGCGGCGTTACGAGGCTGGTGCTTTGCCTCCCTGATCTACTGTCTTGGGTATCACCTGACTCACAGCGTTGCCCAGGTGAAAGGTTATTTTTACGTCCTGATTTTGCTGGGGGTACTGACTGCAATTTATGGCATTCAGCAAACTCCCGAAAAAGTTCAGAAAATGGTGATCAAGGACAAACAGATCGCGGAACGTTACAAAGGAATTTATTATGCTGACAAGAGTGGGAAACTCGAGTTGCGCCGCTTCTCCACGTTTGTCTCCTCTGGTGTTTTTGGCGGAGTCATGGCTTACGTCATTATCTTTGCGGTTGCCCTGCTTTCCGACAAGGAATCATCGGCCAGGGAAAGAATATTGCTGGTCGCGGCAATTCTTCCGATTTCCTACGGTCTCGTCCTTTCGGGCGCTCGGAGCGCCTTGATCATGATGGGGGTGGGTTTTGCCACAATCGCCTGGCAAAGACGCCGGTTACAAACGCTCGTTCTGCTTCCGGCAATTATTTTTCTCGGGATTCATTTCGGGGTTACTAAAACAGGTGGCAAAGCGGTGGAACGATATGGGACATTGCTCGAGACTCAGACAATCGCCGACCGTCTCTATTATCCAACCTGGATCGGTTGGCAATCGATCAAGGAAAACCCTCTCGGGAACGGTCTCGGAAAAAGCGGCTACAGTGTGCCTTTTTTTCTGTCAGGCAAACTCGGCTATAAAGATTTTAAAACTGCTGATGGGGATCTGGGCTGCCTGATGATCGAGATGGGAATCCCCGGTGTGATTGTCTTTTGCTGGCTGCTCTGGACGATTCTAAAGGCCTTGTTTAATGACCTCAACCAGCTCAAAGACACCCCTCTGGCCAGCATCGCCCTGGCCTGCGCGGGATGTATCGTCATCGCCATTGTGATTTTTCCGATTGGCTCTCCGTTTCTCGGGATTCCCACCGGCGCATTGACCTGGTTTTTTCTGGGAACATTGGAAAAGCTAACCCGCCAGTCTGCGAGTCAAGTCCCAATGCAGCCAAAGGTCTCTCCGGAAAAACGTTTTCTTTATTACCATCCGGAACAATGAAAATCGCCCTGGTGGTCCATGATGCGTTGCGGGGAGTGGGCCACGGCCGCTATGTGGTGGAATTGGCAAATGCGCTCTCTCTTGCAGATGAAGTAACGGTAGTCGCAAATCGCTTTGACCCGGAATTGGCTGAAGCCGTGAAGCGGGAAAAAATTTCAGCCATTCGATGGAATGCCCTCAGCTCGATTTTTACTTTTTACGCGAATTCCTCACGTCGCTTAAGACAACTTCAGTTCGATCTGGTGCATGCACAGGGGTTAACCTGTGCCCACGCTGAAGTGATCACCGCGCACATCTGCAATGCGGCGAGGAGCAACAGGTCAGGTCATCGGCTGCCATTGCGAAATCGTCTTTTTCCAAAGCTGGTGGTTCCAGCCGAGAAATCATTTTACCAAAAAAATAAGAATGCAGCGATCATCGCCATTTCAAAAGTCGTCGCCGAGGAACTAAAAACTCATTACAGCGTGCAGACCTCCAGGGTGATTTATCATGGAGTCGATTCAACCCGTTTTCATCCCCCCACTCTGCACGAACGGTCGGCGGCTCGACTGGCTTTTAATCTTCCCACGTCCGGGCCAGTCTGGTTGTTCATGGGGGAAGCAATCAAAGGGTTGGATGAAACGTTTGCGCTGCTTGCAACATTTCCGACTGCCCGGTTGCTTGTGGTGACGCGTTCGGATGCTCGGTTTTATCGATCTCATGCAAAAAGTCTTGGTATCGCTGATCGGGTTTTCTGGGCTGGACCGTTATCAAATCCTGAACGTGCTTTTCACGCGGCAGATTTGTTTATTTACCCATCCTCTTACGACGCTTTCGGAATGGTGGTCAGTGAAGCGATGGCCTCAGGGTTACCGACGCTGGTGGGCGCTGGCATTGGAGCGGCAGAATGGATCAAGAATCGGATTAATGGTTTTGTGCTTCCAATTGAATCCTCGGAAAAGTGGCACCTGGTGTTGCAAGAGCTTCATGAGAAAACGGAATTTGCCGCCGAAATTGGCGCGGCAGCGCGCATGACAGCAATGGAACATTCCTGGGCGAAATGCGTTGAGCAAACAAAAGCGATTTATGAAGCGGTTTCCGAAATTAACGGGAAAGCGCAAGGATCAGGAAAATTTCCAAAGCAGTGACCCCGAACACAACTCCCCATGTGGCAAGCTCTCGAAGCAATAATTTTTTTTGAGGTGGCGGACTAAGCCAGATCGAGAGTTTGCAGGAGCCTATTTCAAGAAGGTCACCGTTGCGCAAGGTTCCCACAGGTACCGGGTTCCCGTTTTGCAGAGTGGTTGCCCCTTCCTGGGTGGCAAACTGAATTTTTTCATTACTAAAGCAAATCTGGAGATGCTGATCCCAAACGCCGGGTTCCTCAATGCGGAGGGTGCTTGAAGAAGAGCGGCCAACAAAAGCCGGAAGGATTGAAAAGGTGTGAATCTCGCCAGCTCTTTTTCCTGAAAGGATTTTAAGCTGGAGCATTCCGGCTAAAACCAGCGGCGATTTACAATGATCTGATCGCCCGGATAAATTGGCAGGTCCAATGACGGATCGCGCTGGGCGGCAAGGGCGTTGACCACATCCTTTTTTCCATTGGTGCGGATCACTTCAACCGCTTTTTTATTCGCGAAATCAGTAAAATCACCCGCAGATTGAATGGCGCGCAGCACGGTCATTTCAGTTGTATAAGGTTGACGGCTGGGTTGCTTGACTTCGCCACCTACAAAGTAGAAGCGATCAGCGGCAACGATGACGACGGTCATCCGACGATAAAATTTAGGGACATAGAGGCCGTGGATTTCCTTTTGAACATCTCCCCAGGTGCGCCCAGCGGCCTTGACGGTTTGATTAAGCGGGAGAGTGATCATTCCATCTTCGCGGACTGTGATGACACCGGAAAATTCCTGGGGTGTATCTGTAAATGTAACCTCCAGTTTATCACCCACGTTGATGAGATTGGATCCTTGCCGGGGAGTTTCGCCCTGCGGAGTGGGAACAGGGGTTTGACAACCCACTCCAGTCAACAACAAGCCGCACACCAGCGCCATCAACATGCCCCACGAAAGCGCAATTTTCCTCGATTCAATCATTGGTCTAAAGAATTACTGTGAAATTCCCGCTAAGAACAATCAATATTTTTGCTTCAGGTCAACTCCGCCACGTTCTGCGGAAGCCACTTTGGTTTCCTTCGATTTTCCGTTTTTCGCAGGACTGCCGGATTCATCGTCATCATGCTTGGAGTAGTAATCGTAGTAGTACCCGCTGTAATAGTAGTAGTAGGAATCCTGTGAAATATTGATGTTGTTCAAGACCACCCCCATCAAATTACCCCCGACCTTTTCAACCATCTGTTTGGCGCGAATAGTCATGACCTGAGGATATTTGCGATATTGAATGACCAACAGGGCCATATCCACTTCGCTGGCGAGCACGGACGCGTCACTGACACCCATGATCGGAGGCGAGTCAAAGAAAACGAAATCAAAACGTTCCTTGGCCTGACGGATAAATTCCTTCATCTGGTTGGAATTCAAAATACCCAATGAACTGCTGGGGAGTTTGCCTGAGGGAAGGAAGCTCAACCCGGGGATTGGAGACACCTGCACCACTTCCTCAAGAGTATTCTGCTTGAGGAGGAAGTTAGTGAGACCAATGGAGTTGGTCACATTGAGAATCTTGTGCAAGCTGGGGCGGCGAAGGTCAGAATCGACGAGCAACACCGTGGCTCCATTCTGTGCAAAAATAGTGGCGAGATTAAAGATTGTTGTGGATTTTCCTTCACCAGCGCCACCGGACACCACAGTGATCGTATTCCATGTGGAGTCTTTTCGCGAAAACAGAAGGTTTGTCCGCAAGACGCGGTAAGCTTCCGCATGAGGGCTGTCAGGTCCCTCATCAATAAGTGAGCCGACATTCTGGGGAATGACGCCGAGAACAGGCGAGCCGAGAGTGCGTTCAACATCGTCAATTGTTTTCACGCTGGTGTCGAGATATTCGATGAAGAAGGCAAGACCGAAGCCCATGATCAATCCGACCAGCACACCCAGTGTTATGTTCATCCCGATGTTTGGGCGAACAGGTTTGGTCGGTTCCTCCGCAGGGATCACAATTTCAACAGCACCGGATTTTGGAATTTTTTGATCGACGGTTTCCTGAAGAATACGAAGGTGAATACTCTCGCGAATTCGTTGCTGAGTTTCCAGGTCGCGCTTGGCAATGAAGTAAGGACGGTACTTGGCGGTCATTTCGGTGTCCTCCTTTTTTGCGTTCTCCACGCTTTCGGTCAGCATGTCCAGGGTGGCCTTGCGTGCGGTCACCTGGGCGGACAACCCTTTCATGATACCGTCAAGACGGCCCTCGATCTGACTGTTGATATTGCTCAGCAAAGAAAGCAGCCGAATGACTTCGGGATGCTCCTGGCCGTAATCATTTTTTGCGATCGTATACTGTTGCTCTGTTTTGGCGTAATCAGTCAACAAACGATCCAAAGCAGGATCAGGGTACGCAGTCGGAATAGCCTGACGTAACGTGGCAGGATTTAATGCCACGAGCTGTTCATAAAGGGTATTCAGGGTGACGAAATCCTGGTGGGCGCGAATACGGTCGCGTTCCATGTTTCGGACAGTTTCCGATTCAACCGTCGTCTGGAGATAGGCATCACCCACATCAGAAATTTTTAATTCCTTGCGCAGCTTATCGACTTCCTCCTGGGCGGATTTTACTTTTTCGGATTGGGTATCAAACTCCTTTTTGAGCGCTTCGATACCGGTGCGGGAAAATTCGAGTTGCTTTTCCATGCGGGTTTCGCGGTAAACCTGGGCGATTCGATTTGCTATTGCCGCCGCTTCTTTTTTGTCTTCGCTGTAAGCCCGAATATCGATCAAGCTGGTGTTACGCGCCTGTTGCACATCAATTTGCTTTTTCAATAATTGGTAAGACTCATGTGTCTTGAGTTTGCCTTCTGTGCCATAACGCTTTGACCACACTTCATTAAGGCCGAGGTCTTCAATGACTTTGTTCAGGACTTTGGTGGATTTGATCTTTTCAAATTCAGTGTTAACGAAATACGGATCATAGCCGGAGGCCTGCGGCATCTGGAGCAGGGTGGCGATATTACTGGTGTCTTTCTCCACCTGAATACGAGTGGAGCTCATATAGGTTTCAGGAAGAATAAAAGTCACCGCAGTGGTGGTGATGACGACCAAAAGAAAAACGGCCAAAATCACCGTCTTGCGGATACGAATAATCCGCCAGTAATCCAAAAAGTGCAGTTTAGACGATGACTCTGTCTGACCGTTTAATTGATTCAACTTCGACGCTTCCATGACACAAAAAAGGGAGGCTAGATTTTTAGTTTCCAGCCTCCCGACTAAAAGTTCAACTTAAATTACTTAGTAACTGGCCCTGATGCCGACATACACGCGGTTACGTGTGAAACTACGGCCCACGCCAACCTGATGCAGCTCGGAATCGAGGCGATCATAGTTGTAGCCGGTTTCCGCAGCCAGGAACTGGTTGATCTGGTAGCTCAGGTTTACCCCAGCAAGGATGTAATCATCAGCCAAACCATCAGCAACGCTGCCGTCGCCTTCAAACTCAGAATGCTGCCACTGCCCAATCAGACTTGCAATCAATTTTGCAGTAATTCGATGATTGACGGAACCGTAAACGGTTGTGCCGGTGGCATCAACAATTGGGTTGGAAGCGCCAATGATACCCACGTCCGTGGTGTGGCGATCATGCCGAACGCCTAATTGCGCATAGCTGCCAGGGAGATAAGTCCAGTTGGCATTCGCGTCAACATAAGGAGAAATATCATCATCATCCAGACCGATGATCGAAGCAGCGTCATCATACTCAGTATAACGAACACCACCGCGAACTGAAGCTGTCAGCTGAGGATTGATCGTCTGGTCAACACCCACATAACCGTAATGTGAAGTGGCGTCACGAACGTCCGGGCTGATAGGAGCGCCGACGGGGTTCAGTGGATCATCGCTGTTATAATCAGTCAAACCAAAGCGATACCCGAGCACGCCGATTGTTGTTGGAACGAGTTCAGCGCGCAGATCGATCTTGCCGAAATGTTCGACGCGATCCAGCAACGCTGAGCGGCTTCCGGCACCTTCCTGATCGTAATCATAGTAGGCGTTTTCATAGCCGATCACAGTATCAAGGCGCTCAGTCAGGCCGATGCTGAGATTGGCGTTGACGCTATTGCGGACGTTGTCGCCGTCAGAACGGAGGAAAGTGGTCAACAATTGAGGGTCGATGATTGCCGGCTCCTGAGCGATCACGAAGGAGTCGGAAATATCGAACTTGAAACGCGGGGTGAACGCGTGGCTCAATTTGCCGTTAAACTGGTGGCTGTGATCAGCGGTGTCTTCATTGCGGTCTTCGTAGTAGCGCATCGAATAGAGATAGCTCAATCCAATGGTGGTCTGATCACGAAAGATATTCAGTCCAATTGAAGGAGCCACTTCGAACCCAAAACTGTCACGACGAACGGCTTTTGGAGAAGTGGTATAGTTGTCGTCGTAAAACCCGCGCAGAGTGGCTGACACGCTCCATGGTTTGGTAGTCTGTGTTGAACCCATGCCTTGTGCGGAGGCGGGTTGCAAACTTGCAGCCCCCAAAGCAACCAAACCAGCAGCCGTGATAATTTTATTCATACGTAAATAATCCTATTTCAAACGTTTCCGCCCAACCTTAATTGAAAAGTGGGTTCGTTTTAAGTATATCCCCCATCCTTGTCAAATAATAAAATCAACTTAACTCAAGAATTTTCAACTGGTTACTTCTTTTCGTTCCACCTTTGACGGTCACTTAAAAACAACTGTTCAGGCAAAAAACCGCGCGGAGCGTGTTTTAGTGGAAAACCGGTCGGAACATTTGTTTTGAGCATGCTATCCAGCACAAACCGGCTCCATGCGCCTTCCCGACCCTTGATGATTTGGCTCAACAGCTTTGCATCCATCGTCAGCGGAGTCAGATACAGCCCGTGAATGGGACGTTGATAATCATGAATGGCAAAGAAATCGCTGGGTTGTGAAGCGCCTGTATCAAGCGTGGTCCAGACACAATCACGCCGGCCGTACCAAGCCACTCCCCACGGCATGTCACTCATCATCAGCTCGTCCGGCTCCACCCAGCTTGAAACCAGCTGAATATGTGGCGGGTAGTAAGGGGGGTAAGCGACAGGAAATACGCGTGGAGGAAGGAAGGTAATCACAAGCGGCAGTGAAAGGGCTAATATGAAACCGGCGATTGTCAACGTCCTTAACTGCACAAATGGAAAGGCGATCTGGTCAAGGAGGATGTAAAACATCGCAACCCCGTAGATTGCCATGAATGGGAGCATCAGCATGAGCAGGTTTTCAGTGGTGATGATGGAGTCAGGCGAACTGTGCCAGGTACGACCCAACGCCTGCACAACCAAAAGCAATAAGAGAGTGCCTCCCAGAAAGGCCTTTAGCCGCACCAGGCTGGGATTGCGAAATGGCACCAGCAGACTGACGAGGAAAAATGCAATCAGCCAGTTGCCGCCGACGCGTGGAAGATCATTGGTGATGATCTGATGGCTGTTCAGCAACAGTTTTCTCATGAGTTCACTCGGACCAACCTTGTTAAATTCAATATCCAGGCTGGCTGGCATGGATCGCTCCATCCGGTTTGCGGGGAAAACAACGGTTTGATCAAAAACTGCATATCCTGAAATCCCGAACAGAGTGCCGCTGATCTGGTAATTACGGACCAGCCAGGGAGCCATGCAGGCAAGCATCAGGAGAGTTGCAATTGCCACTGCTGCCCCTTTCCGTGTGCCTGCGGTAAAACCAATGAACAGCAGGACAGGTATGGCGAGAAAGGCAAACGAATAACGGGTCAATGCCCCGATCCCGAGAAGAATTCCGATAAATGCGGACAGCCCTAGAATTTTGCCTGCCCCTGCTGGTTTTGAAGCGGTGGTTTCATCCCCCCCCGGCTCAGCGGGACGAGATGCCTGCTCTATGACGATCATGCCCCAGACAATCGCCAGCAATAGCAACATCAGCAGGAAGCTGGGCAATCCGGAAGTGCTGAAATCCCAGAGCAATTGAGTGCCGGTGAGAGCCATGGCAGAGGTCCATGCCACTCCCGAATCAAACAGACGAAGCGCAATCCTGAAAGTGAAGAGAACGACCCCTAAAAAAAGCAATTGATTGGCGACCGCAATCAATAACTCAGGTTGGTAACGGAGAAAACTTTGTCCCGAAGGGATCTCATACTCAAAGGGAAGAATTTTCATCAGCCCGGCGATAAAAAGAGGATAGACCGGAGGGTTCGCGAGATCGGGATGCGGGTTTTCGAGCACCTGCGCATCGGCCCCCTGTTGACGTTGCAATATTGAAATGCTTAAGGGGCGAATGAAGCGGGTCGTAAACCCCTTGCCTTCCGCGATGTTGCGTGCCAGCTGGGCATTGTCCATGGCCTCGGCATTGTTGAAGTTTTTAAATTCGCGAACATTCCAGAAGACCGCCAGCGCAAGAAAAAGAAGAATCGCCGCGGCAATTTTGATCGCACGAGACCCTTCACCTTCTTCGAACTTATGAATCCACTCCTGGAGACCAAACGGCTGCATTATTAAAACCCTTCCAAGTGATAAGTGTGGAGCTTTCGATGCAGGGTGCGACGGCTCATGCCAAGCTTGTCTGCCGCCTCGGTCCTGTTGCCATTGCAATCCTTCAATGCACGAATGATCAGTTCTTTTTCAGCCTGCTTGACCGTCATCGGATTCGTCGGCGCTCCAGCAGCCGTCGAAACGGAGGCTGTGAAATCACCTGTGCCCCTCAAGGTGGCTGGCAAATCCTTTAAAGTGATCCGGTCTTTGCGGCTGAAAACCACTCCATGCTCGATCGCGGCGCGCAATTCACGCACGTTGCCGGGCCAGTGGTATCCAATCATCGCTTCAAGGGCCGCTGCCTCGAAGTCATTCACACTTTTATTATTTTTCGCCGCAAACTCTTTCAGGAAAGCCTGCGCGAGTAAAGGGACATCCTCCCTCCGTTCGCGCAATGGCGGCAAAGTGATCGGCACGACGCTCAAACGATAAAAAAGATCTTCCCGAAAACTGCCCTCCTTGACCAACTGGGCGAGGTTTTTATTGGTGGCGGTGATGATTCGGACATCAGCGGACAATGTCTTGCTCGAACCGATCCGCTCAAAGGTGCGCTCACCAAGGAAGCGCAGGAGTTTGATCTGGATCGTCGCATCAATCTCTCCGATTTCATCCAGGAACAGGGTGCCGCCATGGGCTTTTTCCACCCGCCCGATCCTACGTTCATGGGCGCCTGTGAACGCTCCTTTTTCATGACCGAAGAGTTCGCTCTCCAACAAATGGTCCGGCAATGCAGCGCAATGCACGGAGATCATCGCCTGCTTTGCCCGCGGACTCAGTTGATGAATGGCTTTGGCGATGAGTTCCTTGCCCGTGCCGCTTTCTCCCTGGACCAACACGGTCGCCTGGGTGGGCGCCACCTGCCGCACAATCTCAAGCACTTCCTGCATGACTGCGGATTGGCCGATGATTCCCTCCAGCGAAAAACTTTTGTCCAGCTGCTGCCTTAAAGAGACGTTTTCCTGCTCAAGATTTTGTGACCGAAGCGCCCGATTGATGCGGAATTCGAGTTCTTCAATCTGCATCTTGGCCTTGGGAATGTAATCATCCGCCCCCCTTTTTATGGCCTCCACCGCCAAATCCTCGGAACCATAGGCAGTCATGAGAATGCAGATGGGTGGTTTGGGCAATGATTTGGCGCGGGCAATTAATTTCAGCCCGTCATCCCTGGCCATTTTGAAATCCGTCAACAACACATCGAACGCTTCTCTTTCGAGAAGGTCAGCGGCACTCTCCGCTGAGTCGGCAAGGTAGACATCAAAGTGGTCCTCCAATGCCGCTCTCAACCCTTCTCGCTGGGTCTTTTCATCATCTACAATCAGGATCGATGGACTCATTGGCTATGGCTCCGATTCCGGGGTTGATAAACCGCTGGCCAGCAGGCGTATGGGGCGTTCATGAAGCGGCAGCCAGATTTTAAATGTGGTTCCTTTTCCCGGGCGGCTATCCAGGTCGATGCGCCCGCCATGTTCCCGAATGATCCGCTGAACAATCATCAGGCCCAGCCCTGAACCTTTTTTCTTGGTGGTAAAAAACGGTTCGAAAATTCGCGTCAGTTGCTCCTGGGGAATTCCAGAACCTGTGTCGGCAATGCTGACCCAAACCTCATCAACTGCCGCCCCGGTTTGCACCGTCAATTCCCCGCCCCTGGTCATCGCCTGCATCGCATTTTTAATGATGTTGACCAATGCCTGTTTCAGCTGGGCGGCGTCCATCGGGATTTCCGGTAGTTTGCGGGCGAGTTTTCCGATAATCTGCTGGCCGCGATTTTCCATTTCCGGACGCAGCAAATCCAAAGTTTCTGTCACTACATGATTCAGTGAACCTGGTGCCAGCTTGGGAGTGGTGGGGCGAATCGCCTGAAGAAATTGAGTCACGATATAATCCAGGCGGGAGATTTCCCCTTTGGCCACGCCGATGAAATTTCCCAGTTTTTCCGAAGCGCTGTCGATCTGGTCCACTTCGGGAGCCACTGCTTCCCCTTTTGATACCGCCTCTTTTTGCAGCGCCAGAGATGCCTGCCGCAATTTCTTCAATTCACGCTCGATCAGCTGAGTATGAATATGGAGGGCATTGAGCGGATTGCCGATTTCATGCGCCACGCTGGCGGCCAGCAATGTCAGTGCCTGGATACGCTCACTTTCGATGGCTTCAAAGGTTTTTTGGCGCGCTTCAGTGGCATCGTGCAAAATCAGGGCCACGCCGGAAGTGCCGGATTGCTCTCCATCCAGCGGAGCGGCATAAACATGCAGATACCGGGGACGTGGATAGGTAATTTCAAATTCCTGCCGGAGCACGCGCGTCCCTCCTGCGGCGTCCAACTGTTCAATCTGTTCCCAATGAAATTCCGGAAGGTAGCGGCTGACAAGTTGACCCTCCACGCCGGGCTGAAGCCCAAGTAAACGGGTCACCGCCTGATTGAGGTAAAGGATCTTCCCATTTTCATCGAGCACCAGAATTCCATCTTCAATGCTGTTAAAGACTGTTTCGAGGAATGTGCGTTCCCGCGCCAGCCGTTCAACGACTGTTTGCAGCCCCTTGGAATCCAGGCGTCCTATTCGCCCGAGCACCTTGTCGAGAAAGCTGGATTTTCCCGGAGGCATTGGTTATTTGCCGAGCCAGCCTTTGCGGCGGAAATACCAGTAAGTGGCACCGGTGGAAAAAAGAGTGACCAGGACACAGATCAGGTAACCATACCGCCAGCCCAATTCAGGCATGTTCTGAAAATTCATCCCATACCAGGTACCAATCATCATCGCGGGCGTCGTGATCACAGTGATCATCGTCAGCAGTTTGACCACTTCGCCGGTCTGGTTGGAGGACATGTTCAGGTAAACCTGCAGGATGCCAGTCAAGGAATCGGTGTAGCTTTGCGCCAATTCACCAATCTGAAACAAACCATCATAGACATTGCGGTAATACGGAACCATGTGCGGTCGGATCAGCTTGAACTCTCCCCGGGCGAAACGCGCCAGGACCTCCCGTTGCGGGCCCATGATCTGCCGGAGGTGCAACACTTCCTTTTTGATTTGTAAAATCCGGTTCAAGGTTTTTTTATCCGGATGCTGCAACGCCTCATCTTCCAATTCGGCAATCTCAATCGAGAGTTCGTCGAGTGCTGGTTTGTAGTTTTCCACGATGGAATCCAACAACACATGAGCCACTCGATCAGGGGCACGGGCAGTCAAGGTAGTCCGCACACACCGATCAGTCGTGTTCTGGATGCTGCGCATGGGAACGTCGTGATAGGTGACGAGGAAGTTTTTCCCCAGATAAAAATTCAATTCGCTGGTGGCAAAAACCCCATCAGTGCGGCTGTAATCCACCGCATGGATCACCATGAATAAATATTGGGCAAACCGATCCTCCTCCTTGGGATGATACTCCTCCACTTTGGGATGGGGAGAGACCATGACGCAATCCTCAATGGAGAGGGGATGAAAGTGAAAAACATCCTCCAGCACCATTTTTGCCTCTTCCGCAGTGGGCTGTTCGAGATCCACCCACAAAAAAAGATTGGTGTCCGCGAGGAGGGTCGGCATTAGAAATGCCGCAATATTTTCGCTGTGCAGCCGTCCCTGAGTGGTAAAAACAAACGAACGAATCATTCGATGCCTTGCACGCAAAGCGTGACAAGATGGCCCAATCTTATGATATCCCGGAGAGTTGACAAGTCAGCGATGTGACGTTTTGGCAATTAATGATCAGGATCATGCCTTGTCCATTGCCACTCCAGCAAAGAACGGGTCCTTGAAGTCACTTTAAATAATTCACTGATCCTTAATGGTTCAGCCCAAAAAATTCGCCCGTCAGCGGTGACTGCAACCAGCACGTTTCGTTTTTCCTCTGTGTTCAGTTTCAGGTTCGTGAGCAAGTCCTGTAACTTGGAGGAGGCTGGATTTCCGATCGGGTGGAATTGATCTCCGGGTTGCCAAAAACGCAGCGTGATTATCTCTCCGACCTGCTCAGCATCAAAGTACTCGGTTCCCGGGACACTTTTGAAAGGCTGGATTGGAATTTGTCGCCATTTGAACTGTCGTTCATGGAACTGAAGTTCCTGCGATTCGTTCAATCGAACCTGTTGCTGTTCCATTCGAAAAGCTACTGCCGGAGCTATTTTGATAATCTCACCCCCTGGTGCAGACCGAATGCCCACTCCTTCCCCGGCAATGATGGTTTCTTCGGGGTGAAGCCTGAGGAACTCAATCAACTCGAATGAAGGTTGAAGCTCCAGCTTCAATAAATTCAGGTGAAACACCTCCCGTTGCAACGCTATGGGCAGGTTTGTGAAGGGTGTTGAGCGTCGATTCAGCCAATCGAGGGCCGCATTCCGCACAAAATCAGATTGTGCTTTCAAATGCTCCATCTGCCGGCGCAGCACTGAAAAAATAGCTGGCTGGTATTCCTGTTGCAACAGTGGCAAAAGCTCACCCCTGATCCGATTGCGAAGAAATTTTGTTTCCTGGTTTGATTCGTCTTCCCTGAACTCAAATTTTCCAAGTTCAAGATAGGAAAGGATTTGCCGCCGATCTGCGGTCAAGAGAGGGCGTATCAGAAAGAGTTCCGGATCGCACCAGGAAGGGGTTATCGGCTCCATCCCACCCAATCCTTCACCGACTGTTCCACGCAAGAGCCGAAGTAAAAACAGCTCTGCCTGGTCATCCCCATGATGGGCCAGGGCGATGTAACGGATTTGTTGGGCGCGGGCGGTTTTTGTAAAAAATTGATGCCGCATCTCCCGCGCCGCCATTTCGATGGAAAGACCTTCCCGTTCAGCAAAGGCACTCACCTCACCGAATCCGAGGAAAAAAGGAAGGGAAAGGGATTTGGCAACGTCATGGACGAAATCTTCATCCTGATCACTGGAATGCCCCCGAAGGTTGTGATTATAATGCGCAACCCTCAGCTGCAGGTCGAACTCACCTGAAACGTTGTGGAGAAGGTGGAGCAGGGCGATGGAATCCGCGCCACCGGAAACTGCCACCATTAGGGAGGTGGAGCGAATCCCGGCGTCGGACAGGAAGGTGCGAACCTGCTCGATTAAATCGGGCACGGTTAGCTTTTAATGGAAGCCTCTGAGAAAGACAGGGAAATATTGGCTTGTTGAAGGCCTTTAGTCACCCAGCAAGCTGACAGATCAACCTTTGATATTTACCGAAGCAAAGGGATTCTGGCCGAAGGCGGCTCCTTCCTCAGTGGCATTCGTTGCAACCCGAGGCTTTTTTGCTTTTTCAGACGGAGCCAGGTTGGGTCCAGGCTCCTCTTCCTCTTTCCTGCGAACGGCAGCTCCCCCTTCATCAGGATGTTTGGCCCGTTTGGCGCGAGGATGAGGACTTAACATCAAGGTGATGCCTTTGCCGATCAATTTTGGCGGGGAATCAGGATGTCCCCAAGCCGCTACATCCTTGATGAAAGTATGAATTTTTTCAAAACCGTACTCCTGGTGGGCCATTTCACGCCCACGGAAGCGCAAGGTGACCTTGACCTTCATGTCCTCGCACAAAAAATCGATGGCATGGGTCAACTTGGTGGAGAAATCGTGTGGATCGATTTGAGGACTTAACTGGATTTCCTTGACCTTGTTGGCGTGCTGATGCTTCTTGGCTTCCTTTTCCTTTTTCGCCTGTTCGTAGCGGAATTTTCCGAAATCAACAAGGCGACAGACTGGGGGGGTGGCATTGGGAGCGATCTCCACCAGATCGACACCTTTGTTGCGAGCCAGATTGATTGCATCACCCAGCGATAAAATACCAAGCTGCTCCCCTTCATCGCCAATGACACGCACCTCGCGGGCACGGATTTTCCCATTGATTCGGACAAATGGGGTATTCGAAGGAGAACGAGGAACGAAAGGACGACTCAAGACGCCCTCACCGGTTGAAGTTTATCCATGCAATATCTAATCAATCATTTGCGTGTTGTGAACACACCTTATCCTTAGAAGTAAACCAAATGGGCAAAAATGGCAAGCCCGTTTGTGATTCTCAAGCAGTCCAATGAAAGCCCAAAGATTAACGTAAAAGTTGAAAATCACGGGATGGTCGAAAGTGGGAACAAGTGGGAAATGGTGAATCATCCCAATTCATCTTAAGGTCATGAATCGCAAAAGCAGGGGAGTTGTTATGTGATGATCATACACGATTGATCAGCTCGTTTTTGCTCTCGTCAGGGGCTGCCGTTGACCGTAGCGTAGCTGTTATGGTTACTGATAGTGTCTTTGCCGAGCAGCCTGCAAAAGCGATTGAACCGCTTCCCCCTGTGGTCAAACCGCGCAAGGGATCTTTTCAATTGCTGAAAGAAGTGCTGAACCATGGCGGTCCCGGTTACCTGCAATTTGCCATCACGAACCTTTGCAACGCCAAGTGCGATTTCTGCGGTTTCGCGGTGGATAAATTCGATCCCAAACAGCGCCGTAGCGTGACTCTCAAGGAGGCGAAGGAGGTGATTGATATCTGTGTGAAAAACCACATCGGATATCTTTTGTTTGTGGGGGGTGAACCGCTAATCCACAAGGACCTTCGCGGAATGGTGCGTTATGCCGCTGAACGGGGGATCAATCCAATGATCTGCACCAATGGCTCGCTGTGGACTGAAAAGAATATGCGTGAGCTCGCCAGCGACGGCCTGAGCAGCGTGATCATGTCAATCGATGCGCATGATGTGGCGAGCCATGAGAAAAACCGGGGGTTGCCGGATGTCTGCCGCAAAATCAAGCATGCCAATGAAGTCCTGACAAAACTGGGGATTGCCACCACGGCAAGCATCACCGCGAGCAAGCTGATTGAGGATTACCACAAACTCCCGGACTTTCTTGAGGAACTTGGTTTTACGAACTGTACATTCAGTTATCCATTGACCACCCTGAATTCAAGTTACCTGAGTTTCAGCGAATCCACCCTGGTGAATTACAAGCGGGATGAGCTGGTGGAGGTTTTTGACCGGATCAAATCATTGAAGGGGAGCGGCCGTTTTCCAGTGATGAATCCTTCCCAATCACTGGATGACATGCAACGCCACCTCAAAGGAGCCAAGGAAACCTTTGGCTGCCTGGGGGGGCACAAATATTTTTACCTCGACTGGAACCTTAACCTTTACCGCTGCCATTTCTGGGAAAAGCCGATGTGCAGCATTTACGATTTTGATGAGAGCAAGCTGGTCAAGGATGGCTGCACCCGCTGCATGATCGATTGTTACCGTGATCCAAGCGTGATGCAGTTTGTGGCGGTAAATATGAGCGAAGCGTATCATAACCTGAAGAAAGGAAAGATACTCTCCGCACTTAAAAAGGTGGCAGATCCCCGCAATGTGACTTCGCTCCGGGCTGTTTGGGAAGAGCGGCAATGGATCAAGAAAGTGTAGTCTCGCCAGCGCCACCAGCCGGGCCACTGTTAACCCAGTTGCGGGTACCTGAGCCTTAAAGCCGACAAGGCATGCTCCTTGTGCTTGGCCTCAATCTCCACATAAGGCACGGAGAAGAGGGCTTCGGGAAAATCTGTGATCAGGTCACTATGTTTTTGATCGAGAAAATGGGTGGCGCCGTTTGAAATATGAGCGATCTGCCATTCCCGTTTTGGCCAGGTCTCCGCGGCGGCTTCCAGAAAATAAGCGACACTGGCATCCCGGTAGCTGGAAAGCTTTTCCTTAATGACGTGGTGGTGCGGATCAAAAACCATTGGGATTTCGGATTGCTTGCAGATTTCCAGAATTTCGGCGGCGGAATAGGCGTGCTCATCATTTTCCAGCACGAGACGTTTTCGAATATTGGGAGGCAGCCCGGCGATTGTTTCGCATAATTGTTCAGCCCTTCCACTTTTTCCGCCATGAAGAATGAATGCGGCCCAGGGGGTTTGAGGCAGGCCGAATGAATCAAATAAGCGGGCATGTTCCTGCATGATCCCGATGCTCTGCTTAACGACTGCAGGCCGTTCGGAGTTCAGGACCACGTACTGGTCGGGATGCATGATGATCCGCAGTCCCTGTTTCCGTGCAATTTTTCCAATTATTGGAAAGTGTTCGCTTAGTTCAGCGTAGACTTTTGCACCTGCCGGATAATCGACCATCGGAAATAATCCGCAGAGCAGTCGGTAAAGGTGAATCCGGTTCGCCCGACAGTAATCGATCGCCTGGAGGAATTTTTGAAGATTGTCCTTGTAGATGGAACGGAGGGCTTCCTCCGCCTGGATTGGCCCAAGGCCCAGGAAGCGAGAGCGAGTGATTGTCCGGTAACGAATTTCCTCGCCATGAGTGATACAGACCAATCCCAATTTAGTGGTGAACTGATGACCTGCTTCCGTTTCCATGGAACAGTTTACACTCGTTTTAAAAACAGGGGATGACTCACAAGCTTTTCAAGTAGGCATACAGATCGGCCAATTCCTGGGATTGCGCTCCATCCAGCAGACCGGAGGGCATCAGTGAACCTTCAGCAGGTTGCGAGCTGATGATCTCGGCATCATCCAGGCGGACATTCATGGAGGGGCCGGTCTGGAGGATCACGCCATCGGCAGAGCTGAAAGAAATGATCCCTGTATGGAGTTGCCCGGAACGTGTCTGATAAACAATCGGGCGATATGGCGGGGCAACATCCTTTTCCGGAACAACAATGGCTGCAAAAAGGTCCTCAGGGGAAAAACGTTTTGCTGCCCCGCGAAGGTCCGGTCCCAGGGAACCGGCCCCGGAGTGGCAGGTGGCACATGCCCTCATTTGGAAAACCGATTCCCCTCGTTTGATATTTCCACTCTCCCAGGAAATGGCGCTCAACCGTTTCCGCCACTCCTCCCAATTCACTCCCTGC
The DNA here is from genome assembly GCA_033762115.1 of Verrucomicrobiota bacterium. Classification (GTDB taxonomy): domain Bacteria; phylum Verrucomicrobiota; class Verrucomicrobiia; order Limisphaerales; family SXQI01; genus JANRLX01. The sequence continues at coordinate 53,151 of JANRLX010000099.1, forward strand.
AATTGCGACACTGCTTCCGGATTGACACGGGTGATGCCTTCGAGGAGGGGGACGAGCACGGAATGAAGTTCACTCTTAATGACATTGGTCGATGAGGTGACCGTATCGATCCGTTTTTCCATTTCGACATCGATCTGAAAGCTGGACCAGAATTGGTTCTCCCCGAGGGAATGCCGGAGAAGGGTGATCCCCTGTTTGCGAATGGCCGCAGCACGGGGCTCATCGAATGAACGTTGGAACAGTTTTGCCAGTGCGGCGAGAGTCTCACGATCACTTTGAGGGGGAAATTTCAGCAATGCATTCAGAGAACCGGCAACAATCGAAGGCCGGGGCGAGTTAAGTCCCCATAGATAGAATGACCGCAATTCAGGCCGTTGATCCTTCAGGAATTCGATAACGAGCGACTCACGCAATCCCATATTTTCCCACTGATTGGTGAAAAGGGGAAATGTTTCGCTGGAGGGGAGAAGGCCAAGCAACCGGACCAAAGTGGGAGACCATTGGAATTGAGTATTTTCTTTTACCTGCTTGAGATAAATGGTTGCGGCTTGCCGGAGCGGTTCCCCTTCCAGGGCTTCGGTGAAAATCAAATGGCCTGCGGTGGGGAACGCGGGATCGGCTACAAGTCGTGCGGCAAAGGCAGGTTCACGTTCATTCAGTTTTTGGATCACTTCGTTCAAACGCTTCCCCCAATTCTGTTTGCTGCGCTGTTCCCTGCCTTCCAGTTTGTGATCGAGCCGCAGGACCGTGTTGGCGACCTGATCGACTGCACCTTCCGGCCATGCGCCACGCAACCGGGAGAGCACAACCAGATAATGAAATTCCGTGGTTGGGTTTGCTTCATCGGTAAAAAAGCGAACCGTTTTGGAAACAGTTTCCGGTGAATCATCCATCAACATGGCCAGAAGGCGGGAAATTTCGAAATTGGAAACCGAATCAGGTGCCGGGTAAGCCGCTCTCAATATGGGAAGTAACAGTTCCCGTTGATCTCGTTTGAGTGGCTCAGCAAGGGTGTAGGCAGTATAAACTTCAGTGAACGGTTTATGCAAATTCCAGTCGCCGAGAGCGATCATGATCAGTCGGAGCGCCTGCTGGCGAAGATAGGCTTCGGAGGTGTGAGTGAGAACGGCTGTGATCCGCTCCAGCGCTTCGTCACGGTCCGGCTCAGGACGGCCAAGCGCAGCGAGGATTGAAGTTAATTCTGCCTGTGGCGTGAGCGCCTTCTCGGATTGCCAAAGTTGTTCCCATTCGGTTTTTGGCAGGGCGGAAGCAATGCC
>JANRLX010000100.1:0-34710 GCA_033762115.1 Verrucomicrobiota bacterium
AATCTCAGCCGGCTCGAAAATGCCGTTTCTTCAACAGGCTGATAAGTATCTCTATTGCCATGCAGACCCGGTGAATAGAATCGATCCGAGTGGTCATAACGATTTATTACAAACGTTTGCAACAGTAAAATGGGTCTTACCATCATGACAATGGGAGGCCCTGCGATTGCCGCTGCAAATCGAGCGCTGCCTACAATTGTGCGGGGCACGGCAAGAGCTTGGGACCTGGCAAACCGGATCGTGGCCAGCGGAGGGGACATTGTGGTTTGGGAAGACAAGGTAATGCGTGCAACCCAAGCGGGAACGAAGCTGATAGACAAATTCAAGGTGGACATGGTCGTCCGACTGCCAGGAAAAGAGGTGAATACGTTGATCGAAAGCAAGGGCGTTCCTTGGAATCTCTATGGCACATCGGGATGGAAAGGCTTTATCGAACAATTGCAACGCCAAGCTACGGCGTTTTCTCAGGCAACCCAAACCGAGAAGGGAGTAACCATAGGTGAAAGAATCATTTCCTTCAGCACGAAAGTTCCTCAAGGTCTTGAGAAAGCGGGAAGAGAACTCAAGGTGCTGATGCAAAAGCATTACAATCAAGTCCTATTTGGAGAGCAGGAATTGCAAAACTTTTTGGATGGGACGCCATGAAAAATTACGAAATTATAGGCTGGGGTACAGAAAATTGCGCTCAAGGAGTCGAGAGGCTGTTGCAATTAATCGACCGGCTTTCAACGGGGGCTGAACGTCTTTGTCTTGAAACCCACTTTTCTGATTTCAAAAGCTTGCAAACTGTCGCGGAAGTGTTGCCATCTTCCCGTTTTGCTTTTTACGGATGGTGCAGGGTTGAGAGTGCAAAATTTTTTGATCGCCCTGAGTTTAACGCGGCAAAGTCCGGGTCGTGCATATTTAATCATCGCTTCTTGCACCTTGCAGAAGACACAGACATTCCTCCATATGGTTGGAACGGCCTTCCAAGTGGTAGATCAATGGTGGCTTATTGGGAACGGTACGCAGAACCAGTTGAAAAAGACCAACGCGAACCAGATCCACAAATCATTGAGGCTCTTGAGAAAACAGCCGGGGTGACAGCAGGACAAGCTTTGCCTGTTAAAACGAGTACTGCGCGCATGGGGGATTTCCGTGAACACAGCTATATGATCTTCCCCGTGACATCTCAAGTGGCACCGCTGCTTCAAGCCATTTCCGAGCAGTTCAATTTGCAAGAAGGAGTGGGGAGTTTCGAATTTTTGGGGAGTGCCGACGATTTGGAGAAACTTTTGAAATCGAATCGCTATCACATTGAGAACTTTCCCCCGAACTGTTGGAGCTTCAACGATGGTGATGGAAAGACGCCGTTCGCCTTGGAACGGGCGAGCTTTTTGAATCCAGTTTTGAATCTGAACATTGATGATCTTCCGAAAGTGGCGGCATTGATCGACTCGCTTGGGAGCAAAATCGTGCAGTGCAGCGTGATTCGAAAATACCTATCTTGGAAGCTCCCCAATGGAGTTTCGCCTCACACCCGCGGCAATTACGTTTTACTCTCCAAGCAGAAAAAAGGAGATTACGCCCTTTTTGCGGGATTTGATCAGTACGCCGATGACGATCCTTCACCCAAAGAGTTTTTGTCATTTGCATCAAAGATTTTAGGACACCATGGTGTAAAACTCAAAAGTGTGCCTTATCCAAGGTAATCGTAGATGGCTGCTATTATCTGAAATGTTTACTCATTACACGCATGCCAGTGCTGGTCGCATTCATTTTAAGCTGCATTTTGCTCAGTCCGAACGGGCAAGCAGGGGTGGTGACTGCCTTTGACTACGACCTGGCGGGGCGGCTGGAGCGGAAGGTGTTGCCCTGTCTTTAATATCCCGTTGAAGTATCACTTCTCGGGCAACGGGGGTTCGTTGAAAAAATTTCCTTTCTTCCCTGTTCTCTCTGTGGCTCTGTGGTACATCTATTGTGACGATGAATGCGATTCTTGCTCTTGAGGATGGGTCTGTGTTTCGAGGTGATGGGTTCGGGGCTGAAACCGAATCCTGCGGAGAGGTATGCTTTAACACCTCGATGACCGGTTACCAGGAGATCCTGACCGATCCTTCCTACAAGGGGCAGATTGTTGCGATGACCTACCCGCTGATTGGCAATTACGGTGTGAACCTTCAGGATATCGAGTCATGGCGTCCGCACGTTTCGGGATTTGTCATTCGTGAACTTTCCCCGATCGTGAGCAACTGGCGCTCTGATTTCTCCCTTGCGGATTATCTCAAAAAATATGATCTGCCCGGAATCCAGGGAATCGACACTCGCGCATTGACTAAAAAGTTGCGGGTTCGCGGCGCGATGAAAGGGTTCATTTCCACCAAGCCGATTAGTGATGCGGAAGCGGTGGAACGCGCTCGCACCTGGCAGGGACTGGTGGGTGTGGATTATGTGAAGGAGGTCACCCATCGCGAACCGTTTCTTTGGGATGAAAAGGATCAGCAAAGCGGCGCTTTTAAACTGGTGACGGGGACCTCCACGGCGGATGCGCGGAGCTTTCGGGAACCGCTCAGGCCAGCAGACATTCCGATTGTGGCTTACGATTTTGGGATGAAGTACAATATTCTTCGCCGCCTTCGGCAAAAAGGTTTCAAGGTTCAGGTCGTTCCCGCGACCGCTTCAGCGGCTGATGTCCTGAAGCACAAGCCCGCGGGCATTTTCCTTTCGAATGGCCCTGGGGACCCTTCTGCGCTGGATTACGCGGTGAAGAATGTTCGCGAACTGGCGAACAGTGGTGTCCCGATGTTTGGAATTTGCCTTGGCCATCAGATTTTGGGCCAGGCATTCGGCGGAAAAACCTTCAAGCTGAAATTTGGTCATCGTGGGGCGAATCAACCGGTCAAGGACCTTGAAAGTGGCAAGGTGGAAATCACCTCGCAGAATCACGGTTTTGCGGTGGACCCGAAATCGTTGCCCTCGGATGTGGAGGTGAACCGGATCAACCTGAACGACGACACGGTGGAAGGAATGCGTCATAAAACCAAACCGATTTACTGTGTCCAGTATCATCCTGAGGCTTCACCGGGGCCGCACGATTCGACTGTCCTTTTTGATGAATTCCGCCAGTTGATCGAGAAAAGTTAATCAGAGAGACTCCGGGGGCTGCGCCGCGACGTTCGAAGCTAAAGAAGTTATCAGAACAGGGCAGCAAAATCAGCGATGTTTTCCATGATGGGGAAAAGCGGGGTTGACTTGAATGACCTTCTCGCGATAATGCCTCACACCGAACGACCTATGTCGAAACTTGTCGTATTGAGCGAAGGATTTACGGGACGCACCTACGAATTGAAGGTGGAGAGAACGACTGTGGGCAGGGTCGATGACAACACATTTCACATTCCGGAAGGTTCAGTTTCCAGTCATCATTGCGAGTTGATTTTGAAAGGGAACGATGTCCTGGTGAAGGACCTGAATTCGACGAATGGCACATTCATCAACGGGGAAAAAATCTCTGAAGCGGTTTTGAAGCCGGGGCAGATTCTTCGTTTGGGCCAACTGGAGATGCGGCTGGAAGCTGACGGCGCTCCCTCTGGCAGTGGTGGCACCACCACTACCTCTTCGCAAAAGAAACCGCTGGATCAAACGCGTCAACTCCCCCGCGGGGTTTCCAAAACGGCATTGGAGCAAACCGCCACCGTCAAGTTCGACAAAAATTCTCCCTTCGCCAAGAAGAGCAACAAGATCAATCTAATCTTCATCGGGGTTGGTATTGTCCTGGCCCTGGTCATCATCGTTTTCATCGTCATGGCCGTGATGAAGGTCAATGTCGAAGGAACGCCGCAGTAATTCGCCCGCCGCCGAAGTGTCAATCCATCGCAGTGGCCACTTCATCCATTGACCCGATTTAAGCTGGTGATATTTTTCGCTGCCTGATCGATTGGATGAAGAAGATTCAAAATATCTCAGCTTATAAATTTGCGACGCTGACAGATTTAAAATTGTTGCGCACAAAATTGCTGACCTGCTGCAAGGAGTGGAGTTTGAAGGGGACCATTTTGATCAGCACGGAGGGAATCAACCTGTTTGTCGCGGGCCCTCCTGAAAAGGTTGATTCACTTTTGACGCTTTTACGAGCGGTGCCGGGGCTTGAAGCGCTCGAAGTCAAGTCGAGTGTAAGTGATCATCAACCGTTTAATCGGATGCTGGTCCGAATCAAGAAAGAGATCATTGCTTTTGGTGTTGAAGGAATTGAGCCGGGGCGACGCACCTCACCGAAACTTTCCGCCAGCACCTTGAAGGAATGGCTTGATTCAGGAAAGCCGGTAACTTTGCTGGACACCAGGAACGATTATGAGGTGAAGCTCGGTACGTTCAAGGGGGCGCTGCCGTTGGGGATCAGCAATTTTCGGCAATTTCCCAGCGCGGTCAGGAAGCTGCCTGAATCCATGAAAGAGCAGCCCATTGTGATGTTTTGCACGGGCGGGATACGGTGCGAAAAAGCAGGGCCGTTTATGGAGCGGGAAGGGTTCCGGAATATTTTTCAACTTGAAGGAGGGATCCTTAAATATTTCGAGGAGTGCGGAGGCGCTCATTACGATGGGGAATGCTTTGTTTTTGATCAGCGGGTGGGAGTTGATCCTTCCCTGCACGAGACAGAATCAGCACAATGTTTTCAATGCCTGACCCCTCTTTCCGAAGCAGAACAGCAGGATGAACGATATGTGGCGGGAAAATCATGCCCTTACTGCTTCAAAACGAGCGAGCAACAGCTTGCTTTTAATCTGGAAGCACGGCATGAAGCAATCCAGCGCGTGACAACACCGCTGCCCGGAACTGTTCCTTATGACAATTTTCGCCCTCTGACGGTCCCTCATCATTGCGATGGGAAAAGTCTGATCGAATTTTTAGGCGCGATTCTGCCACATGTTCCGTCACAGGATTGGGAAGAGCTGTGCGAGGCGCAGCTGCTGGTGAATCATCAAAAGGAACCAGTGACAAAGAAGCAACCGGTTCGCGCAGGTGAACGGTATTACCAAAAATTGCCCAATATCGTCGAGCCGGACATCAACCCTGACATCCGTGTCCTGCATGAAGATGAAGCGCTGATCGTCCTGAACAAGCCTGCGCCATTGCCAATGCATCCGGGTGGCCGATTCAATCGGAACACATTGCAATATATCCTGAACGAGGTGTATTACCCGCAAAAGCCACATCCTGCTCATCGGCTGGATGCAAACACCAGCGGTGTAACCCTGGTAACCCGCACCCGCCATTTTGCTGCGCGCCTGCAACCGCAGTTTGCCAATGGCGAAATTCACAAATGGTATCTGGCCCGCGTGGCGGGACACCCGGGAGAAGAGCAGTTCGAGTGCAACGCTCCCATCAGCGCCGAACCGGGTGAACTGGGCAGCCGACAGGTCGACTCCATTGCCGGACTGCCTGCCCGGACATTATTCAGGGTGATCAGAAAAAACCGTGATGGCAGTTCACTGGTCGAAGCCCAGCCGTTGACTGGTCGGACCAATCAAATCCGGGTGCATTTATGGCAGCTTGGGTTTCCAATTGTGGGTGATCCCGTTTATTTAAGCGGGGGTAAACTAGGAGACACTCAGACATTACGGCCTGAATCACCCCCACTATGTCTCCATTCCTGGCGTATCTCCTTCATGCATCCGTTAACCTTTGTTCGAACGGAGTTTACAGCTCCTGCTCCTTCCTGGGCACAGTTGTAACCGTACACCTTTGAGGATCGTCTGAAGGGTGTAATCAAACAACCCAGTAGCAAATACTCATGAAAATACATGTCTTATTGGCATTAACCGGTCTTATAACAGCCAGCCTTTGCGCCGCTGAACCGAAGGAGAGTGTAAAATCAGCCGCGGACGCCCTTGTGAACAAGGGAAGTTACAGCTGGAAAACGAGCGTTCAGTCCGCAGCCGGACAAAATAACCGTCAGCCAGGACCGACAGAGGGAAAAACCGAGAAAGAGGGTTATACCCACGTTAAGATGACCCGTGGCGATACCAATTTCGAAGTGGTCATGAAAGGAGAAAAGTTCGCTGTCAAGGGACAGGAAGGGTGGCAGAACGCCGCTGATATGGAAGGTGGAGACAATCGTGGCCGTTTCATGAGCCGGATGTGGCAAAATTATAAAACCCCCGCCATCGAAGCCAAAGACCTGGTTGAAAAAACCAAGGAAATCAAAATGGCGGATGGGGTTTACTCCGGCGAATTGAGTGAAGAAGGGGTGAAAACTTATCTGACAATGGGCCGCCGAAACAATCCTGATGCCCCAGCCCCGAAGAACGCCAAAGGTAGCGCAAAATTCTGGATCAAGGACGGCGTTCTTTCAAAGTATGAATATCATGTCAAAGGTTCAATGGAAGTGAACGGCGAGACCCGTGAAATTGATCGCACCACAACGGTTGAAATCAGCGAAGCAGGAAACAGCAAAGTGACCGTTCCTGAAGAAGCCAAAAAGAAATTATCCTAACCCAGCCGTAAACGCATTCAGGGAGCGGCATTGCCGCTCCTTTTTTATTTGCTGAGGGTCAGCCCGATCACACCCAATACAGCAATAATTCCCCCCATGATCGATCGCTGGGAAGCTCTTTCATTATTGATGATCCTGGCGATTGGAATAATGACCAAAGGCGTGAGAGCGACGATCGGCAACACGATCCCTGTAGGAGTCGTTGCCAGTGCCCACTGATAAAACGCAACACCCAATCCCGGCCCCGCAAGGGCATTCAGCAAAAGCCATGGCCAAAGCCGCCGCCATTCGGCATGACGCGCGTCAACCTGTTCCTGGTTCCAGATGATCAGGTTCATTCGTTTCAGGATAAATATGCTTAGGAGCGCGACGAACACCCCTCCCCAAATCCGTTGGTAGGCAGCAGTGATTCCATCAATGTGTTCACCCCCAATGGAACTGATAAAATAAGCTTTCCGGCTAAACACGGCACCCAATCCCTGTCCGAAAGCCGCCAGTACCCCGTAAATGATTCCGCGAGTCAGGCCGGCCCTGGTGAGGTGTAAATGTTCTGAAGGAGCGAGGGCAATTCCCACTCCCACCAGAATGAGCGCGCTTGAAGCAACCTGCGGCAGGGTCAATTGCGTTCCAAGCCAGAGCCACTCCACCAGCGTCGCAAAAGGCACCGCCAGACAATGCACCAGCAGGATGGACAATCTTGATCCGAGGAGCGGAAAAGCCAGGTAAAGAGCGATGTCCCCGAAACCAAAGCCAAGCACCCCGCTAACAAAAAAGAGGGGCAGACCGTTTCCTGCAAAACTCTGCCCAAGTGTGGTCGCGTAACCGCCGAGAAACAGCGTGGCAATCAGGATTCTCCAGAAGTTCGCCTCGATCCCGCCCAGAACACGGGTGGTTTTTCCCGCTGAAACTGCGGAAATCGCAAAAAGAATCGTGGTGCTAAAAGCCCAAATCATTCCGGGAAGTAAGGAGCGTTCCCGTTGTGGCGTCAACACCACCCCGCATTTACAATAAACCCTGATCTCGATTTCAGAAGCATTCCGGATGCGCGGTCAGTTAAAACAACTATGCTCGAAATGTGACCACCCGCGGACTCAATGCTGTCGAACGTCTGTTTGATCGTCTCAAACGGGAAAATCCCCGGATTGACTGGATTTGCGAACCTTTTGAGGAAATGGGGGGTGATCAACAGGAATCGGAACGGGTGTTGATCATCGCCAGGTGTGAGGGGGCAGAACTCAGCCACAGCCCTTTGACGCTGAGTATGGATATGATCGATCGTTTGGGAATTGATTCAGCTGCCTACCTGATCGCCCATGAAGTTTCTCCTAAACGCGTCGGAATCAACTGGGACAAACTCGCAGAAATTTAACGGAAATGGGGGAACGGGTGATAGGCCCCTCCACCAAACTGGGGATTATTCGCGTTTTCCTGAAGCAACCGCTCCTTGGTTTCCAACGGCAGTGAAGAGCTATTGATCCAGGCCCTCGCCGCTTCGGGGTCCTCGTTCAGCCATTGCCTGCCGCTATTTTCCATTCTCATGTTCCGTTCCGATTCATCCGCAAGTGACTCAGCCCATTGGGCGGCGGTTTCGGGATGATTGTAGGTGATTGAATCAATGAAAGCTCCCACTGCTTTCTCCCGGCCCTGTCCGTTTGGAAGAGTGGTCAACCATTCGCCGGTTGCCACCGGGTCTTGCTGGGCCCATTGAGAAGCAAGAGTCTCCATGACGTGAAGTTTTGTGCTTCCTTCCGGGAATTGCATCACCCAGTCTTTGGCCAAACCAGGATCCGTATTTGCCCATTGGCTGACGACGCTCGGCACAAAAATGCTTTGCAGGTTTTCATCATTCAAAGAAGCAACAAATGCTGCCGCCTGGTCCGGAGCTGCGCCTGCCCAGGTGCTGATGGCAGCACCCAACGCGGTTGTCATGAGTGGACCCTCAGGCATCTGTTGCGCCTGGGCAATCGCCGCGGAAGGATTATCCCCTGCCCAGCTTGAAAAAATATTGGGAATCAGATTTTGCTGCTCCCTCTCCGTGAGTGTCATCACATGATTATACGCCCCCGTGGGATCTGACTGCGCCCATTGATAACTCAGGCTTTGGAACATCTGTTCCCGCTCCCGGCCTGCAGGCACCTCCTTTAAATACGCAATTGCCGAATCCAGGTCTTCATTCCCCCATTGGGACATCATGCTGGAAAGAACATTTGCCCGTTGCTGACCTGAAGAAATAGTATAAGCCAGTTCCATTGCTGCCACCGGATCTTTGCTGACCAAAGCATAACCCATGCGTTGAATTGCCCCCGCCTTGGTCGTGGATGACTCAAGCCCGTTCAGCCAGTTCATTGCGCCTTGCAGGTCCGATTCCGCCCAGACCGAAGCCACATTGGCGATGACGTCAGTTTTCATATGGCCAGTCATCTGGTTTGCGAGCATTGCAGCCTTGGCCGGATCCCTCATAGCTATCGCACTGATCACCTGTTGCAGCGCCTGTTTCTGTTGATTTCCGGACAAGCTGCGGCTCCATTCCAAGGCGGCATCCGGATCGATTGCTGCCCACTGCCCCGCAAGAGTCGGAAGGAAGCCGGTCGCGGAAGGCTTGGAAAGAGAACTGAAATATTCAGCTGCAGCTTTTGGATCAGTTTGTGCCCATTGATAACCCAACCCGTTTAATGCATGATCCTTCAGCCGACCATCGGGCATCGATTTTACCCAATTCAAAGCCCCTTCCAGATCCATCGTCGCCCAATGTGTGGCAATGGAATTCACAATGCTGCTGCGCATTTGGGGACTGATGTCTTCGTTCAACAGCGCCGCGGCTCCTTCGGGATCGTTCCGGTTAAGCTGGTTCAAATAAAGTCCCATCGCCTGCCGTTTAACAGTTTTATCAGGCAATGTTCGAATCCACGCCAGGGCGCCTTTGGCATCCGATTCTGTCCAATTGTATAAAATGCCATCGAGAATCCCTGCCCGCTCATTCCCCTTCACATGGAGGAGAACTGCGTTGGCGGCCGCGATTGGGTCATGCTGGGCCCAGGTGGTGAAGAGGGGATAATAAATGGTATTGCGATTTCCAGAACCGGCAGTGCGTGCAAATTCAAGCGCCAGTTCAGGGTTTTCCCTGGTCATATGAGGGATCAACACCTGCAAGGCCATCGTTTTGAATTGTCCATTGGGAGAAGCCTTGATATAATCAATGACAGCGGCCTGATCGCTGTTGAGCCATTCCCTGATCACCTCCACCCGCGCCTGTGCCTGCAAATCGGGACTTTGAATGGTCAGGGCATAATCCATTGCGCCAATGGGATCAACCTTGGCCCATCGCCCCAACATCGGGTTAATAATGAGGTCTTTACGCAAAGGCCCCTTAACTGATTCGACTAATTTTACGAGTTCAGGAATGTCCTTCGGATCAAGTCGGTTCACCCATTGATAAAGTTCAGTGTTCCTCTGGGAAAAAGGCCTGATCGCCAGCAACCTGTTGAACTCATCCGTTGCTTCCGCAAAACCCAGGACCGAGGTTTCGGAAGGAACCGTTGATTCCACCTGCTTTGGTGGAGTAGCCAGAGGACGCTTTTGACCAAACGCCTTCGCGGCAGTCGCATTGGAGGGTGCGGGTGGAACAACCGCGCCAGCGGGGCGGCGGGATGTCCATCCCCAGTGAGCAGCAAAACCAATCATACCCGCCAGCAAGTACCCAATCAGCGTTGGAGCCTTCATATTTGGAAACGTAGGGAAAAGGATATACCCGCTTTTTGGACATATCCATTCCCAAATCGTTCGAGAGTTTTCGGATTCTTGGTCCTGACCGGGGGAATTAGCGGCCCTTCCCGCAATCTGTTGAAAAGAAATAGACAAAACCGCTTCTCATGGGATGCTTTTCCTGAAATAAACAGCATCTTTCATCCAAGGGAATCTGACATTTACGGTTTATTCGGAGTTTAGTTGCATGCAGAAGCACATTTTTATTTTGGCGGGATTGGTTCTCATTTCCGGAGTCTTCTCAGGCTGTGGCAAAAAGGCCGGCCCCGGAGCGGGACAGGCCCCTGCTCCACAGGTTATAGCGGCCACCCCCAAACGACAGACAGTTGCAGAAACCCTCTCCCTCGTCGGCACCATCAATGCAGATGAGATGGTTGAACTCAGATCGGAGACCGATGGCATCGTGGAGGAGATCAATTTCAAGGAAGGACAGCGGGTTGAAAAAGGGAACCTGCTGGTTCGGCTGGATGAATCAAAGTTCGCCGCCCTCGTTGAGGAGGGTGAAGCCAATTTCAAGCTCAGCCAGGCGAATTATGATCGAGCCAAACAGTTGTATAATGACAAGTTGATTTCCCAGCAGGAATTTGATCAGGCCGCTTCTGTTTATGCTGTCAGCCGTGCTTCACTGGAACTTAACAAACGGCAACTCAGGGATGCCCGCATTCTGGCCCCATTTTCCGGAATCGTCAGTGCACGCAACATCAGCCCCGGCCAGGTCATCACCAAAAATTCAACCCTCACCTGGATTATTGACATGGACCCTGTGAAGGTGGAGTTCAATGTTCCGGAACGATTCGTCAGCCAGCTTAAGGTCGGGCAGAAAATCGATGTAAAAGTGGCCACCTTTCAGGACCGCACTTTTTCCGGGACGGTCTTTTTTGTCTCCCCTTTTGTCAATCCCACCAATCGTAGCGCCCAGGTAAAAGCAGAAATTCCCAATAAGGAATTCCTGCTCAAACCAGGGATGTTTGCTAACCTCGACCTTACCTTGACCGTGCGGGAAAATTCATTGGTGATCCCGGAAACCTCGCTCGCGCAGGTCCTCGACCGCGACAAGGCAATGGTCTTCGTTGTGGACGCTCAGGGAAACGCGCAAATCCGGCAGGTGGGCCTGGGCATTCGCCTGCCGGGGTTGGTCGAAATCGTCAGTGGTGTCACGGAAAATGAAGTCGTGATCATTGAAGGTGTTCAAAAAGCCATTCCGGGCAAGCCTGTGCGGGTTGTGCCTCCGGACGCCCCGACAAATAACCGCCCGGAAACCACCCCTGTCGATACTGCCAAACGTTCATGAACCTTCCACGCATCAGTATTTCCCGCCCGGTGCTGGCGTCAATGATGAGCCTTGCACTGGTGCTCTTTGGCATTATCAGCATTACCCGCCTTCCCGTTCGAGAGCTGCCGGACATCGATCCCCCCATCGTCAGCGTCACCACCGTTTACCCAGGCGCCAATGCTGCGGTCGTTGAAACAGAAGTCAGCGAACGTCTCGAGGAAGCAATCAATAACATTGAGGGAATCAAGACACTCAGCAGCCAGAGCCGTGAGCAGGTCAGCAACATCACTATTGAATTCGATCTTTCACGGGACATTGACCTTGCCGCGCAGGATGTCAGGGACCGTGTCTCCCGCGTCCGGGGGAACCTGCCGGAAACCATTGATGAACCAATCGTCGCCAAACAGGATGCCGATGCCAATCCGGTGATCTGGGTGGGAGTCAACAGTGATCGCTATTCCGCCCTTGAATTGACCACGCTTGCCGAGAAACAGATCAAGAACAGGTTTCAAACTGTCCGTGGCGTTTCCTCCGTCATCATTGGTGGCGAGCAACGGTTTGCCATGCGCCTCTGGCTGGACGCTGAAAAAATGGCAGCCCACCAGATCACGGTCCTGGATGTCCAGCGTGCGCTTCGTCAACAGAACGTTGAATTGCCGAGCGGGCGTGTTGAAAACCTCGAACGTGAAATGACCATCCAGACCCGCGGAGAACTCAAGACTGATACCGAGTTCAACGACCTGGTGTTGCGAAATGATGGCGTCAAGGTGGTCCGTCTAAGGGATGTCGGCGAGGCAAAGACTGGCGTGGAAAACGAACGCACCCGCGCTCGCACCAATGGCAAACCATGTATTTTCCTCGGTATTGTCAAGCAATCAAAGGCCAACACCGTTGAAGTTGCCCAGGGGATCAAGAGGGAACTTGAGGCGATCAAGCAAAGCCTCCCGCCTGGAATCAATACGGTTATTAATTATGACGAATCGATTTACGTCGAGCATGCCATCCAGGAAGTCTGGATCACCCTGGCAATTGCATTCGCGCTTGTGGTAATCGTCATCTTTTTGTTCCTGCGCGACCTGCGCTCCACGCTCATTCCCGCAGTCGCCATTCCCGTCTCGATCATCGCCACCTTTGCCCTGCTCCAGACGCTTGGCTACTCAATCAACATCCTGACAATGCTTGCCCTGGTGCTCTCAATCGGAATCGTTGTGGATGATGCCATCGTGGTGCTGGAGAATATCTACCGGCATATCGAATTGGGTGAAACTCCGCTCAAGGCTGCCTACAAGGCGATGGACGAAATCGCTTTTGCCGTGATTGCAATCACCATTGCGCTGGTCGCAGTGTTCCTGCCGCTTGCATTTCAGAAGAGCACCACTGGCCGCCTTTTCGTTGAATTTGCCGTCGCCGTTGCAGGTTCGGTGATCATCTCAGCTTTCGTCGCCCTGTCGCTCTCACCCATGATGGCAGCGCGCATTCTTAAGCCAATCCACGAAACCCGTCACAATTTTATTATCAGGCTTTTTGAACGGATGCTTGGAAGAGTGACTCGCTTTTATGAACGGACCTTGCGTTGGTCACTCGCTCACCGTGCCTTTGTCCTGCTCGCAGGTGTGGCAAGCCTCGCGATCATGGTTTTTTTCATGGGACGATTGGACAGTGAATTCCTCCCCGAGGAAGACAAGGGGCGGCTGCTGGCCTTCATCGTGGCTCCGGAAGGATCGACGACTGAATACACAGACCGCATGGTCAGGGAGGCGGAATCCATACTAACGACTGTCCCTGAAATCCAGTCCTACGGAGCTGTCGTGGCTCCTGGATTCAGCGGCCCGGGACAAGCCAACAGCGGGATCGTCTTCATCCGCCTCAAGGATGATCGTGAACGCTCCGTGCAGGAAATCGTGAACGGGCCAAATGGGCTTCGCGCCAAATATTTTAACAATATCGAGGGAGCGCTCGCGATCCTTCAGATACCGAAGGCAATTGGCCGCAGTTTTTCCTCCCCATTTCAAATCGTGATTCAGGGACAGGACCTCGATCTCCTCAATGATTACTCTGCAAAGCTCGCTAACAAACTTCGTGCCACCGGCATGTTCCTCAATGTCCGCTCCTCTTTTGAAGTCAACAAACCGGAGCTTCAGATCAATATTGACCGCGACCGCGCAGCCGTTCTCGGCGTTTCCATTGAGGACGTCTCCCGCACCTTGCAAATTATGTTCGGCGGACTCGAACTCAGCCGGATCAAAATGGAGGGGAAGGAATACGAAGTCATCGCGCAATTGGCCCGGGCTTCAAGAACAACCCCCCAGGACCTCGATAAACTTTATGTTCGCAATGCCTCAGGCGAATTGATCCAGCTAAGCAACCTGGTTTCACGAGAGGCTGGCGCTGCCCCCAATGTCATTGAACATTACAACCGCCTGCGAAGTTCCACCATTTCCGCAAGTCTGGCAGGCATTCCCATGGGCACTGCCATACAGCGGGCCGAGGAGTTGTTAAAGGATGATTTGCCACCCGGCTTTCTCTATGACTGGGCGGGTGAATCTCGTGACCTGCGTGAAGCCGGGCAGGAAGTGTGGTGGGTCCTTGGTTTGGCGCTGATTATTGTTTACATGGTGCTGGCCGCGCAGTTCGAAAGCCTCCTGCATCCATTTACCGTCATGCTCGCCGTGCCGCTCGCCGGCCTGGGCGCGTTTGGTTTGCTCTGGCTGGTCGGCACCCTCAGCAACGCAGGCATCCTTCCGACCATTCCCGCCATGAACATCAACCTTTTTAGCCAGATTGGACTGATCCTGCTGGTTGGACTGGTCACGAAAAACTCGATTCTACTGGTTGAATTTGCCAATCAGGAAATGGCCAGGGGTGTTCCTGCCCATGAAGCGATGCTTCAGGCAGGGATCGTTCGTCTGCGCCCCATCCTGATGACCGCTTTCTCGACCATTGCCGGTATTATTCCAATTGCAATTGGATTTGGCGCGGGAGCGGAAAGCCGCCGTCCCATGGGAATGGCAGTGGTGGGCGGGATGATCTCAAGCACTGTTCTCACGCTCCTGATCATTCCTGTGGTTTACACCGCATTAAGTGATCTCGGTGCGTGGCTGCGACGCCCTCGGACCACCAGATCACCTGAACTGGTCGAAATCCACGGCAAATAAAAAAGCCCGGTTTGATCAAAACCGGGCCGGCAAAGAATCCAGGATCGACCTTACTGATTCGTGCTGGTTGTTGAGTTCGTGCTTGTGGTGCCGGATGATGTGGAATTGTCCGTTGATTGGCCACAGCCAACCATGACCAGTGCGATTGATAATACCATCAATAATTTTTTCATATATCCCTTTGTTAACCTTCCAGCCAACAATGCCCGGAGCGGCCAAGCCCTGCCAATAGTATAAGTCCCTGATTCATTTCTAATGGAATCCCTTACGATTCCTTACTGTCGATTCTTGGCCACGCTGAACCGTTTTGAATGCTTCCACAGGCAAAAGAATAACAAAATACGGCTGAAAAGGCTCTTTTCTGTCCATGGCATCCAGGCTGCTAAACGGTTTTCGCCCGCGAGGAAACCAAAGGGACAACAACACTCTTCCAAGGGAGAGAAACCAAACCGCCAATGACTCACAATATGGAGATCACCACCCGACCAAACTTCAATCTCATCCAAGGTGCGATTGCCATCGCAATGACCACCACTGCCTACTCACAAGTATTTAATTTGCCCGGGACCGGCCAACCCCCTGCCCCGCCCGCCCCGCCAAAGGTTGCCTCCACCAATGCTCCCGCGGTTGCGGCACCGGCGCCGACCCCTGGACCCGTTGGCAGCTTTTTTAATGTCAAAATCCCTGAAGCCCTCAGCAAAGGTAAATTTAATCTCAATGCACGCCTGCGTTATGAATCGGTTGACCAGGATGGCGCTGCAGGGATTACCGATGATTCGAATGCGGCGACAATTCGAACACGCTTTGGTTATACCACCGCCCCCTTGTACGGCTTTCAAGGGATGCTGGAAGGAGAGAATGTCACCGTTATCGGTTCGAAAAATAATTTTAACGCCGCAGGCTCAAACGGCCAGGGGAGGCGTCCTGCCATCGCAGATCCCGCGACTACCGAACTCAACCAGGCATGGGTGAGTTACACTTACACCAACCTCCTGACATTGAAGGGAGGCCGTCAACGGATCGCCCTCGACAACCATCGATTCATTGGCGATGTGGGATGGCGGCAAAATATGCAAACCTACGATGCGGTGACTGCTGAAAGCAAACCGTTGGCTGGGGTCTCCCTCTTTTACGGATACATGTGGGAAGCAAACCGTGTCTTTGGCGATGTCTCAGGTCTCCCCGCTGGAAACCGCGATTTCAAATCGGACTCCCATCTTTTCAATGCCGCCTATACAGGCTGGAAATATGGCAAATTTGTCGGCTATACCTATCTGCTCGATCTGGAAAATGCTGCCGGGTTCGCCAATTCAGCGGCCACTTACGGCGGATATTTTGCTGGAATGACTCCGGTAACTGAAAAAATCAGTGTGAACTACAGAACCGAGCTGGCCTTCCAAACCGATTACGGAAGCAGTCTCTTGGATTACAGTGCCGAATACTTCAACATTGAAGCAGGAGCCACCATGAAACCTTTTTCAGTTGGAGCTGGATATGAGTTATTGGGCAGTGACGACAATGACGGACCGGCAGGCGGACTTGCCAGTTTCCGGACGCCTCTTGCAACTCTCCATGCCTTTAACGGCTGGGCTGATTCATTCCTCACCACACCACCCAATGGCCTGCGCGATGCCTATGTCTATGGACAGGTGGTCCTCCCCTGGCAGATGCCATTGCGAGTCGTGTGGCACAAGTATGACTCGGACAAGGGCAGCGTCGATTTCGGGAATGAGTTGAATGCGATGATTTCCAAAAGTTGTGGGAAAAACTGGACGACCATGCTGAAATACGCCTACCACGATGGCAAAGGCACGCTTCCTGACACACAAAAATTTTGGGCCCAGGTCGAATTTAATTTCTAACCACTGTTCGTTGCAGGGACGGCACACGCTGGATTTCCAGCCTGTGCCGTTTCATTTTACCCTTTTCCGTTCCCTTGACCCTCCCCCCAAAATCTATAGGCTCGCCCCCCATGATCATTGCACCGTCTCTGCTCGCAGCTGATTTTGGGAAATTCGCCAAAGAAGCAGCGCGTATCGACCGTGCGGGGGCTGACTGGCTCCACCTGGACATCATGGATGGACATCTCGTGCCGAACATCTCCTTTGGCCCGGCGACAGTTTCCGCTGTGCGAAAAGTGACCAAATTGCCGTTCGATGTTCATTTGATGTGCTCGCGCCCGGAAATCCTTTTCGAACCGTTTGTTAAGGCCGGGGCTGACCGAATGACCATTCATGTGGAGCTTGGGCAGGCAGTGGATGGTTTGCTTTGGAAAATACGCTCCCTTGGAAAACCGGTCGGTCTGGCAATCAACCCTCCCACCTCCATCAATACGATCCTGCCTTACATTGAAAAGGTGAACCTCATCCTGATCATGACGGTCAACCCAGGCTTTGGCGGGCAGCCGTTTATTGAGGAAACCATACCCAAAATCCAGCAGGTCGCTGAATGGCGGAGCAAACGCGGGTTGAAATTTCATATTGAGGTGGATGGAGGAATCAATTACCAGACTGCTGCCGAATGCGCCCGGGCTGGAGCAGATTGCTTTGTAAGCGGAACTGGACTTCTGGCCCATGGAAATCTAAAGTCCGCGATCAAAAAAATGCGGAAGATCGTAACTGATTCCGCTCGGCTTTGACATTTTCTTTATGAGCCAGATCAAATTCGGCACGGATGGATGGCGCGCAGTCATCGCAGAGGATTTTACCTTCAGGAATGTGGAACGGGTGGCCCAGGCCACCGCTGATTACTGGAACAACAATCCCGTCGCAGGCACCGAAAAAAAAGCGGTCGTCGGGTTTGATCGCCGGTTTCTCTCCCAGGAATTCGCCAAACGCACCGCTGAGATCCTTGCGGCAAATGGTTTTATTGTCACACTCACCATGCGTCCAACGCCAACCCCGGCAGTCTCCTTCGCCGTAAAAGCCCAAAAGGCCATTGGCGGAGTCATGATCACTGCAAGTCATAACCCACCCTCCTTTAACGGCTTTAAACTTAAGGCTCATTACGGAGGTTCCGCAGAACCGGCCATCTGCCAGGCCATTGAAGCGTTGATTGATAAAAATCCCCCGCGCCAGATCACTTTCGAACTCGCGGTAAAAGAGAAAAAAATTCTCCTGAAGGATATTCTTCCCCCTTATTTCAAGGCGTTGAAAAAGCTGGTTGATTTTGACCTGATCGCAAAATCAAAAGCTCGTTTTGCTCATGAGGCGCTTTACGGCGTCGGCGCGGGTTGCTTCGATGCGTTGCTTGAAGGGACCAGTTGCAAAGTCACCACCTTGAACGGGGAGCATGATCCTAATTTCGGTGGCATCAATCCTGAGCCAATCTCAAAAAATTACGAAAAATCCGCAGCCTATCTTCGTAAAAATCCACACGATATTTGCCTTGTCACTGACGGCGACGCGGATCGAGTCGGAGGGATGGATGGCCGTGGCAACGCCCTCAGCACACACCAGATCATCTGCCTTTTGCTCGAACATTTTATTCGCAACCGCGGAGCCACCGGACGCGTCGTCAAAGCGCTCACCACAACCTCCATGGTGGATCGCATTTGCGAAGCGCACGGGTTGGATCTCGTGGAAACGGGGGTCGGCTTTAAATATATCTGCGCCGAAATGATCAAGGGAGGCGTCCTGCTCGGGTTCGAGGAAAGCGGCGGGATCGGTTATCCCGGCCATGTCCCCGAACGGGATGGCATTCTCTCAGGCCTCATGTTGCTGGAACTTCTGGCCACAGAGCGCAAACCGCTCGTCAAACTCCTCGCTGATCTTGCAAAACGCTACGGGCCTCACGAATACGCCCGCATTGATGCTCATTTCCCCCTGGAAAAACGCGCAGCGTTGATGGAATTTTGCAAAAATAATCCGCCCGCAAAACTGATCAAGTCCCCCTTGAAGGAAGTCAAATCCTATGATGGCGTCAAATACGTTTCCGAGGATGGGTCCTGGTTAATGCTTCGTGGCTCCGGCACTGAACCGATTCTTCGGATTTACGCAGAGGCAAAATCGATGAAGGATGCCCTGCAACTGCTTCGCGAAGGCGTTAAACTCACACGCAAAATCGCTTGAGCCAACCCTGCCCTGGGGCAGGCAACTGGCATTGCTTCCATGAATCTCGTTGATTCTGCCGCGCACCGTACTCGCACACTATGGCTTGTCGGCATCCTGCATGCGTTCACCCACGTTTATCAGGTCGTCCTGCTTCCTGCCTACTTTCTAATTCAGAAAGATTTCGCCCTCGAAAGTGTCGATCAGGCCACCCTGCTTGTAACCGTGATGATGCTTGCCTATTTCGGGCCAAGTTACTTCCTGGGGGTGCTTGCGGACCGTTACAGCCGGAAGCAACTCCTCGCCTGGGGGCTCGCCCTCAACGCTGCCGGGTTTATCGCACTGTCACTGGCAAACAGCTACCCTCTGGCCATTCTTTGTGTGGCCATCTCCGGTATTGGCGGCTGCTTTTATCATCCTGCGGCCACTGCACTCATTGCCCAATTGTATCCGAAAGGGACCGGCAAGGCTTTGGGGCTCGTCGGGATCGGCGCTGGCCTTGGTTTTTTTATCGGGCCGCTCTATGCAGGCTGGCGGGCGGCGATCAGCGGCTGGCGGGCGCCCGTTCTGGAACTTGGAATTGCCGGCCTTCTCATGGCCATTATTTTTGCATGGCTCGCGGAAGAGCATCAACGGCCCGAAACCGGCAATCATCAACCTTCCATGGTAAAGGTGCCCATGTTCCCGACCGGCACCTTATGGCTGCTCTTTATCAGTGCAAGTTTTGCATTCAGCCTTCGCGATTTTACCGGCAGCAGCATGGGAAGTCTTGGTTCGCTCTACCTTCAGCAGGCGCACTCACTCGATCTGCGGACAACCGGCGCAACCATCAGCGCCATCTTCCTCGCCGCCGCATTGAGCAATCCTATTTTCGGAAAGCTGAGCGATCATGGTCGCTACACATGGACAATGATCGTGCTGATCATCGCATCGATCCTGGTCATCTCTTTCCCATATCTCCCTGTGTCATGGGCAGGAGTCGGACTGTTCTGTTACGGCTTCTTCTTCATGGCAAGTTACCCCACCGTGGAAGCTGCCCTTATGGAATCCGTCCCCAACGAAGTGCGAGGACGTGTATTTGGATTCTTTATCACCATCGGCGGGTTTGTCGGAAACCTCGCCCATTGGTTGATGGGAGAATGGGTCCACCGCCTTGGGCCGAACGCCACAAATCCGGCCGCCTACCGACCCATTTACTGGCTGCTGGGAGGGCTGGTCATCGCCTCCACACTGGGGCTGCTCTTCCTCAGCAAACTAAAGAAGCGGGAGATGGAAATTCTCCCGCCCCTCTCACATTAAAAAATTAACGGCGGAACGGCATCCAGGAGGATTCCGGTTCATGGCTCGCGCACGGGGCATTGGTGGGCGCATCCGCTGGGCGGGCGTTCGGCGTTACCAATTGGTTTGCCAGGAGGTAAGCTTCCACTTCCTCACCACTGATATCAGGCAGCATCTTTCCGTTGATCTCAACGCACGGGCTGAGCATCTGTCCACTCTTCTCGATCATTTCCTGCCGTTGCGCCGGGTCATTAATGATATCCCGGTCTTCATAAGGCAGATCATACTTCCGCATAATCGCGCGGACACCCTGGCTCCATCCGCAGCTCGGTTTGAGGTAGGCAACAATTTTTGGTTTATTCATAAATATGGACGAAAGTTGCCACACTCATGGCCGGACGCAATCTTTTCATGGGCCATCTCCGCCATCCTGGATACTTGAATGAATTTTTTCCATGAAACATCTGTCCAAAGTCCCTGATCGATTTTACTTGTTCCAGATTGAACAAGAAGAACTGCTTAACGAAATCACATGCTAAAATTGCTCTCTTTAACTAAGTTTCCGGGCAAATTGCTCAGGACCACCGCCTTTGCTTTGGGATTTGTTGCCTCTATTTCCGCAGCCGGTGAAATTTCCCCGCTGCTTCAAACAGATTTTCCCTACACCAAAGCCTGCATCGGGGCCCCCTGGCCGGATAAAAATATCGCCTACAAAGGGATTGCCATCCGGCTCGGCCATGATCGTTATGTGACGTTCGACACTGACCTCCTTCGCTACTCCGCCGGTTGGCAGGGCGGCTACATTACCGCCCACGGCGTCGCCTTTGACGGGTCACACGGTGGTTTCCCCACCGTTGCAGGGGACCTCCAATGGGCCACCAAAGTCACTCCTGGCTGGAGCAATGCAGATGGCGCTTTCAAAGATCCCCGTAATGAACCTTTTGGCCCTTTGCCTCGCGATTGGGCGGCATGGCACGGTCTCTACGTTTCCGGAGATCATGTCATTCTGAGCTATTCCGTTCTCGGCACGAAGATCATTGAAACCCCTTCAGCAATGGAACGTGATGGCAGCGTTGCTTTCATCCGCAGCTTCGATATCGGCGACATCAAAAAAGAACTCACCCTGGCCGTGTGCGACGGCACTGCTGAAGTTTCCATTACGGACGGGATTGCGAAAATTCCCGGACCCAAAGGCACTCTCTTTGTTGCCCTCTCAGGTGCTCCCAAAGAAGCCCGCCTCCTCTCCGGAGAAAATAACCGCCTGCTGCTCAAACTTCCCAAAGGTTCAGGCAAATCCACCTTCAATCTGGTGCTGCTGCCTGCGGACAATGCTGAAAAACTGGGCGCCTTCACCTCCGTGAAACCGCAAATGCCCGAATTTAAAAAAGGTGGCCCTGCCCGCTGGCCTGACCCGGTCGTCACTCAAGGGGTCCTTGGCAATTCTGACGGTCCGTTCGCCATTGATCAACTCACTCCACCCACCGAAAACCCCTGGAAACGCCGCGTCCGCTTTGGCGGGCTGGATTTCTTCAAGGATGGTAAACGGGCCGCCCTCTCAACCTGGGATGGAGATGTCTGGATCGTTTCCGGCATTGATGATTCCCTGGAAAAACTTACCTGGCGGCGATTCGCCTCCGGTGGCTATGAAACGCTCGGCCTCAAAATTGTCGATGACGTGATCTACACTTCCGGTCGCGATGAAATCACCCGTTACCACGATTTAAACAACGACGGCGAAGCCGATTTCTACGAAAATTTTAATAATGAAGTCACCTCCTCAACCGGTTTTCATGAATTTGTTTTTGATCTGCATACCGACCCACAGGGGAACTTCCTTTTTGCCAAGGCTGGCCCAGTGCGTAGTGGTGGCAGCGGGTTCGGTGGCGGTGGCGGCAACGGCGACATCTCGGCCCACGCGGGAACAGTCCTGCGGGTTTCCAGGGATGGAAAAAAATTGGATGTCTATGCGACCGGCTTTCGTGCCCCCAATGGAATTGGCGTCAGCCCAAAGGGCCAGGTCACCACGGGAGATAATGAAGGGACCTGGGTTCCCGCCTGTCCTTTGAATTGGGTAAATGAAGGCGGTTTTTACGGCGTCGAAGATCTGGCGCACCGGACACCGCTGCCAAATTACAGCAAGCCACTTTGCTGGATGTCTCATAATGAATTTGATAATTCCGGTGGTGCGCAGGTTTGGATCACCGGTGGAAAATGGCCTCTTCAGGGAGAACTGATCCATCTCTCCTACGGCCAATGCGCGGCCTACCTCGTCCTGAAAGACAAGGTTGGCGAACAAATGCAAGGTGGCGTGGTGCGAATTCCAGTCAACTTCTCCTCCTCTGCCATGCGTGGCCGCTTTAATCCAAAAGATGGCCAGCTTTACGTCGCAGGCCTTCAGGGCTGGCAAACAAAAGCCCCTCGCATCACCGGTCTGGACCGTGTCCGCTACACCGGCAAACCGCTCAATTCAGTAGTTAAAATGAAGGTGAACAAAAAAGGAATCCACCTGACCTTCAGTGATGAGTTGGACAAAACCGAAGCCGAGGATGTCCAGAACTACTCAGGCAAACAATGGAACTACCGCCGAACCAGGGAGTATGGCTCTGCTGAATATTCGGTCAAGGACCCTCAAAAACGGGGACGTGACAATGTGGATATCACCAAAGCAACCCTCTCCCCCGATGGCAAAACCGTTCTTCTGGAAATCGCCGACTTCAAACCGGTCATGCAGATGCAGATCAATTATGCGCTGAAAACTAAAGCCGGTTCGGAAATCGACCAAAAAATTCTCCAAACCATCCACGAAATTCCGGAATAACCGGATGCGAGGCGCGACGAAGGAGCAACGAAGTTGAAAACCCAGCCCATCCAGTTAAAACCTCCACTGGCGACAACCCTCGCATCTGCCTGAAACTCTCCGCAAGCCACTCTCATCTCACATGGGCTGTGGCAGTCGGCTAAAGTCCCGGCAAGACGCTGCTGGACATTAATGAAATGGCTTAAGGAATCGCTTGTTCTTTTCGGCCACACAATGGAGTCTTGATTGTCATGGGGGATAAAAATGGCAAAGTTGCCGGCCTGTTGTTACTCGCGAGGAATACCCGGTTTGATCCTCATTACGACGCGTTCTTTGCCTGCTTTAACCAGCAACTCTTTTTCGAAGCCCACGAAGTCCTCGAAGCGCTTTGGTTGAAAGAACGGAAACAACCCGACGATTTTTTTTACAAGGGGCTCATCCAACTTGCAGGGGCATTCGTTCATTTGCAAAAAAATCGACTTAAACCAGCCTGCGCCCTTTTCCAGCTTGCCCAAAAAAATCTCGAATTATTTGTTCCAGAACACCATCAACTCGATCTGGTCGCCACACTCGCTCTGATTCATGCCTGGAAATCAGCAGTCGAGCAAAACCAGTTCCTTCTCAACCCCCTCGCCAGCAACCCGCCGCCATTCCTGCATCCCGCAGGCTGGCGGTAGCTGTCTCATTTGCTTTTCGTTCCGGTCGTTCCCGTCCGCACCATTCCCCCGGAGTGATTGACTCGCTTGTTCAATGACCCTGTGAATTCGCTTCGACCTCTCGCCTGTTCACGACTTGAATCACGATTCTCGCCCTGTCCCCTGACTCGCTTTTCCCCTTCAATCGTCAACCGGTCCCGGCTTTCTGAACGTTTGGGTGCCTTGGCAGTACGTTTCACATCCCGTATTTTGTTCCCGGAATTATCGATCTCGCTCATCTCATGCCCGCTGCGCAGATCGTTGTCTTCTGCATTGCGATGCCCGCGACTTCCCGGTCGATTATAAACTCCCTTCACCCCTGCAACTCGTTCCTTCATGAAATCTCCTTTTCTTAAGGAAAACTAGCACTCGGCAGGGCCTTGCGCAAACCAGCCTCTCCAATTCTCGACATTCCTTCACCAAAAATTAGAATCCTTCCAGTTGTCTGAATGAATCTGATCAGCTACCTCCGAAATCTGAATACCGGAAGGCTTGTCCTTTGGTGTTACCTGATCTGGTATCTGGTCGTCCTCGTCCGCTATTTTGATCCCAATCTCAGCATCTGGATGACCTCGCTTGGTTTAAGCGCCATCATCGGTGCGGCCCTTTATATCAGCACCACCACCGGCGGAAAAGTGAAGCTCGGTAAATGGCCCACATTTCGCCTGTTCCTGATGCCATTCTGCGTCTCCAGTTTTGCGGCCCTGGTAAAGGGAAAAAATTTTGTGCTGATCTTTTCTCCAAATATTTATGAAACCGGAGTTGCCATTCTCCTCTGCTCTCTTCTTTGCGGACTGGTTTTCCTCCTGAAAAAAAGCCCTTCAGTGCGGCACTAACTCCGCCCCTTCCCCGATTTTGACGCTCATTCCCATCGCTTTGAAAATGGTGTCCCGCCGCTCAAGGTACCCCGCCGAATCAAGGTCTCGCGGGCGAGGCAGGTCCACCGGCACGATCTTTTGCACCGTCGCCGGACGGCGGCTCATCACCAGCACCCGGTCTGAAAGCTGCACCGCCTCTTCAATGTCATGTGTCACGAACAGAATGGTCTTTTTTTCACGCTGCCAGATCTGCACCAGGTCCGCCCGCATCTTCAACCGTGTGATGAAATCCAGCGCGCCAAACGGCTCATCCATATAGATAATGTGCGGGTCAGCTGCCAGTGCCCGGGCAATCTCCACTCGTTGCCTCATCCC
The DNA here is from genome assembly GCA_033762115.1 of Verrucomicrobiota bacterium. Classification (GTDB taxonomy): domain Bacteria; phylum Verrucomicrobiota; class Verrucomicrobiia; order Limisphaerales; family SXQI01; genus JANRLX01. The sequence goes on from JANRLX010000100.1 coordinate 24,675, forward strand.
TCCCGAAAGCTCGCGTGGATACGATTTCTCAAACCCCGTCAATCCCACCATCTCGATGTAATGCCGGACAATTTCTGCCCGTGCTGAAGGCTCTTTTGAGTCCAGCCCAAATCGAACATTCTCCTCCACTGTCAGCCAGGGAAAAACACCGTTTTCCTGAAAAACAAAAATCCGGTGCGGGTCCGGCCCATTCACCGGTTCCCCCTCCACGAGCACCTCCCCCTTTGTTGGCGTCAGGAATCCCGCGATGATATTGAGCAATGTTGATTTTCCACACCCTGACGGCCCCACAATGCAAACAAACTCCCCCTCTTTCACCTCGAAGCTGGCCTTCTCAAGCACATGGATCGATTCCCCTTTCCCTTCGAAAGTCATCCATACGTCGTTAACTTTTACGATTGCTTCACCGGTTCGCATAACCCCATCGCACTTCATCAAATTTTTCAAGCAGGCGGACCAGGATATCCAGCACCAGCCCGATCAGCCCGATCATGACCATTCCAGCCACCACAAGATCGTAGCGCTTCCCCGCATTGCGTGAATCAATGATCAGGTAACCCAACCCCGAATTCACAGCGATCATTTCAGCCGCCACCACAACCAGCCATGCCACTCCCAGCGCAATTCGAATACCAGTGACAATTTGCGGCAACGTCGCTGGAAAAATGACCCGGCGAAACAGTTGCGTGCGCGTTAATCCAAAATTTCGTGCCGCCCGGATGTAAACAGGCTGCATGTTCTGCACCGCAGCCATGGCGGAAACAGTCACCGGGAATACACTGGCGAGAAAAATCAGGAAAACCGGCGCGGTGTCATCCACTCCAAACCAGAGGATCGCCACCGGAATCCAGGCGATCGGCGAAATTGGGCGCATCATCTGGATCATTGGGTTGAACGCCTGGAATGCTCTTCCATACCACCCAAGCAGCAGTCCCAGCGGCACCCCAATCAGGATTGCCAACCCGAATCCCCAGGTCACCCGGAACAGCGATGCGACCACATACCGGAACAACCTCCCTTCCTGCGCCAGCCCTATCAATCCTTTCAACACCTGGACCGGCGTCGGAAAAATATCACTCCCGGAAATGTTCACACCGACATGCCAGGCAATTAAGAAAAGCAGCACCACACCCGCAGGCAGCAGCAATCCGATCATGTCAGTCTTCGCCCGGTTCATTACTTTGAAATTTTTGAAGCTCCATAATCATGCGGCTGGATGCTTGATTCCTCCTGCACGAAGGAATCATCCACATAATCCGCAAATCCGCTGGTCCCGGTCAGAATTCCCGAATCCTTTCCAAGCCTTTCGATCTCCTCGAACTCCTTTTGTAACGGTTTCAGGTTGGTGTACTTCACCCGGTCCGGCGGTTTGCTCAGCACAAACCTCATCAGTTCCGGACTTTGATTGTAATAAAGTTCTCCAACAAAGGTCGCCGCTTCCATTCGGTTCGAGGAATTTGAGTCCAGCCATTTTCCGCTCCGGGCAATTCCATCCACAAGCATCTGCACCTGCGCGCGGTTGGTCTTGATGCTGTTCTCATTCACCGCCAGGACGCAGGAAATGAAGTTCGGCCAGACATCCTTCGTCAGGTAGAGGACCCTTCCATAACCATCCATCTCAGTCTGCCCCATGTACGGCTCCCCAGCCGTGATCGCATCCACAGATTTGGAATAAAGCGCCGCAGGCATATCGGGTGGAGGCATTTCGAGCAACTCAACCTCGTTGAATGGAATTCCCCGGTCCTTGAGCGCTTTGAAAATGAGCAGTCGCTGGTTGGAAAAGCGATTTGGAATGGCGATTCGTTTTCCACGCAGATCTTCAATTCGTCGTATCGAGGAGTCCTTGTGCACCATCATTGCAGTCCCATCACGATGCCCCAGGTAAACAATCTTGATCGGCACTCCCTGCTCCCGCAACGCAATCGCCAGTGGGGCAAGAATGAACGTCGCCGGCATGTCACCGGCCAGGAATGTTTCCTTCAACTCTGGAAACCCGCTGAACCGCATCGGCTCGAAGAAATTTTCCCCTTTGGTGCTCTTGTTGATGAAATCTGTCACCGGACAGGTTAAGTGACAGGTCACGGGAATAAAGCCCACCTTGAACTTCTCCAGGCTGCTGCGCGGTTCAAACCAGCGCAGGTTCAGCCAGCCATGAAGCAGTGTGATCACTGTGATCCAGGCAATGGCTCCCAGGCCAATGGAACGCGTTAAGGACATGCCGCGAATACCTACACTTGCCAAATTCGGATGTCCAATAAAAAATACGTATGCGTATTAATTCGCCCAATTTCAACCTTGATTTTTTTGCCTCCCCGCCTATGCTCTCCCCCGGTTATTGGCGTATCAAGGACCATGACACTGCAAATACATTGTCAATGCGGTTTTCTCTATAAATATGATTTCACTCCATCCCTCGGAGTGCAGTCAAAGCTGGTGGAATGCCCAAAGTGCGAGCGCGATGGCACTCGTGATCTCGTCCTCGAGATCGAGCGCCATGGCCTCATGCCAAAGGGCCGTTCTGCCGTTGTGGATCAACCTTCAACCATTTCCAAAAAGCCTGTGATCAAGCCCTCCCCCACCCCATTGCCCACCAATACCGTTCTTCCGGAAGACCCTCGGTTGATTCTCACGATCATCGGCATCATCGTGACTTCCAGCATGGCGTGGGCAGTCTATCTCGCCTGGTAAAGCCCGCTCGGTTCGCAGGTTGCATCCACGAGCAGTTCGAATTCCCGCATAACTCGCTCCAACCCAAAATGGAATGGCTTCTCTGCCTTTGCTCCCCCCAGGTCAAGGGTGGGGTCGATTGCCTGGACATAGGCCTCAATGCTGCCTGCTGGCACGCTGGTTCCATACACTCCTCCCTTCAAAATTTCCGGTATTGCTCCCGCCCGTGCCGCTATCACCGGCACCCCCAGCGCCATCGCCTCAATCACAACCCGCCCAAAAGGTTCCGGTTTGATCGAAGTGTGCATTAGCAATGAAAAATTCCGCATTACCGGCGCGACCTCCTCCTGGAATGGAATAAAATGCACTCGCCCCGCCAGCGAAATCGCAGCAGCTTTTTCACGCAACCTTCGTTCATAATTCCCCTCTTCATTGAATGATGATCCAACCAGGACAAAATGTTCCCGCCCCCCCTGCCTGATTCTCTCCTCCGCAATCTGCAAAAACAATTCCGGGCCTTTCCATGGCGTAAATCTTCCCACAAAACCAATCAGCTTCACTCCCTCCGGAACTCCAAAATGTTGCAGGTCAGCCACTCCCGCCTTCGCAAACGCCTCCTTGTCGATTCCATTATGCACCACCGATGTCATCGACTCCGGAATCCCTGACGCAGTCAGCGCATTCCGTGCATAGTGCGAAACTGTCACCACATGATCGGCGGACCGCAACATCGCTTCCCGGACCACCACCAGGGGTGCTGCGGTAAAAAACTCCCTCGAAAGAATATCGTTGCACCACCAGATCGCTTTCCCCAGCAACTTCCTCGAAATGGTCGATGCTATCAAATGGTCCTTGTTGGTGCAGGTGATCGTCACATCCGGAGAAAACAACTCGCATGCCTGAACCAGTTTTCCTCGTGCCTTGATCAAATCCTGGATGACCCGAAACGAAAAAAGGAAACAGTTCGATCCATCTACAAAGCGCAACGAATTTAATCGCGGCGGCAGAAAATAATCGTGATGGACGATCGGGAGTTTCTTTAATCGTTTTCTTAACTCTCCATTCGGAGCGGTTGCGCAACCGATCTCCCATCCCTTCCTCATGGAAGCACGGCTGAGCAGTTCCATCAGGTTGATTTCCCCGCCACCGAGAATCCGGTCAACGTGATCGACAAACAGAACGCGCTTGCGGGCGGGAGGATTCCCGGCCAGTCCCATATCAATGACTCGATGTCAGCACCAGGACCTGTTCCAGGGTCGAAATCCCCTCTCGAACCTTGTCCAAAGCCACCATGCGCAACGTTTTCATCCCCTGCTGCATCGCCAGCTTTCCGATTTCCATCGCACTCTTTCGCTCGATGATCATCTTTCGAATTTCATCGCTGACAGTCATCACTTCAATGATCGCGCAACGCCCTGCGTAACCGCTGTTTTTGCACCGGTCACAACCACGCCCCCGGAACAACGTCACTCCTTCAAAGAATGCCGGATCGATATCCAGATCCGTAAACATTTTCGGCGGGTAGGTCACCGGCTCTTTGCAAACATTGCAAATACGCCGCATCAATCGCTGGGCGCATGCAAGGATCACTGATGAGGAAATCAAAAACGGCGGGATTCCCATGTCATCCAGACGGGCAATCGCACCAGCGGCATCATTGCAATGCATGGTGCTCAACACCTGGTGTCCTGTGAGCGCTGCCTCCACCGCGATCTCCGCTGTCTCTTCATCACGAATCTCCCCAATCATGCAAATATCCGGGTCTTGCCGAAGAATCGACCTTAACGCCGAGGCAAATGTCAGCCCGATATCCTTGTTGACCGGCACCTGGTTGATCCCCGGGATCTGAAACTCCACAGGATCCTCCACAGTCACGATGTTGTAATCCGGGTTGTTCAACTCATTCAACGCCGAGTAAAGCGTCGTCGTTTTACCAGAACCCGTCGGCCCTGTGACCAGCAACAAACCATGCGGCGCATCAATGGCTGATTTAAACCGCCTGAATGTTTCAGCATCCATCCCCAGCTTGTCGATGCTCGCGGAAAGGTTCGATTTATCGAGCACACGCAACACGCATTTCTCACCATGGACCGTCGGCAAAAATGAAACACGCAAGTCAATGTCCCGCCCCCCAACTTTCATCCGCATTCTTCCATCCTGCGGAAGCCGCCGTTCTGCAATGTTCAGGTTACTCATGATCTTGAGGCGCGACATGAGTGCCACCTGTAAATTTTTCGGTGGCGGGGTGGCATCCACCAGCGCCCCGTCAATCCGGTAACGCAAACGCACCATTTTCTCGAACGGTTCAAGGTGAATATCACTGGCCCGGTCCTTGATCGCCTGCACCAGGATCAGGTTCGCCAATTTGATGACCGGCGCTTCCTGGGTCGAATCCTTGAGCTCCTCCTCACTCAGGTTTTCTATCGTTTCGGAAATCTGCTCAACATTCTCCGCCTCAGCTTCCAGGTCAGCCTGCCGCTGAGACTCCTTGATGATCTCCTCCATGCTCCCGGCTTTGGTGTCCAGATTATTGATCTTATCAATAATCGACTTCTCCGAGGCGATCATCGGGAACACCTCAAGCTTCGTGATGCGCTTCACGTCGTCCAGCGCAAGAACGTTCAACGGATCAACCATCGCCAAAAACAACTTGTTCTCGATCCGTGAGACGGGAAGGACCTTGTGATTGAGCGCAATTTCCTTGGGCAGCAGGCTCGCAATGTCCTGTGGAATGCCGATGCGGGCGAGATTCACTGGTGGAGTGCCTAGCACCCGTCCCATCGAAACTACCATGTCGGTTTCGCTGATGTACGATTTCTCCATCAGCAATTTTAAGAGGCGGGTCCCTTCCTTTTTTTGCTGGGCGAGCAATTCCTCTACCTGCTTTTGCGAAAGCAGCCCATCTTCCACCAGCGCATCTGCGATTCGCTCACCAAAGGACTTGATTGGAGGCATAACGGCCTGAGCATAGCCCACCTGCAATTAATTTCGAGCAGATTCGCTCATCTAAATCACCAGCAGCGCCTGGGCCAGAACGATCTTTAGAATAATCGCCAATGGGTAAACCGTGGCATAGGGAAGATTCACCATCGAGCCGGGAAAACGTTGCGCAGCGAATGCAAGTGCAGCCGGTTGAGTTTGCATGCCTGAACTCGCCCCCAACGCTGTCTGGAGCCCCGCATCCGGTTTCCACCTCAGAAGCATCCACAAAACCAGGTGCGCAGCCAACGTCACCACAACTGTCAGCCCCACCAGAAACCAGCCGTCAGCTTTCAATGTTTGCGGCAGCACGCTTCCAGCCTTCACTCCCGCGCATGCCAGGAAAAAAAGGATTCCCACATGCTTCAATGTCATGCTCGCCGTCAATGGCGGGGTCCAGACAAATGGCCCTGTTCTTCCCAGATGCCCAAGCATCAACGCCATCAGCAACGGTCCACCTGCGGCCCCGAGCGTGATCGGCTTCTCGATTCCCGGCACCGGGATCGGCACTGCCCCCAGCGCCAGCCCCAGTGTGATGCCCACGGCAAAACTGAAATATCCCGTTTCACTCAGCGTCGTCAGCGAATTGCCAAAAAATTTCCTGATCGCCACCTCATTCTCCTTGTAGCTGACCACTCGCACCCGGTCCCCAAGCTGCAGGACTGTTTTGTCCGTCACCGGCAAATCCACATCCGCCCGGCGCAATCGGCTGATTACCCCACCTAACTTTTCCAACCCCAGTTCCCTCAGCGGACGCCCCACAATTTCCGAATTTGAAACAAAATATCGATGCACTTCAAAACCCGACATGTCCGACTCCACCTGCACCGATGCGATCACCCCCAGCAGATCAACGCATTTTTGCAGCTGCATCGGTGTGCCCACCACCACCACAAGATCCCCCGACTGAAGCGCCATATTTCGCGTCGCCAACAGCAACTGCCCTTCAGGACGTTTCACCCGCGTTACAATCACTCCTGTTTCCTCCTCCAACAATTCAACCACCCACGGCAAACTGCCATGCAACTCCTTCACTTCGACAGTTTGGGCACGTGGAAGAGTGACCGTGGAGGAACCCTCAGGTTGAGGTGATTTCTGGAACATCACCCTGAACTGGAACAGCAGCAACGTCGCCAACACCGCAAACGGATACGCCACCCCATAGCCCACCACTGCCGCGTTCGCGGCATTGGCGTTGCCTGTCGAGCGCAGGATGCTTTCCGTCGTCGCACCCAATGCAGGTGTGTTCGTCAATGCGCCGCAAAACAATCCTGCCAGCACCTCCCGTGAACGCCCGCTGAACTGAATCGCCACCCATACCAGGAAGAACGCCGCTAAAATGGCCACTGACGCGCTGAAATTCAGCCTCACCCCATGACTTTTGAAACTGCTCAAAAAACCCGGCCCCGCCTCCAACCCCACACAATACACAAACAGCACCAGGCCGATCGTTTGCACCTCATGCGGCAGCACATACGCTGGTGCAAGCGCCCCAAAACTCATTCCCGCGAAAAGCACAGCTGCCAATCCCAGTCGAAAATTTCCGGGAAACCGGATTTCTCCGATCACATACCCGATCCCCACCACCATGAAGAGACGCAGCGTGGCCGATTCAGCCATCAATTCCGTGATCCAGCTCCACATAAATCGCCCAACTTCGCAGCATCTTCTCACAACCCATTTTTTTCCGCTATGCTCCTCTTGATAATTCCGCTCCGGAACCTTTCGTTGCGCTGCTGCGCAATCAGCCCTAAAAATTGGGCCCCAATGAAAGCCGCAGTGTTATATGGCAAAGAGGATGTCCGAATCGAGGAGATCGCATCCCCTCCCCTTCAACCGGGCGAAGCGCGGATCAGGATTGATGCCGCCCTCACCTGCGGCACCGACCTCAAAGTGTTTCGTCGCGGCTATCACGCCCGCATGATCGTTCCTCCCGCCACCTTTGGCCACGAATTCGCCGGCACAATCCTCGAAATCTCTCCCGGAGTCACCACCTGCCGCCCTGGAGACCGGGTGGTCGTCGCCAATTCCGCTCCCTGCGGCGTTTGCTTTTACTGTCGCGAACAGCAGGAAAATCTTTGTGATGACCTTTTGTTTTTAAACGGCGCCTACGCCCAGGAAATTGTCGTCCCCTCTCGGCTCGTTTCAAAAAACCTGCTTCAACTCCAGCCCACAACCTCCTTTCATGACGCTGCCCTCACGGAGCCTCTCGCCTGCGTCGTCCAGGGCATTGACGACTGCCAGTTAAAACCCGACCAGCGCCTCTTGATCATTGGCTCTGGCCCCATCGGCTTGATGTTTGCCCGCCTCGCCAGCCATCTGGGCGCTCAAGTCACTCTCGCCGGACGCGGCGAAAACCGTTTGCAATGCGCACTTCGATTGGGTGCTGCCAATGTCATCGATATCAGCAGGGAACAGCTCGCTGGAAAATTTGATGTCGTCATCGAAGCGGTCGGTAAACCGGAAACCTGGGAGCAATCCGTCTCCCTCCTTCGCAAAGGAGGCACAGTCAACCTTTTCGGCGGCTGCCCCGCTGGCACCACCATCTCCCTCGACACCGGGCTGATCCATTATTCAAACCTCAAACTCATCGCCAGTTTTCATCACACTCCCAGGACAATCCGCAAAGCGCTCGCCTGCATCGAGGCAGGTGTGATCCAGGCTGCCGACTTTGTCGATGGCCACTGCGCATTGGACCAATTGCCTGCGCTGCTGGCCGAAATGACTCGCGGCAACAAAGCCGTCAAAACCCTCGTGCTGCCCGGTTGACTCCCTTTCTCTTTCTCCTTTGCTCCGTCCGGAAATTGCCGTTCTATCTGGAAATCATCTCATGAATGGACAACTTGCGAATTGCCAGAAATGCGAGGCGCGAACGAAGGAACATATCCGCAGCGATCTGTGACTGAGGAGCAACGAAATTGAAAACACCGGCAAGACCCTGCTTGGACATTTATTCGATGACTTCCACCCTTCCAAAATGAAACAGTTCGCCACCATCACAGTCATTGGGAAAGACAAAACCGGTGTCATCGCCGGGCTGACCAATTTTCTTTTCGAACAAAAAGCCAATATCGAAGCGCTCGAGGAACAGGTCACTCGCGGCCAGTTCAGCATGGTGCTTCAGGCTTCCTGGCTCTCAGGACAACTCAATGAACCCGCCCTGCGCCGTGGCCTCGCTGATTTCTCCCGCCAGTACGAAATGGAAGTCTCCGTTCGCCTCACCGAACCTCACCGCCTCCAGCGCGCCGCCATCTTCGTCACCAGGGAACCTCATTGCCTCCAAGCGTTGCTCCCCGCCTTCAAACAGGGCAAACTCAAGGCCGTTCCCGGCGTCGTCATCTCCAACCGCAAAGATCTCGCCGGAATCGTCCGCGACCACGGCCTCCCTTTCAAATGGGTCAATTGGGAAGACCGCCAAAGCGCCGAGGAACGCACCGTTGCCATCCTTGATGAACATGAAATCGACTTTCTCATCCTCGCCCGCTTCATGAAAATCCTCGGGCCCACCTTTGTCTGGCGATACAAAAACAAAATCATCAATATCCATCCCTCACTCCTCCCCAGCTTTCCGGGACCGCAGGCCTACCGTCAGGCCTACGAACATGGCGTCAAAATCATCGGCGTCACCGCCCATTTCGTCAGCATGCATCTGGACGAAGGCCCCATCATTGCCCAGGAAAGCTTCCCTTTCCGCCCCGGAATGACCTTGAAAGAAATCATGCAACGCGGCCAATCCCTGGAATCCAAAGCCCTCATCAAGGCCGTTCGCCTCTACCTCTCAAAACGCCTCGATGTCTACTGGGGAACTGTAAAAGAAGTCTGAAACTGCTGCATTCGCAGGAGATTAACAGTTACAACTCCACTGCTGATAGCCGCTTATTGTGGGCTACTTACTATTCCTTGGCTGCCATCCTCCACTTAACCTCCACAACACCACAAGCCTGCAACTAGGTATTCTTTTGTGCATAAATACTGTTGACATGTGGCTTCTCTTTTGCAACCATCACCCACATTGAAAACGACATCATGCTAACAATCCTCTTATGAGCAAACGCAAACGTCTCCGCAAATTGATGCAATTGCAGGCTGCAGCCACCATCCGCCAGCTCCCCGCTCCTGTTAACTCCGTTCCAGCCCCTGCCCAGCCGGAGGCCAGTTCCAGCCCCACCAGCAAACAAAAAGCCCTCACCCTCCTGTGGGATATGCTGCATCAGAAGTTGCAATCTGTCACCAACACCCCCGATTTGACCACCTGCGCCAAACTCATCGAACGATTCATGCGCATCGAACTGGCCGAACGAAAACAGGACCATGCCGAACGGAAACTCGCCCTCGCCAGGGAAAAACAGGAACTTGCCGCAAAAAAATTCGCTTTGGCCCAACTCAAATT
>JANRLX010000101.1:0-6531 GCA_033762115.1 Verrucomicrobiota bacterium
TCCAATCACCGCACCCACCGCAATTCCAGCTGTGATCCCCTTTTCCTTCGCGCCCGTGGAGACATTAAGGACCACCAGCATCAAAATAAATGTCAGGATCATTTCCAGGATAAAGGATTGTCCGGCCGAACCAGCGGGCAAGGTTGATCCCAGGGTTTGACTTCCGGGAAAAAGCATCCGCAGGACAACGCTCGCGCTAAATGCCCCGGCCAGTTGGCTCAGCAAATATGAGGGGACTTCTTTCCATTGCATTCGGTTCGCGAAGGCAAAACCGATCGTCACCGCTGGATTCAAGTGCGCCCCGGAGACATCGCCAAAGGCATGGATCATCGCCAGCACAACCAGTCCAAACACAATTGCAATGCCGACATGCGAAACCACCCCGCCTGACACCTCATTAATGATGACCGCGCCAGTCCCGGCAAACAGGAGAATAAACGTCCCGAAGAACTCTGCCGCCTGTTTTTTCATATGTGCAGATCCATATATATGCCTTTGCATATATAAAAACAACAGAAACCCGGCGGACGCTCAGCAACAGCCCCCCTTTTGCTTCAGGCGTTGAAAACGGGTCGCATCCAGGCGCATGGCAGGCATTTCCTCCTGGCAATCTTTCAAGCAGCCGAACAAACCTTTCAGCAGCTGGCTGTTTGCCCGGGCCAGCGAATAATAAATCCATTGTCCCTCTTTTCGGCTGACTACCAGCCCGGACCGCCGCAGGCTCGCAAGGTGGCGCGACGCTGTTGGCTGCGACACATTCAACACCTCGACAATATCTCCCACACAAACCTCCCGATTGCGGAGCAGGACCATTATCCTCAAGCGAGTCTGGTCCGCAAATGCCCGGAAAATCGCCTCGACACCCCGCTTCCCGGTTTTCCTGGAAGTCACTCGTTTTGCATTACGGTCTTTCATCTGCTCGCTCAAAAGCCTGTAAGATTCTGTCGAACGCATTCTGCAGCTCCCCATAATTCCGCATATCAATGGTGAACTCAGCATTTTTGTTTTGCAGTGAATTCACATGCCCATCCGTAAATAGAACATTCACGAACTGCTGCTGGTGATGTGTGCGCGGTTTGACATTGAAGGCAGCCAGGTCCGGTGGCACCAGGAAAATGGAATCCATCGCCAGCGCCCGAATTTGAATCCCGTTTCGATTCGTCCCCGGACTATCAAGCATCGTATTCGGAGGGATTGTCGGCGGAGTATAAAACAATCGCGTCACACCTCCATGCCGGTAATAATAACTTCCCTGCGCCTGGTTGGTCCCCACTTTCGCCAATTCCTTTTCCGCATCGAGCGGCTGGTCACTTCCGGGGCAAAAAAGAACCTTGGGCTGGCTCGCCAGTTCGCGGTTCAACAGCAAACCAAGTCCTACCGGCGCTCCTGTTTGAATTGAAATCAGGCTCGTGGGAGAACCGGTCGAGGGATAAAAGCTGGCCGGGCTCGTAAAAGGCGGGGCAAACGGCCCATAAGGCATTCGTCCTTCATGATCAGAGGCATACCCCTGGACAGCGACCCCGATCTGTCGCAGGTTCGAAATACAAACTGCCTTCCGGCTCCTTGCCTTTGCAGAGGACAAGCCCGGCAACAAAAGAGATGCAAGGATTGCAATAATTGCAATCACAACCAGCAACTCAACCAGCGTGAATCCCCCCTGCTGACTCGCAGGCAGGCGCGTCAGCACCTTACGGTGTGCGTCGCGCCATATAAAAGCGGGTTTGATCACTGCTGCTTTGAACATCTGTCAATTGGACTCGCCCAGTCCGGTTTGTAATCATCCCTAAACTAGTCCATTGCGCAACCGGCAGGGCCAGGTCAGCAGTCGCAATGATCTCAAACTTCTCGCCGGGTTCGCTCGTCAGTTGCAGATCCAATTGATTGGTTCCGCGCACCAGCTTCAGCAACGGTTCACGCCGCGAAGTCAGTCGAAAATTATCCAGGTCCCAATACCCCCCGGACATTTCAGGGGAGACTGTCGAAAGAACCTTGACCCCGATATACTTCCCGATCCACGCATCACCGGAGTTCACTCCACGCAAGGTCAGGTCGAAATTGACGAACGCCGTGGTCGTGGGAAATTTTTCCGGCGTGAATACGATATTGGTTGCAACCACTGTGACCCTGTTAGTATCCGAATCCACCGAATACAAGCTCACCTGAAGGGAAGCTGGATTGGTCATCCCGCCACCGCCACCCAATATCCCGAACGAAAGCTGGTAGGACATTCCCTCTTCAAAACGGGTGTTGAACGCATGGGACGGCTCACTGTTGGTCCCGCCAAGGGAATAATAATCCTGAAAAAATCCCGCTTCACTCACAGCGAATAGATAGGCCGCTTGTTTGCCATCAATATTCGTGATGTGAGAGGAATTCGTCGGGTCTGCATTGACGAAGACGCCTGACAGTTGCTCCCAGGCAAACTCGCTATTTTCGGGATACCAGAACGGTCTGGGGGGTTTCTGCCACTCCGCAATTGCCAAATCCACAAAAGCCGTTTCCGGCTGTTCGAACGAACCGTTTGCAAGCTCGATCACTTCCCTTAGCCTGACATTGTCCAGGTCCCAATATCCGCCCGTCAATGTGGGATCAACTGTCGATAAAATCTGCACTCCAATCAACTTCCCGGCTGCTGCGTCCCCTTCCCTCACCACGGGTGACCGTAACACGACATCCACAAAATTAGTCGTGTCCGGAAAGCGGTTCGTATCAAAAACCACATTCGTGGCCGCAAACGTGATGGCATTGCTGTTCGCGTCCCGATAATAAAAACTCAACTGGAGGCTCACCCCCTGGGTCATTCCACCACCACCGCCGAGAATACCCACAGTAAGTTCAAACGCTTTACCCGGTGTGAACTTTGCAGGAAGCGGCAGGTCATTGGCATTTGTGCTGTCCGTCAGGAAATTAATGTCGTTGGACAAGGCCAGCTCCGGCATCGCAAAGAAAAATGCCGCCTGGTTGCCTTCCATATTGTGGATATAGGAAGAGTTTTCAGGAGATTGATTCACGAACACACCCGCCAGTTGATCCCATGTCCCGGCCTCTGAATCCTGGAACCAGACCGGCTTTGCTGATTGCACCCATGATTCGATACGTGGATCGGCAAACCCCGTGGCGGGCAGTTCAAAAGAATGATTGGGAACGTACAAACGGGCCGCTTTGGCCGAAAAAACCGTGGACAGTGCTAATAATAATAAAGACAAATAAAGAGGCCTCATCGCTCCACCTTGCATAGATACGTGAAGGTGCAATTACTCTTCCGTTCCTGCAATGCAAAAGTGAATTCATTTTTCTCATCATCTTGAGCAGATTGCTCAATCTTCCAGCCGAAATTCACTCCCGCTAAATGGTTGGACCAAAAACCTCCTCCGCCCGACCTTCGCTTGAAGATTGCGAAACCACCGCCACTTCGTTACAGAGAAGCGATGCGATTCATCGGCAGTGTCATCGAAAAGCTTCAGCGCCATCCCAAGCGGATTGTGTTCCCTGAAGGAACAGAGCCCCGCGTCCTGCAGGCCGCCAGGCAATTTTACTCGTTGCGCTGCGGAGTCCCCATCCTCCTGGGAGATCGCACCGCCGTCAAACAAGCGGCCGAACGGCTCAATCTTTCTCTTGAGGGAGTCCGCATCATCAATCCCGCCGAAAGCGAGGAATTGGAAAATTTCACAAAACGTTTCGAACTGATTCGCCGCTTCAAAGGGATCAAGGAACGGGAAGCACGCGAAACCATGATCAAGCCCAACTACTTCGGCGCCATGATGGTAGCCATGCACCAGGCCGATGGGCTGGTATCCGGCACGAACGAGATCACTGGCAGCGTGCTTCGCCCATTATTTCAGATCATCAAAGTGGCCCCACAGGCCACAACCGCTTCCAGCTGCATGATTCTCGAGGTGGAAGACACCCGTTTCGGCAGCAACGGTGCCATGTTCATGGCGGATTGCGGCGTCATTCCGGATCCCACAGTGGATCAGTTGGCCGATATTGCTGTTTCCACAGCCCAATTGGCTCGTCAATTACTCGGCGAAAAACCAAAAGTTGCGCTGCTCAGCTTTTCCACCAAGGGAAGCGCCACTCATCCCTCCATCATGAAAGTCCAGGCTGCCACCGCACTTGCACGACAGAAAGCATCCCAACGGGATGTGGAAGCCGAGTTCGATGGAGAATTGCAGGTGGATGCCGCGCTCATTCCTGAGATCGCCGCTCGAAAAATCCCGGATGGAAAAGTCGCAGGCCACGCCAACGTTCTCATTTTTCCTGACCTCAATTCCGGAAATATCGGAAGCAAGCTGATCCAGCACGTGGCCCGCGCCAATGCCTACGGCCAGATTCTTCTCGGCCTGGACCGCCCCGCAGCGGATGTTTCCCGCGGTTCCAATGCTCATGATATCATGGGCGTTGCCGCTATTGTGGGTCTTCAATCCATTGCATACAAATTGCTTTACGGGACTGAATTCAGGCTCCCCGGTGAAGAATGAACACAGTCACCCCAAGAGTTTTCATCGCGGCAACCCGTCAGAACGACGGCAAGACAACCACCTCCCTGGGATTGCTCGCCGCACTCCAGAAACATTACCCCCGGATTGGCTACATCAAACCTGTCGGACAACGCTTCGTCGAAATTGCCGAACAAAAAATTGACGAAGACACCGTCCTGATGGACAAGGTCTATCAACTCAACTGTCCCCTCGTGGACATGAGCCCCATCGCCGTGGAACCGGACTTCACCCGGAAATACCTCCAATCCTCCAATTACGACACCCTCGTTAAAACCATCCAGAAAGCCTTTGATCGCGTGGCCTGGGAAAAGGAGTTTGTCCTCTGTGAAGGTTCCGGCCATGCCGGAGTCGGATCTGTTTTTGACCTCTCCAACGCCAGGGTGGCAAAAATCCTCGGCGCAAAGGTCATCATCGTGACTCAGGGTGGCATTGGCAAACCGATTGATGAAGTCTGCCTGAACCAGGCTTTGTTTGAAAAAGAAGGCGTTGAGATCGTCGGGGTGATTCTCAATAAAGTGTTGCCAGACAAAGTCGATTACGTTTCTGAATTTGCCCGTCGAGGACTCAAACGAAAGGGCCTGGATCTCCTCGGTGTCATCCCTCATCGCAAAATTCTTTCCAACCCCACCCTTGAATTGATTCAGGATGAATTAAGCGCTGAAATGCTCAACGGTTCCGGACAGATCAATAATCTTGTCGATGAGGTGGTCCTCGGCGCCATGGGTGTCCATAACACCATGAGCTTCTTCAAGCCCGGCGTTTTAATCATCACCCCCGGGGACCGTGAAGATATCATTCTCGCCGCTGCCACCACTCTTCTCAGCAACAAGGCTGAAGGGCTCGCAGGCATCGTCCTTACAGGTGGCTTGCGCCCCAATGAAAATGTCTTGCGCGTGGTCCGCGATATGCCGTTCCCGGTGCTGCTTGCCACTCAGACCAGTTACGAGGTAGCCTCGAAAGTTCACGATCTGATCGTAAAAACCCGCCCGCGTGATACTGAAAAAATTGCCGTCATTCGCGATTTGCTTGCAACGCACGTCGATGTGAAAAAGATTCTCAACCAATTATAGATTCATGGGATTGCCATTCTTGACCAATCGATCGCTCGATCCGTCGAACCCTTCGAACCTGCGATGTTCAAAAGGTGGGGGTCGATTCTTGCCGGCAGCGCGGCTTCGGGCGGATGATCGCCATTGAACGAGGGCACTGATCCAGGTGTGGCGCCCCCACGACGCCCGCGCGGATCACGACGTACCATGCTCGACCCAAGCTTCCGTCAAGCTTGAAATATAGGTATATCATAGTGTTGAACGAAGAACTCAAGGGAATTTCTTAAATGGCTTACCAACCCACTCGCGCGGCAATCGCGGCATTGGCAGCGTTATCGATCCTCGCCGGTTGCGGCGGCGGCGAAAGCACCGACAAGCCCGCCAGCCAGACAGCCGCCAAGGTCAACAGCGACGAGATCACCGTCCACCAGATCAACGCCGAGCTGCAGCGCGCCGCCCGTGGCAACGTGCCCCAGGGCGCGGGTGCAGAAGCCGCCACCAAGCGCATCCTTGAAGGCCTCATCGATCAAACGCTCCTCGTCCAGGAAGCGAAAGAAGCGAAAGTCGATCGCGACCCGCAAGTGCTCCAACTCCTCGAAGCCTCACGCCGCCAGATCATCGCGCAGGCCTATATCGACAAGCAGGCCGCCGCCGCAGCCCCCACGCAAGACGAAATCAAGGCCTTCTACGCCAAGAACCCCGATCTCTTCGAGAAGCGCCGCGTCTACCTCTTCCGCGAATTCCTCTTCGAGCGCGAAAAGTTTACCGACGAGCTGCGCAACCAGCTCAACGCTGCCAAGTCCCCGGCCGATGTCGGCAAGGCGCTCAGTGCCGCTGGCATCCGTTTCCGCGAGACCAACAGCACCCGCCCCGCCGAAGCCCTGCCGATAGAAGCACTGCCGCGCATCGCAAAGTTGACCAAGGGTGACACCCTGGCGTTTACCGACCAGAACCTCGCGAACGTGCTCATGCTGATCGAC
>JANRLX010000102.1:0-32810 GCA_033762115.1 Verrucomicrobiota bacterium
ATTGTCACTGAACGCGCTTCCTGTTCTTGTTTCTCCTTCTTCAGTTCCCCTTTTAATTCCTTGATGGTCGTTTGGATGCGTTCAAATGCACCACCTTTGCCCGCTGTCTGTAAGTCATTGATTTTTTCCCGTATATTGTCCTTGTACTTGGGCAGTTCAAGGGCCAGCCCTGTAATCTGCCTCCCTAATGCCCAGGTAATGACACCGACAAGGGTGAATACCACGAAAACCACGGTCAGGACGGAAGAAATGCGCCCCACTTTGTGCCGTTCCAGCCAGGAAACGATGGGGTTCAAAAGAAAGGTAAACAGGAGCGCCAAGGCCATGGGCATGAGCACCGGTTTCCCATATTTCAGCGCTATGACCCCCAGAATAACCGTTGCAAGGACGATTAATGGCGTGAGCCTGCGCAGCAGCTTGTTCATACGTGAACTTCCGCAGGTTTGCCGTATCGCACCGACATGGCAGAAGCATCCTGACGACGGGATTCAGCCGGTTTCTTCTTGTTCTTCCGCATGAGGACCAGATTTCGACCGTAAATAAACGGCAGGAAAAGGGTGCCCAGGATCAACGGCATGCTGTCCAGGTGAATGACATAAAGCAGGTTTAGAACACTGCCCCAGAAACTGAGGTGCCAGAAATAGGGAGGCACCACGATCTGATGCTTTTTTTCAGAGGCAAGCCATTGAAAAACAAAACGAGAACCAAATAGTAGATTGGCTGCAAATCCCACAGCACTCCACCAATAGGTGCTTGCGTAAAGCCATGGCAATGCCGGATGCAGGACTTGTTGTAACAGACTTGCTTCAGGTGCATTCATCTTCCCTAAGATTCATTGGCAGCAATCAATCCTCAATAAGGCTGGCGACAATTCATGAGGACTATGGAACTCCTATAGTCTTCCTGAAGGTTTACCTGATGTGGTTCCTACAAAGAAAAAGACCGGGGATTACCCCGGTCCTGCAAGCTTGGAAAAAATCCCTGGTCAGACTTTGCTGCCCTGTCCTTTTACCCGGTTTTTGGGTTTCTCCTCATCAGATTCTTCGCTTTCCTCATCCATTTCACCACCCTCTTCCGCTTCGAGGTTGATGCAGGTTTCAGCGAGGTCAGTCAGGTTGTCGTCCGCTTCTTTTTCCTCATCCAGAGTTTCCTGGAGCAGTTCCGCCTGTTCATCCAGTCCCATCAATTCGGCATAGGTGCGGAGGCAGCCGTAAGCAGCGATTTCATAATGTTCCACCTTTTGGGCAGCGGCGATCAAACCAGCGTCCAAAACGTTTGGATCGGCATCCTCCTCCATCAATTCCTTGGCTTCTTCGAGCAGGCCTTTCATGGCCATGC
Organism: Verrucomicrobiota bacterium; assembly: GCA_033762115.1. Taxonomy (GTDB): domain Bacteria; phylum Verrucomicrobiota; class Verrucomicrobiia; order Limisphaerales; family SXQI01; genus JANRLX01. The sequence goes on from JANRLX010000102.1 coordinate 1,339, forward strand.
ACTTTTTGCCCTTGGATTTTTCACCAAGCATTTCAAAGATCTGGTCCAGGCGTTGAATCTGTCCGTTGGTCACTTCGAGATGCTCCTCGAAAGCTGCACGCAATTCCTCATTTTCACAGGCTTTTGCCATTTTCGGCAATGACTTGGTCAATTGCTGTTCTGCGTCGTAAGTGTCCTTGAGCATGTCCAGGTACAGCTCCTGCAAAGTCTCCATTTTCATGATGCTAACTCCTTGTTTGAATGTTTTTATCGTCCGCTGACGTGCAAAGGTTCTTGCACGAACAACGCATTTTCAATCAGGAGGAAACCCGCTTTGCCTATCAGCAAATCCCTGAGTGGCGCAGTTCTTAATGGAGGATGGGAAAACGATGCGGAATCCGCATCAATTCAGCATCCAAATCAAGGTAATAATCCAGCCGCCGGGCTGTTTCCCGTTCATCAACTTCACGAGCCATCAAAAGATAAGTCGCGTAATGGTTCCCCTCGGATTCGACCAGGCTCCCGTAAAAGGAACCCAGTTCCGCATCCACCTCTTTCAATGCTGCGGCCAGAATCTGGAATTTTTCGCAACTTCTTCCCTCGATCAAGGCGCAGCAGATCAAATGATCGATGACCTGCTCACGCTTTCCTTTTCTGACGCTGCGCATCAAGCCGGTGATCCAGGGGCTTGGATGCGGCTGCCCGAACGGAATGCCGCGCCGTTTCAATAACGCGAGCACCAGCTGGAAATGTTGCAGTTCCTCAATCGCAATTGCATTCAGGTCATCCACCCGATGGAACAGGTCATGGTACTTTTCGAGATTGATTGAAGTGGTGGCCGCTTTTCGTTCCAGATGCGCATGATCCACCAGCACAGCGGGAATGTTCGCCATCACCATTCCCAGCCAGGTGGAGGGAATTTTTTCTCGGAAGAGCAGCATCGACCGATTTTGGATCGCCGGGTTGCAAAGTCAATTCAGCCCTGCACTCCTGCTCGACAGTGACATGATTCAATCCTATAACCCTGCTAAACAGAGACGTTCATGGATCAATTACTTAAATTGCTGCGGGAAAATGCCTCGCTGAAAACTGCGGAACTCGCCTCGATGCTGAACCTTTCCGAATCGGACGTGATCCAGAAAATCAAAGCTTACGAGGAGAGCAGGGTCATTCTCGGCTACCGCACTGTGATCAACGAGGAAAAACTCGGCCGTGACATGGTCCGCGCTGTGATTGAGGTCAAGATCACTCCCGAGCGGGAGGGCGGCTTCAATCGCCTGGCAGAGCGAATTGCGAAATATTCCGAAGTTCGCGCCTGTTATCTGATGTCGGGCGGTTACGACCTTTTGGTGGAAGTCGAAGGTTCAAATCTTCGTGAGGTGGCAACCTTCGTTTCAGAAAAACTCGCCACGATTCACGGAGTAATCTCCACAGCCACTCATTTCGTCCTCAAACCGTACAAGGAACAAGGTGTGCTGATGACCCAGGAACGTCATGAATCGCGCCTGGCGGTAGCGCCATGATTCACGCGAGTTCCTGCTACTCTCCACTCCATGAATAATTGTATCCGACCGGTGGCTCGTAATTGCGCGGTTCTGAGGCAGGAACACCGTTCCAGTAAATTGCCGTCAAGCTCACATGCCCATCCACGAAACCGAGCAAATTCTTTGCATCCCGATGGCGGTCCGGTTTGAACGGGTGCCATGAACCGCCAAAAAATGCAGTGCGTTCGCCGACCACAACCGCCAGCGCCGGCTTGCGAATCGCGCTCACTTTTTTCCCGGTGATTCTCGGGAGAGAATAGGCATCCACTTCATACCCGTTGAAGGTATAACTTGTGAATGCGTGGCCTGCCTCGGCCCGAAAGCTCTTGTCCATCGGGCAAATGAACGCTTTCTCCTCTGGCGAGACAGGCCCCGAATATCCCAGGTAGCCCTTCACCAGTTCCTTGTAATAAGCGCCCACACCATTCGGGAAAGGGTTGGGATCAGGAAGCACAGGCCAGGCCTCCTCATAATCTTCCGCATACAGGCGAATCGCGAGATTCACCTGCCGCAGGTTTTGCATACAGACAGTTTGCCGACTTTTGGCTTTGGCCTGGCCCAGCGCCGGCAGGATCAGCGAGATTAAAATCGCGATGATTGCAATCACCACCAGGAGCTCAACCAAAGTAAATCCGCTGGCGCGTTTTGGAATCATATCTGCAAGCTTTTGTTCTCAACCAGTTTTGCGGAAGGGGTGTTAATATCATTTAACGACGGTCACCATCATATTTCCATAGGCCATCTACTTTCATCATGACCAGCGTCAACACACCGCTTCTCCCCCTCATGCCATCAGCCGTGGCAGGCAACTGCATTTTAAGATGTACCTCTGTTTCCGAAACCTTTTCCTGGGAAAGAATTTTGGCCTGGGAGAACGCCTGGGCCTGCCGTGCGGCTTCCACTTTAAGCTCCTCCTCTGATTTCCCCATGTTTCTGTTCCTGAATTCTTCGGCTTTCTTTGGTGTGCAGCCTTCAGCAAACTTCTCGATGTCTGCTGCTTTCAGTGCCGCAACCAGTGTTTGCAAGGTCGCTTCCGGGGTTGTGTATGCCATGGAACTGTTTTGTTTCGCTGCAGGAGCTGCGACCGATCGGTCCAGCACCATGGTTGAAATGCCCACTGTAAGAAGACCGACAACGCCAAGCGCTGCCGCCGTTTTGATTTTTGCCATAGCCATAAGTTTTAATGTTTTTTTAGTTAGGATCAGGAGTGATGAGGTTAAATTGGTTCCATTGAGAGCCGCCAATGTGGAAGCCCCTGCCAGTCCGGCTGGAGCAGCTTGCAATGAATGGGTGGAGATTGCAGAAGCGATGCTTAAAGAGGAGAGGATCACGCCGCGTTTGACGAACAACCCGCGCAATTTTTCCAGCGCGCGGCTTACCCGCATCTTCGCGCCCGCTTCGCTGATGCCGAGCGCCACGCTGACTTCCTTGAAGCTCTGCCCCTGGAGAAAGCGCATTACCAGCGCATCCTGGTCCTTTTCGCCCAGCTCGCTCATGGCGCTTTCGAGGTGATTTTCAATCTGGGCCCATGCCTCGTGCGATTCACCGGCATGGATCGAGCTTTCCAGATAAGCCTCATGCTCGCGGTTCAATCGTCGTTGGCGCATCGTTAATGCCTTTGAAGAAGCGAAACATGTGGTCCGGCACAACCACCCGCTTAAGATTGTTTTGGAACCCAGGGAATTGGCTTTGCGCGCGAGAATGACAAAAACAGATTGAGTCACCTCCTGGGCAAGGTCCGTATCCTGCACATGCCGCAGTGCCACTGAATAAACCAGATGAACATGTCTTGAGACCAGGGTTGCAAACGCATCCTCAGATTGAGTTTGTGCATACTGCCGCACCAAATCCATGTCATCACCAGTCATTCACCTATTAAATCCCCGCCGATTGCCAAAAGTAACAACCTATTTTACCGCTCTGGATTCACTGCCTTCCAATGGTTAAAAGAGGGACTGGAAATATGAAGGCTCAGTTTGAGATGCAGGAAACGGCGATGTCTGCCCGTTCCTAAAGATGATAAAAACGTGCCGCGTTCCCGCCCAGGACTTTGTCGCGGGTATTCTGGCTGAATTGTGAGAGGTAATCCGAAATAATCGAGAAAACCTGCTCATAAGAAGCGGAAGCCAGGCAGACCGGCCAGTCCGATCCGAACATCAGGCGGTCTTCTCCAAACGTTTCCCAGGCCAGGTCCAGGTAACGAGTGAACTCCTCAGCCCGCCACCCATGCCAGTGAGCTTCCGTCACCATCCCGGATAATTTGCATTGAACGTGCGGTTCACGACCGAGTTCCCGAAATAACGCTGCCCACGGTTCCCACATTTTTTCCGCAATGTTCGGCTTTGCGATATGATCCAGCACAAACGGCTGCCCAGGAAATTTTCGCGCGAGGGCAATTGCGGCGGGAAGTTGCTTCGGATAGATCAGGATATCGTAAGCGAGCTTGAACCGGGACAAAACCGCGATCCCCGCGGTAAAAGAATCACGGATCAGGAACTGGTCATCCGGTTCATCCTGTGCGACGTGCCGGACACCGACCAATTTTTTCCTGCTGGAAAATCGCTCCAGGTCAGTCACCAGGTTGGGAGAGCGGAGGTCCACCCAGCCGACAACTCCGGCCACTGATGGATTCGCTTCCGCAAGGGCGAGAAGCCATTCCGTTTCCTGGAGTGTTTGCCGTGCCTGGACAGCAACAGAAACTTCCATTCCGCTGCTTTTGGCCGAGCTGACCCAATGTTGCGGCAGGAAATCCCTTCGCAATCCGCGCATCCGCTCTGAAATCCAGGGGTACTCCTCCGGGCTGTATTCCCAGAAATGCTGGTGCGCATCAATTTTCATGCGCATCAGGCCATTTCGATCATCGCCTTGATCACGCCGGTTTCCGGTTTGATGTAAGCTGGGAAATCCTCGATCAGCCTGTCAAAACTGCTGCGGTGAGTGATCCAGGGGCGTGTATCGATCCGCCCATCCTCAATCAATTGAATGATGCGGGTGAAATCAGAGGGAAGGGCATTGCGACTCGCCAGGACGGACATCTCCCGGCGATGCATTAACGGATGCCCGAAGGTCAGTTCCCCCGTGGTGATCCCCACATAAACCAGCCGCCCGGAAAACCCGACATAGTTGACGGCGTTCGACATCGATCTGTTGCTGCCAGTGGCATCAATCACCACCGAAGGCAACATTCCCCCCGTCAATGTTTTGAGATTTTCCAGCTCATTGCCAGTCCCCGCCTGAAGGATCTCATCCACTTGCATGACCTGCTTGCAAAAATCGAGGCGTTGAACGTTAAGGTCCAGAACAATGCTTTTGGCACCACTCAGGCGAACAAATTCCAGTGTGGAAAGGCCAATCGGCCCCGCCCCAATGACAAGAACATGATCTCCCGGTCCCGGGTTGCCGCGGTTGACGGCATGACAACCAATCGCCAGCGTCTCGACGAGCGCAAGCTGGTCCATGGAAAGCTTTGCCGATGGATGCAGCTTGCGCGCGGGAACGATAAATTCCGGACGCATTCCCCCATCCGTATGCACTCCCAGCACCTGCAGGTTTTCGCAGCAATTGCTTGCGCCTCGGGCACAGGCCGAACAATTTTGGCAATTGATATAAGGCTCAATTGAGCATCGATCCCCCACCCGTACGTTGTTCACTCCCGGACCCGTCGCTATCACCTCCACGCCGAGCTCATGGCCAGGGATTCGGGGATAACTGTAAAACGGCATTTTTCCCAGGAAACCGCTGATATCCGAGCCGCAGATTCCCACACGCTTCACCGAAACAAGAGCTTCACCCGGACCAGGGCGGGAAGGGGCCGGGATATCGACTTGGCGAAACTGTTCGGGACGCTCGAGCTGAATGGCTTTCATTTAATTGTTCTCTGGCAGGCCGGCGATCCAGGTTTTATTTTTAACAGGGGCAAGAATCGCCTGAACTTCCTTCAAAAGTGTTTCGTCCAACGGGCCGTTGGCCCAGTCAAGGCATTTTTGCATGTTTACAGGATCAGCCGTTCCCACGACGCAGGTGGTGATATCAGGATTTTCCACACAAAAACGCACTGCCAGCTGGGCAATGTCCACTCCCCGGCGGCTGCAATGCTCGGCAGCGCGGCGACAGGCATCCTTCAATTCGGGGGATGCGAGATGCCATTTTGGCAGCGGCGCATTGGTGAGCAACCGGGCTGAAAAAGGGGAGGCATTGATAATGCCGACACCCTTTTCCTTTAGAAAAGGAATCAGTTCCAGGAGCGAATCATCGTTTAACGCGTAATGACAATACGAGAGGATGCAATCCAGATTGGTGCGCTCCAGCACATATTTGAAAATCTTTAATGGAAAACCGGTAATCCCCACGAATCGGATTTTTCCCTGCTGCTGCAATTTGCGCAAGGCCGGCAAAGTTTCCTCAACAATCTGCGCCATCGGAACAAATTCGATGTCGTGGCATTGCATGATGTCGATATATTCCAAACCCATCCGCTGCAAACTTTCATCGACACTTCGCGTCACTCTGTCAGCCGAAAAATCAAACTTCTCCACGTCATATCGTCCGCACTTGGTCCCAATGATAAAACGGTCCCGAGGAATTTCCTTGAATGCCTTGCCCAGGACTTTTTCCGAAAGCGTTCGCCCATAATAGGGGGAGGTATCGATGAAATTGATGCCGCCGTCCAATGCGACATGGAGCGAGCGGATTCCTTCGGCTTCATCGGTTTGCCGGAATTCATTTCCGAGCGAGGAAGCGCCGTAAGCCAGGATGGACAGCTTCAACCCCGTCCTGCCAAGTTCTCTATAATTCATACGTGGTGGAAAAATTCACGAAACATCTGGATGGTTTGAGCAGCCGCCGAATCAGAGTCTGGGAAAGGGAGCGCTTCAGCGGACAAAAATCCTTCATAATTCAACTCTGTGAGGGCAGCAATGATCGACGCATAATCCAGGTGCCCATTGCCAGCAGGACGGCGATTGCTATCCACAAAATGAACATGGCCAAGCAAAGGGCCCGCTTCCTTCAAGGCCTCTGGAATGGAGCGTTCCTCAATGTTCATGTGGAATAAATCCATCAAAAGCGTGACGCCGGTGATTGCATTGCCCCGAATCAACTGGATGCCATCGACCGCCCGGTTAAGCAGATTGGTTTCATAACGGTTAAGCGGCTCAACCAATAACCGGCTTCCTGCGGATGTTGCATGGTTTCCCAAAACGGCAAGTGCCTCAGCCAGGTATTTTAACGCTTCATCCCTTGACTGACCCGGATCCACACGCCCCTGCATCGAACCAATAATCGTGGCGGCACCGAATTCTCCAGCCACGTTGCTGACTTCCTGAATAAATTCCGCTGCCTGCCGCCGGATTGCCGGATCAGCGTGGGTCAGGTGTAATTTCTTTTTCACCCAGCCAGCCCCCGTTCCCAGCGCGGCAAGTTGCAGCCCGTTTTGCTTTAAGGCAGCCTCAATGGCACGCCGATCCAGTTCAGGACCTGAAGGGGGAAATATTTCCACGGCATCAAAGCCAAGCCGGGCTGCTTTGGCGCAGTTTTCCGGAAGGTTATCCCAGTAAACAAATGGTCCCCCCTTTGCTTCCGGTACCAACGAAATTGTGACGGCGCTTTTAATCACGTATGGAGCTGGAGGTTAATACTTTTCGACAACAAGGGATAGTCCAAACGCGCAGTTCTGCCCGGGAAAAAGCGGCTGACCCTTAAGAGAGGCAGCGGGAACAAGTGGGAAATAGTGAAACGTAATTAAGCAAATGCTTAAATAAGAAAATTTTATTTATTTGATTAAAAATTATGGAAAAGCAGGCAATGAAGCGGCGGCTATTGCCTGCCCGTGACGTTTCTCCAGCTCGTCAGGAATGTGAATTGTCACCGTACGTCCCGCCAGTTCCGCTTTGAGCACCTCCTCCGCTCCCCTGACAATCATTTCGCCACCCGCGCCGGAGGTTACACGCCCGAGAAGCAGCACATGTTCAAGGTCGTAGAAATCGGTGTAATGCAGCAGGGCGTAGCCAAAATAAATCCCGATGGTTTGATAAATTTTTTCAGCGCGGGAGTCCTCTTGCTCCATAAGATGCTGGACCTCCTTCAATTTCACCGGCAGCGGCATGGTCTCAGGCAATTCGATACCGGCAGGTCCAAGCAGGCGGCCAACCGCCTGTTGGGAAAGATATTGCACCGCACACCCGCAATCGCCCGACCATTCATCCCGCGGCGCGTCAGGCTGGTAATCAATGGGGGCAAATGCAAGTTCGTTAAGCCAGGTGGTGATGTTTCCCTCCGCGTTAACATATCCCCCTGCGGTGCTGCTGCCCATGGCTAACCCGAGGACAGCATTTTTCCCGAGCGACATCGACCCTGCGAGTGCGGTGACTTCACCGTCATTGGCAATTTCAAAGGGAATGCCGTTCCAGTATTTTCGTAACTCAATGAAAATGTCTTTGACCCGTGTTTCAAACAAAGGCTTGGGAACACCGCGGAACAAGGAAGCAATTTTGACGCGATTATTAACGTAAACGCCAGCGGAACTTCCCCCAATCGCATCCACCCTGGGCAGGTGCTCGGCGGCACGCTTCAGCGAATCAAGGATCTGGTCGAAATGCCATTGTGGATCGCTTTTGGGAACTGGGTCCCAGACGATTTCCTCACTGAAAACCGATTTTCCATCAATTACAGCAGCCACTTTGCGATCACTTCCGCCGAGGTCGAACCCGATCCTGCAACCATTCAAATGCCTGCCCAAAGCGGTGGAACCGCTCCGGTCCGGAGGCAGCTTGCTGCATTCGATGATTTCAAATGGAGCTTCGTAAATCCGTTCTCCCATGACTTCCGCGTCGAACCTGCCTGTGGGATTGGTTTGATAATGATGCCGCAAAGCCCCGGCCAGCTGTGAAGGACCTGAAAAATGAATTCGAAAACCGCCGCGTGACCAAAGCAAAAATTTAACCAGACGCTCCAGATAAATGAAATTTCCAGAGGAAGCGGGATGGTTGTTCGGGAAGAGAATGGTGCTGAACGAGGAAATGGAACCATCCCTTTGCTCCAGGGCAATTCCGACCGGCACAGCCGCCCCGGTTCGGCTTGCGGCAGCGCGAAACTCCCGGTTGCACAGGGCTGCGGGCCTGAAGGCCGGGTCAAGCGCTGGTTTCAGCTTCGGTATCACGAGAGGCAATCCCCGGTTGGTTGACATGAAAAGATGCTATTGAATCACGCGCTATAAAAAAGATGAAAGATCAGCAAAGAAGGTTTGGTGCCCCGAGACCAAAATCATTAGAGTGCCATCGGGTATGATGAAGCCAGCCGCCACGCGAGGGGAACGAAACAGCGTCAATCCATATGTCATCGAGTGGGTCGAGCGGTATCGCCAGCTTTGTTGCCCGGACCAGGTTTACTGGTGTGATGGCAGCCTGGAGGAGAAAGCCGCGCTCGAAGAGGAAGCCGTGAACGCAGGGGTGCTGATCCGGCTGAACCAGGAGAAACTTCCCGGTTGTTTTTATCATCGTTCCAATCCCAACGATGTGGCCAGGGTGGAGCAATGCACCTATATCTGCACCGATTCCCAGGATGAAGCCGGGCCGACGAACAACTGGGCGCCACCAGAGGAGATGTACCAGCGTTTGCATGTCATGCTCGAAGGAGCGATGCGGGGAAGAACGTTGTATGTGGTTCCTTACCTGATGGGACCGGCCGGATCACCCATGACAAAGGTCGGCGTTGAACTGACTGATTCCATTTACGTGGTGCTGAGCATGCGGATCATGACCCGGATGGGAGCTGCTGCCTGGGAACAATTGGGTAGCGACGATGATTTCAATCGCGGGGTGCACAGCATGCTGGATATCAATCCCGCGCGCCGTTACATCTGCCATTTCCCTGAAGACAACACGATCATTTCCGTGGGTTCAAATTACGGCGGCAATGTCCTTCTCGGGAAAAAATGTTTTGCCCTTCGCATCGGTTCCTATCTGGCCGAACGGGAGGATTGGATGGCCGAGCATATGTTGATCCTGGGGGTGGAATCGCCGCAGGGGGAGAAAACATATGTGGCTGCCGCCTTTCCCAGCGCATGCGGGAAAACAAATTTTGCAATGATGATTCCCCCGCCCCGGTTCGAAGGATGGAAAATCACCACTGTGGGTGATGACATTGCCTGGATGCGACCGGGACCGGATGGGCGGCTTTATGCCATCAATCCGGAAGCTGGATATTTTGGGGTGGTCCCCGGCACGAACAGCAAATCCAATCCCAATGCGGTGGCGACCATTCAGCGGGACACAATTTACACAAATGTGGCCCTGACCCCCGACCTTGATGTCTGGTGGGAAGGAAAGGATGGCCCCGTGCCCGAGGAGTGCCTTGACTGGAAAGGGGAACGCTGGACCCCCGCTTCCACTGAAAAGGCCGCCCACCCGAACAGCCGGTTTGCCGCCCCCATGATCAACAACCCGGCCCTCGATTCACAAGCAAACAACCCCGCAGGCGTGCCAATTTCTGCTATTATCTTTGGAGGACGGCGCGCCACGACAATTCCATTGTTGTTCGAAGCGTTTGATTGGGGGCATGGGGTTTACCTCGGCGCCATGATGGGGAGCGAAACCACCGCGGCAGCCATCGGCGGCGTGGGGCAGTTGCGTCGTGACCCCATGGCCATGCTTCCATTCTGTGGATATGACATGGGAAATTATTTTCGCCATTGGCTGGCGATGCGCAAACGAATCAAACTGCTTCCGCGGATTTTTCACGTGAACTGGTTCCGAAAGGATGAACAGGGCAAATACCTCTGGCCCGGTTTTGGGGAAAACATGCGGGTCCTTAAATGGATCATGGACCGTTGCAACGGCAGGGTAGGCGCACGTGAAACCATTTTGGGCTGGGTCCCTCAACCCGCCGACTTCGACCTGGCCGGGCTGGAAGCTTTTGGCCTTCTTGAATTTGAGAAAGCCCAGGGGATTTTTCCCGAAGAATGGAAAAAAGAGATCGTTTTACAGGATGAATTGTTCATCCGTTTGTATGGAACCATGCCAAAAGAGCTTACTTTTCAACGGGAACTGCTGATGTCGCGATTATGAGAAAATTTATTGTTGACAATTCCCATCAATATAACATGATAAACATATTGCTGGGAACTCAACCATAAACATTATGCGCTTAACGCTACCCATTTTGACCTCCCTGACCTGCCTGACGGCAGTTTCCACTACCCTGGCCGCAACTCAGGGACAAATCGTTCCCGTGGCAATTTACACCGGCCTTGATGCGCCGTTTGGCCTCGCCTATGACCCCAATCGGGATGCCATCTGGTACAGCCATAATGGGGCCAATTATAATTTTGATACCGTCCGCCCATTCACTTCATTCACCCCTGCGGAATTGTCCGGTCTTACCAAGGACAGTCGTGGAGTTTATATCATTGGGAATGGGACCACAGCAAAGAGCTATTCCCTGGAAACTTACTTGAACACCGCTTCCCTGGCATTTGACAATGCAATCGACCGGATCATTGCCCAGGTCCCCGGTGAAGCCCGCCTCGTCGAGGTGGATCCCAATTTCGTTTTTGACCCCGGCAATCCTGATGCGTTGCCGTGGGATGAAAACTCCAGCTACCGTCCCGGCTCCGCTCCATTCGTTCCTCCCCTTCCCCCGGTTTCTGATGGGTTGGATGTCGATGGTTCTGATGTTTTCTGGTCTCCTGAAAAGGGAAGCGTTTACAAGAATGGCGTGTTGTTCATTGATAAGAGCAATCCCGCCCAGAAAGTCCCTGGCCAGACGATTGATGAAGGGATCGCAGGGGTCGAAAAAGCCGGTGATCTGGTTTACACCGTGTCCCGCTTCTCCGATGTGAACGGCCCACGTTCCCGCACGATTGCGGCTTATGATGCAGATACAGGTGAGTTGCTCGCCTATGATCCCGATGGTGACGAAACCGCTTTCCGTTGGGAAGATATGACGTTTGACGGGAGATACCTTTACGTGACAGATCCCGTGGGGAACCAGGATCCCAATGATCCGGCGGGGGATATTTACGTTTTTGAATTCATCATCACTCCCGTTCCTGAGCCGAGCACAGTGATTGGCGCCGCGGTGATGGGTCTCCTTGCCGGGGCTTCGGTCCTGCGCCGGAATCGCAAGTAATCAAAGTGCACCCAGGATGGTTTCGAGTGCGCGGGCATGCGCTGCCACTCGAGCCTGCAACGGAAAATCTGACGGTGTCTCCAACGTGTAGCTGACATCTGTTTTCGTTGACACCAGGTAAATCGCTTCCGGCCATTGCGGTCGTTCATCGAAAGGCACCTGCGGCCGAATCACTCCGTTCTCGGTGTCCCAACTGTCAACCGTGGCCGCGTTTTCAATTGGGAAAACCTCCCGGACTCCATCAATGATTGTTTCCGACAGCGTTGCCTTTCCGGAACGGTTCAGCTCGTAAAGGTAAAATCCGTTCGCTTCCCAATCCTCATGAAGAATGACCGCCAGGTCCACTCGTGGCACAGAGCGAAGCCAGGCGACATGCCCCCGAATCTCCGCTGTCATCAGATGTCGATAATCACGGTTAAGGTCGATACCAATTTCGTTTTCACGGGTGTTCCGCACAAAACCAGTTGGATTCAGGCAGGGGCACAACCAGATCTCCATGTCGGCTGGCCATTTGGCCGAAGCAAAAAGCTGATGGATCGCCAGCGGACCGGCAGGTTCATCCCCGTGAATACCCGTGGAAATATAGAGTCGTTTGCGCGGGGAGGTGACACTCCAATGGTAGCCGAAAATTTCGAATTCACCCAGCGTGAAAATCGGCTCCCGAACCCAGTTGGATGAAGTGGCCAGGCGATCAATCTCCTCCAGAACAGCGCCGATTTTGATCTGTTCGCCGCAATATTTCCCGCAGTTCAGCCCCAATCGCTGCATCATCAAACCATGGCAAGAGCCGGTTCCTTCTCCTGTTTCGGTTCAGGGCAACCGCATCCCGGTTCCTGGTCACTGAACCCGTGCTTGTCCCAATTTGGATCCAGCCCAAGGTCTCTGAGCATCTGGAGATCTTTTTCAACTGGCTGGTTAAGGGTGGTCAGGTAATTGCCAACCATGAGGGCGCTTGCGCCAGCCATGAAAATCATGCTTTGCAAATCGCGCAGATTCACTGTTCGCCCCCCGGCGATCATGATTTCCTGCTTCGGCAGCACGAACCGAAAACAGGCGATGGTCTTTAAAATTTCCAGGGGTTGCAGGCTCGGTTTGCCCGCGAACGGGGTTCCTTCAATCGGATTGAGAATATTGATCGGAATGATATTCGCGCCCAGATCCCGCAATGAAAATGCGAGATCACACCGGTCCTGGACCGTTTCGCCCATCCCGATGATTCCGCCGGAACAGATTTTGATCCCTGCATTTTTCAAATGCCGGATTGTTTCCACGCGATCCTCGTAGCTGTGGGTGGAACAGACGTTCGGGAAGAAACGTTTCGAGCTTTCCAGATTATGGTTATAGCATTGCAGCCCGGAATCTTTCAAACGTTGGGCAACCTTCGGGTTTTTGATGATTCCCAGAGAAGCGTCCGGGCGGGCTTTACCGGCATTTTTCAACTCCTCCAGCCGGTTGCAAATCTGGTCCAGCACCGGCCCTTCATCCAACCCTTTCCAGGCAGCCACCATTCCGACTGCAGTCACCCCGTTTGCTTTCGCTTCTTCCGCAGCGGTCAAAATCGGGTCGAGATCAACCAGCCCGTAACGCGGAGATTCCGTCTGGTAGGCGGCGGATTGGGAGCAGAATTTGCAATTTTCAGAGCAGCCGCCTGCCTTGACGTTTACGATCGAGCAAAGGTGGATTTTATTCCCCTTGAAATGTTCCCGTATACGATTGGCCCAGGCCAGCAGATCAAAAATATCCGCGCTGGCATTCAAATGAAAGAGCCATTCCCCCTCCTCGCGCGAGAGTTGGCCACCCGAGATGATTTTCTGCCCCAGGGAAGCAATTCGGTTATGATTGGATTTGGCGTCAACCAACGGGTCACTCATGGTTGACACCATAACCAGCCTCTGCCGGATTGGGCAAGCGTTTCAGAACAGGATCAAAGCTTAGTTGTTCTTCTCATCATATTCCACATCTCCCCGTTCCCGTTTGCGAGGGCCTTCATTTTCGGCATAAAATTTTTCATTCATTTTCGCCTGCTCCGCCTCAGTCAGGAACCTGCGGGAGAACACCAGCGCCTTGTTCATTCCCCCTGGAACAACCACACGCTCCCCTTTCATCAAGGCAGTATAAGCGGTTTTGGCAACCTCCTGCGGAGACATGACGCTTGCCTTTTGAAAAACATTGGTGTCCACCATGTCCGCTTTGGGAAAGAAATCCGTGTCTGTAGGTCCAGGGCAAAGTGCGGTCACGGTAATACCCGTTTCCTGCAGTTCAGTCGCCAGCGCTTCACTGAAAGAGAGAACGAACGCCTTGGTGGCATGGTAGATGGCCAGGCTCGGTCCCGGTTCAAATCCAGCCACTGATGCGGTGTTCAGGATGCGACCTGAACCACGGCTTAACATTTGCGGCAGGAAGCTCTTGGTCAGGCGGACGACAGCCTCGATGTTCACCCGGATCATTGACAAATCTTTCTCAAGCGGGATTTCCCAGAAATTCCCACGTTGGCCATGACCCGCATTGTTCACCAGGATATCAATCTTTGCGCCGGTTTGCTGCACCTTCTGGACGATATTTTCCACGGCGTTCTCTTCATTCAGGTCCTGGGCGATGATCTGTGCCTGAATGCCGTAATCTGTATCCAGCTCCTGGGCCAGTTCTGCCAGGTCGGCAGGAGTGCGGGAGGTGAGAATAAGCCGATGTCCATTCCGGGCGAACTCACGTGCAAGGTCTCTTCCAATCCCTTTACCCGCGCCTGTGATCAATGCAAGTTCCTGATTTTGATTCATATTGAAACATAACGTGATCGGAAAGCCGCGCCATTCGTCAGGGCCCGATTTTGCCTTAAAGAAATCCTTCTGAGCCCACTCAGGGATTCAAAAACAACTGGCTTCCAGACAACGTCAGGGCCACTCTTCTGTGCCATACGATTCATGGACAAATTCGTGCAACTGGGTTCATTGCAGGTCGGGTTACGACCGTGTGTTGTCGGCACGGTGACTTCATGGGCTTTCCTCAACAACGCACCTGCTGATTCCTTCAGGGAGTGTGACCTTGTGGAAATCCGTCTTGATCTAATTGGGATCGATTACCCGTGGGACGCTGCCTTGCAACGCCTTCAAGCGGTGGGAATGCCGCTGCTGGTCACCATCAGGGCGGGATATGAAGGTGGATCGTGGAACGGCGTGGAAGAGGCACGGGCCGAGATTTATCGGCAGGCAATTCCCTTTTGTGATGCCATTGATATTGAACTGAACAGTCCCGTCGCAGCGGCACTTTGCGCCTGGGTCAGGCAGAAAAACAAAATCGCCATTGTTTCCCATCATAATTTTAAAATCACCCCCGGCAGATCCGAATTGCAGGAGTTGGTCAGGCGCGGGCAGGAGATCGGCTCAATCGTGAAAATTGCCGCGACTGCCAATTCACCTGTTGATGTGGAAAATTTGCGGAATCTGTTAAATGACGATTGGGAAGTGCCGATTTGCGTGATTGGGATGGGGCCGCTTGGTGCGGAAACCAGATATGAATTTCCATCTCTCGGATCATGTCTGACCTATGGCTATCTTGACCAGCCCGGGGCGCCGGGACAGCCGAGTGCTGCCTGGTTATTGGAAAAATTAGGGCGAAAGAGCGGTTCATGAAATTCAAATGGATTCTCCATCTGCTGTTGCTGCTGGCGATCTCACTTCCAGTTCCAATGCTTGCCACCGAAATCATCGCACATCGCGGGGCCTCCTATGATGCACCGGAAAATACCCTGGCAGCATTTCGCCTTGGATTCGAGCAGGGAGCGGATGCCATTGAACTGGATGTTCATCTCTCAAAGGATTCGCAGCTGATTGTCCTGCATGATCCTGACACTAAGCGGACCGGGGGTGTGGAAACACGCGTCGCGGAGCAAGTCGCTGCAGAGTTGCAAAAGATCAATGTGGGTGAATTCGGAACCTGGAAGGGACGTGGGTTTTCCGAGAAAATTCCGCTGCTTCAGGAAGTTTTCCCGCTGGTGCCAAAGGACAAGCGTCTGTTTATTGAAATCAAGAGCGGCCTGGAAACAGTCCCGCCCTTTGTTAAAGTAATTCGTGAGTCAAAACTTTCGCCGCGACAGCTGCCAATCATCACGTTCAAAGTGGAGGTGGCCAGGGAGATCAAACGACTGTTGCCGGAACATGAAGTTTCCTTCCTTCACAGTTGGAAAAAAAATGAAGAAAGCGGTGAATATCCCAGGATTGAAGAATTGATCAGCCGCGCTCGCGAAGCAAAGCTCGATGGCCTGGACCTGCAATACGGGTTTCCAATCAATAAAGCCTTTGTGGATAAGGTCCATGCTGCGGGGCTGAAATTATACACCTGGACGGTTGATGATCCGGAAGTGGGAAGGGCGCATCAGGCGGCAGGCGTGGATGGAATCACCACCAACCGCCCCCAGTGGTTGCGGTCACAGCTTGCGCAGAAGGAATAGTTCGACTTGCATCCCGGCTCAATGAGACATTAAATCCTGCATCCGGCAATCTGACACTGCTGGATACTATTTACAAAATGAACAAGGTTTTGCTTCTTCTGATCTCCGTGATTTCAACATTTTCATTAATGGCTGCTGATACAGGCGCACGCGACACGCGCTTGTTCGAAAGAAGGACTTATTACGCCACTCCCGGCAAACTGGATGACCTTCATGCCCGGTTTCGCAATCATACCGTGCGACTTTTCAAGAAGCATGGCATGGAGAGCATCGGTTATTGGATCCCCGTGGACAACAAGGAGAACAAGCTTGTTTTCATTCTTGCCTATCCAAACAGGGAAGCGCGGGAAAAATCATGGAAAGCATTCCTCGATGATCCCGACTGGAAAAAAGCCGCGAAGGAATCAGAAGCCAACGGTCCGATTCTTTATGGCGAAAAAATCGAATCCATCTTCCTTGAACCCGTGGATTACTCACCTGAAATCAAACTTTCAACCAGGGGAAATCGTGTTTTCGAATTCCGCACCTATGAAGCAGCTCCAGGCAAGCTGGATGATCTGAACGCCCGTTTCCGCAACCATACCGTCAACCTCTTCGCCAAACATGGAATGGAAAACATCGCCTACTGGGTCAAAGCCAAAGGTGAAAAAGACGCGGACAAAATCCTCTTCTACATCATTTCTCACGCCAGCCCGGATGCCGCGAAAAAATCGTTCGATGATTTCCGCAAGGACCCCGATTGGAATTCCGCCAAAACTGCCTCGGAAAAGAATGGCTCTCTCACCGCTCCCAACGGGGTCAAATCAGAATTCTACCTGCCAACCGATTATTCACCAATGCGTTAACTGAGCTTCGCGAAAATCAGGATCAAAATTACCAGTAAAATCGCGCCACCGACGATCCAGGCTGTCGGTGGCTTTTTCTTTTGCACAACAGATGGACGCCCCTTTTTCTCCTCCTCCATCAAATCCTTGATCTGGATTTTTCGAAAATGGGTCGTGTCCTTCCCTGCATTCACAAGGTCTCGCCAGACCGGCACACGACCGCCCAACCCCAGCCTCTTCAGGTAATCGTAATCAAACTGCGGATGGGCCGGGTTGATCTCCCCGTTTGGATTGATGTAGTCAAGCGCGTTGGCCGCATGCACCGCAGTCAATGGAGTGAACGTTTCATCCCCAGACTCTTCCGGATAATGATGCCAAGCGACCGCTTCCAGGATCGGGACTGGGATTCCCCACAGGGCCAGAAGATAAGCGCCGGTTTCCGCGTGGGTGGTCCCCAGCCTCACCCGCTCCAGCAACCAGGGTGAACTGTTTTTTTCCAATGCGCTGTTCAGCACATCCTTGAATTCCTGCGGTTTGACCGAAAGCAGAACGAGTTTCCCGATATCATGCAACAAACCGGCAGTAAACGCATCCTCGGCGATCTGCTCATTGTTCGTTTCATTCATCGCGATTTTTTTTGCCGCCGATGCCACTGCCATGCTGTGTGACCAGATTTTTTCAAACCAGGCCTGTGCCCCGCCCAGTCGGGGAAAATGATTCATGATATGCGTGTAATGAATCAGCGACTTTACTGTTTCCAGCCCGAGCAATGATACCGCATGGGTCGGATGCGTGATGGTTTTTGCATAACCGTAAAATGCTGAATTCGCCACCTGCAACAATTTGCTCGTCATTCCGATATCCACAGCAATGGCGTCACCAATATCCTTGATCGAGGCATGCGGCGAATGGATATGCTTGAGCACACCCAGATAATTATAAGGGATGCTTGGAAGGCTTTCGACCCCTTTGACCAGGTCCAGGGTTGTGTTATTGGTCAGCCAGCCCTGAAGCGCCATGGCCCGGCGAATGGTCGTCACCAGGGTGGCGGGCAAAATGTTTTGAGGAAGCGTCTGGAACCGCCCTGCGTAGGCCAGGCTGCGTTCATCCTCCTCAAGCGCGCAAAGGATGAAAACAACAATTCGCGGATGAATCCCGCGAATGCCATTGGCCAGTTCTACCGCATCGCAATCCGGAAAACTTTTGCTGATCAGCAGGACGGTAAAAAGCTCGTGGGAAGCAAGTTCCAATGCCCGCTCACGGGTCGAGGCATAGGCAATCTCCCAGGTCAAAGAATTCCTGAGATACCGCAGCAGGTAATTGAATCCATGCTCCTGCTCATCGACATAGAGGATCCGCACGGGGAGTTCGAGACCTCGTGTTCGACTACGCTTTGCGATGCCCGCATTCTCGGGGCCTCTGACCATATATAATTGGTCATCGGACAGCAGAGGCCTTTCCCTAAGTGGAATTCAGATGGAAAACGCATTTTCAGGGTTTCCTTCACTCTTCTTCCCATACTCTTCTGTCCCTTAAAGCGGCGTGTCCCTGCCTTGAAGAATGCAGGGCGCACTCTGATATTGGTCACACAATGGTGACGGAAGATAAAAAACCGAACGGCTGGACAGAGACTTTTGCGACCCTTATCTCGAGTTGTGAGCAATCGGTCCAAAATTACAGGAAGGCAGCAATGAGCACCGCAAATCCGGAATTAAAGCGGCTCTTCATCGGTTACGCCAACCAGCGCACCCGGTTTGCCGAGGAACTCAAGCAACAACTCCGTGCCAGTTCAATTGTCCTTCCTCCATCGTCCCGCAATTTGCAATGGGAGTCTGAAACCAGCCTTAACGATTGCCTGCTTGCCGAAGAAACTGTCCTCAACGATTATCGCGCCGCCCTCACCCAGGAGATTCCCAATCGCGCCCACTTTCTGATTGCTGCCCAATATTCCCTAATGGAAAAGGCGCATACCCGCATGTTCAAAATTGCCAGGGACCTCGAAAAGGAAACGGCCGCAGTGTGATCAATCATTATTTTCCAGCACCTGCCGCATCGTTTTAAGCAATGCTTCAGCGGTGTAAGGTTTCGGGATGAAATGCTGGACCCCGGCGCCCATCGCCCTGGCTATTCCTCCGTTGGAAGCCAGTCCGCTGGACCCGATAATTTTCACCTTCGGGTTGATCGATTTCAAAGCCACTATCGTTGCCAAACCATCCATGATCGGCATTGCCATGTCCGTGAGAACCACCGCGATCTCTTTTTCCATCCGGACATAACTCGAAACTGCCTCGGCCCCATTCGCTGCCAGCAACACCCGGTAGCCAAATCGTTCCAGGCTCTTCTTTGCGATGAGCCGGACGCTCTCCTCATCATCCACCACCAACACCAATTCGGAGTTGCCGCGAGGAAGCTGCGATTGCTCCACAATGGTTGATTCAATCGTTTCTTCCACCGCGCTTGCAGGCAGGTAGACCTTGAACTTCGAGCCTTTTCCGACCTCGCTGTAAACAGAAATAAATCCACCGTGACTCTTTACCAGGGCCAGGACTGTGGAAAGGCCCAAACCTGTGCCCCGCCCAATGTCCTTGGTCGTGAAGAACGGATCAAAAATCTTCTCCCGAATGCCTGGCGGAATTCCCACTCCGGTGTCAGAAACCTGGATTAATAAATAAGATCCGGCGACTGAATCCGGATTCATCCCCGCGTAGACATCATCCAGGACGATATTTTTTAACGACACGGACAATTGCCCGCCATTAGGCATGGCATCCCGCGCATTCACGCATAAGTTCATCAACACCTGATGCAATTGGGTGGGGTCACCCGTGACCGTCCAAAGGTCATGCTCCGAGTCGAGGTGAAACGTGATATTTTTCGGGAATGTGTCCCGGATGATCACCTGGATGTCTCGCAGGATATGCAGAGGATTGATCGTCATCTTCTTCCCCTCCACTCCCCGGGCAAAGGAAAGGACCTGCTTGACCAGGTCAGCCCCACGCTGGGCGCTGTTCCGCACAGTGCTCAGGAGAGAATGGCTCTCCTCATTGTTCGGGACATGCGCCTGCAACAACTCCACTGACATCAAAATCGGAGCGAGGATGTTATTCAAATCATGCGCAATGCCTCCGGCGAGGGTGCCGATGCTTTCCATCCGTTGCGCGCGCAGGAATTTTGCCTCAAGTTTTTTCTTTTCAGTGACATCATTTGTCACGCTCATGATCGATTTCGGCCCCCCATTTTCATCTCGAATCAAGGTCCAGCGCGCTTCCACGATGATTTCCCGTTCATCCTTAGTTCGCTTGATTACCTCCCCTTCCCACATTCCATGGGCATGCAACCCTGTCCACGCCTGCTGGAGCACATTCAAATCCTTGTAGAGCAATTCCCCCGCCTTTTTCCCCAACACTTCCTCCTCCGTCCATCCATAAATCCGTTCGGCTCCCTTGTTCCAGTAGATGATCCGATCCTCCAGGTCCTTCACCAGGATTGCCTCCCGCGCCACATTCAATAAATGCGCCTGAAATCGAAGCGCTTCCTCCGCCCTCCGCTGCTCCGTAATATCGTGCGCGGTCCCGATCATTTTCAAAGGCAGACCGGTTTTTTCATCATAAAACGCCTGTGCGATTTCCCGCACGATCCGCTCTTCACCATTGGGACGAATGATTCGGTGGACAGTGAGGTACTGGGTCCGGTTTTTAATTGCAAAGGCAACCGCCTGCCGAATCATTTGATGCTCTTCCGGAGGAACCAGGCTGAAAAACAGCTCATTTGAGACCTGGACCTTCCCCGGTTCAAATCCCGCGATGCGAAACATTTCGTCAGACCAGCGAAGCCAGTTCGAGTCCACATCGCTTCGATTACTCAAGTCCATCTCCCAGCTTCCAAAATGGGCGATTTTTTGGGCAATGGCCATGTTCTGCTCACTCGCCCGCAACTCTGCTTCAATCCTGATCCGGCGCGCTTCCCGCTCCTGCGACTCGGTGGCAAACGAAAGATTATCCGCCAGCCCGCTTAACAGCTGGATTTCCTCCTCGTCGAAATAATCTGCATGGTCCGCATAAACAACAAAAACCCCGAAGCTTTTTCCTTTCGATTCCAGCGGGAATGCCGCGCAACTTTTATACCCCCGTTCCAATGCCTCGGCCTTGTAATACATCATCCCCGAATCACGTTCGATATCGTTGCACCAACTCGGCTGCATCGTCCGAAATGCGATCCCTGCCGGCCCACATCCTTCCGCCGTATCGTCCATCGTGCAAAGGCGAATCGCGTTCAGGTAACCTTCATCCCGCCCATGCATCGCCACTGGCTCAAAACTTTGCTCGGCATTCGGCATTCCCACCCACGCCATCAGCAGCCCCCCTCGTTCCACCGCAATCCGGCACGCCTCCTTGTAGAGATCCAACATCACATCAAGCCGGACAATCGCCTCATTAATGCCACTGGAAACAGCGTACAACTGGTTCAACCTTCTCACCCGCTGTTCGGCAACTTTTCGCTCGGTAATGTCACGGGAAACGCTGATGACCGCCTTGAGCGTACCATCATCATTCAAAATAGGGGTCGATTGCGCCTCCATCCATCGCACCTTACCAATCAGGCTTATCAGGCGGAACTGTAGCCAGGCCATCTCCCCATTTTTCACCCGTTCGAAATGCTCCAGGTAGGAACCACGATCCTCCGGATGCACAAACTCATGGACCGGCTTGGTAAACGCGTCACTGTACGACTCGGCATCGATCATTTTCAACCCCGCCGGGTTGATCTCCAGCAACTTCCCCTCCGGTGACATGAACTTGACGCATTGCGGTTCGCTTTCGAAAATCGTCCGCAGCCGTGTTTCGCTCTCCCGTAACGCTTCCTCAGCCAATCGCCTTTCAGTGATGTTCGCATGCATCACCACCGCCCCCCCTTTCTCCCCTTCCTGCAGCGGCGTGACTATCAACCGGAACCATCGCTTCTCCTCTGGCGAATGACACGGATACTCCAGGCAGAATTCCCGCGCCTCTCCCGCAAGGACCTGCCTCACACCCCTGGACACCAGCCGCGCTTCATCGGAACAATCCCCCACCGCCCGCTCGCAGACCTCCAGGTAATTTTGTCCCAGTCCGAACTGCGGCCCCTGAAGAAAATTCGCCGTCGCAAACCGACGCCACGCTTCATTCACCGCACAAATCACCCCTTCGGAGTTCAGCAATGCGATATGCGCTGGCAACGCATTAAAAATTGCTTCCTGCATCGCTGCCAGTTCGCAATGCACCGAATTCGATTCGTTAACTTTTTCTTGCACTCAGATAATAAAGATGTCACACCCGAACTCTGCACCACAGCCCAGGTTCCCCACCACACAACTGCCGGAGTTCACATTCATTTTCAGAGTTGGTCGAACGATCCCGGTATTCCCCTCTTCACCCGCGGCGAATGGCTGGAATTCGAGTTCATGCAATGACAATTAATCCGAACGCCACAAAACGCCTTCACACACCTGCCTGCAAATGACGATCAACCCATTGCAGATACTCGGGTATGCGTAGAACCATTACATCATACTCCAGATATTGCATTTTGCCACGCCATTTCTGCAAAATGCTGATTTAATGTGACTTAAGAAAATAAACTTGGCCGCAATGTGGGGGATTTAGAGAAGCTGGAGCCAGCTGTCGGATTTGAACCGACGACCGACGGTTTACAAAACCGTTGCTCTACCACTGAGCTAAGCTGGCCTCACAGGCAGGGAGAGCTATGCCACGAACTGCACCGCTCCGCAAGCGGAACTGCTTCAATTTTCTACAACGTTCGTGCGCGGTAGAACATGTGAACGTCCTCAAAGTCCAGAGTCCGTTCCCATTGGGAAGCGCTCATGCTATTCGTTTCCATCCCGCTCCAATTCACAAGGTTGCTGGATTTTTCCAGCACGTAACTGGCCCCGGGCTGCCCCATCAGTCGCATTTGCACACCGCTCGTTTTCCGTTGCAGTTCCAGTTTTGGCGTGGCGCTTTTCAGGACGAACAACGTGATGCTTTGCGCGGGCAAACTGTTCGAGAGAATGTTTCCCGAGAGCGGCAGGTCCGCTTTGCGCACAATTGCATTAGTCCCTGAAAGTTCCCACACTTCTGCAACCGCCGCTGAATGGTTCGTAATGGTCATCGTGAACGGAGCGGCAATCCCAGGCTGTTTGTTGATGGTCATGATGGTCAATGCTCCGTCCGCGGTGCGCCGGGCTGCAAACGCGGCAACCTTGTCCGGATCAGGAGTGGTTGCCTTCACGCTCACGTTGCCAAATGTGGAGCGGTTCCCATCATAATTCCGGTAAAGTTTGATCGCGCGGTAGGTTGGCGAACCGGTCGGCGGCGTCACCCAGCGGTTAGCCATATCCAGCCCTTCACGCCCAAAAATCCCCAACAGATCAGCCTGCGCGGTCGCTCCGTTGATATGTTCATCCGCACCCCAGCTATACTCCGTCAAGGCAATTGGGGTGCCTGGAAAGTAATATTGGTCAGCCCATTGGCGGAGGCGGGGAATTAGTTTCACCTGGGTGGCAATCCAGCTTTCATCGACATAATTGGTGTCCCATAACCCGCGCGTCGAGCGGTTCCTTTTCAGTTGAGTCCCGGATGAAACATTCGCGCTGAATTCACCTGATTGCGGGTAGAAATGAACACTGAAAATATCGAGCAGCCGTTGATTGGCAGCCAGGCTCGCCGCTTTCATCTCCTTCAAATACCAGGGCAGGTAATCCATCCCGCCATGCGCAGCCCGGTCCGGCAAATTCCCCCAGCCAAATTTCGCGCCATACCATTGGTCATAGCCGCTATATAGATAACCGGACCAGCCCCACTCTTCCGGGCCAACCACCAGGGCCGCAGCATCCACTTCCTTGATCGCACGGGCATGCGCCACCGATTTATCAAGAATCTCCTGCATCCGCACCCCCTGTGGATACACGTCACGATGCGTCGAGTGCCAAAGCCCATGTTCATTATCCAGGATGTAGTAGCGGACACCTCCATTGCTTGATCGGCCCCAGCGGTTCGTCAGATGCTGGATCCATTCCCTTTGAAACGCGACGTCCACCAGCACACTCGCATCATTCGGATCATTGTTCGTCACAAATGCCCCGCTCAGCAGGATTCCATTGCCAGCGTCAGGAAACCATTGCGAATCGCGATCTGTTTGCTGGCCATACTTGGAGATGGAAAAGCTGGAGAGACGCTGCCGGCCCGGCCCCAGTTTCGCCACCCACCCGATCATCGGGACAGTAATCATCGGTTCAGCACCTCCCGCTTTGGTGTCCTGGATGAATTCATCAGCCGAAGCGCCCGGGATCGATGATCCATCCCCCAAACTCTGAAAGTACCAATCCATACCGCGATTATGGGCATTCTGCTTCCAATTATAGCGGCTCTCCGGATTTCCCCCGGAACGATTCAGCGGCACGTTCAGCTCTTCCAGTTGCGCCGCTGTGGCAAAATTCATCCCGTAAATCAGGTCACTGATCGTGCGGGCATTCGCAGCCGCGTCCACAAACAATGAAGTCACCTCCACAGGCGCCGAGGCACCCTCCAGCAAACGAATGTCATCGACAAAAAAGATCGGTTGAGTGCCGCCGCTGCGATCAGAAATCCAAAGGCCATCGAAATCGGCACGGTTCGCCACACCGAGGGCAGACAACGTCAGGCGAACTTCCTGCCATGTATTCGCTGCCAATGGCGTGAGAGCCACAGCGGTTTGGGCAGCGCCATTCAAAGTCGCCTGGACATTGAGCAGCTGTCCCCCTGCGGTTCCACCATGAATCCAGAATGTCAGGTTTGTAAATGAGCGGCC
Organism: Verrucomicrobiota bacterium; assembly: GCA_033762115.1. Taxonomy (GTDB): domain Bacteria; phylum Verrucomicrobiota; class Verrucomicrobiia; order Limisphaerales; family SXQI01; genus JANRLX01. Next base: position 26,079 of record JANRLX010000102.1, read on the forward strand.
TGTCGGCAGGGCAAAATGCAGATAAAGCGCTTCCCAGGCATCAACCGTCACAGCAATCGATTTTGTCCCGGAATGAATCGGCTGGCTGTTGGCCAGATTGACACTGGCCCAGCTCCAATTGGCAGCCCCATTCTCCAGTGACTCCGAATAAAGCGAAAAATCAGCCCCTTTAATGGCCTGAAATGAAAGAATCCAGGCAAAAACCAAATGACTTACTCCAGGCAACCTGTTCATGGTCAAGTATCGGTCAAATTCAAAAAAACAACACAGCAATTCCTATGCACAAATCAAAGGATTCAGCGCCCTTATGAACTTCGCAGTTGCACTTTTATCCATTCCATGAACCTTTATCCCCATCCGAGCTTAAGATGAAGGGAATTATTTTAGCAGGGGGCGCTGGTTCTCGCCTCTATCCTTTGACTCAGGTCGCAAGCAAGCAGTTACAGCCTGTTTACGACAAACCAATGGTTTACTATCCTTTAAGCACTCTCATTGAGAGTGGTATTCATGAATTTTGCCTGATCTCGACTCCACAAGACCTGCCTCGTTTCAAACAACTGTTCGGTAATGGATCCCGCTGGGGTTTGAACTTCGAATATCGTGAACAGGCCAGTCCCAGGGGCATCGCTGAAGCTTTTCTCATTGCGGATAGTTTTATCAGCGATGATCCCGTTGCCCTGATCCTGGGAGATAACATTTTTTATGGAGGAGGTTTTCAGCAGGCGTTTGCCGAATTTTCCAAAGGAGCTGTCATTTTTGCCTGTCACGTTCGTGATCCGGAACGTTACGGGGTTGTCGAATTCAGTCGTGACGGAAAAGCAATTTCCATCGAAGAAAAGCCCAGGTTTCCGAAAAGTGATTATGCAGTTCCCGGACTTTATCTTTATGATAATTCTGTTGTGGCGATTGCCAAATCATTGAAGCCTTCAGCTCGCGGAGAATTGGAAATTACTGATTTGAACCAGGTCTATCTGAACGATGAGAAATTGAAGGTGATCCCGTTGCAGCGCGGATTTGCCTGGCTGGATGCAGGAACCAGCAGTAGTTTGCATGAAGCTTCAGCCTTTGTGCAAACCATCGAAAAACGGCAGGGAATTAAAATCGGTTGCCCCGAAGAAGCCGCCTACTTACGCGGATTCCTGACATTGGAAAACCTTGCCAGCCTGACGGACACACTTCCAAATTGTGAGTATCGGGATTATCTCAAAAATCTGGTCATGGAAGCGCAACGCACCTCGGGCTTATTTCAGAAAGTATGATCGTACTGCTCGGTGCTTCCGGATATATCGGTTCCGCTTTTTCGCAGCAACTTAAGGCAGATGGAGTCCCTTTTATTTCACCTGTCCGTAAAGATCTTGATTATTCCAACTTCCCGTCGCTGGTCCAGTTTTTACACCAGACCAAACCGGAGTTTTTGATCAATGCGGCAGGTTATACAGGAAAGCCGAATGTAGATGCCTGCGAACAACACAAGGCAGACACCATTAATGGAAATGTTCTCCTCCCGTTGACAATTGCACAGGCTTGTCATAGCACCAACACTCCCTGGGCACATGTGTCGTCAGGTTGTATTTTTTCCGGCGCAAAAATTTTGAAAAACGGGATGGAGATGATCGTGAAGGACCTCACCTCCCCGGAAGCAGACCATATTTTAAGAGAGGAAAAAACTTCCATTCGAGGGTTTAACGAATGGGACACTCCCAATTTTTCATTTCGAAATCTTCCTTGCAGTTTCTACAGCGGCACCAAAGCCCTGGCCGAGGAGGCCATTTCCCCTTATCCCAACTGTTACATTTGGCGACTTCGAATTCCTTTCGATGAGGAGGACAACTCGAGGAATTATTTAAGCAAAATCCAGCGATATTCCAAGGTCTACCAAAATGTGAACTCTCTTTCCCACAGAAAAGATTTTACTGCTGCCTGTCTGGGTCTCTGGAAAAAACGCGCCCCGTTTGGCATTTATAATGTCACGAATCCTGGATTTGTGACTACCCGTGAAGTGGTGGAGTTGATCCAGAAGCATCTTGATATAAACCGCCAATTTGCCTTCTGGAAGGATGATGCGGAGTTTTACCGATTGGCTGCTTCAACACCTCGTTCCAATTGTGTTTTGGACAGTTCAAAACTGCTGGATACTGGAGTGAAATTACGCACTGTCCATGAGGCATTGATCGACTCACTTAAAAATTGGAAAAAGGAGGCGAAGTGAAAATTCTGGTCACTGGGGGGGCGGGATTTATCGGGAGTCATTTCATCCGGTATCTTTTGCAGCAGGCGGAGGTGGAACAGGTCCTGTGCATCGATGCGCTGACGTATGCAGGGCATCTTGAAAATTTATCGGATTGCCTGCAAGACTCACGCTTCCAATTTCAGAAGCTGGATCTTCGGGATAAAGAGGAGGTGCTGGCTTGTGTCCGAGGCGCGCAACCAACTCATATTGTCCACCTGGCTGCGGAATCGCATGTGGACAGGTCGATTGAGGGGCCGGGGGATTTCATCCACACCAATGTGGTGGGAACGTTCAACCTGCTGGAGGCGTGTCGTGGAGTATGGCAGGAAAATTGGAACGGGAAACGGTTTCACCACGTATCAACGGATGAGGTTTACGGAAGCCTCGGTGAAACGGGCCTGTTCACAGAGAGTTCGCCGTATGCTCCCAATTCTCCCTATTCCGCCAGTAAAGCATCGAGCGACCTGCTGGTGCGGGCGTATCATCACACTTACGGAATGCCGGTGGTGATCACGAATTGCTCGAATAATTACGGGCCTTACCAGTTTCCGGAAAAACTGATCCCGGTGGTGATCCAGAAGATCATGCAGCGGAAATCGATCCCGGTGTATGGGGATGGAATGAACGTGCGGGACTGGCTTTTTGTGCGGGACCATTGTGAGGCGCTCTGGATTGTTCTCACGCGTGGAAAATCCGGGGAGACTTACAATATCGGAGGGAACAATGAGTGGGCAAATCTCCGGCTGGTGGAGTTGATCTGCGACCTGGCAGATGAACTGAATCCACCTTCTGACAAGAGGAGCCGGGAGTTGATCAGTTTTGTGAAGGACCGTCCGGGTCACGATCGGCGATATGCGATTGATTCCTCAAAGATCGAAGGTGAACTGGGATGGAAGGCGGGAACAAGGTTCGAGGATGGAATGAGGGAAACAGTCCTTTGGTATCTGGAGAATCGAAAGTGGGTGGAAACAGTGTTGGGAAAGAAGTAGTTCAAGGTTTGGGGATTCGCAGGGTGGCGCTGATCATTGCGCTGCCGCTCAGGAGATAGATCAAAGAGAGCGGGTGAAATATCCATGGACCGAGCCTGACCGAACCGAACCAGAGGCTGTTCCCAACGGCATCCAGTTTAAAGGCAATCGCGAGGAGAATCACGATCAGGATGCTTGTGGGGATGGGGGTTCCCTCGAAGTATTTGACCTTCCCAGTGCTGCTGTCGGAAAGGGAGGCAGCGGTGACATTGAAGCGAGCAAGGCGACTGACCCCGCAAAGGACAAAATAGGTCAGACAGACCATATCCCATCCGCCACGCAGCCCCAGAGTGAAGCCAAGGACAGCCGGGGCAACGCCAAAGGAAATCACGTCAGACAGGGAATCGAGATCAGCCCCGAGAGTGGATTGGCGGGAACGCTTTGACCGGGCGACGTAGCCATCGGCAATATCCATGAGCAATGCCAGAGGCAGGAAAAGGAAGGCGAGCCAAAGGAAACGGTTTTGGCCCTCTGCCACAAAATCCAGGCAGAGGAAAATGGAAACGATGCCGAAGGCTGCATTTCCGAGGGTGAAAAGGTCCGCGAGGGTATAAGAGCGGAGCATGGAGAGATGGGGCTTTTTCGGTGTCTCGATCCCCTGCTCCCTTTTTTCCATGAGCTAGTTTCGCACAGTTTTTGAAAATAAAAAAGCCGCTCTTTCGAGCGGCTTAAGCGAGAACACATTTAATTACTTGCGACGGCGGGCGAGCAGGGCCAAACCACCGAGAATCCCAAGGGCAATTGTGCCTGGCTCTGGGACGAGAGTGAGACTCTGGAAACCCAATCCAAGTAAAGGGGCGGCTGGCAAAATGGCGCCACCTCCACCAGGATCGCCGCCAAGGAAAGGGACGGTCACGTCATTCCATTGTCCATAGAATGCCAAAGGATCATTGGCAGCAGCATCATAGCTACCAGCGGAAGTGCTGTAAAAAATGAAGCGAAATGTCGCGGATTGACCCGGAGGTACACCGGGAACTACAACGTCCACAGGATTGACATAGAATTTGACGTCTTCACTGGCGGTCTGAAATGTGGTGGTGGGGGTTAATGGTGTCAAGGCTCCACCTGCTCTCACAAGGAGAAGTTGAGCGGTAATTCCTGCGCCCGCGCCTGTGCCATCAGGCAGTGCAACTTTAGCATCAATTCCAAGGGATGGATCAAAGTTACTCAGACGGACAATCCCCTGACCATAGGTCGTGAGTGACGAAACGATGCATAACAGAAGAATTTTTTGCATAATTGAGAGCCTTTCTCCTATTGATCCATAAAATGCCTGTCAGATCAAGACAATAAAAAAGCCGCTCTTTCGAGCGGCTTAATGAGAACACACTAACAATTAATTACTTGCGACGGCGGGCGAGCAGGGCCAAACCACCGAGAACTCCAAGGGCAATTGTGCCTGGCTCTGGAACAATCGTAAGGGTAAACCCTTGCAAACCTACCAAAGTAGGAGTTGTGATAGGAGCACCACCGCCGACAGGAGTTCCGCCAAGAGCAGAAACAGTCACATCATTTGATTCCCCAAATTGGAATGTGGTTGAATTAGCTGCTGCATCATAGCTACCTGCTGCGGTTTCGTAAGCACGGAAGCGGAAGGTAGCGGATTGCCCTGCAGCTATTCCAGGAACAACCACATCCGTGGCATTGATGTAGAAATGATTTGCGGCTGATCCAGTCGTACGGAATGTCGTTGCAGGAGTCAGGGGAGTCAATGAGCCACCTGCTCCAACAAGAAACAATTGAGCAGTAATGGCTGGTCCAACAGTCCCACCAGCACCCAAACCGGCACCTACAGTTCCTGCAGCACGAACAACTTTGGCATCAATTCCAGCCGCAGTATCGCGAGTGGAGAAGAAGACAGACCCTTGACCGTAAGTCGAAAGACTTACCAACACAGCAACTAATGCAATTAGTGTTTTTTTCATTTTATGTTTGTTCCTGATTTCGATTGATTTAAATGTTATTCAGAGACGCTGAAGCTCTGAGTCCAATTAACCGTGCCAGCAGCAGCCTTGAAATAGAAGAATGCTTCCCCAACTTCCAAAGGTTGCAATGCAGGATCCCAGCCACCATTCAGCTCATCATAACCACTCGTGCGGTATTGCTGAGTGCTTTCATTGAACTGGAAAATTTTATCGCCATCAGCACCCTGAAGACCAAGAGCTTCTGCAGTGCCAGCTTTTGGAACTTTCGAGCTCTTGATAGAGAAGCCTTGGGCGATTGGATTGACAATTGAAGTACCGGTCGCCACTTCACCGACGAAAGTGATTGTTTGGTTTTGGTTACCAGGAATAAAAACAAACACGCCTTCACCAGGAGTGACAGTCAAAGCACCGTTAGCGCCGTAAGAACCTTCCAACTCGTCAAACTGAGCAGTGGCGAATGTGCTGCCGGTAAATTTCAACACACGGGTTGAATCCGGAAGACCAGCAAACAAGCTCTCAATTGTATTATTTGAAGCAGTGAGAGGGTTTGCAACCAAGTTAAAGCCAGGAACGAGAGTCTTGTTAACATAACCGACTGCGTTCACAGAGAAGACTTGTTGAGCCATTGAGCTGACAAGGCCGGCTGAGGCCAGCGCAGCTGTCAGAAGTAGTGTTTTTGTTCTCATTTTGATTAGTTTTGTTCCGTGTGTGCGGCCAATCTCTCAAACCCTGCCAATAGTGTCAATTCTTTTTTGAACAATTTTTGAGTTACAAGTGTCTGGCCAAAATATCTGTAGTTGTGACAGTTCCATGCTGTTCACTCACATCAATATATCGGATGAATTGGACAGAACTCAAGAGGATTCTCCCACCAGGAGCCTGCCTGGGTCAGTCCAGAGTATTGGTTAGCGATTTAAATATTTCAGGTTCAAATACTTGAAAAGAATTTTCGGGGATGCCAGACCGCCCCTTTGACTTCTTCGGTGAATTGGCATTTCCAATAAAGTCCGGGAGAACGTGGGAATTAATGGTCACAACCCATGACTGCGCCTATTCGGGTGGGCAGTTGGTTTGCTGCCCTCCCCAATATATATAGTATGGCTATGGCCTGGTCTTCTCGCTTCGTTCCGGAGAGGAAGTGGGAGTTGGTGGGAATTGCTGGCTGCAGCGGATTGGCCTCAGTCCATGGGGTCGCGGCAGTTGGTTTGTCAGCAGTCTTGAGCTCGGGTGGATTGTATGAGAGTTGGGTCTCCACAATGGGATGGGCTGGGCTGCTGGCTTGGCTCGCAGGAGTCACTGGGAATAAGTGGGAATTGTTGATCTCGTTGTCGTCTTCGAGGGGGAGGGAGGGGATGGGGAGGTGTTCGAGTTGCTGGAAGGTGGCCTGGATCTGGTCGAGGTCTTCTTCGAGGGTGGGAGGAGGGAGTTCCTGTTGGTAGTTGAGTTTGTCGCGCTGGAGGGAGGCGCGGCTGAGTTTGGCGAAGATGGTGGCGGCGGTGTTGAGTTCCTGGAGGTTGTCGAGCGGTTCGGATGCGAGGTGGAAGAGTTG
>JANRLX010000103.1:0-89885 GCA_033762115.1 Verrucomicrobiota bacterium
ACACATGTTGTCTCTGCGTATTCTAATCGCCGCATTATTGAACATTAAATCAGATTAATGCTATGACTCAGGATACCTCCCTCAACAACCTCGCTCCTGACCTCCTCCAGGAACTCAAACGCCACCACGCCCTCCGCGACCGTCTCCTTACCCATATCGAAAGACGTACCGAAGGCGATGCCCCCCTCTCTCCTGAAATCATGGCTGAATCTCTCAAAATGCTTCGCCTGCTCCTCAATCTCCACCTTCAGGTCAGGAAACAGGCCGCAGTCGAATGGCGTCTCCACCTCATCTCCGAACGGCAACAAATCCTCCTGCGCAAGGTCGAACTGGCCGAGCAAAAGCAGGACCTTGTCGAAAAACGATGGCTCGCCCGTCAAAGCAACAAAATAGAGAACATAAAAGGCACAGACACTCAGGAACCCCAACCGGTTCCGGCTCAGGCGGAAACCGAAACTGAGGAGAATTCCTCTGGAAAAGTCATTCCAGTCAACACAATTTCAGAAAACAGCAATCTAGAACCTGTTCCCTCAGCCGAACCCCCTCCCTCCCCCTTCACCCCGGAAGAGTTCAGCGCCATAATGACTTCCAAATACAACCTCGACCGACCTCACATCGAACATTGGTCCACCCGAGTTCATCCCCGCCCACCCGCCATGGTTGCATGACCAGTCCAACATCCGTGATGAAGATTTAAAAAAATAAAATCTTCATCACGGTTCCACAGCAGAAGCTTCAGCCCAGGCAACCAGCTTGCATACACATGCAGGCTGACGAGCGGCCGTACTCACACTGCGGACAGCTCCTCCCGATTTTCTGCTTCTCTCCAGCCCCGGCTTGTTCCAAACTATCCCCTTATCCACCACTATGGGTGCACAATGGAAACAGGCTGGCCGCGTCGAAAATGCCCTTAAACGAGGGCAGTTGATCGGTAAAATTGTTAAGGAAATCCTCGTCGCCGCAAAAATGGGCGATCCCGATCCTGACCTGAACGCTCGCCTTCGTGCGGCAGTCGAGGCAGCCCGCAAAGCCTCCGTCCCGCGCGACACCATCGAACGCGCCATCAAAAAAGGTTCCGGCCAGACCGATGACCAGATTCATTACGAAACGATTACCTATGAAGGCTTCGCCCCTGCCAAGGTGCCGGTCATCGTCGAATGCCTCACCGACAACAAAAATCGAACCGCTTCCGATATTCGTGTCCTGTTCAAGAAAGGGCACCTCGGCGCCATCGGCAGTGTCACCTGGATGTTTGATCGGCTCGGGGTCGTCGAAGCACATCACCCGGATAAAAAGCTGGATATCGAAGCTGCCGCCATCGAGGCGGGCGCAGATAATGTCGAGCCGGTCACCAGCGGGGATGTTCCTGAAGGCCATGTTGCCGCCCGTTTCATTTGTGCCCCCACAAACCTGGATTCCGTTGCCAAATACCTCGCTGATCAGAAATGGATCATCACCACTTCAGAACTTAGTTACCTCGCCAAAAATTTCGTTGAGCTTGGCGAAACGGAAAAAAAAGAGGTCACCGATTTTCTGAACGCGATCGATGAGCACGACGATGTGCATCGCATTTACACCGCGCTGAAGTCGTAATCAATTGTGACCTACTGATTTGCCTCCTGTTCTTCATCGACAAAGCGGGGCGGTTTCATGCCGAGAAGTTCCCAATAGTTGATCGGCATGGGCAACGGCTTTTCGAACAAATTGAAGTAGCGGACGATTGTGCCGGTCACTCCAGAAATTTCCATGGTGACAGGATTTGCGTTTCTATTCTCTCTTTCATACCAACGAATTTCCCAAAGGGGGACTTTGTAGGTTTGTTCTTCAATGGTAATTTCTTCTTGTTCTATGATTGGGCCCTTAAGATTGAAAGCCGCTGGAGAAAAGCCCACTGCGGCCAAAGCATTGGTCGCCATGGTGAGAACCTCCTGGTCAGACATCTGTTTGCCGGTGAGGGTCCATGAATAAGCCAGATTCCGTTTTTCAAGGATCGCCGCCTGGAACTCCGGTTCAGGCAGGTTCTGTTGGGGAATCAGGGCCCCACGATAGTAAACTGTGTCCGCAAAACGTTCAAACTTGCCCTGGTCGAAATTAAGGGCGTAACGCTCATAGAGCTTCAATCCAATAATGACCCCGTTGGTGCGAGGGTACGCTCCAAACCGGGTCACAGCATGTGTTGCAATCGGTTCCGGAATCAACAAATTCCAGGCCCGGTTTAGTTCGCTGGCCTTTTTCAAGGCGACCTCCAGTCCGTACTCCTGAAAAGCAATGGTGTTTGTGGGAACGTATTGCCCCAGCACCCGAAAGTGCTTGTTCGTCGCGAATGGATGGACATTGGCCTTTAACGTGAACGGGCCCTTGTTTGTAACAACGGGGGCCTCTGCTCGAATGACCAATACACCGAGATGCAGAAGCGTCATGATCAGGGCAGCGTGTCTTCCCATAACAAATCCCCTGAACCGTAAAGAACCAACTCATCTTGGAAAGAATATCCGCTTGGATTTTGGTTTCTTTGGGTCATCGCGTAACGGATAGCTTCTCTGAGTGTGCGTTGCTCATTATTTCCGTCTGGATTTTGCCAGCCTTCCCAAAAGTAGGTCATAAAATTCAGATGCTGGTTGTTCACCGAGTTCGCCACCCCTGCGGCGACCCAGCCTTTCCATCCAATAAAAGAACGTTGGCGCAATCCTTTTTGATTGAATCGTTGGAAAGCCATGTTTTCTTCCCTCGGGATGCCAAAAGCTTTGCAAAGGCTGCCATTGGCGGTTTCACAACCATCAAGAAAGACAAAGCGGAACGGATGTCCGTTCGTAAAACCTTTCATGGGGTCGAAATTGTTCTTCAATGTCTTGCTGATCTGGCTGGCGGTAATATACCCCGGGTCCGGCAGCCGAGGCGCCGGCTCTTTGTGACCAATGTAGGATGGGGCCCCATGACCGAAATAATAGAGGTTGCGCACCCTGTCCTCCCGTAAATCATCTGCCAGCAACGTATTAAACGGTCCCTGCCCTTTCATTTCAAAAGGATTTTGGTCGTCACCGCGAATGGCGGCAAGCCCGCCCGGCCTGGCCGCGGCAAAGGTATAAACCAGCTGGACCATGGATTGAAGGGCCACCGCGCTGGGATTCCCCAGGAGTGTGCTGCCATAAATCGGTTGATAGCCAATGGCAAATTGAGTGTAAAAACCGGAAGGCCAGGGGGGTTCGATCCAAATTTTGTTGGTTGTTGTGTTTGAATTGCTGGCCTGCTGTGTCAACCCGGCGGGCGTTGTCGTAATCACCGCGTTGTAATAGGCGCTGGCATACTGTTCTCCTGTTGCAGGATCAAAATTTTCCAGGACCAGCCCTGGCCCGAATTCATCGCCCAAAAACCCTGCTGAATCCAATAGACCGGAAGTCTCGTAAACAAGAAATCCGGTATCATCGTAAAGCTTGAGGTTGTAATTGCCATTCGTGTGAATGCTGCGGGCCTGAATGTCGATCAGGAAACCAGCGACATTGTACGGTTCAGGAAAGCTGATTTGATTAAAAACAGACACTGTCAGCACCTCACTGAATTCTTTGTGAACACCATCCTCTCCAAAGAACGCGGTGATTCTCAGTTTGTAAGTCCCATTGGTGACAAAGGCGGTTTCCCAGCGGGCGGTAAAATCTTCCAGTGAATAGGTCAGGCCCTGAACAGGGCTGCCGTTGGTCAGAGTAATATCGAAACCAGCCAATGGAAGCTCAAGGTTGTGGCCGATCTCAACCCCAAAATTGACCGCTCCACTGATGGAGCTTCCGGGGGCGATGCCAACAAAATGAACACCATTGGCGACGACACGGTAGAAGCCAGTTGCCCCAATCACCTCAAGGGTTGAATTTTGTGCTGTCACACTGGCGAACGGGTTTTCTGAAGTCGGCGCCCAGGTGCCTGGATCACCAGGCCAGGGAGGAAGGATGTCATCGTTTTTCTTTTCCTTTTTCGTTTTAGGGGCCTCAGGACTTGTCATTGCGGCTGAAGGTTGGGGCGCAGGCCCCCCGCCACTGGAACCACCACCCGACCCGGCAGGATACCGCACAATATTCGTGTGAACATACGTCGTGCGGTTGGAAACAGTGGAAGCAGGGAAACTCACCGCAAGGTTTGTCCAGGTCGAACCCAATGCGGGTGCATACTGCACGATGTAGGTTTTGTTGGGTTGACGCGGCCAACTCAAAACTGCGTTCGTCTGCTTAACGGCCACACGCAAATCCAAAACCGCCCATAAAGATGTTGAATGTGAGTGGAGCGCAACCACCAGGATAAAGAGCAGCCTCTTGAATGTGTTCATTTTGCCTTTCTTATCAGACTAATGCCTGTAAGGGGCATGTATAATTATAAGGATGATTATTGCAAGTCCTTTATAACAGGGAAAATTTTGGGCAGGCTAAGATCCATCCGGAGATGCAGGATGTCTCCCAATGCAGGCGCCTGAAACGATGGCACCCGCACCAGCAGATCAATCTCACCACATTTTACCCTCAATTCTGTTTCAGGCCCCAAAAAACTCCGTTTTACGATTTCTCCGCTGAGGTGCCCTTCATTTTGGCCCACCGGCGTTAACTCATGCGGGCGGAGCAGCAAAATGCCTTCCTTGATGGCGTGCGTTTTTTCCACAGCCTGAATTGGCAATGTGATTGGCTGTGTTAAAATCGGGGAGGTGATCCGCTGTGTCGAGTCCATGACGATCAATGTCACAGGAATTTCATTGGTTCCATCAGCTGATAGAAATCGCGCCGCAAACAAGCTGGACGGCTCCAAATAGATTTTCTTCGGGGTGCCAAACTCTCGCAACATTCCCCCTTGCAGCAGCAAAACCCGGTCGGCAAAAGCCAGCCCCTCTCCAATGTCATGCGTCACGAAGAAAGTGGTGATGCCGAAAGTTTCCTGCACCTTTGAAAACTGTTCCCGGATATTCCGGCGAAGTTCCGGGTCCAGGCTGTTGAACGGTTCATCCAGCAGAAGCAGCCCCGGCTCCCGCACAAACGCACGCGCCAGCGCCACTCGCTGCTGCTCCCCACCGCTCAACTGGTCCGGCCGCTTTTCCAGCAATCCTCCCAGCCCGAACGCTTCCGCGGTTTCCCTCACCTTTCTGCTGATCTGTTCCGGCCCCACCTTCTTCAGTTTCAATGCAAAACCAATATTCTCCCCCGCTGTCATGTGCGGATAGAGAGCGGGATTTTGCGCGATCATCGCAACGTTCCTCCCTTCAGGTGGAACCGCCGCAAAATCGTTGCCCCCCTTTAAAATCCTCCCGCTGGAAACTGTTTCGAATCCGGCGATCAGCCGAAGCAGCGTGGTCTTTCCCGCGCCGGAGGGACCCAGGATCGCCAGCCGTTCGCCCGGTGGCACCTGGAATGTCAGGTTGCGCAACGCCCAAACGGCATCCTTCGCGGTGGCAAACTTTTTTCCGACCGCCTCGAATGCGATTGAATCGCTCACAACGTCTGCACGATTTCTTCAGCCACACGGCGTGGATCAGCTGCCGCGCAGATCGGACGCCCGATCACAAGCCAGTTGCTTCCCGCCTCCAATGCTTCTCGTGGAGTCAGCGTTCGCTTTTGATCACCCATCGCTGAACCGGCGGGGCGAATCCCCGGAGTGACCAGCTGGAATGTGGGTGGAAGAAATCCCCGCAATACCGGGACTTCCTTCGGCGAACAGACCAAACCGTTCATGCCCGACTGGACCGCCAGCCGCGCCAGCCGCGCGACCTGTTCCACAGCATTCGGTTCAAGCCCCACCTCGCCCAGTTCAGCATCGCTCAGGCTCGTCAGGACAGTGACACCGAGCAGCAACGGCTCAGGGCGATTGAACTTTGCCGCGGACGTTCGCGCCGCTTCCAGCGCCGCTTTCATCATCGCGCTCCCTCCTCCAGCGTGGATCGTCAGCATCGAGACATCCAGTTGAACTGCCGAACTGACCGCCTGCGCCACGGTGTTTGGAATGTCATGAAACTTCAGGTCAAGAAACACCGGGACACCCAGGGCGCGCACCTGGCGGACGATTTCAGGACCCGCAATCGTGAACAGTTCACTGCCGATTTTCAAAGCCCCCACCGTTCCAGCCAATGCCCGGGCAAGTTCCAGCGCCCTTGAACTCTCCTGCACATCCAGTGCGACAATGATCGGGTTTCGCTTCATCAGGCAATAAATCGTGGGGAATAAACAGGGCGGTTTCCATGTTTTTCAAGCAGTTTCATGAACAGGGCCAGTCCCCGTTTCTCATCGCTTCCCAAATGATAATGAATGTGCCACCCGAGATAATCCGTGCGAAATTCCAGGTCGAATGCCGTTTCGCTGGCGATGATATGGTCCAGTGTGTCCAGGCCGAAGTCACGCGCTTCCTTGAGCTGCCGCCGCAAATCGTTGTTTTCAATTCCCCGTTGCAAAGCCCACACCGCGTAAAGAAATGGAAGTTTGGTCAGCTCAAACCAGGCGGAGCCAAGGTCCCAGATCTGATGCGAATGCGGCGTGCGCAGGAATTCTATGGCAGGGTTGCCAATCAGCAGCACCGCCTCCTTTTGCACCGCTTCATCGTAACTGCCCAACGGCTCGAACCGTGGCGAAAGACCCCGTTCCGCGAGCAGGACCCGCAACAGGTTCACGCTGGTCAGTGAAGCCGTGTCGCAATGGATGACTTCCAGTTTTTCAAGCGGTCCCTGGTGCGCGAGAAAAACACTGACCACCTCTCCCAGCGCGGCAATCGCAACGCCGTCCAGGACATCATACTGATCATGGAATAGAACCTCGGTCACGCTGACCAGCGCAGCGTCCAGCTCTTTGCGGGCCAGCCGCTCGGCCAGTTGGGAGGGGGGCAGGAAAAGAACCTGTTCCTCCAGTCCCCGTGTCAGCGGGACTGCATTCAGGTACGGAACGGAACCGATCCGGAACCGCCCCGAAGTTTCGTTCAACCGTTCCTCCCGCTGCAACTCCGCGGCCCGCTTTTCACGTTCAAACCGGCGCGCCAGTTCCTCCGGCGATTCGAGCGGCGCCATCCGGAGGCGGGAACTATGTTGCCCATTTTCCACAATTACCCGGTGACAAGATTCTGTTTCAGCAATGAGGAGACGGAAGACCCTGGCTCCGCTCCCGTCACCGGTTCCTTGCCCCACTCCTTGAGCGGCTCATAAAAAGTGTTTCGCTGGACCGGCAGGAGCCCGGTTTCACGGATCGCCTTGACCATGTCCGCTTCGGTTTGCAATTGAGGAGAGGTCGCCCCGGCCATGTGGAAGATTTTTTCCTCGATGATCGTGCCATGCAGGTCATCCGCCCCGTAACTTAACGCCACCTGCGCAAGTTTCATCCCCAGGCCAACCCAGTACGCTGTGACATGCGGGAAATTATCCAGAAAAATCCGGCTCACCGAGATCGTCCGGAGCGAATCGAAGCCGGTGGGTGAAGCCTGCACTGGGATGCCATTGTTTTCCGGCTGATACGGCAGCGGCACAAACGCCACGAACCCGCCGGTCTGGTCCTGCAACTCGCGCAATCGGCGCAAATGATCCACCCGGTCCGCAAGCGATTCGACATGACCATACAGCATGGTGCAGGTGCTGCGCTGGCCGAGTTGATGCCAGGCGCGATGGACCTGGAGATATTCCTCGGCCGATTCCTTTCCCTTCGCAATCGCCGAGCGGACCGTTGGCTGAAAAATTTCCGCCCCGCCCCCGGTCAATGAATCCAGCCCCGCCCCGCGCAACTCGAGCAACGTTTCCTCAAGGGTTTTTCGCGCCAGCCAGGCGAGATGCAAAATCTCGATTGCGGTAAAGCATTTCAATTGCAGGCGCGGGTCCAGTTGTTTCAACGCCTGAAGCATTTCAACATAGTAACTGAATGGAAGCGAGGGATGAAGACCGCCGACGATGTGCAATTCCGTGATTCCCAAAGCGAGCGCTTCTCGCGCTTTCTGAACGATCTCGGCAATGCTGAGCTGAAATCCATCCGCATCCCGTTTCTTGCGGGAAAAGGCGCAGAACTGGCAGCTCAGGATGCAGTAGTTGGAATAGTTGATGTAGCGGTTGATGATGTAACTGGCGCGGTTGCCCACTTTTCGTTGCCGGACGAAATCGGCAATGGTCCCGAGGGCATTGATGTCGCGGCTTTCAAACAGGCGGAGGGCCTCCGCTTCGGTGATTCGTTCACCGGCGCGGACTTTGTCGTAAAGATCGAGCAGACCGCTCTGCTTCAAGGCATACATCATAGCTTCAGGCGAAAGCCGGGAAAAACCACGGAAACCAGGGTCGCCACCAAAAACACGATGCTGACCAGGGCGTTGAGGCGAAAGAAGGCCACGTTAATCCATTTCAGGCTTCGTCTCCGGGCCAGCCAATGTTCCAGTATCAGGCTCACCAAAATGATCAGCAATGCCACAAAGTATGGCACTCGAAACCGACAAATCAACCCAAAGACCGCCAGGAGCAGCCACATCACGACATGCATCAAAAATGCGAACTGGAGCGCATTTTTGGGCCCCCAGCGCACCACCAGCGAATGCAACCCATGCGTGCGGTCAAATTCATAATCCTGCAGCGCGTAAATCACATCAAACCCGATCAGCCAGCAGACCACGATCACGGCCAGCAGCAGCGGAATGAAATGGAAACTGCCGCGCACCGCCAGCCAGGCCCCGATGGGAGCCAGCGCCAGCGCCACGCCAAGGTAGACATGGGTGAAATCGGTGAACCGTTTGGTCAGTGAATAAAAGCAGACGATGAACAGCGCCACCGGGCTGAGGTAAAAACAAAGTCGATTGAGGTAATAGCTTGCCACCACCAGTCCCGCCCCGCTGAGGGCCCAGAGGAACCAGGCGCTGGCGAGGGAAATCTGCCCGGTGGGCAGGTGACGACCGGCGGTGCGGGGGTTGGCAGCGTCAAATTTTCGATCTACAATCCGGTTGAACGCCATCGCGCAGGTGCGGGCCGAAACCATCGCGGCAAGGATCAGCAGAAAAACGCGAAACCCCGGCCATCCATTGTTCTCCCGCGCGGCAACCGCCATGGAGGCGAGGGCGAACGGGAGCGCAAAAACCGTGTGGGAAAGTTTCACAAACTCCCCCCATTTCCGAATTTGCCGGATCGATTCGACCGCTGGATTCACTAATCCTGCTCCTCCTGCCATCGTGGGGAGACATTGTTGGGCAACCCGAGATGATCGAGAATGCGGCTCACCACAGTATCGATCACTTCCTCGATGGTTTTGGGGACAAAATAGAAATGCGGGTTGGCGGGAAGAAGGACTGCGCCCGCGAGCAGGAGCAATTCCATGTTGCGAACATGCACCAGGCTGAGCGGCGTTTCGCGCGGCACGAGGATCAACTTTCGTTTCTCCTTGAGCATCACATCGGCAGTTCGCAGCAGCACATCCTCGCTGAACCCGTGGGCGACGCGCCCCATGGTCCCCATGGTGCAGGGCACAATGACCATCGCATCGGCGGCGTTGGAACCGCTGGCGAATGGGGCGTTCATGCTTTTGATATTGTGCAGCTGGGCGTTTGGGGGGATCTGGATCGGGCCGCCCAGTTCCTGCTGCACGACCGAATGGGCATAATTGCTGAGGAGGACATGCACCTGATGCTCTCCCTGGGCGAGGTTATTGAGCAATCGCTGGGCGTACAACGCCCCGCTTGCTCCTGTGATACCAACAACAATCTGCATGGAACGGGAGTCATCGCATAAACTCCGCTCCCTCACAAGCGCCGCGAGTCAGCATGAGTTAGGACACGACCTGTTGATTGAGTGGATTGACTGGCGGGGAGGGGGCGGTATAAAGGCCGGGATTCGAGTATGGCAGTCAGCCGTTTTAAATTTGAGCGTGAGTTTCTCCAGCAGGGGAAGAGGCGGATTGCCGGTGTGGATGAGGCTGGCCGCGGCCCGCTGGCGGGGCCGGTGGTCTGTGCGGCGGTGATTTTTCCCACAGGATGGATTCAAAACGGGGTCCCGGGAAAGTTGCGGGGGTTGAATGATTCCAAGCAGTTGTCGGTGGAGCAACGGGAGGAATTTTTTGCTTTCCTGACCGGGTGCGGGGAGGTGGAGTTCGGCATTTCAATCGTTTCGGTGGAAGTGATCGACAGGATCAATATTTTGCAGGCTTCGTTGCGAGGGATGAACGAGGCGGTTACCCAGCTGGCGCTTCAGCCTGACCATACGCTGGTGGATGGGCCGCATATCAGTTCGGCCCGCCATTCGCAGACGCCGCTGGTGGATGGGGATGCGCGGAGTTATTCCATCGCTGCAGCGAGCGTGCTGGCCAAGGTGACTCGCGACCGGCTGATGGCCCAGTATGATGTGGAATTTCCCGGCTACGGTTTTGCGGAGCACAAGGGGTATTCGACTCCGCGCCATTTGCAGGCGTTAACGGAACTGGGGCCGTGCGCGATTCATCGGCGCTCCTTTGCACCGGTGCGGGGGCAGGAGCCGACACTTTTTCCGCTGCCGTGAATTTCAATTTTTTGGAGCGATGGTCGCGGGAGTTGCCGCTTCATTTGCGAAAGGGAAATTTTGGTGAACGAGCGGCGAAAAAGCATCTTCAGCAGGCAGGATTAAAATTCCTGACGGCAAATTTCAAAAGCAACCGAGGGGAGATCGACCTGATTTTTCGGGATGGGGAGTGCCTTGTGTTTATCGAGGTGAAAACGCGGAGTTCCGAGGAGTGGTCCCGTCCCGCGGTGGCGGTGGATGGAAGGAAACGGAGATTGATCGCGCAAACGGCGTTTGATTATTTGCGGCGGTTGAAAGAGCCGAAAGTGCCGTTCCGCTTCGATATTGTGGAGGTGCTGCTGGCGGAAGGGGTGGTGAGTGAAATCCGCCATTTGCCGAATGCATTCCTGCTTCCGCGCCCGTTCACCGTGGGATGAAGGAGTGGGCGGAGGGCTGGCAGAAGTGAACTTGCGGAGGGATGTTTTTTTCTTCAGAGTTTGCACATGCATTCCAACCGAGGTCAGGGTATTTCCCGTCGTTATTTTTTTGGGGCGTCCGCTTCGGCGGCTTTGATGGTGGCGATGGGTGGGTGCGCGAGCGCTCCGCGGCGGATTTCGAAAACTGAAAAGCTGAACATCGGGATTGTGGGATCGGGCGGAAGGGGTGGCAACAATCTGGAGGGGGTGAGCAGCGAGAATATCGTCGCGCTTTGCGATGTGGATGAGGTCACAGGGGCTGGGGCATTTAAAAAATATCCGAATGCGAAGCGGTATCGCGATTTCCGGGTGATGCTGGAAAGGGAGAAGGGGTTGGATGCAATCGTGGTCAGCACGCCGGACCATACGCACGCGGTGGCGGCGATTGCGGGGTTGCGGGCGGGAAAGCATGTGTATTGTGAAAAGCCGCTGGGGCACAGCATCTGGGAAGTGCGAAAGATGAGGGAAGCGGCGGAAAGATCAGGGCTGGTGACTCAGATGGGGCAGCAGGGGCATGCAACGGAGGGAACGCGGCGTGCCGTGGAGGTGATCCGTTCCGGCGCGATTGGTGATGTGACGGAGTTGCATGTGTGGACGGACCGGCCGGCAGGCTGGTGGCCGCAGGGTGAGGAGCGTCCAACGGACAGGCATGAGGTCCCCGCGCATCTGGATTGGGATTTGTGGCTTGGACCGGCAGCGTATCGTCCATACCACCCGATTTATGTTCCGTTCAAATGGCGTGGAAGATGGGATTTTGGGACGGGCGCGATTGGGGACATGGGGGTGCACAATCTTGATCCAGCGTTCTGGGCGCTCGAGCTTGGAGAGCCGGTTTCGGCTGAGGTGATTGCCAGTGACCGGATCACGGAGGATTGCCCGCCGCTCTGGAGCATTATCCAGGTGAATTTTCCGGCGCGGGGAAATCGTTCAGCGGTGAAGATGGTGTTTTACGATGGAAAAAAAGTTCCTCCGGCAGATTTGTTCATGGGCGAACAGATTTCTGACAATGGTTCGTTGATCATCGGGAACAAGGGGACGATTTATACCCGGACGTGGCATGGCGGGATGAGCGAGGCGGACATGTTCCTGCTGCTGCCGAAGAAGGAATTCATTGGTTACGTGCCGCCGATGCCGACGATTCCCCGGACGCAGGGGCATCATGAGGAATTCATCCTTGCGTGCAAGGGGGGACCACGGACGCAGTCAGATTTCGTGTATGCCTCGCGGTTGACTGAAGCATTGCTGGTGGGGCAACTGGCGTTGCGGACGGGGCAGAAAATTTCCTGGGATGAAAAACGGATGCGGGCGAATGGTTCGGATAAACTGAACCACCTGATCCGTCCGGAGTTCCGGAAAGGGTGGGAAATTTAGAAGTTTTTTAAGGTTCGGAAAATTTTATCCGGGCGGCCCATTGGACCAAGCGGTTGAAAAATTCCATGTTGTCCTGTCCCTTGATGGCCACACCGCCGACGCCCTGCTCGAGGAATGCAAAATCGGCAATTGAACCGGCATCGGTAATGATGACGACTCGCCCTTTGCCTGGTTCGGCGATGGCGGCGAGCACTCCCTCGGCATCACGAGTCCCGGCGATCGGTTTTTGATTCAGGTCATTTTTCACGAGCGGGCGGGGAGCGGCAGGATGGGAGGGATCAAGCAGGAGTGAGTTTCCCGTGTAGTAGGCCCAGCGCAATCCACCGACGATTGGGACCCCTTTTGGGATGAGCAGTTTTTTGGCGTCGGTCACATTGTTGGTCATTTGAATCCCGAATTTTTCGAGGAGCTGGTTGGATTTTTCCATTTCGAGATTGTGCCCCTGCGGCTGGTTGCTGAGGAAAATCAAAGCGCCACCCTTTTCGACAAAGCGGGTGATCAACTCGATGTCGGAATCGGAGAGGTGGTTCGGTGGAGGATTGGTCCCGGCAGCGGCTGCGCTGAGGTTGACGAGCATGAGCACGCGGGTGGAGTCGAGACTCCCTGAAGAGAGGGGATCCAGATCGGCCCTGACCGAGAAATGATGATTAAGGTTCGAGAGCACCTGGCTGTAGTTACCATCAGGATGGTACCAGGGTTCGCCGAGGGCATTAAAATGGCGATTATAGTAGTAAACGGGTTTGTCAGCGGCGCAGGTGAGTGCTGGAAGGGCGAGGGTGAGCAGCAGGAGGAATGATCTTGAAAGGTGAAGCATCCCTTTTGAATAACTGAAATGAGGTGAATCGCCAACTATTCAGCGCGAAGGATGACTTCGTCGATCCAGCCATCGAAATTCCCCAACTCGAGAGTGAGCGGCTGGGCTTTCCAATGGCGCAGTTCCCCGGAGGGTTGTTGATGGAGCAGTTTGCCGTTGATGAAAAGTTTGTAGCCCTGGGAATCGAGGCTGATTTTGAGGTGGTGCCATTTTTTTGGCGGGAGGGAATCCGTGAGCGCAGAGCCTTTGAGGGCGAACTCGCTGCCGCCGCGCACATGGAGCCCGGCATATTTGTCCTCAACCAGTTCAAGCTGGGCGTTCCAATCCTGAGCGAGGGAGAGGATGCGGGCGTGGGAGCGATTGTAAGCGCGGAGTCGATCAATGTAGATCATGGCTTCGATGGAGAGGCCTGCTGGATTGGCGAAACGGCTGCTTTGAAAGGTGACCGAAGCGGTGTCGCCAAGATCGCCGAATTTGAGCGCGGCGCCGGAAGGGCGAACCATCCAGCCGACGTTGGAAATGTCCAGTTTCGCGCGACCGGAAAGAATGAGGCGGACCTTTCCTTTTTCATCGGCGAGATTTTTGTCGAAGTGGAAAACGAAATCGGCATGGGTGGATTGTGGGACTGGCTGGTTGAAGAAGGGGTTGGGTTGAATTTCTGATCCGGCGCGGGAGAGGAAACTGCTCATTGCGAAAATGCGTCGGCCATCCGGGAGCAAGGCTTCCGCCTCGATCCAGTTTTCGCCGGGAGTTTTGGGTTGGAGGAGAAAATTTCGAGAGAGGGCAGGCTCTGCATCGCGGGCTTCCCAGACGATTTGGGACTTGGAGAGATCGACAGGAGCGTTGAATTCCACAACCGTTTGCAGGCCGGGTTCAACAATTTTGGGAAGTCCGGAAATGGTTCCGGGGACTGCTCGCCAGGGCTGGGTTTTGAGCGGGGTCTGGGCCATGAGAAAGGCTGTGACGCCGAGACTTCGTGCGAGGTCCATGACAACAAATTCGGTGGTGGTATTGAAGGTATCCCCCCAGCGGTCATAAAAGGGGTAGGGAGCGGTTTCCGCGCCATCAGGCGGGAAAGGAAGGGATCCGAGTTCCTTTTCGTAGTGATGCAGGTAGGGAAAGCCGCCCTGCAAATTGCCGAGGGGAATTCCGCTGGGCGGGAGGATGCGGCGGTCATTTTGCGCATATTGGTGGACGATCTCACGCTGGCGCCTGTAGCCAATCCCGGTGATGAAGGGGAGGTTGAGAGGGTTGCATCCCGCTTCGTAGTTCAGGTTGGCCCAGATGGTGTGGAGATATTCAGGACGGGGGGTGAGTTGATAAGCGGCGACGAGATCGAAGGCGCGTTCATTGGAAAAGTACCAACCGGCGCTTTTGTTCCGTTTGGCTGGTTCAGGAAAGCTGGTGCCGTAAGCGCTTTCGCGGGAGAAGCGGACATGATCATCGGCGGCAGCGGCAATTTCCTGTTCACATTTGGCGAGGTAAAGGGGGTTTGGTTTTGTGGTTGGCAGGCGGCCTCCGCGTTGTGCAAAAGCGTAGGTGCGAATGGCGCAGCCCCACCCTTCGAACAAGCGCCACCAGGTCCAGCGCCTGATCTCGGGGCTGGAGGGATCCGGGAGCCATTCGATTAATTTTTGTTCGTAAAGAGGATCGCCGGTGGCGGCAAAGAGGGCGGCAGCAAGCCAGGCCAATTCATCATCGTGCATGAATTGATCGCCGTAATGGGTGAGCTTCTGGTAGGAGCCATCCCTGCCATGTCTGGCAATGGCTTGTTGGAGAAAACGCCAGCCCAGTTCAGCCTGTTGAAGATATTTTTTGGCGAGTGCAGGAAACTGTTTTTGAAAAAGTGGTGAACTTCCCAGTTCGGCGAGGGCGGCTGAAGCGGCGGCTGTGGCTGCGCTGTTTTTTGGCCAGACGACCTGGGGATCTCCACGGTCGGGAGTGATGTCGTCTTCATATTTTCGGTCGCGGGGGTAAACAAGAAAGTAGAAGCCACCGTCGCTGTCCTGCAACGCGGAAAGAAAGCGGGCTTCCCAGAGCGCTTCCTGCAAAAGATCACTGGTGCCATCGCCACTTTCGGGGAGGCCGAGATTATCGAGGGTGGCGACTCCGGAAAAATGGTCGAGAGCGAAGACGAGATAGTGAAGGAGCCCGGCGCTGTTGATGGTGTATTTGCTGTAGTCGCCTGCGTCATGATGGCCACCGGTGAGGTCGAGCCGTCCTTTTTTTTGAAAAGGATAAAGAGCAGCGGCGACATTTTTTAACTGGGGAGCTGTGTGCCGGGGGTTGCTGGAAAAATCAGAGGTCACCCCGGGCAGGAATTCGTTTATTTTGCCCTCCCCAGCGGTGGGGATTTCAACAGGACGGAGATGGCAGGAATCGTGGAGATGGCGGGTCCAGGGAAATGCGTTATTTGTGCCGCAACGTTGATGATAAAGGCCGAGAGCATAGGTGCGGGCAAAGAGCGCGGCGGCACCGGGATCGATCAGGAAAGGGAGCGACGCTCCGAGACCATCGACCCGGATGCGGTAAATGCCCGGAGTGTTGAAGCTGGTAAATTCGGCTTCGAAAACATTTTGGTAGGGGAGCGGGGAATAGGTGTAGCCCCGGTCCGGTTTGTGGCGGAGAAAACCGCGAAAATGTTCCCTGCCGGTGAGCGCATCGATGAGGGTGAAATTGGTGGCCGTGATCGGAAGTTCTCCCAGGCTTCCCAAATAAAAGCCAACAACGGCGACCTTGGGATGGTCGGGGAGATATCCACCCTGGTTGACGTGAATGACAGGGCTCCATCGGAGGGGGTCGTTGGTGATGGCATGCTTTTGAGGAAGTGGCGTGAGGAGGGTGTGAGAGTCGCTGAATTCGGCGAGAGCGCCCGGCTGGAGCGGTTCCTTGAGAAGGAGATAAAGGTCATTGCGAATCCTGAGGTCCCGGTTTTTCAACGGGGCGTAGAGAGGACGGCGCTTGAAGCCAATTTTTTCGATGGGAGCATTGGCGCCGTTGACGCGGAGTTGAAATAAAGCCGGGTCGGGGAGTTTAAGTTCAAAGTTTGGGGAGACAAAATCCCATTGCCTGGGTGGAGCGCCTCCTTTTTCCTGGGTGGAGATGAAAGAGATTTCCAAAATGGTGGGTGAGAGAAGAGTCAGGGAGTAACTGCCGGGCCGGGGCATGGCGAGCATGTTGGTGGAGAAATAGAACCGTTCGGTGGCTAAAACGGAAGCTGCCAGGAGAAAATAAAATCCCCAGGCCAGGATCAATGATCCTGTTAGACGGATGCCAAACCCCTTCTTCACTGGGGGCAAGTTACCTCATGCGAGAGGGATGGCAATCGGTCAGACCCCTACAATCCCGCTTAATGGGAATGGGTGTGTTTCCCGCTGCTTTCGAGATAAGCGAGAAGGTCAAGGATTTGCTCTTTGGAGAGTGTGCTCAGGAGACCCATTGGCATGAGGGAGGCGTCCTGCGGCTCTTTTTTCGCGATGGAATTTTTGGGGATTTGAGTGATCAAGGTATCGGAAGGGCCGCCATGGATGGTGATGCTTTCGTTGTCCTCCTTGACGATCATGCCGCTGTTGCTTTCCCCATCCTTGAGTTCAAGGAGATAATTGCGGTAACGCTCTTCGATTTTTTTGGAGGGTTCAAGAATTTCGGACAGGAGAAGGGCGCGGTCCTGGTTGAAACGTTTGAAGACGTCAGTTAGATCGGGGCCGAAGGCGTAGCCTTCAGCGCCGAATTTGTGGCATTGGATGCAGGCGGTTTTTTCAAACAGTTCCCTGCCATTGGCGATGTTTCGATGTTGGGGGGATTTCGCGAGGTCAGGGGTGAAATCTTCCAGTTTCCATTCTGTGATGACCTGCTCTTTAGGTTGATTCTGTTCAAGGTAGGCGTCCACATCCTTGACGACAGCCATGATGCCGTTCATGCGTCGCCAGTGGCCGGGATAGGTGCAAACGTATGGATAATCACCAACTTCGGCTGGAGCGGTAAAACTGAGCTTGGCCTGCTCCTGATGGTTGAGCATGCGGGTGGCGGCAACGACGAGGGGTGAATCGGGAACGTAGAGGCGGCCTTTGGCGTCGGGCTCGGCAGGCATGCGTTCGGCGAGGGAGCCGATTTCCTCAAGGGCGCCCGGTTTCACGAGCACGAGGTTATGCTGCATGATGTCTGTGTTCTCGAGGATGATTTCCACCGGTTTCCCGGCTTCCACCACGATGAGATTTTTATCATAGAGCATTTGTTCATGGAGTGTGCGGATGACGATGACCTGGACACCGAGCTGGCGGATCTGGCGATTGATGGCGGTGGCGTTTTCCTTTGGGAGAAGTGATGCGAGATCACCGATAAAGCGCATGGTGGCGAGGTACTGGTCGGAGGTGCGGTCATTGGCGGGGACGGTAGACTGGGATTGGAGCAGTTCGGCAGCAAGGGTGGAAAGATTCTCCCTTGGCCATCCGGCTTTGGGGAACCGTTGCCAGGAAGCGATGGATTCCTGGCGAGTGGCGGGGTTTTTGATGAAGGTGGCGAGGAGGTTGAAAAGAGCCGGACCAGGTTCCAGAAAGCCAATGGCCTGAATGGCGGCCATTTTCAAATTTTCATTGCTGCCGCTGGCGGCTTCGAGTGCAAGGGGGGTGAATGCCTTGCGAATTTCAATCGCTGGAATCAACGGGATGGCCCGGAGCAGGTCAATCTTTTGCTCGGGAGAGGCAGCGTCCTTGAGGATTTGTTCCGGGCCGCTGGCGAGGGTGAGAGCGGCCCAGCCGATCTGCCGTGCGAGGGGGAGTTGCCCTTCCTGCCTGAGTTTTTCGAGGGCGGGGCGGTTTGCGGGAAGGTCCCTGGGAAAGAGTTCAAAGAGGAGCGGGGCCAGTTCCTTGAGGAGGGGCAGATTTTCCTCATTACCGTCGAGGCCCTGGAATTTTTCGATGAGAGCGGCAGCAGGAGATATTTTGCGGGAATCGGCCATTGCCTGGAGCGCTTCGATGCGGTACTTGCGTTCCATGCCGGGACGCTCGAGGAGAGCGGTATAGACCGGGGCGCTGCGGGGTGCGGCAGCCAGTTCCTGATTGGAAAGGCGTTTGAGCATGTAAGCTGCGGCCACGGGGTTTGAGGGCAGGTAAAATTTTTTCTCTTCCTGTGCCTTCAACCCGACGACAACCAGCAACGCCAACAACAAGACTCTCATTCGGAACAGGATAGGATTTTTTGCCTTGTTTTCAACCCAAAGCGCTGTCGCTTCAGGATTTGAGGAAAAAGCCGATAGTTATTTTGCTTAATGATATCCATCGATAATGATCAAACAGATGCCCTGGAAGGGGGCCTGTTTCAGGCGTTTATGGATAATACGCCAGCGGTGGGGTTCCTGAAAAGGGATGATGGGCGTTATGTTTACGTCAATCGCACGCTGCAGGAGGTTTACGAGCTTTCCGCGGAACAGGTGCTGGGCAGGACTGACGCCGAGTTGCTCCCGCTTGAGATCGCCCGAACGCTCCGGGAGCATGATCTTGAAGTCCTGAATTCCGGTGAAGTTCGTCGCGCCCTGGAGGAGATTCCTGACAGCGAGGGGCGCTTGCGGCAATGGATGGTGGTGAAATTTCCGTTCAAGGACCGTTTTGGGTCACGATATGTGGGGGGACTTGCGCTGGAAGCCACGGAACAGTTCCAAATCCAACGCTGCCTGCGGGAGAGCGAGGAGCGGTTTCAGAAGTTGATTGAAACTTCCGCGCTGGCAATTGCGGTTTTATCCGGAGAGGGAAAAATTTCCTACGCGAACAGTTCCTTTCTCCAGGTTTTCCGGCATGGAGCGGAAAGCGTTCTTGGGAAAACATGGCTGGATTTCATCGCACCGAATCAGCGGGGGCGGGTTGAATCGCGGATTGAAGAACGCGCGAGGGGTGAAGAGGTGAATGGATCGTACGATACGATTGGATTTCGAGGGGATGGAACGGAGTTTCCATTTCATGTGCAGGAGTCCAGCCTCACGCTTCGTGAAGGCAGGTCCACCGTGGCGTTCATCACGGATTTAACGGAGCGGGTTGCGCTGGAAGAACAGGTGCGGCATTCGCAAAAGATGGAATCGATTGGTCGTCTGGCCGGTGGGATTGCCCATGACCTGAATAATATACTTTCGATCATCAGCGGGAATGTTCAATTGCTGAAGCTGGGAAAAGGAATCTCCTGTGACCCGGCTGACTTGATCGAGGAGATTGAGGAAGCGACCAAGCGCGCGGCGGGATTGACCCGCCAATTGCTGACTTTCAGCCGGAAACAACCGGCAGTGTTCACCCGGGTGGATTTAAATGAAGCGGTCCTTTCCGCGAGCCGACTGATGATGCGGCTGCTGGGAGAGGAGATCCTGCTGGAGCATCGACTTTCAGCGACGTCGCTCTGGGTGAACGCGGACAAAGGAATGATTGACCAGATTATGATGAACTTGCTTTTAAACGCTCGTGACGGGATGAACGGGGTGGGGACGATCAGGATTGATACGCGCCTAGAGGAACGAGGGGATGAGCAACGGGCGATCGTGTCGATCAGCGATACAGGAGTGGGAATTCCGCCGGAAAACCTGCCGCGAATTTTTGAGCCATTTTTTACGACCAAACCGGTGGGGGAAGGGACTGGCCTGGGGCTGGCGACAGTTTACGGGATTGTGCAGCAGCATGAGGGGACGATCCAGGTGGAAAGCGCCCCGGGTGAGGGGGCCACTTTCACGATTGATCTGCCGATCTGTCCGGAGAAGGGCACGGAGCCGAAGGGTTATCTGAATTCCCGATCAGCCAAGGGGACGGTGTTGATTGCGGAGGATGAGGCGAGCCTGCGAAAGCTTTGCAGCCGGTTGCTGGAGAATGCGGGGTACAAGGTGTTGCTCGCGGAAGATGGCCTGGAAGCGGTGCGGATCTGGTCGGAAAAAAAGGAGAGCATCCACCTGCTGCTGACGGACATGATCATGCCGGGAGGGATTACCGGTGCTGAATTGTATCAGCGGGTGTCTGAAGACAAACCGAAGTTGCCTGTGATCTTTATGAGCGGTTATTCAGCGGAAGCAGGCGGACAGATTCCGCAACTGTCACACGCGATGTTTCTTTCAAAGCCATTCGATTTTTCCCATCTGATCGCGTCTGTTGAATCGCTGATGCAGAAGTTTAAATGCTGACGCGGCTCCTTCAGGGGTCCACATAAACCGGCATCCCGGTCCAGACCAGCTTGAGCAGCAACTCGGCATTCCAATTGGCGAGGCGGAAGCAGCCGTGGCTTTCCGTACGTCCGACCAGCTCCGGTTTCGGCGTGCCGTGAATGCCGTAGCCGGGTCGGTCCAGGCCGATCCAGGCGACGCCCACGGGATTGTTCGGGCCGGGGGGCAGCAGGAGTTTTCTTCCGATTTTTTTGGCTTCTTCCGATTCGGGAAAAATCTCGGGGTTAAACATGTAATTTGGGTTCTCCGCGACCTTCACCACAGTCAATCGTCCGACCGGGCGTTTATCCACTTTTTGGGCGATGCTGCATGGGAAATGGGCGAGGAGGTTCGAGTTCACCCCGAAGGCCTGCAATGTTTTATTGGCAAGCTGGATTCGGACGAAAGCGGCTTTTTCACGGTAAACAGGGTGAAATGTATGGGGAATTTTCAGTCGGGTCCCGACCTGCAGGTTGGTCCATGAAATGGAGGGGTTTAATTGGCGGATGAGGCTTTCGCGTGAGTGGGCTTTTTCGGCAACGAGTTCGAGGGCGGTTTCAAAATCGAGCCGATCCAGTTCCGATTTGCCGAGCCATGTGTCAGGAATGGAACGCAAACGCTGGAGGTCATTCGAGGTCACTTCATAAACACGGTAGGGCCATTCGCGAAGTAAGAGGCGGGAGCGGGAAAGGGGGTCGAGGTCGCCGGTCTGGGGCAATCCTTCACGAAGTTGAAAAGCGCGGATGGCCAGGCGGCTTTGCGAACCGAGCACGCCATCGATGGGGCCGCTGGAAATGCCGACCCTGGCGAGGGCAAGCTGGATTTCAAAGGAGTTGGCGGGAGGACGCGGCTGGAAACCATTGGCCGGTTCTTCCGGGAGGGGAAAATTGTTGGTGGCAATGGGGAAATTGTTGGTTGGCAGGGGTGCGTTCGTGAGAATGGAAGGTGCGGCAGGGTTGCTTCGGAGCGATGGTGGAGGGGAGGTGGCAAGCGGCTGGACAAGGGGTGTGGGCTGATGAACGGTTTGGGTTTGCGCGAGCGGAGCATTGGTCAGGGAGCGGCCAGAGGAGGATTCCTCAAAGCCGGTGGTGCCGGTTTTCCACCAAACCAGGAAAAAAAGTGCGAGAGCAAGCAGCGCGAACAGCCAGGACCAGGGGAGGCCGCCGTTCCGTTTTCTTGATGTTCCACGCCGTTGAGGCACGCCTCCAATTAATAGGAAAAAAGCGGGTTAGGAAATGTTTTGCTGAACCGGAGGGGGCGCGGTTCAGGGAGCCTGCTTTTTTTCGTTGCCGAATTCAAAATTCACTTTTGGCGCGTTTTCAGATCCTTCGGCGGCGCGGAAGTAAGCCCTGGGCTTGTGGTTGAACAGCCCGGCGATGAGGGAACCGGGCATCATGCGGATGGCGGTGTTGTAATCGCGGACGGTTTCATTGAAACGGTTTCGTTCGACGGTGATCCGGTTTTCCGTGCCCTCAAGCTGGGTTTGCAGATTCAGGAAATTCTGGTTGGCGCGAAGTTCCGGGTAACGTTCCACCACCACGAGCAATCTGGACAAGGCAGAGCCGAGGCGGTCCTGGGCCTGCTGGAATTGCTGCAACTGTTCTTCGCTGGGGGTTTGATTGGGGTTCAGCTGGACTTTGCCGACGGAGGCCCGGGCTTCAACGACTTCAGTGAGGGTGGATTTTTCGAAGTTGGCCGCGCCGGAAACTGTGGAAACGAGGTTGGGGATCAGATCGGCCCGGCGCTGGTAAACGTTCTGCACCTGTGCCCATTGAGCATCGGCCTTTTCGCCGAGGGCAACGAAACGGTTTGCGACGCCGACGACATAAATCACGGCAATGACAACGATTGCGACCAGGACCCCGACAGCCAGCAAGACTTTTTTCATACCCAGGAGCAGATTGCCATAAAGCCGGGATGATGCAACCCGGTCCGGAGGGGGTCACCTTTTCTTGCGCCTGGCTGCCCGATTTGAGACCCTTGATTTGTAGCAGGCAGTTACCCTTTATGAATAACCTCGGCGGCAACCGACCAATAGGTGTCTTTCAGATCGCCATACTTATATTCTCTATTTTTGGTCTCATAGGTCTGCTGTGTGACACATTCCTCAAGCTCGACCCGGATGTGTCCGCCCTGCTTCAGTTATTCGATACGATGGTATGCGGCTTGTTTCTCATCGATTTCCTTTTTCAGTTCAAAGCAGCAAAAAACAAGCTTTCATTCCTTAAGACAGGCTGGATTGATTTAGTGGCCAGTATTCCCAGTATTGATGCGCTGAGGTGGGGGCGTCTGATTCGCGTGATCCAGATTATTCGAGTTCTCCGCGCGGTCAGGGCTGCGCATAAATTATTAAAAATATTGGCATCACCGAAAGGGGTGGCAGGTTCGCTGGGCATGACTGCCTGTGCTTTGATTTTGTTTAGCAGCCTGA
This sequence comes from Verrucomicrobiota bacterium, assembly GCA_033762115.1. GTDB lineage: Bacteria > Verrucomicrobiota > Verrucomicrobiia > Limisphaerales > SXQI01 > JANRLX01. Next base: position 22,696 of record JANRLX010000103.1, read on the forward strand.
CCATTCTTATTGTGGAGAACGTGGAGGATGCCAACATCAAGACCGCAGAAGATGCAATCTGGTGGAGTTTTACGACGATCACTACTGTGGGGTATGGAGATCGTTATCCTGTGACCACAGAAGGAAGAATCATTGCAATGATTTTGATGATGGCGGGAGTGGGGCTTTTTGGAAGTTATACCGCGTTAGTGGCCGCACTTTTCACCGGCCATATCGAAGAGCCGGAGGAGCAGGATTTGAAAGAGATTAAAAAGGAATTGGAATTACTCCGAGCTGAGGTGCGCCTGCTTACGGCACATCGCCGTGACTCGGAAAGTCCCCCGAGAGTGTCGAACCTTGTGGAATGATTGAGCCAAACGGCCAGGAAAGCAAAAACCCCGGCGAAGGTTTCACCGGGGGTTGAGTTAAAATCAGGATCAGCGTTGAACGCGGGCGTTTCCTTTCCAGATGCTCCAGACCTGCTCCTCATCGGCAGGCTGGGCGTAATCGGTCAGCATGGTGGTGGCCAGAGCGCCGGTTGCCCAGCCGAACTGGATCCATTTTTCAGGTTCCCAGCCTTTGAGAAGGGCGTAAAGCAGCCCGCCCACAAAGCCGTCGCCGCCGCCGATGCGGTCCAGCACGGTGATATCGCGCGGTTCCACCACATGCCATTCGTTGCCGGAGGCGAGGATGGCGCCCCAGAGGTGGTGATTGGCATCGACCACTTCACGCAGGGTGGTGGCAAATGTGGTTGCGTGAGGATAGGCTTGCTTCACGCGGCGAATCATTTCCTTGAATCCTTCGATCTCGGCTTTCAAGCCTTTGCCCCCCGCTTCAGGCCCGTGAACCCCGAGGCAAAGCTGGAAATCCTCCTCGTTGCCGACCAGCACATCTGAAACAGAGGCAATTTCGGCAAAGATCGCGCTCAATTCCTTTTCACGGCCTTTCCAAAAGGAGGCGCGATAATTGAGGTCGAAGGAAATTCGAGTGCCATGCTTTTTGGCGGCGCGGGCGAGTTCAAGGCAGAATTGGCCGGTCTCAGGGGAAAGGGCTCCGATCAAACCGGAGAGATGAACGACCTGGACTCCTTCCTTTCCGAAGATGCGGTCGAGGTCGAAGTCCTTGACGTTCAGGGTGCGGCCGACCTCCCCGGCGCGGTCATTCCAGACACGGGGCCCGCGGGAGCCAAAACCGCTGTCGGCGATGTTGAACTGGTGACGATATCCCCAGGGCCCGCCCTGGGAGAGTTCAGGCCCTTCAAAATCCATGTGGCGACTGCGCAGGTTGTCCTTGATCATCTGGGCGATGGGACTGCCCTTGACGAATGTGGTGAGCACCTTGACCGGCAGGCCGAGGTAGGAGGCAACGCTGGCGACGTTTGTCTCCGCGCTGGTGACCTGCATCATGAAAGGGCCGCCTGAGTGGACTGGCTGGCCATTGGAAGGAGTGATCCGGACACCCATGCTGGTGGGGACGACCAGCGCGTACCGACAGTTCTTTTTCAGTTCAATCGTCATTTTTTTTGATCGTGGTAGAAAGCCTCAAAGCTCACAAGAGAGAAATGGGCTGAAGGCAAAGCTTGGGGGGTTGGAAAAAGGTGCGTCAGCTTCGGCTATCGTATCGGAGGTGCAGTTGCTGCCACACGATGTGCTACGAAGTCTCAGGGAAAAGAATGCCATGAGTGAACGGAATGCCTGATTATCGACGCGCCTTCGGAAGGTATTGGATATCAAATAACTGTCTGATTACTAAATTGAAACTATGCCCCGGCAATGCGGATATGCAGAGCAACCCCAAAACTCCTGGCCGGCATTCTTGCCGGTCTTCGCTCGCCGAAGCACCATAGGTTTGCCGCAGGTGGGACACTCCGGTCGGTTGGGTGTTGTGTCCTCCAACGAGGCTGCTGACACCTCGGTTCGTTGAAGACGACCATGCGCTTGATACGCTTTGGCCATTTCGGCGAATTGCGCTCCGTCGATCAATTCGAGCGCCTTGCCTTCGGCGAACCGCAGCGCCTCATTGGTGTAGATTCCGCTGGATACGAAAACTCCGCGATCCACTCCCTCGGATGTCATGACGCCGAAAAACTCTCGGATCGGCTTCACGCCCACTTTGAATACCTTCCAACGCTTGCACTGCACCAGCGTGATTTCGCCGGTGCGGCGCAGGCGGAGATCAATCCCACCATCCGCTCCGCCGCCCCCGACGTTCTCAACGAAATATCCACGAGTCCGAAATATCGGGCCGACGAGGTTCTCGAATTCCTCCATGACAAGCCGTTCACCCAGTCCAGCGTGATGTTCTGGCGAAGGAAAGCAGCGTGGCGTTGCCGCTACCGGTAGCCGCCAAAACCTCCGACCAGAATGGCAAGTGCGACGAGGCCGCCGAGCAGGTACCCGAGCTTCTCCAGTCCAGGAGTTTTGAGGCTGTTATTGAGCCACGAGGAAATTCCGAAGAACGCGATGAGCGCAAGCGGCATGCTGGCCCACGGGGGTACGTAGCGAAACACGAATTCCATGACCTCAACGAGGTCTTCGAGAGTGCTGGATCGCCTTCTGCGTGCCACCCGGTGATCCCACTAAAATAGGCGGCGATCGAATTGCGCCGGTGGCCAAGGGTTTGCCGCCTGAATTCTGTGCAAGCCGTCGAATCGACGCTCTCCCCTGAGAGCTTACTCCATTCCTTCTTGTCGCCCGAGCAGGTGGCAATACTCTTGTCCGATAATCATGCCGACAAAGACCAGTCGTCTTTATGAATTTCCGCTGGAGGCGTTGCCCAGTCCGTTTCGTTTCGTCGCGCTTCTTCTTCTCGCCCTATCCATCACGGGCTGCCGGACAGGTCTAACGCCGTTGCCGAACCAGGAGAGCCGGACGTATGCAAGCCTTCTGCACTGGGCGGCGGACAACGGCACGCCCGGCTCTGTTCTAATCGTTAATACACCGACAACCAACTTCGCGGCGGCAATAGGGATCGCTGATCGTCACACGGGAGTTCCCATGCAGACGAACAATTCGTTTAGAATCGCGAGCATCGCCAAGTCTTTCGTTGGGATAGCCGCAGCCCAGGCGGTTGCTGAGGGCAAACTCGATCTCGACAAGCCGATCACCCAATACCTTCCGCCCGACATCACCGATCATATCACGAACAGCGGGCAGATCACGACCCGGCATCTTCTGAGACATACCAGCGGCGTGTACGATTTTGAACGGAGCATCTCGCATACTCTGAGGCGTTATCTTACGGATCGGCGCGGGAAATGGACGCCAGAGCGCGATTTAAGATACGCTTACGACAAGGCATCGGATTTCGCGCCTGGAACGGCGTGGCGCTACTCGACTTCCGGTTACATCCTCGTTGCCATGATTCTGGACAGGATATACGGACGGGATCACTCGCTCGACATTCGCGACCGAATCCTCACGCCTTTAGGACTGTCGAGCACTTTCTGCGAGCTTACCGAGCCTGGGCGCGGCTCACTCGCTCGCGGTTACGAGAACTGGTGGGGACTCTGGTGGACAGATGTCACGGACTGGGCACCGATGACCGGGGCGATGGTCAGTACGGCTCCTGAGCTTGCGAGGTTCATCCGCGCCGTTGTGCGAAATGACGAGTTCCTCGATCCAAAAACACGCTCGGTCGTTTGGGGTAATCGCGACAAAGGCGAACTCCGATACGATTTCGGTATCAGTCTTTCGCGGCCCAATGACAACGCCCCATGGTTTTTCGGGCACACCGGAGCGGCGGCTGGTTACTTGTCGTTCGCATATCACGAACCGGAACACGACATCACGATTGTGTACCTCGCGAACACCAGCCACATGAAGGCACGTGGCCTTGGAAGACGGAGGCAGGAGTTCACGGACAAGCTGAGCAGCGCGCTTTTTGATCTGTCGCTCAAATCACGATTCCCTAAGGATCAGAGTCATTGACGAAATGAAACACTCCACCGGGCCACCCGCCGAGAGAACCCCACGCGCAACATTCGGATCTCCATCACCAAGTCGGGAACGTCAGTTCCCACGATGGACGAATCCGAGCGGAAAGCGGCTTATTGCGCCATCGGCGGAACATCCATCGTCGCGAGCAGGTCACCGGCACTGTTCGTCCAGACGTGAAACAGTGGAAACCACATCCCATTATCCTTCACAATTTGGATGCTGGATTCCACTCGTTTCCCGTCGGCCAAATCGAGAGCGATCTTCATCCTGACGGTCGCCTCGTCTTCCACTTTCTGGTCGAGGATGGACAATCCTGTAATCTTCGGTGCGAAGTCCGTCGTGGAAGAAATGAGGTTGGTCATGGATTGATCCAGAGCTTCCGATACTTCGAGGCCGGGCTGAACCCTCCACCGGACTGCATTTCCGACCAAATCATCCTGACCATATCGTCCGCCCCAGAGGAACGTCTGAAGAGCATCTTCTGGCTTTTCCAGGCCAACATTTGCCCAGGCTTCCGCTTTAAGAACTTTCGGTGATTGATCGCTGTCGGAACTTTTCGGAACCATTTGGCCGGAGCGGAGCTTTGCCAATTCCTGGCTTTCCTTTCGCAGCAAACCTACTTCTCCCCGAAGACGGAGCAGTTCCAGGTGATCGGGACGGGACAGGTTGGGCACTGGCTTCGCTCCCAGAAGCGCCGATAATCGCTCGTTTTCCGCTCGGAGCGTTTCACTGTGGGCGCGGTAGTCGGATAACGCCTGGTTCTCCTGGCGCATGGTGTTGATCTTTTGATGTTGAAGAATCAGCGGAGTGCCGGCCCCAGCTATCGCTAACGCGCAGACTGCCGCAATTTTGAGTTTTGTTGTCATAAAGCCAACCACTGCAATTCCACCTGCCGCCGTGGTTCCTATGGCCGCTGTAGTGACGGTGGCCGCCAACGCTGGTGGTAGTGCGTGAACCGTATTCGCGGCAAGCAAGACTGCCAGGGCGGAGGATGAAAGAGTGATGCCTCGCGCCGTTAAATAGCCTCGTAGCTTTTCCAAAGCTCGATTGATGCGCATCCGGGCCGCGTCTTCTGTTAATCCGAGCAATTTGGCAACGTTGTTCAGTTCCTCGCCCTGAAAAAACCTTAGAACCAGAGCGTCACGGTCTTTTGCGGAAAGACGGCTCATGGCACCATCGAGTACGGGGCGAAGACCCGCCCAATCGCAATCTGGTTCCTCGTCAGAATGTGTCTGGTCGGACATGGCAGCAGCCTTCGCTTCGTATTGCCTGCGGCGGCGGTTAGCCCGGATCGCGCTGGATGCCGCAAACCGAGTACTCGTGTAGAGCCATCCAGGGAGTGCTTCTCCATTTGCCAGGAGCCGGTCTGCTAAGGCCGGTGCCTTCTTGGCCAAGCCAGTGAAGACATTCTGTGCAATCTCCTGAGCTAAATGTGATTCTCCATTGACCATCCGAAGGGCCGCTGAATACACGAGGGGAAGGTGACGTTCAACAAGCACCCTAAAGGCGTCTTCAGTCCCGCTCTTAACATAATCCGCAAGCAGTGCAGCGTCATCGGCCATTTTCAGATCTATAGCAGCCGCTCAGGCGCAAACCGAACAAGAATTATTTTGCGCCCCACGCGATTGCCTGCTATCAGAGCCTCGGATCAACAGGTTCGCTTTCAAGGGCCAAAACGCCGAAGACGCATTCGTGGACGCGGCGGAGTGGTTCGTGGCGGACAAGGCGTTCGAGGGCTTCGATGCCGAGGGCAAACTCGCGCAGGGCGAGTGATCGTTTCGCGCCAAGTCCCCGTGACCGCAAGCGTTCTAAGTTCTCAGGCGCGGTGTATTCGGGGCCGTAGATGATGCGCAGGTATTCACGGCCCCGGCAATAATGCTTATCGTTGTCGAGCACGGGCAGGAGCACATAAAGATGAGTGAGCAGATTGCGGAGCGCGATGTTCGCTTCGAGGGTAAGGCGGAAGTATCGACTCTGTCCCCATTCGGAAAAGTTTTCATCCAGAGGGCGCGGTTCAGCAGTAACTCTGTATCCCAGCGGCTCGAAGAGGCGCTTCAGCAATTCTTCTCCTGCGTGACAGGGCATTGACGAGATGACCGTTCTCAGCGGGATCGCCGCATCTACCAATTCCGCTCGATCCTTCGCCTTACCGGCCATCGCACTACTGAAAACATCGCCAAGCGCGACACTCAGGAACGAGGACGCGACGTACGGCCGGTCATTCACGTACTGCTCCAGCGAGCGGCCTTCACCTGCCGGGCCACGGCGGTTGCGCACCAACCCCACCGGATCGACTTCAAGGAGCAGAGCGGCAGTGCAAACTTGCTCGGTGGCTTCCGGGTAAAAGACGTGCGCCCGGCCAAAACTCTGTTCAAAAATGTGAGTTTTGCCTGGATGTTTCCGTAAAAGATGCCCCAAGTCAGTGGCAGGCTGGTACGTTGTGGAGATCGTCAGCAACATCAGCGTGAGGAACGCTATCCGGCAGCTCCAACTGCGGCAAGGTTAGAAAAATCTCCGGAAGGCTTTGCAAAGAAAGGACAAGGTGAAGCAACCGTTCTGAAAAAGTTGGAGCGAGCGAAGGGATTCGAACCCTCGACGTTCACCTTGGCAAGGTGATGCTCTACCAGACTGAGCTACGCTCGCAGCCGATTAACCTCGCAACCATAGAGCACTGCCGGTCGATTGCAAGTGTTGTTTTTCTCTCTCGGTATCGATCTCCACCAGTCCAACCCCGGCCAGCGAGCTGGTTCCGAGACTGACAGGGGTGATGCAGTCAACCATCGTTACGGTTGGTTTACCGCATGCGGCGGCCAGGTTCGGATATTCAGATCTTACCGCACCTGGACAGTGAATCGTTCGGTGTGGATCTGGTTGTGGAAGCGGGTTTGGAGCCAGATGTGGTACTCGCCTGTCTCGGGAAAGGCATAGGGAAAGCTGAGGTCTTCATCCGGCTTGCCGCAGATGAGGTCGGCGGGGTTTTGAAACAGTCGCGGGTTTTTCTCGCGTCGGGCAAAGAGTTCCTGTGATTTCATGGAGACGGTTCCCAGTGGGTGCAGATGGGTGAAGACCGCGCCATCGTGGCGGCGGATGATGGCGTGCCCGTACATGCCCATGTACGGCTGGAGCAGGACGCGGTTGCCCGCACGGTCGTGGACGGTGAAGAGGAGATTGGTCTGTTCGTTGCGGCGATATTCCTTCTGGGGCAGTTCGAGCCTGAGCAATTTTTCCTCCTGTGAGGTGGCGGTGAAATGGAAGGAATCGTCTTCATCGGAGAAGGTCACCGGCGCGGAGGGGGAATGGGCAATGGAGACCATGCCGGTCAAGGTTTGGGCAAAACCGCTTTCCTGGGTGATATCCGCATAGAGATGATAATCACCGGAAGGAAGCGGCGGGAGGGTTGCGCGGAAGTGGTGTTCTCTGGTTTGCAAGGGGTGGAGATGGGCAAAGGCTTTGGCATCCTCGCGATGGACCAGGAAGAGGTGCATGAGTTTTCCATGCTCGGGAACGAGGGGTGTGGCATCCTGTTTCCAGCTTTTGGCTTCGATGGCAATTTCCAGTTCAGGTGTTGCGCCGGGTGTCACGGAAGCTTTGAGGACGCCTGTTTGGAAGAGGCGATTATTCCTGAAATGGCTGTCCACAGTGTCCCACCACCGTTTCCCCACGAGCAGGACGAGGGTGATGAGGATGGTGGCGATGGTCATTGCGAGCCGGGAACGCAGCAGTTGCGGTGGGGCGGGGAGAGCCGTGGGAGCGAGGGTGCTTTCACGAACGGCGCCTCCGACGATTGCAATGAGGAGCAGGACCAGAATAGCGCCGACGGTTAAAAAGAGGGTTCCCATCCAGGGGGGCATGGGCTGGCGGGTTTGCGCGATGGAATTGAGGGGAACGACTGCGGTGCCTTTGCCCTGGTCTGTTTCGACATTGACGAAGACGCTGTAGGCACCGGAATTCATGAGCCAGAGTTGCGCGCTGTAGAGGTTGCTCGTGCCCTTGACCAGGAGGGCGGGGTCCGGGGGCGGGGCTCCTTTTGTCCCGGCATCCCAGCGAACCGGCAGAACGGAGACTGCGGCTTTTGCACTGTTCGGAACGCGCACGTTGATGCTGGCCAGTCCGGGGACCACCAATGGAGGGGTGATGCTGACGGTGATCCGGTTGGAGCCAGCCATGCCGTCAAAGAAAACGTTCGGGCTGCCGATGTGTGCGCTGGCTGGAAGGGAGAGGAGGAGCAGAATCGATAACAGCAGGAATTGCACAGGGTTAAGATGCGCGAAATTTTCCAAAAGAACAGGTGAATCCATGGTGCGCGCTGGTCAACTTGTCTCTTTTCTGCTTGGCTTTTTGTGTGGGAAAAAACATGTGTCGGAAATTTCTCCTTCTTTTGCTTCTGCTCGCTGGCCTTGTCCGGGCCGAGGATGTGACGCCGCAAACTCCCTATCAACCATTGGCGGAGATGCTGGAAACCGTGATCAAGTGGGAGATGGAGCAAAAGGGAATCGATGGCCTTTCCATTGCGCTGGTGGATGACCAGCAGGTGGTCTGGTCGCGGGGATTCGGCTATGCGGATCGTGAGGAGAAAAAGTTCGCCTCCGCAGACACGGTTTACCGCGTGGGATCGGTTTCAAAGTTATTCACTGACCTAGTGGTGATGCAAATGGTTCAGCAGGGAAAGGTCAGCCTCGACACGCCGATCGAGCGTTACATTCCAAAACTGAGGGTGGGTAATTCGTTTGGAACAGCGATCACGATCCGGCAACTGATGTCTCATCGGGCAGGGATTGTCCGGGAACCGCCGCTGGGAAGTTATTTTGATGCGAGTTCCCCTTCGATTGCCTCAACGGCCCTGAGCCTGAACTCAACCGAACTGATTTATGAGCCGGGCACAGAAACCAAATATTCGAATGCGGGGATTACACTGCTGGGTTACCTGGTCGAGCAGATGGAACGTCGTTCTTTCGACGATGTGGTGAGGGATGCCATCCTGGAGCCGTACGGGATGAATTCCAGCGGGTTTGTGATGAGTGAGCGTTTGCGTCGTGAACGTGCGCGGGGAAAAATGTGGACGTTGCATGGAGCGCAGTTCGATGCGCCGCAATTTGAATTTGGGATCGCACCGGCGGGGAACCTTTACAGCAGCGTCAATGACCTGGCGAAGTTCATGTCCGTGCTGATGAACAAGGGTGAGCATCGCAAGCAGCGATTGTTGCGGGAGGATTTGTTGGAGTCGATGTGGGAAGTGCAGTTCGCGGCAAAGGGGCAAAGCAATGGGTTCGGACTGGGTTTCGATTTATGGGACCTGGAGGGGCGCAGGGTGATCGGCCATGACGGAGCGGTTTACGGTTTTGCGACGTCGTTCAATTTCATGCCGGACGCAAAAATCGGCGTGATTGTGGCAGTGAACAAGGACCTGGCGAACAGCACGACGATCCGAATCAGCAGTGAGGCGATGCGTGGGATGCTCGCGATCAAGGCAGGGAAACCGTTGCGGAAGGCGGAACAGATGCAAGCCCTGACACTGGAGCAAGTCAATGAATTCAAGGGGATTTATTCCGGAACGGATGGGCGCTGGATCGATCTGCGGCAGACAGGGACAAACCTTTACGCTTTCAATCAAAAGGGTGGGTTTGTCAGTTTTCTTGGAAGGATTGGAAATCAGCTGATCATCGAGGATGGACCGGAACTGACACTAACGGGCGGTGTCATGAAAATCGGTGATCGCACCCTAAGGAAGAGCTCTTCTCCCGCACCAGCGGTAAAAACAGAGCTGCTGGAGTACATTGGTGAATATGGGCCGGAGCACAATATTCTCTATATTTTTGAGCAGCAGGGTGAGCTTTGGGCATTGATCGAATGGTTTGAATTCAACCCCCTGAAACCTGCCGGGCTGGACCGGTTCAAGTTTCCTGAAACCGGTGTGATGTATCGCGGAGAAGAGATCCTGTTCAGCCGTGGCAAGGATGGAAAAGTCAGCGAGGCAATTGCTGGAGGTGTTGTTTTCAAGCGGCGTGGCGCGTCCGGCGTTTCCTGGCAATCCACGGGAGAGATTTCAAAAATTTTAAAAAAGTCCCTCTATGCCGACCCACCAAAAGAGGAAGGGGAGTTCAGGAAGCCGGAACTGGTTGAAGTGAAGGATCTCGATCCAACGCTCCGATTGGATGTGCGTTATGCCACGACGAATAATTTCCTTGGAACAAGGATTTATGAGACGCCTCGTGTGTTTCTGCAAAAACCGGCGGCTGAAGCGTTGGTGCGGGCGCACCGATCCTTAAAAAAACAAGGTTATGGATTGCTGCTGCTGGATGGCTACTGTCCCTGGTATGTAACAAAAACTTTTTGGGATGCCACCCCGCCGCGTTACCAGGAGTTCCTGGCTGATCCGGCCAAGGGGTCAAGGCATAACCGGGGGGCGGCGATTGACGTGACCCTATTTGATTTGGTGAGCGGAAGGGCAGTTGAAATGCCCAGCGAATATGATGAGATGACCGCCCGTTCCTACCCTGATTATATCGGAGGCACTTCAGCGCAAAGGAGAGGCAGGGACATTCTTCGTAAAGCCTTGGAACAGGAGTGGTTTACAGTTTATCCAGTCGAATGGTGGCACTTCGATTTCAAGGATTGGAAAAAATATCCGATACTGAACCAGAGTTTTTGATCGATTCGCGCCAGGCAGTGCCATCCTTGGAAGGAAGCAGCCGAAGAAAGGAGCGTGAGGTGCCGATCATGTAGCATTTTTGCTCTTTGCATCGCGGCAATTATATATGGCGGACGATGAACGACCGAAAGGGTGATATCATGGATAAATCCCTGCTCGGAACTCGCTTGACCCCTGTAGGCAAGCTGTTATAACGCCAAACGATAGCGCGTCGGGATGTCGGTCAACTTAATCAACCCAGCCTATGACAAAGCGTGACTTGGTCGTTCGGATCAGCGAGGAAAGCGGAATAGTTCAACAACAGGTCCTCGAAGTGGTTCAAAAAACTTTGGATTACATTGCCGAGGCAGTGGCCAAGGGAAAAAAAGTTGAACTGCGAAATTTCGGCGTTTTTGAAGTTAAAGTCCGCAAGGCGCGGGTTGGCCGCAATCCCAATTCCCCCGCTGCTGATGTTCCAATTCCTCCCCGGGCAGTGGTCAAATTCAAACCTGGCAAGGAGATGCGCGAAGCAGTCCTCAAGCTGACGCCGCAGGATATCCAGAAAGCTGAAGCGGAACAGGCTGCCCAGGCTTCACAGACCGGGGTCAACAACGGCAGTTCGGTTCAATTGTAATCGAATTGCAGGCAGCGCTTGCCTTGACTCGGTGGCCGGACCCTGATTGCATGGGATTCACTCCATATGATCAAGTCTCTTCAATTGCCGCTCCTGATTTGTTTCACCGGTTTGCTGCATGCTGCTGAAACGAAAATTTTCGATGGCAAAACCTTCCGGGGTTGGGAGGGGGACACCAACAAGACCTTTAAAATAATCGATGGGGCCATTGTCGGCGGCACGTTGAAGGAGCCGATTCCACGCAATGAATTCCTTTGCACCACGAGGAGCTACACCAACTTTGTGCTCAAGCTGAAATTCAAGCTTGTCGGTAAAGGTGCCAATGCCGGAATCCAGTTCCGCACGAAACGAATTCCCAATCATCATGAGGTCAGCGGGTATCAGGCGGACATGGGTGACCCTGAATGGTGGGGGTGCCTTTACGATGAATCGCGCCGAAATAAAATCCTCGCAAAATCGGACATGAGCAAAATCAAGCCGGTGTTTCACCCGGAGGATTGGAATGAATATGTGATTCGCGCGGAGGGAGACCGGATTCAACTTTTCATCAACGGGGTGCAAACGGTTGATTACACTGAAAAAGAGGAAGGGATCGAGAAGAGCGGGGTGATCGCGGTGCAGATTCATTCCGGGCCGCCGAGCGAAGCCTGGTACAAAGAGATCACCATTGAGGAACTGCCGTAACCGTTCCAAAAAGGGGCTCCATTTGTAATGTCCGGTTTTCACATTTTTCTTAAAATGAACTGATATGGGAATACTTGATTTTATCCGTGGGGAGTTGATCGAAATCATCGAGTGGAATGATGATTCACGAGATACCCTGGCGGTTCGTTTTCCGGACAATGACCGGGAGATCAAACGTGGCGCGCAACTGATCGTCCGCGAATCCCAGGTGGCGCAGTTTGTTTACCTGGGACAGTTCGGCGATACCTTTGGTCCGGGAAAACATTCGCTCGTCACTGAGAACATTCCAATTCTCACCACGCTTGCCTCCTGGAAGTACGGATTTGAAAGCCCTTTCAAGGCGGATGTTTATTACGTCGTCACCCGCAAATTCACCGGGAACAAATGGGGAACATCAAACCCGGTCATGTTGCGTGACAACGATTTTGGGGTGGTTCGCGCCCGGGCGTTTGGCACTTACGATTTTCAGATTGTCGATCCACGGACATTTCTGCGGGAGGTCGCCGGGACTGACCATCATTTCCGCCTCAATGAATTTGAGGAAACGATGCGGTCGCGGCTGGTCAGCGTGTTCAGCGAAGCGCTCGCGCAATCGGGCGTGCCTGTGATGGAGATTGCACGACGCTACACGGAATTGGGGGAATCACTCCTGCCGTTGATCAACCCAATGACCAAAGCGAAGTATGGCCTGGAAATAACCAGCTTTGTGGTGGAGAACGTCTCCGTGCCGCCGGAGGTGGAGCAGGCGATTGACAAACGGGCGAGCATGTCTGCGATCAAGGACCTGAACGAATATGTGAAATACCAGATGGCCCAGGGGATAGGCCAGGGACAAAGCGTGGCCGCTGGGACCGCCACGGAACTGGCGGTGGGAATGGCCCTCGCCCAGCAGTTCATGCAACAGCAGGGAGGCTTGCTCGGCAAACCGGCCGCTGCAACGCCCTCCCCTGCCGCGGCTGGGGTCGGTTTTGATCTTTTGACCCCCGCCGCTGCGGCTGAGTTGCTGGGTGTTGCGGAAGCGGATGTGTTGGCCAGCATCAGTTCCGGGGAACTCAAGGCAAAGAAAATCGGGAGCACGTATCGGGTGACCCGCGCAGCCCTGGAAGAGTTTTTGAAGTAGGCTGCTGCGGTCCCTTCTTCCGCCATGGCCGAAAGTGTAGCCAGAGAGAAATTCGCCTGTCCGAGCTGCGGCGCTGACGCTCATTGGAACCCGCAACGGCATGCATTAGTCTGTTCCTATTGTGGAACAGTTGCGCCGGGCGAATATGGCAGCGGCGACGTGCGGGAGCTGGACCTGGTCACGGCGTTGCGGCAAATCCCGGAGGAGAAACGGGGTTGGAAAGCGGAAAAGAGATCGGTAAAATGCCAAAGTTGCCAGGCAATTTCCGTTGTTGATCCGGAGCGGGTGGCGCAACGCTGCGAATTCTGCGGTTCTGCCCAGATCATTCCCTATGACCAGATCAAAGCGCCGGTCTCACCGGAAAGCCTCCTGCCGTTGAAAGTGCCGGAAACGGTTGTCCGTGAAGATTTACGCCGCTGGTATGGGAGCCGCTGGTTTGCCCCTTCGCGATTGAAAACAGACGCCGCCACCGACCAGATCAAGGGAATTTACCTGCCGTACTGGACCTTTGACGCCCAGGCCCAGGCTCATTGGAGTGCGGATTCCGGATATTATTATTACACAAGTGAAACCTACCGGGACGCCCAGGGGAACACCAGGACAAGACGGGTCCGACATGTCCGCTGGCAGGCGAGTTCCGGCTCGCTCAATCACTTTTTTGATGATGAGCTGGTTCCTGCAACCAAAGGGGTGGACATGACCCTTCTTCGGAAAGTTGAGCCTTTTCCCACGAAGGAACTGGTTCCTTTCAGCGCGGGGTTCATTGCCGGTTGGGTGGTGGAACAATACCAGATCGACCTTGTCGGCGCGGCACAGCACGCACGGCAGCAAATGGAATCCACCCTGCATGGACTTTGCGCAAAGCAGGTGCCGGGAGACACTTATCGCAACCTGTCGGTGCGGAGCCAGTTTGGGCAGCAAACCTTCAAGCATATCCTGCTTCCGGTCTGGCTGGTGAGTTATGTATATGGGGGCAGGACATTTCAGGTCATTGTCAATGGATATACCGGGACAATTGCCGGTAAACATCCGCTCAGCCCGTGGAAAATAGCGGCCTTGATTTTCGTTCTGCTGATTGCGGCTTTGCTCTTTCTGCTTTTCAACCGATAGAGCAGATGAATGACGGTTGCCGGATGAAAAATCTGTAACGATTGAAAAGTTGTATCCAACTGGCATTCATTGTGCTAGGTTAGTTACATGTTAACCAACAGTCATCCCCAACTGACAGGGGGAGGATTGAAGTTACAATTTCGTTACAATTATTGAAATATCGGAAAAATGATGGGTTAAGGAACTGAGATGTCCACTGATCGTCTCCAACTTCAACGGTTTGAGCTCAAGTATATCATTCCAGAAGAAACGGCTCTGGCAATCCGCAGCTTTGTTGGTTCCTACCTTGAAATTGATGAATTCGGGGCGACTCTCCCCAATCTTTCCTACCCTGTTCACAGCCTTTACCTGGATTCGGATGACCTGAGCACGTATCGCTCGACCATTAACGGGGACAAAAATCGATATAAACTTCGGCTTCGCTTTTACGATAATCGGCCGGAGGCGCCGGTTTTTTTTGAAATCAAACGGCGGGTAAACAATACCATTTCCAAGCAACGCGGCGGAGTGCGCCGGGATTGTGTGGACAGCCTGCTGGCGGGGCAGTTGCCTGGACCGCAGCATCTGATTTCAAAAGATCCGAAACAATTGCTCGCCATCCAGAATTTTTGCCGATTGATGATGGATATTCGTGCGACTCCCAAGGCCCATATTTTTTATTATCGCGAGGCCTGGATCAGCCGCCTGGATAATTCAGTGCGGGTGACGATGGACCGGCATGTGGCCTGTGATCCTGAACCGACATCCCGCCTTTCAACGGAGCTGGTGAACCCCGTAAAAGTGTTTGGGAACAAGGTGGTGCTCGAACTGAAATTTACAAATCGGTTCCCTGACTGGTTCAAGGAACTGACCCGGGTATTTGGGTTGATGCAATGCGGAGCAGCCAAGTATGCGGATGGGGTGGCCCTGGCGGGAGAGCATCGTATCCGTCAAGCCTTTGCTTATATGGGCGTGGTCGGAGAGAACTTGACGAACAGGGCCACTCGGCCACAAATAACAGCAACACCTGCCCTGACCGAATTGCAGGCTCTTAAATAATCGATGAGCGACTGGTTATTTCGAGGGGATTTTGCCACTACCCCGGTGAATGTCCCGGCGATGGTGCTGGGACTGCTGCTTGCTTTTCTGGGCGGCCACCTGATTGCCTGGGTTTACATGTTGACCCACTCCGGTCTTTCCTATTCCAAAAGCTTTGTCAATTCCCTGATTGTGATTCCTGCGGTGGTTTCACTTGTGATGATGGTGCTCTCCAACAGCCTCGTGACTGCCTTCGGGTTGATGGCGGTTTTTGCGATTGTCCGTTTCCGGAACATTCTTCGGGATACGCTGGACACGACCTACATTCTCAGCGTGATTGTCATGGGAATGGCGGCCGGAACTTCCAAGTTTTCCACCGCTGTGGTGGGGTGCCTGTTTACCTGCCTGATCATGCTTTATTTGTGGTATTCCGGCTTCGGTTCGCGACATCGCTACGACATGATCATCAACCTGCATTGGTCGAGACCCTTGAATGATCTTCCCTACCTGAAAAACCTCCTGAACCGGCACAGCCTGAAAACGCTTTGCGCCAGCCAGCGCTCCAATGAAGGGTATGAAGGCACGGATATTTCCTATCGTTTGCTGTTGCGCGACCCTGACCGGATGGAAGACCTGCTGGGAGAACTGCGCAGCTTGCAGGGGGTTTCACGTGTCACAGGGTTGAAGGCGGAAGAGGAATCTGAAATCTAATGGAACCGTTACCTCCAATTCGCACGCCGGTCAAATCACGCTGGAGGGAGTTCCGTGTCCGGTTCCTGCCGGTGATTGTTTTTTCTGGTACGCTCGCCATCGCGATCTATCTATGGTCCATCAGCGTCAATCCCTCCACCCTTCTGGGTGAAGTTGAAATTGTTCAGTCGGAAATCATCAGCCCTGAATCGGCTGTGCTGACCAATCTGTTCGTGGAGCGTTACCAGGTGGTCAAAGCGGGAGAGGTACTGGCGGAACTGATCAGCACGGATACCCGGGTGGCGGGGACGGAAATGAGCACGTTAAGGACCCGCCTTTCACTGCGCGATTTTCAAACCGGGGCCATCCTCAATCGGGAACGGACCGCCTTCGATTACAATGCGATGAAGGTCGAGTATCTCGCCCACAAGATCGACCTGGCTGATTATGAAGCGCAGCTAAGCATTGCCGATGCGCTGGTGGAGCGCTTGAAAAACGGCGTGGGCGACCAGGTGATTTCGCAAAATGAATATGCGCTGGAGTTGCAGCGGCGTGATGCCCTTCGCGCCCGCGCAGAGACCACCCGAAGCCTGCTGGAGGAAATGAACCTGCGGCTGCTTCCCTCCGCTTATGTGACCAACACCTTTTCCCTCGCCGCGGAGTTGCAGCTCGAAGATTTCATGCAGGACCTCAGGGAGGAGGAGGAGCGGCTCGATGACATTACCCACAGGAAAATTGTCCTTCGCGCACCGTATGATTGTGTGGTTGCCCGGATTCATCGACGCAATGGGGAAAATCTTATTGCCGGCGAGCCGATCATCACATTGAACGCCACCAAAGCGGAAAAAATCATCGGTTATCTCAGGCAACCGCTTCCGATCATTCCTGCCGAAGGGATGCAGGTTCAGATTCGTACACGGTCATTACAACGGACGGAGGTTGTTTCCTCCATTGCGCAGGTGGGAAGAACTTATGAAGTCATCACCAATCTTTCGCTGTTGCGCCCCGGTTTTTCACAGGAAGTCGGTTTGCCGATTGCCGTTCACGTTCCTGCCGCGCTTGCCACTTTGCTGCCGGGAGAAATCGTGGAACTGACCCTCCATTCCGCCAGCCAGTAATCCACTGCTTACGCGGTTTCTGTGCGGTGCAATTTCTCCTCCTCTTTCAACAGGGCCTTTTCCCGTTCAAACAAAGTCGGATGCGAATAGTAAACCGCACTGTAAATCGGATGCGGGGTCAGGTTACTGAGGTTTTTCTCCGTCATTTTGCGGAGCGAGGTGATCAACGCGTGCGGGCCGTGGGTCATTCGGGAGGCGAAGGCATCCGCTTCGTACTCAAACCTCCTCGCGACAAAATTGCCGATTGGGGAAAAATAAAAAGTGATCGTCCCGCTGAGAAGGGTGAACAGGAGCAGGGCCGGGACAATGCTTCCCTGGGAGAAGCCGAAGGCGCGATAAAACCATTCCTGCTCCGCGAGCCAGGCCACCATGAAAAAACCGCCGAAACTCAGGATTGCGGAGCTGAACAACATTTTTGGAATGTGCCGTTTTTTGTAATGCCCGATTTCGTGAGCAAGGACTGCTTCAAGCTCAGCTTCATCCAGTTGTTGAACCAGCGTGTCAAACAGCACGATTTTTCTCCATTTGCTGAAGCCGGTGAAAAAAGCATTGGAGTGACGGCTTCGTTTGCTCCCATCCATCACGAGGATATTTTGCGCGTAGAAACCGGACCGTTCTCCAAGGGTCAGGAGCCGTTTCCGCAGCGAGCCTTCCTTCAATGGGATGAATTTGTTGAAGAGCGGCAGGATCAGGATTGGCGCGAGCACCATCATGATCAATTGAAACAGGAGCATTGCCGCCCAACCCCAGATCCACCAGTTTTGCCCGGTCCACTCGACAATTTTTACCAGCAGCAGGAGCATCGGAATCCCGATCACCCCACCCAGCAACAGGGCCTTTGCCCGGTCGATCCACCAAAGTTTTTTGGTCATGGTGTTGAACCCAAAACGCTCTTCGATGATGAACTGGGAGTACCATTCCAGCGGCATGCCGAGCAGGCTGAAAAGCACGCCGATAACAAATAGATAAGAAGATTGCACCAGCGCCCCTCGCCCGCCCTGTTCGATAAACCATTCGAACATTGCAGGCAGTAAACCGCTGAAAAGGACCAGTATCAGGATTGCGGCATTAAAGATAATCTCGAAGCTTTCAAACCTGCTTTTCGCCAGTGTATAGGCGACCGATTTTTCGTAAACCGCCGTGTCAAATTTTTCGGTCGAGACCCCGGAGGGAGGCGACTGACGCTGCCTGGAATATTTCCGGTTGATGGACTCCAGCCAAAGCTGGAGCGCCATTTTTCCAAGGACCAACAGCAGCGCACCGGCGCTCACAAATTCCGGTGACGTGAGCTTCATGGCTGCTGCGGGTTTAAAACTCGAATTTAGTGTCGCTCAATCGCCGGGCAATTTCTGCAAGCACGCGCGCTTCATCATCCGCTCCTTTGGCAACAAACGTGACACTGAATCTCAGGTAATTTCCCGCATCATCCCACGGCACGGTGGAAATCAGTTTTTCCGTGATCAGCCATTGCGACACTTCCTCCCCATTCTGGAACGGCACGCGCGTGCCATCCTGTTTGACTGCGGCTTTGGGCGCTTTGACATAGAGAAAAAATGAACCGTTCGGCTTCACCGCGTTGAACCCGGCATTACGGAGCACCTTCACCAGCGAGTCCATCCGCCGGGAATACTTGGCCGCGATTTTTTCCGTGATTTCAGGATGATCCAGGCAGTAGGCAGCAGCGTGCTGGATCGCGAGGAACTGGCCGGAATCGGTATTATCCTTTGCATCCCCGTACGCCTTGACCAGAAGTTCATTGCCCACCACGAAGCCGCAACGCCATCCGGTCATGTTAAAACTCTTGCTTGTGGAATGCAGTTCGATTCCCACTTCCTTTGCGCCCGGTGTGGCGAGGAAGCTGAGCGGTTTTCCCTTGAAAACCAGCGAGGCATAGGCTGCGTCATGAATCACCACGAGGTTGTTCTTTTGCGCGAAACGGACCACTTCCTGGAAAAATTCCGGGGAAGCGCTGGCTCCGGTTGGGTTGTTGGGATAATTGATCACCAACACTTTTGCCTTGGCGAGAATCTCGGCAGGGATCGATTTCAGATCGGGCAAAAAGCGGTTTTCGGCAGTGAGTGGAAGCTGATGGACAAGCCCGCCATAATACTTCGAATGTGTGCCAAAAACCGGGTAACCGGGCGTGGTCATGAGCACGTAATCGCCGGGATTGATCAGCACCATCGGCAGGATGGAAAGCGCTGCCTTGCTCCCGATTGAATGCAGCACTTCAGTTTCAGGATTGATGCCGGGAACTCCACAGACTTTCTCCATGTAACGGGCTGCGGCCTGTTTCAACACTGAATCGCCATTGTCCGCGTAGCCGCGATTTTCCGGTTTAAGTGCCTCCTGGTGAAGAACATTGATGACTTCCGGAAAAGCCATCTCATCCGGTTCACCCACTCCTATGTCGATAATTTCCGCGCTGGGGTTGGCAGCCAGGGCGGCGCGCTTGGCGCGTTTGATTTTTTCAAATTTATAAATCGCAGTGGATTTTCCGTAAAGACGGCCGCCAATCCGTTCGGCCAAAAGGCCTTGAATATATGAATCTGACATATAAAGCGGGCAGATTAGCTGCCGCCCGGAATCTTGCCAAATTTTTTGCGGAGAAATGTCGCCCCTCTAAAAAGAGGAAGCCGCCGCGAATATATCGGGCGGCTGCCATCCCAAACAATAAACAAACAAACCTAGACTACAGCTGATATCGGCAGTTTTGGGAGAGGGTTTAGCTCGAAAAAGAGGGAGAACGCGCAGTTCGCCATTGCCTTTCAGTGAGCATGCAAGAAAATGGCTTCCTATGGTCCAATACCTGGATTTGCTGCGTCTTGTCCTCGATCAGGGAAAGTTCAAAGAAGATCGCACGGGCACAGGCACTTACGCTATTTTTGGCGCGCAGGCACGCTTTCCCTTATCAGACGGTTTTCCACTCCTGACCACGAAAAAAGTCCATCTCCGGTCCATCATCTATGAACTGCTCTGGTTTTTGCGGGGTGAGACCAATATCAAATATTTGAAGGAAAATGGGGTGACAATCTGGGATGAATGGGCGGATGCGGAGGGAAACCTGGGGCGGGTCTATGGAGCGCAATGGTGTGATTGGCGGACAGCGGATGGGCGGTCGATCAATCAGATCGACCGGGTGATTGAGCAGATCAAAACCAAACCCGATAGCCGCCGGTTAATTGTGAGTGCCTGGAATGTGGGTGAGATTGAACAAATGGCGTTGCCGCCGTGCCACGCGTTTTTCCAATTTTTTGTGCAGGAGGGAGAGCTAAGCTGCCAGTTGTATCAGCGCAGCGCCGACCTGTTCCTCGGGGTGCCGTTCAACATTGCGAGTTACGCGTTATTGACGATGATGGTGGCGCAGGTGACGAATCTGCGGCCCGGGACATTTGTGCATACGTTCGGGGACCTGCATCTTTACAGTAACCACCTGGAACAGGCGAAACTGCAATTGTCGCGCGAACCGCGCCCGCTTCCGCAAATGCGGCTGAATCCCTCGATCAAAAACATCCACGATTTCAAGTATGAGGATTTTGAACTGATGAATTACGATCCACATCCGGGAATCAAAGCACCGATTGCGGTTTAGTTACGGTGCTGAGAAGCGATGCCAATGATTGATCTTCAAACCATTGTGACGTGGTGCGACGGGGAGTTGCGGACGGCGGAGGTGACTGATTATCCGGGCGCGGTCAATGGGTTGCAGGTGGCGAATTCGGGCAAGGTCAGAAAAATCGCGGCGGCTGTGGATGGCACGTTGCGAACGGCGCAAATGGCCGTTGCGGACGGGGCCAGCCTGCTGCTGGTGCATCACGGTTTTTTCTGGGGCCAATCGCATCCCTGGACAGGGAAACGATATGAGTTGATCAAGCTGCTGACCGAACATGACCTGGCCGTTTACAGTTCACACCTGCCATTGGACGTCCATCCCAGATATGGCAACAACAGTCAGCTGGCGCGGGCGATGGGATTCAAAAAACTGGCTCCCTTTTTTTTCGAGAAAGGACAACACTTGGGGATCCGCACGGAACTTTCCATTTCCCGCAAGGCCCTTGTGGAGCAGCTGGCCAAAGCCGTGGGGGGAGCGGTCAGGCTGGTTCCCGGCGGACCGGAAAAATGTCGAAAAATCGGGATTGTCACAGGCGGGGCGGGTGACAGTGTAAAGATCGCTGCCGCAGAAGGGGTGGATACATTCATCACAGGGGAAGGGCGGCATTGGACCTACGCGCTCGCAGAGGAATTGGGGATCAACCTTCTTTACGCCGGGCATTATGCGACTGAGACTTTTGGGGTGAAGGCGTTGGGCGCGGAGTTATCGCGCCGGTTCAAACTGCCCTGGACATTCCTGGATCATCCCACCGGATTGTGACGATCCTGGAGATTATCAAGGCGAGCTCTGATTTTCTTGCCCGCAAAGGTGTGGATTCGCCACGGCTGCAAAGTGAATTGTTGCTTGCCCATGTCCTGGAAATCCCCCGATTAAAGCTGTACCTGCAATTTGAGCGTGGGCTGGAGGAGCAGCAGATTTCCAGGATGCGGGAATTGGTCCGGCGACGGGGAAACCGGGAGCCTCTGCAACATCTGGTGGGGAGCGTTTCATTTTGTGGATATGAAATCGAAGTGAACCGGAGCGTGCTGATCCCGCGACCGGAAACGGAATTGCTGGCGGAGCAGGCATGGAAGTTCCTCAAGGGACTTGATGGCGCAACAACCCTGCTGGATTGGGGAACAGGAAGTGGATGCCTGCCCATTGCGATTCTTCTGAATGCGCCGGATGCAAGCGCGGTCGCGCTCGATATTTCAGCGGCGGCATTGGAGGTGGCGCAGCGAAACGTGGCGCGGCATGGCCTGCAGGGCCGGATTGAACTGTGGGAAAGCGACGGTTTCTCGGCAATCCCCGGCTTGATGCAGTTCGACCTGATCGTCTCCAACCCGCCATACATCCCAAGCCATGAAATTGATTCTCTCCAACCGGAAGTGAAGGAGTTTGACCCCCGCCTGGCGTTGGACGGAAGCGTGGATGGATTGAAGCGTTACCGCGAATTGGCCGAACAGGGCAGGAGGTTCATGAAACCCGGTGGAAAAATCATGCTGGAACTGGGGGATGGGCAGGGAGAGGCGGTGCGGGAAATTTTTACGGGCCAAAACTGGATTGTGGAAACGATCCTCAACGATTATTCTGACCGTCAACGCGTTTTCATCGGCAGGATTGGATAGATCATGGATTGTTTACAGATTAAAGGCGGCGTTCCGCTGGAAGGTGAAGTGGAGATCAGTGGCGCAAAAAATGCCGTTCTTCCCATATTGGCTGCAACCCTGTTGACGCGGGAAAAATGCGTCATTCATCGTGTGCCCGACCTCAGCGATGTGACTTTCATGGGGCAGATCCTGAGTTCACTTGGCGCAGAGGTTTCTTTTCAGGGCGGGAGCGTTTCCATCGAGGCAGACAAGATCACCGGAGTGGGCGATTACGACCTGATCCGGAAAATGCGCGGCTCGATCTGCATTCTCGGCCCTTTGCTGGCGCGGCTGAAGAAAGCGCAGGTTTCACTCCCCGGCGGTTGTGTGATTGGATCGCGCCCGGTTGACCTTCATTTGAAAGGATTGGAAGCGCTGGGGGCCAACATCAGGATTGAAGGCGGCTATGTGATCGCGACGGCAAAACGGCTGATCGGAAACGAAATGTTTTTGGGCGGTCGCTCAGGACCAACGGTCCTTGGGACTGCCAACATCATGATGGCTGCAACCCTGGCGGAAGGGGTCACGATCATTGAAAGCGCCGCGTGCGAGCCTGAGGTGACCGACCTGGCGAATTTCCTGAATTCGATGGGGGCAAAAGTTTCCGGCGCAGGCAGTCCCACCATCACAATCCAGGGGGTCAGGGAATTGCACGGCGCAGAGCATGAAGTGATTCCGGACCGAATCGAGGCCGCCACCTTTGCAATTGCCGCTGCCGCGACAGATGGCGAGGTGACGATCAAGGGATCGCGACCGGAGCATTACGGCGCGGTGCTGGATAAATTGCGCAATGCGGGCGTGCAGATCACGCGGACAGGATCGAACCTGAAAGTGAAGCGGGGAAGAAAATTGAAGGCAGTCGATGTCACCACACTGCCTTATTCCGGGTTTCCAACCGATGTTCAGGCGCAAATGATGGTGCTGATGGCGTTAACGCCCGGCATCAGCATTATCACGGAACGGATTTTTGAATCCCGCTTCATGCATGTCAGCGAACTGGCGCGGCTTGGCGCGGAAATTGCCATCGAAGGTCCCAGCGCCATAGTCAAAGGGGGAAGGCCGTTCAGTGGAGCCCCGGTGATGGCAAGTGACCTGCGGGCCTCGGCCGCACTGGTAATTGCGGGGATGGTTGCGGAGGGAACAACGCTGGTGAAACGGATTTACCACCTGGATCGGGGTTATGAAAACATCGATCAAAAACTTAAACGCCTGGGAGCACGGATCCAGCGGGTGCCGGAAACCTGACCGGCCGTATGAAAGGA
Organism: Verrucomicrobiota bacterium; assembly: GCA_033762115.1. GTDB lineage: Bacteria > Verrucomicrobiota > Verrucomicrobiia > Limisphaerales > SXQI01 > JANRLX01. The sequence continues at coordinate 46,117 of JANRLX010000103.1, forward strand.
GATAACTGCGCATGCTCAAGTTTTTGATTACCGCAGTGATTGTCCTGACGGTCTATTTCGGCACGAAAAAATTGATCTTCGAGTACAAGGAGGTCGAGCAGCAGGAAAAGGGGGGCGTGGTCAGCAGTGCGCCGCTCGGACTTGAAGGATTACCTCCCTATCTTGAGGCGAGCCTGGACACAGCCCAGAAACAAGGGCCGGGGACCATGCGGGAGTGGTTGAAGAAAAACCGGCATCTCGTGCGGGATCCGCGACTGGCGGAGATTGAGCTGGATTATGTGCTGCTGGTCAGCCGGGACAACCGGGAGGAAGCCAAACGCGTTTTCAAATCAGTGAAGGAACGCACCCCGAAAGATTCGCCGCTGGCTCCACGGATCAATCGCCTGGCAGCGACCTACGATTGATTGCGCTGTGCTGCTGGCATTCAACAAACCGCACGGAGTCCTTTCTCAATTCTCTCCGGATGGCTCCTCCAACCGAACTCTCGCGGATTTCGATTTTCCAAAAAATGTTTACCCGATCGGACGTCTGGATGCCGATTCCGAAGGATTGCTGCTCCTCAGTGATGAAGCGAGGTGGACCGACCGGTTGTTGAATCCGAAGCGCGGCCATGAGCGGACTTACTGGGTGCAGGTTGAACGAATTCCAACAATTGAAAGTTGCGGCACCCTGGAAGCAGGAGTTGAGATTCAAGGTTATCGAACCTTGCCCTGCAAGGCCAGGTTGCTGGAGCCCGCGCCGCTGGTGGCAGAACGCAACCCGCCGATTCGCTTCAGGAAAAATGTTCCGACCGCCTGGCTCGAGCTTTCATTGATTGAAGGAAAAAACCGGCAGGTCCGAAAGATGACCGCCGCGGTGGGGCACCCAACTCTTCGACTCATCCGGGTGGCGATTGGAGAATTCCGGCTGGAGCAGTTGCCTGAAGGGAAGTGGAAGGAATTAAACGCCTCGGAACGGGCGTTATTGCTCGCTTGAAATGGAGCTCAGAGAGTTGGCAGGCGATGTTGGTGCGATCCCGATTATTTGGGTGGAGTGCTTTTCGGCATTTTGCCTTTGAAAGGCAAGGTATCCGGGGTAACGCGCACTTCGGTTGTGAATTTTAGCGGAGCAGGTTTTCCTTCAAAGGTGAACTCCACAAAATAGGCGGTCCAACCTTCAACCGGTGGCGGCACTTCGATGGACCAGAGAGTGGCGTTGGGATCAAGATCCCGGCTGGCCCATGAAGGGCCAATGGTTTCGAGCCGGAAATCGCGGGCGGTGGGATTGGTGGCCTGCCAAAGTTTTACGGCATGCGCTTTCTTGTTGAGGCTCGCTTCAATTTTTCCGGGGGTGTCCATGTTCCATGAAATTTCAGGAACTGTTTTTTTCGTCAGGATGCTTTGGTAAAATGCGAGCAGGCTTTGCGAGGCATCTGATTTTCTGAGCGAATGGTCTGTGTTGGGAATGTAGCGGAGATATTTCGGTCCTTTCAGCTCTTTCCAGTAAAATTGGGCGGAATCGGGCAGGAAAAACTGGTCGCCAGTGGCATTGATCAGATATTTGGGAAGTGTCAGCCGGTCGCGATATTCAAACGGCTCCTCGATTTTCATCAATGCCTTGTATTCCGGGGTATAGGTCCAGTCCATGATCCGCATCGCTTCATAATCCCCCACCGCAGGCGCCCAGAAACCGTAGGCTTCATAATGATGCTCGAAGGAGGGGATGACATTGAGCATGTCGATGACAATTGGAATGATTGCCACGACGCGTGAATCCACTGCTGCGGTGGTCCAGCTGGTCCAGCCTCGTTTTGATGCACCGCTGACGACAAAGCCGCTGACCTGGTGAGCCCCGGCTTTTTGGCTGCGGGAAAAGGCAGCGACGGTATCCATGGCGCGAACGGCGCTTTTGGTCATGGGCAATCGCGCGGGCCAGCGTTGGTCCCCGGTGCGAAGATATCGATCCCATGTATAGGCCACCAGGCTGTCTTCATGGCGCTCTTCGCCGTCTCCCTTGAATTTCAGCGGCTGGTTCGGGACCATGCGTAATTCGCTGACGATGGAATCGGTGGTGGTTGCGATTTGCAGCAGGTCCGCCGGAGGGTTCCGGGGAGGTTCCTTGTCATTGCTGTCGCCGGTAATGAAAAGGAGGGAATTGGTATGCTTGACCTCTTCGGGAATGATAACGGTCAACCAATGTTTCCAGAGTGGCTGATTCACCTCGTTGGTGGTGAGCCAGGCCTGGGAGGTCATTTCCAGTAAATGCGCCTGCGCCGCGCCCGCTTTGTCGGAACGAACCACGCGCCAGGTGTAATTGGTGTCCGGCTGGGCAACGTATTCATCGAGAGCGGTGCGGACATCGATTTTTTTTGGTTGCAGAGCGTGGCTGGGAACGGAGCTGCCTGCCAGCAAGCCGAGAAGAAGCGCAAGTGTGGACCGCCACGCCATTGAAAACAGTTGCATCGCGGAACTTTATCCAGAGAGGCGGGTGGGTCAACCATTGGCCTCAAGAATTCCGCAGTTTGTCCCTTCCATCTTTGACGCAGTCGGTTACGATGAGAGCAATGCGTGGCGCGCAAACCAGGACCGCCTTGCTTGCAGCACTGTTGCTGCTCCTTCTGATTTCCCCCTCCGGCAACGCGCAGTTCTCCGACCGGAACGGCGTTCCCTCATGGGAAGTGGATAAGAAAATGCCCAGGGATTTGTTCACTTTTGTCCGGATCGAATACTCCTCCTATGGCAGGCGTGGACGGCGCGGAGGGGGCGGTTGGGCAACGGACTGGCCTGATGCCGAGCTGAACCTCGCCTGGCGGATGCAACAGATGACTTCGTTGCGGATCGCCCCGGAAGGGATTTACATGCGCTTAACCGATCCGCAATTGTTCAAGTATCCGTTCATCTACATTGTTGAGCCGGGGGGATTGGTTTTTGAAGAGGAGGAGGTTCCGATCCTGCGCAAATATCTGCTGAATGGCGGTTTCCTGATGATCGATGATTTCTGGGGTGAGCGGGAATATGAGAACCTCGCCGAACAGATGGCACGGGTGTTTCCTGACCGTGAACCGGAGGAGGTGCCGCTGGAACATCCGATTTTCCACACGGTATTCGACTTGAAGGAAAAACCGCAAATCCCAAGCATCGCCTGGGCTTTCCAGGGACGTGAATACGGGATCACCTGGGAGCGGGAGGATGCGAAAACGCCGCATTACAAAGCGATCTACGACGACAAAAAACGGATCATGGTTTTTATCTGTCATAATACGGACCTGGGAGATGGATGGGAGCGGGAGGGAGAGGATGAATGGTACTTCCGGGAATTTTCGGAAAAAAAAGCCTACCCGCTCGGGATCAATATCATCTTCTACGCCATGACTCATTAACGGAGTTAAGGGAATCTATGGAGCAGCACACAGTGACGCCAACGTTCGAGCAGGAACAGAAAACATTCGAGCAGATCAGCTCCAGTCGCAGCCGGATCAGGACTGAATTATCCAAGACCATCACCGGGCAGGAGGAAGTGATCGAACAGATCCTCCTGGCATTGTTCTCGGGAGGGCATTGCCTGATCACCGGGGCTCCCGGTCTGGCCAAAACGCTCCTCGTCAAATCGATTGCCCAGATTTTTCATCTGCAATTTCAGCGCATCCAGTTCACGCCGGACTTGATGCCAGCCGATATTACCGGCACGGAAATCCTGACGGACACCGAACAGGGAAGAAAGCTGGTTTTTGTGAAGGGACCGATTTTCGGGAACATGATCCTCGCCGATGAAATCAACCGCACCCCGCCCAAAACCCAGGCGGCGTTGCTGGAGGCCATGCAGGAGCACCAGGTCACCGCAGCGGGAATTCGCTACGCCCTTCCTGAACCGTTCTTTGTACTGGCGACTCAAAATCCAATCGAAATGGAGGGGACCTATCCTTTGCCTGAAGCCCAACTCGACCGTTTCATGTTCAATGTGATCGTCGATTACCTCCCTGAAGACCAGGAAGTGGCGGTGGTGACCAACACCACTGCGCAACGGGGCGCCGCCCCGGAACCGCTTTTTACCGGGGAGGATGTGTTGCGCTTCCATGATCTGGTCCGGCGCGTTCCCATGGCTGAAGAGGTGGTACGGTATGCGGTGCGGCTTGCCGCTGCCTCCCGACCACGCCAGCCGCACACACCGAATTTTGTGACGGAATGGGTCAACTGGGGCGCCGGGTTGCGGGCTGGCCAGTTCCTTGTGCTTGGAGCGAAAGCACGCGCCCTCCTGGGCGGTCGTTCCCATGCCACGGTTGAAGATGTCCGGGCACTGGCCAAACCTGCCTTGCGACATCGCATCCTGTTGAATTACCGGGCGGAGGCGGAAGGTGTGACAGTGGAAAAGGTCATCGATCAACTTCTCGGTCACGTGCCCACACGCTCCTGAAGAATGATCACAGCCCCGCGCGAACGTTTCCTGGATGTGCCATCATTGATGACCATCCGGAATCTGGAACTGCGCGCAAAAGTGGTGGTGGAAGGGTTCTGGAACGGGCTTCATCGCAGTCCCTATCACGGTTTCTCCGTCGAGTTCACCGAATATCGCCAGTACACCCCGGGAGATGATCCGCGATACCTTGATTGGAGACTTTTCGCACGTTCGGACCGTTATTACATCAAGAAGTTCGAGGATGAAACCAACCTCCGTTGCCTGTTAATGGTCGACCAAAGCCGTTCGATGCTTTTCGGTTCCGGCAGCTACAGCAAAAACGATTATGCGCATACCCTCGCGGCAACACTCGCCTATTTTTTATTCGAGCAGGGAGACGCCGTGGGGTTAATGGCATTTCATGAACGCATCCAGGAGTATCTTCCCGTGCGAAACCGGCCCGGCCACCTTCGGCAGATCATGCTTGCCCTGGAAAAACCGGCGGCAGGGAAGGAAACGAACCTTGCCCTTCCATTGAAGCGGGTCAGCGAAATGGTCCGGAAACGGGGAATGTTCGTCATGATCTCGGATTTTTTGACGCCGCTGGAGGAGTTTGCCTCCGCGCTCCGGCTGCTCGCGGCCTCGGGAAATGAATTGCTTCTGTTCCAGGTGCTTGATCCTGCGGAAGTGATTTTCAACCTGGAGAAAGTCACGCTTTTTCAGGACCGGGAAAATGAGCGTGAATTGTTCATTGACCCTGCCCAGGCCAGGGGCGGTTACCTGGCCCGCTTCAATGAACATCAACTCGCGTTGCGGCAAATCGCCCAGGGCCTCGGAGCGCATTATCAGCTGCTTCGCACCGACCAGTTGCTCCAACATGCGCTGCTGGAATTTTTGCAGCGGAGGGTCTGACGCCCGATTCCACTGACGGATACCACCCTTATATTCCTGAGAAAAGTTTCAGTTCTTTCCCCCATATTCACTTTTAAGCGAGGTGCTAGCTTATTCCCGAGCAAGCCACTTTTCGGGGCTTGCAAGGAGGGGTAAAAGTGGGGGATGGAAAGGGACTGGTGGATAAGCCAGTCCCTTTTACTTCCAGAATTTCCAGGCAAGAGAAGATTGATCCGGTTCCGCTTCCTGCGAAGCGGAACGTTTAGTTTCGATACTGGCGATGGCAGTCGCGGCACGATTTCGCCACCCTGGACCAGTAAACCGCACCCTGTGCAGGTTTCACTCTACCTTCGCTCTCCTTGAGAAAGCGTCGTAACTCCAGCAGTTCAACTTCGGCAGCTTGAAGCCGCTTCAAAAAATCCTCCCCCAATCTTGCCGCTTCCGGCGAACGCGCCAGTTCGCGATACGATTCAGCCAGTAACATCGCGCTTCGGGCCGGAGAGAAGTCAGGGTGTGCAGCGGAAATTTTGTAGTCTTCCTTTTGGAACGCTTCCAGTTCCTCCCATGATTTGTCGATCAGCACCATTGCCTCAACCATTGAGGAGGGGCGAACAGCTTCCGGGAATTCATCGGGAATTGCTGCCATTGCCGCAGGAGCAACCGGTTGAAAATGCTTCACCATTTCGAACAAGCCGGGATAGTCAGGAGAGGTCCCGGCGGCTTTCAACCACGATTCACCCTGGCTGTTGTCCCACAGCCCAAGTCCCTGGCACACCACTGCCGCCGCGGCAGGGCCGCGATGTTTCCCGTGGTGACAATGCAGGTAGACCGGCCCGCCTGCTGATTGCGCAGCTTTCACAATCCGTTGCATGTTCGAAACTGTCGTGCCGTCGTATCCCATCGGAATATGGATGTAACGAATGCCGTGGGCCCGGGCGGTCTCGACTTCCGGTCGGGCCCCATCCACGGAAATAATCGTTTTGATTCCACGGTCCGCCAGTTCCTTGAAGCTGTTGCTGCTCTGCGGGGAACCGCCTGAATAAACGCCAGCCTGGAGGAGGAACAGGTTTTCCAGAGTTTCTGAAGGAATTTTCTGAAAGGCAGGCTGGTTCGTCTGGGCAAAGAGGGTACAGGCATGAAGCAAAAATAGAAGCGACAATCCAACAGTCACTTCCATTAGACCGCGAGAACGTAAGAACGTTTTATGAATGGATGAGCTCATCACCAGCGCCAGCGCTCTTCAATAAACGATGATTCGCTCCGCCTCAAAGATTTGTTCAAGCAATTGATCGTAATCGGGGGAGCTGCTGGTCAGGTCAAATTCCGCTATTGAACCAGTTTCCCGTTGCTGATTGAACCCGGTCGCGATCAATTCCTCTGCTGGGCGTGTGAAAATGAGAAGAGTCATGAATTTTAGGGGAGGTCTGAAAAGCAGGAGGTATAATCAGCATCGGCAACTGATTGACTGAAAGAATCGCCGTCGGTCGTCACCGGGCATTGTTCCTCTTTTAGAATTTTTAAGTAAGTGGTGATCAATTCATTCTCCAACCCTGCATCAGGAGCGAGCAAATGAACCGCCGCACCGCGCAAGTGGACTGCGACCTGCACTCGTTTCCAGACAGCCACACCCGCAGCCACCCGCAAGGCCTCGAGCGCTTTCCCTGACCGCGCTGGATCACTCTCGATCACGATCAGCCATTTTTTTGACTTGGCCATGCTCAGGCAAAGGTGACAAAACGGTCTGTGGCAGCAATCAGGTCACTTAAAGTGGCGAGTCCGGCGAAGGTGGCCGAATCAGAAATGGCAATACTCCGTTTTTGAGCGGCATAAGCGCAGCCGAACAAACGCACTCCACTTCCCTTGAGCGATTGAAGTTCCGTTTGAGTGATGCCCGCGACTGCTTCATCCAGGCAATAAAGATAAACCTCCACGGAATGGCGTTGGGCAGCATCCGCCAGCTTGATCGCATGGGTAAAATTGCGACTTCCCGGCGGGGCGGCAAGAAGGATGGCGAGTTTGCGAGCTCGCGACTCCATGAATCAGGCGGAGAGCACTTTTTTCACAAGGCGGACCAGGTCCTTGGGAAGAAACGGTTTGGCGATAAACGCGTCAGGTTGCAAGGTATGCTGACGAAGGATTTCAGTGCCGACATTTCCACTGTAAAGCACGGACCGAAGCCCCGGTTCCAAGTCCTTGCAGCGGGCGAGCAATTCCATTCCGTTGAGCGGGTGCATCACGTAATCTGTCAGGAGCAGGTCAGGTCGCTCCTCCGCTGTCAGGAATGCCTCGTAGGCATCCTTCGGGTTCTCGAAATAACGGCATTTGAACCCTTCCATTCCCAGGATCACCTCGACCACTTCTCCGACCATTCGCTCATCATCGACCACGTAAATCGAAGCGCCGCCGACGGCTTTGGGGGCTTCAAAAGTTGGTAATGATGCCGTTAGCATACGGCCCTCAGTCCTAACATATCGGGCTCCCCCCGCAAGGAATAAAAATGAGAAATTTTTGCGTGCGAAAAATCGATAAAATCCCCTGACTTTTCACCTGATTTGGATGATTCAACCGATCAGGAACCTTGAAATAAAACTGAGTTTTCAGAAGGCTGAGGTGTTGGTTGGCATGCAATGCCCCACTGTTCCATAGAATGGTTGGTCAACTCCCCCTCAATTGTTTGTGCTTAGGGGCGATGGGTGGTCAGCGGCCACGCTGGCAGCAAGTTTTTCCAGGTAATATGCGGCGTCTGTTTTGGCTTTGTCGGAAAGTGCCAGCGCGGGAACTATCGCAAATGGCTTGAACTGGCGCATGGGTGAATCCGCCGCATTCAATTTTTCGAGGACTCCCGGCCCAAGAATTCCGGCAAAGGCCAGGCACGGTTTTTCAAGTTCTTCACACAGTTGCGCGATGTGCCCCACTCCCTTACCCATGAGCGTTTGCGCATCAATCGCCCCTTCTCCCGTCAGGACAATCGCGGCTTCCTGCACCCGCTCCCTGATTTTGGAAAGACCGCTGAAGAGGTCTGCGCCTGACTCGAAAACTCCGCCGAGAAATGCCTTTAATCCATACGACAATCCGCCCGCCGCGCCTGTTCCCGGTTCAGCAGACAACGGGCTGTTGCGCAACTGATCCATGCATGCGGCCAGCTGCCCCAGGCAACTTTCCGCCTGCGGATAATCCTCCGGGCGCACTCCCTTTTGCGGCCCATAAATACGAGTTGCCCCATTCATTCCGAGCAAGGGATTCTGCACATCGACAGCGACGATCAGTTCCTCGAATTGAAGTTCTCTTGCAGGTGGCTCGACCCGCTTCAATTCAGAGAGCCCGGTCCATCGGGTGATTTCATTGCCTTGCTGATCAAGGAATCGCCAGCCAAGGGCATGGGCCAGGCCGAACCCGCCATCATTCGTCGAACTCCCGCCGACACCCACGAGGCATTTCCGCGCACCGACCGATGCGGGGGCACGAAAGAGCGCACCAAGGCCGAAGGTGTCCAGTTCAAAGGGATGAAACTTTCCCGGTGGAAGCAAAGCCAGCCCGTTAACGTCCGCAGTCTCAATGATTGCCAGTCCTTCCTCCGGGGCGAACCAGAAACTGGCTTCACGCGGGCGATGCGCAGCATCGACTGTGGTGACAGTGCGCCTCTCCGCCTTCAACAGGGCGGCAAAGACAGGGCCAAATCCATCGCCTCCATCGCTCATCGGCACCAGTTCCAGTTGATCGCCGGGATGAACAGATTGCCAGCCACGGGCAATCGCCTGTGCGGCGGCGGTCGCGGTCAGAGTGCCCTTGAATTTATCCGGGACGACAAGGATGCGCCTGCTCATTCCTCCTCTTTGAAAAGTTCCCCGAGCGTTTCTATTTCGCTGGCAGGGCTGTGTCGCGGATGACCGGAAAGGATCCCGGTGACCTGGCGAAAAGGTTTGCCGAGGTGCATTCCCTTCGAGTCGATGGTGAATTCACGAATATCCTTGTCGTGCATCGAACCGCGCATTTTCAAAACGGTAAGCCCGCGTCGCATTTCGCCGAACATTTCCACATAACGCAGGAGAATGATCGAGTCTGTAATGGTGGAAATGTGCGCTTCGGTGACTGATGCGCCACCAAGGAGTGTGGGAGTGGTGGCGGTAAAAAGACCGGCAATTTCCTGGTGCTTGATAAATGAGGTGAGCCCAATCACGAATTCCCGGAAATTCCGCACGGATGTGACCCGCTCCAGCGCAGATAAGCTATCAACAGCAACGCGTTGCGGTTTGTATTCTTCCATCACCCGTTTCATGGAGATGAGATGGTCCTCCATTCCCGCCACTTCCGGGTAGGTGCACACCACCTTGAGCAATCCCCGATTTTCATAATCCGCGAAATCGACTCCCCAGCCGTTGGAATTGCGGAACAGCTGCTCACGGCTTTCCTCAAAGGCAAAGAGCAGGCAGCGTTCTCCAGCGGCGGCCCCTCCGCCGAGGAATTCCGTGGCCAAAAGCGTTTTGCCAGTGCCAGTGGCCCCTGAAATCAGGATGATCGAATCCCGAAAAAAACCGCCGCCACACATCCGGTCCAGTTCGGCGCTGCCGGAATTGATGCGAAAATTCGAGCTTTTCTGTTTCAGTTCGATGGCGGCGAGGGGAATGACTTCGATCCCCTGCTCCGGAGTGATGGTAAAAGGGTATTCCCCTTTTTGATGATTTGTGCCACGGAACTTCAGGATTTCGATGGTGCGGCGCCGTTTCTCCTGCTCCAGGACGTTCCTGAGGATGATGACATTGTCCGCGACAAATTCCTCCACGCTGTAGCGGGCGATTTCGCCATATTCCTCAACCCGTTCACAGGTCATGACCGTGGTCATGCTTTTGGTGCGAAGGTGGTTGGAAATCCGGAACAGATCGCGGCGAACGATGGTGCTGTCGGTGAATTGGGTGAAGATCGCGCCGAGGGAATCCAGTGCAGCGCGACGCGCCTGAATGCGGTTCAGGGCATGGTCGATGCGCAGCATCAAGGCTCCCAGGTCGAACTCTCCCACAACAACCATCGGTTCACCGGGAGGAGGCGAAGCATCCACAAAAATCCATTTGCCTTCCTTTTCCCAGGTGGTGATCGGCCAGCCGAAAGCCTGCATGTTGCGGCGGATATCCTCAGCCGATTCCTCGAACGTGACAAAGACGCCGGGCTGATTGAACTTTTTGATCCCTTCCGCGAGGAATTGTGCTGCAAAGACAGTTTTGGCGCTTCCTGCAGTACCGCACACCAGGGTGGTGCGCCCCTCGGGAAGACCGCCAGCGGCAATCAGGTCAAAGCCATTGATTCCGGTCGGGTTCTTCTGAATCGCTATCGTTTCGTTCATCCGTTTGACTTTTGTTCTGGCATGATCCCGATACTGATCAGGATCTTCTGGATATTCGTAAAATCTCCTATCAGGCGGCGCAATGGTTGCGGTTCACATTTGATGAGCATTGGCACTGCAAGGACATGGTTTTTCTCCAACTCCTCAGGGTGAAGGTCAATGTCCACCACTTCGAGTTCGAAGCCAGAGGTTAGATGTGTGGAAAAGCCCTGGTTCAAGCGTTGCACAAGGTTTTGGTTTCCCTCCTGTCCGCCTTTGATAAATAGCTTGAACCGGTATGAACTCATGCCCGCCCGGACACCGCGCTTCTCCTGCGATAAATCGCCAGCAGTTGTCCCATCAATTCAATTAATAAAAATCTTCCGACACGCACATACGGTTTGGCTTTTGCAGATTCCCCCAGGTGACCCACCCTGGCGGTGATCGTCCCATGATGCAGTCGCACCACATCCCTCGGACCCGCCAGCCCGGCTGCCAGTTCCTCGGAAATGACCCTGAGCCGCTCGGAAATATTATGCTCCACCTTATAGGTTTCCTGCTCCAGTTTCAGTTGCAACACTTCCCAATATTGCTGGAGCAGTTGTTCCCATTCCTGGGCGCCAAACTTTTGTTCAACCTCAGAGAACTGTTCAAGAGAACGAATTTCCCCCTGGTAGGAGGATTCCTGAGCTTGTAATTCCGTAACATCGGTAATGATCATTGCCTCGGCTGCATTCCCTCCCCAGGTCAGCGGATGCCGCACAACCGTGACTTGCAGACGCGCTCCGTTTTTGTCCTGGTGCACCGCGGATTCTTCATCTCCCTCCCGCCGGCTGCTGATGATCAGGTCGGCTTCATTGAGATGGGTCAGTTCCTCCTGTGAATAGCCGTAAAGGCGGAATGCAGCAGGATTTGCCAGCAGGATTTTCCGCTCTTTCGCATCGGCAATCCATACCGGCAACGGATTGCTTTCAAAAAAGGTCCGGTACCGCCCTTCGCTTTCCCGCAGTTGCTTCAAGGTCTGGTTATGGCGCAGGTACGCTCGAATGCGCGCGATCAGTTCGCGATTGGTCAGTGGATGGACCAGGTAACCATCCGCTCCCTGTTCAAGCCCTTCGACAAAGTCATCCTCACGGGTACTCAGCGCGGTGAGATGCACGATGAATAAATGCCGGAGTAAAGGGTCCGCCCGGATCAGTTTGACCACTTCAAAGCCGCTCATGTCCGGCAACTGCACATCAAGCAAAACAAGATCCGGCTGAAGCGAGGCTGCCTTCTCCAGGGCTTCTTTCCCGGAGCTGGCAACGGTTACCTGGTATCCAGCCGAAGAGATGATCCGCGAGAGTGCATAGCGCGTCGGTTCATCATCATCCACAATCAGGATTTTTTCGGCGGGATTCATATTAGGGTCGCAGGCCGGAATCTAATTTGGCCAGCGCCCATTCGGCATCGGTTTCGGGGCAAATGCGGAAGGATCAAGCACCAGATGCTTGATCATGCGGCGGTTCCAGGTGTAGGTGACATGGACCATCCGGTCCGCAGTCTGGATGACCGCTGGATAGGAGAATTCAGAGCCGGGACTGTTTTCCAGGACGGCTACTGCTGACCATTTTTTGCCGTCGGTTGAAATTGCCACATTCAGTACGCCGCGTCCCTGGGTGGTGTGGTTGTACACGAGCAACTGCCTGCCATCACGCAGGCGCAATCCATCAATGCCACTGTTGGGGTTCGGCAGGTCTGTCTTGGTCATGCGCCCCCATGTTTTGCCCCAATCGCTGCTCCAGGCTTCTGCAATGGCATCCTGTTTGGTGCGGGCAAGGATCTGCAATACCCCGTCATTGTGTTCGAGAATGGTCGGTTGGATCGCGCCAAAATCAATCGAACGATTAATCGAATCGGTTTTGGTCCATTCCTTGAAATTTTTGGTTCGTTCCATGTGAACGCGCCAGCCATTGTCCTCCGTGCTGGAACCGCTGAGAATCGTGCCGTCCGGAAGTTGAATCGGCTTGTTTTTGATCGGGCCCAGGATGCCATCCGGCAGGCGCTTTGCCCTGGACCAGGTGCGGCCATTGTCTTTCGAGGTTTTCATCATTCCCCACCAGTTTTCGGGGGAGGGACCTTCCTTGTAGAACAGGGTCAATGGACCATCCTTTGGGCGAAACAGCACCGGGTTCCATAACGGATAACGCACCCGTTCCTCGTCATTCTGACCGTTGGCGACTTCCACAGGCGCTGACCATCCATTCCCTTCATTTCGTGAAAGCCAGATGCTCACATCCAGGTTTCCTTCATCACTTCCCCCGAACCAGGCCGCTATCAAAACATCCATCGATTCAACCAGGGTGGAGGCATGGCAGGAGGGGGTGGGCATGGGGTTGGCGATGTATTCGCTGGAAACGATGGTCTGGCCGCTGCGTTGAGCCCAGGACCAGTGTGGAAGGGTCCAGGCAGCCAGCAGCGCAAAAAGGAGGCGCAAATTCTTCATACCCAAGTTCATAAAACAGGAGCCATCATCAATACAAGCAAGAGCGCACAAATTTAATGGTCCAGCGTGGTGATCCCCTCACGAATGGCATATTTTGTCAGCTCGGCAACCGTATAAATTTCCAGTTTGTCCATCAAATGCTGGCGATGCGTTTCCACGGTTTTTGCACTGAGATGCAACTCAGCGGCAATTTCCTTGGTTCCTTTCCCTTCGGACATCAATTGCAGAACTTCCCGTTCCCGTTCAGTCAGGCGGGGGGTGATAAGCAATTCAGGTGAGCTGGTTTGGAGCATGAAATCCTCCACATCAAGTCCCGCGATTTTTGGCAGGACATAAGTTTGTTCCCGGACCACTGTGCGAATGGCATTTGCCAAATCCTCCAGGGCTGCGTCCTTGAGGATGTACCCGGAAGCGCCCGCGCGAAACATTTCCACAACAAACTGTTTGTCCGAGTGCATGGAAAGCGCCACCACCTTTGTGCCGGGGCTGCGGGAAATAATTTGCCGGGTGGCGTCAATGCCGTTCAGGTCTGGCATGGACACATCCATCACCACAATGTCAGGAGACAATTTTTGAGTCAGTTGAATGGCGGTGCGGCCGTTCTCAGTTTGTGCAATCACTGACAGGCCCGCATGTTTTTCCAGCAATGAAGCGAGCCCCTCGCGCATGAGTTTATGATCATCCACGAGTATAATCCGAATATTCATCAACCTGCTCCTCCTGTTTCGTTCAGCTTGAGGGGAGCAATCAAGGTAATCCGTGTTCCTCTCCCCTCCTCGGAGCGAATCTTAACCTGCCCTCCCAAATATTCAACGCGTTCCCGAATATTAAACAATCCAAACCCGCTGCCTGAATCGCTTCGCACCTGGATCGTCGCCGGATCAAAACCCAGCCCATCATCCTCGATCAGGATCCGGATCGCATCACTGTCACGCCGGATCAGCACCTGCGCATGGGTGGCGTGCGCATGCTTGACCACATTGACCAGCAATTCACGAACCGCCTGAAAAAGCACAATGCGAAAATCTTCATCCAGCGGCTTGGGCTGGCCATCATCCTGGAAACGCATCGACAATCCATGCTCCTGCTTGAACTTTCGCGCCAGCCATTCGACTGCTGGCACCAGCCCCAACTCATAAAGCACCGGCGGACTCAGTTCAAAGGTGAGGGAACGGGTGTCCACAATCGCCTGTTCGATCAACGCCCGAATTTCGCTCAACTGATTGTCTGCGCCATTGCCATTATTGGACTGGCTGTAAGTGCCCAGCTTTAATCGGGCAAAAGCAAGGGTCTGGCCGATCCGGTCGTGAAGGTTGGTGGCAATGGAGCGCCGTTCCCTTTCTTCGCTCAGGGAAAGTTCCGAGGCCAGGGATTGCAGCCGCTCCTGGTAGGCGATCAGCTTCTCCTCATTTTTTTTCCGTTCGTTGATGTTCTCGATCATTGCCACCGCAAAAAGTGGCCGCTGCTCGGGGTCACGGATCAGGGACATGGTCAGGTGCCCCCAGACCATGGATTTGCGCCGCGTGATAAAACGTTGTTCCACCTGGAGACTTTCCATTTCCCCATCAAAGAGATTGGAGGTGTCCAATTGCTCATGCCCATCTCCCGGCCAGGTAATCTGGCTGAAATGCTGGCCCAGCAATTCCTTTTCACTGTAACCCAGCATGCGGCAAAACGCATTGTTGACCTTGGTGATCTCCATCTGCACACCACAAAGAAGCATGGCAATCGGACCTTCCTCGAAAATTTTTCGGAACGCCTCTTCACTTTCGCGCAACGCTTTTTCGACCTGCATCCGTTCAGTCACATCCCGCGCAATGACGAGATAACGTTCCGGTTCTCCCCTCTCGATATTTAAGGGGCTGACAATCACGTGCCACCATTTTGGAGTGCCTTTGAGAGTGGGCCAGTAGGCATGGAACGTGGCCTGTTTCTGCTGTTTCGCATCTTCAAAAGCCGCCACTGCCGCGTCAAAATCCGCGCCGGTGAAGGAATTGAGCCAGGAACGGTCCTCCAGTGCCCCTTCCCCAAGCTCAATCAATTCACGTCCTTTTTCATTGATGAATTTGATGGAACCTTTCCTGTCCAGCAGCGCAATGCAATCGTTATTGCAATGAATGACTTTTTCATTCAGTTCCTGGGTGGAGCGGAGGTGCCATTCCACCTCCTCACGCCGCCTGACTTCCAGTTCCAGTTCCCTCCGTGCCTCTTCGCATTCAGCCGCCCGTGAATGCGATTCATGGGCAAAATGGGTGATGAACGGCAGCAGAAGCGCGGCAATGATTCCGCCTGCCAGCGCCAGCTCCGGGATGGGAGAGCGGAGCGTGGGGACTAACCCTTCCCAAAGCTGAAGGGTTCCCAATGCAATGGAAAGCCCAACCGGCAGGGGAATCCATGCCGGAAACGGGCTGTGCGGAGAACGCCCCTGCAACCAGGCAGCCCGAAAAACCGGCGCCGCCTGAAACAGGAACCCGAGCGCCAGCGAAAGGGTCATGTACCCGCCCTCGCGAACCGGCGCAAAGAGCGCGAGGGCGATTGAAGTGAACCCCAGCGCTAGCGTCACTGAGGAGGTAAGCCCCAGCAACCGGATCCGATTGGAAATGGTTTGCGGAATTCCGAGAATGATCGATCCCAGGGCTCCCAGGACCAGGGCAAGAAGTTCTCCACCCATCTTTTCCACTCCGAAATAACCCACCCCAGTGACAGCTACAATCGCGGCGGCGCTTCCAGAAAGCAGTTGCAGCCGCGGAACCTGCTCCAATAATTGCCCGAGCCCAAGCCACACCAGCCCAAAAGCAATCCACCGTTCCGGCGTGGAAGCTCCAGCCACCACCTGCCATCCTGCCAGGAAAATCACCGCCAGTGCGCATCCGCTTGCAAAGGCGCTTTTATCCAGCAATCGATTTTGGTCACACTGGCTCATGAATGGCTTGTTCGTGCACTGTTTCTGCTGTCCCACACCGGTGCTCGCTGTTTGAAACGAAGCATCCTGCAAAAGGCTGGAAGGCCAATCAGTCCGATGCCGCCCAATTCAAATACCCAGTTCAATTTCACCCCGCCCGGTGAAAATCCAAGGAGCTGGTCCACGTGATGAAAAGAAGAAGCACGAATCAACACGAAGATTCCAAGAAAAATCGCTCCTGCCAGTGGAATTTTATTTTCCCGCAAACTATGCCGGGTGAAAAAAAGCAGCGCTCCAAGGGCCAGCAAGCCGCCCAGGGCCACACCCAAAATAAAAACTCCCTGCAGTATCCGCCGGTACTCGTACCACCCACCCTCTCTTGCCAGGTTGCGAATCGACAGTGTCAGCCAGGTTTGCAAATCCAGTTGCTTGTTGATTCCCAATGCGAACAGGAGCAGTGCCAGCGAAAGCCAGAAAATCCGGTTTGATCCACCCTCCCTGCTGCCGTCCGATTTCGATTGGAACCACAGCGCAAGGCAAACAGTGGAGGAAAACAGATACGCAGCAACGGTCAACCAGCCCATGACGCTTGGATCACCGATTCCCGGCGTCCATCGATC
This sequence comes from Verrucomicrobiota bacterium, assembly GCA_033762115.1. Classification (GTDB taxonomy): domain Bacteria; phylum Verrucomicrobiota; class Verrucomicrobiia; order Limisphaerales; family SXQI01; genus JANRLX01. The sequence goes on from JANRLX010000103.1 coordinate 62,700, forward strand.
TGCGTCAGTAAATGCAAGCAGTGCATGGTCGGACCATCTCGACACTTTCTCCGACATAAAACTCCTCCTGTGACTTCACTCTATCTTGGATCGCTGTTTCATATCAAGGGGTGGAGCAGTTCTTTATTTTGAATCCTGAAAATGGGATTCGAGTCATTTTATAGGGCAGGTCGCTGGATTTTTATCGAATGCCTTTGACCTGTGGAGCACACCTGAGTAAATCCTTTGAATTGCATTCATGAGCATGCCACTCGCTTTCTTCGCCAAAACCGAAACCATGGAACTGCTGTTCGTGTGGGAAAAGGCGACCCTCGAGGCAAAGGCCATCATCCTGATTCTCGCGGTTTTTTCCATCTTTGCCTGGTCTGTCATGGCCGCCAAGGGAATGCAGATGAGCCGAGCCAAAAAGATGAACGCTTTTTTTGATGACGAATTTCGAAATCAAAAGGAAGTCATGTCGATTTACAATCGCCGCATCAACGTGGATGGCTGTCCTAATTTTACCGTTTACCAGGCCGGTCTCCAGGAATTGGAAGGGCGGCTCAAGGGCCGGGATGGGAAACCGCGGGAACGGCTTTCCCTCAAGTCAATGGAACACGTCAAGCGCGCTTTGGAACGGGCCGTGGCACAGGAAGCCTTGAAACTTGAATCCGGGTTGATTCTCCTCGCCATCGCCGTGAGCGGAGGCCCTTTCCTCGGGTTGCTCGGGACGGTCTGGGGCGTGATGAGCACCTTTAGTTATGTGGCCATGAAAGGAAGCGCTGACTTGCCCACGATGGCTCCCGGCGTGGCCGCCGCTCTCGTCACCACGGTGGCCGGTCTGCTCGTCGCCATTCCTTCCATGTTCGGCTACAATTACCTTGTCCATACGCTGCGGGTCCTGACTGTGGGGCTGGACAATTTTGCCCAGGAACTCGCTTCCCGCATCGAAATCGAGTTCCTGAAGGAGGATGATGAAAGCAGCGTCCAGTGATACCCATCATCTCCAGGCAAGCCTGAACCAATGATGAAATGATCTTGATGATATGCGCCGCTTTTCCCAAAAAAATTCTCTTGTCACGCTGAATGAGATCAACATCACACCGCTCCTTGATCTCGCCTTCGTGTTGCTGATCATTTTCGTGATCACCACACCCCTGCTTGAGCAAAGCCTCAAACTCAATCTCCCTTCCGGCGGTTTCGAAGCCGCCACCAAGATCAGGAAGGAGGATGTGCGCACCGTCGAAGTGAGCCCCGATGGAAATTTCGTCATGGGCGGCAGGCGAATGTCTTTGAACGATGTCGAGGCCGTCCTCGTCAAAGCGTTCAGCGAAAATCCAAGACTTACAGTGTATATTCGCGCTGACAGCAAGGAAGATTACGGCAATGTGCTGGCCGTGCTCAATCGTTGCGAAAAAAATAATATCAACCGTGTGGCCTTCGCCACAAAACCGGATAAGTAACAGTGGACCGGCTGCATAAAAAATGTCTGTTCGCCTCGGCAGCCATGCATCTGCTGCTCGGGTTGACCGTTTTTATCGGCGCTGCCTTTGTCATTCCCTCAAGGAACCAGGAATCTCTCCCGCTCCTGGACATGATCCCCGCTCATCTTGTCGATGCCGCAATCTCCGGTGGCGGCGGAAATCCGGAGGTGACCGAACCGCCAGCCGCACCTCAGGCTTCCCAATCTAAATCGCAGGAAATTTTTCCCGCCCCGGAGCCCCTCCCGGTTCAACCAGTCGCGCCGCCAGCCCAGAAAAAAGAACCGGAACCGGTCAAAATTCCGGAGCCCGAACCAGTGAAACCGCCAAAAAATTCCACCCGGGAAAAACCGCCTGAACTCGAACCGATCAAGGACCGAAAAGCCACACCTGACCCTGATCCGGAATCAATTAAACGCCCGGTCACCACCAGCAAGGCTGCTGAAAAAAGAGCCCCTTCAGACTCGAAAAAGGCTGCGCCACGGGAGGCGAAAGTGGCCGATGCCTCAGAAAAGCGGACTGAGAAACCCAGGGTCCAGGTGAATACCACCGCAGTCAAACGGAACAACAACGCTGCCATCGAAGCCGCCAAAGCCAAAGCGGAGGCTGAGGCCAGAGCCCATGCCGATGCCGTAGCCAGGGCCCAGGCCGCCCGAGACCAGCGGGTGGCTGCCTTGCGCTCCGGCGTCCAGAATATCAAAGGTGGGCTTTCCTCCGGTACCAGTGTCGAAATGCCCGGCCCGGGTGGAGAAGCATATGCGAACTATGGACAAGTGATTGGGTCTATTTACACAAAAGCATGGATCGCCCCTGAAACCGCAGCGGAGGACAGCTCCACTGTCAGGGCCCAGGTGGTCGTTTCCCGCGACGGCAAAGTGGTCAGCACAAAAGTGCTTTCCAGGTCAGGAAACGCCGCGCTGGATAAATCCGTGCAGGCCGTGCTGAACCGGATCAGGCAACTGCCACCTTTTCCCGCCGGGGCCACGGAACCGGAGCGGACTTTCTTTATTAATTTTAACCTGAAATCTAAAACACATATCGGATGAGGCGTTTACATTTTATCTTGCTGGCTGGATTTTCCCTGTTTGTTGCGGCCCTGCCGCTTCGCAGCGCTGAAACCATTGACGTCACCACCATCGCTCCCGGCGAAGAAGCGCGGCTCCTGCCCATTGCCTTCTCCGGCTTTAACGGGGAAGCCGCCAGGGTCATCCGTTTTGACCTTGAAATCGCCGGATTCAGGATAGTCCCTGAAGACCAGGCGCAATACATCATTACCGGCCGCAGCAGCGACCCTGTCGAAGGCTCCGTCACCGACCGCTTCAGCAAATCAGTTCTCTTTTCCAGACGCTACTCCGGCAGTTCCATCCGCTCACAAGCGCATGCTTTCAGTGATGATGTCGTGGCTGCCATCCTGAAAACCCCCGGAATTTCCCGCACAAAAATCGTTTTTAAAAACGACACCGGCAGGAACAGCGAATTGATGGTTGCCGATTACGATGGCCACAACGCGGTGCAGGTCACGCAGGACAACAGTATCGTCGCCGCTCCCACCTGGGTCCCGGGAAAGCGCACTCTTTTTTATACCTCCTATAAATCCAGCTATCCTGACATTTATTCCCACGACCTGAATACCGGTGAGCGCCGCGTGATCGCCCGTTACCCCGGCTTGAACACAAGCCCCGCTGTTTCACCGGATGGTCGCAAGGTCGCGATGATCCTCAGCAAGGATGGAAGCCCCGATCTTTACGTCTCCAACATCGATGGCAGCGAGTTGTTGCAACTCACCAGGACTCGCGAGGATGAATCCGCCCCCTGCTGGTCGCCCGACGGGAAAACAATCTGCGTCGTTTCCCGCATCAATGAAAAACGTGGACTTTATGTCGTTCCAGCCACTGGTGGAAAGCTTACCCGCTTGAGCACTGCCGGAATTCTGAACCCCACAGAACCGGAATGGTCTCCCGATGGAAAGAAAATCGTGTTCACTTCACAGATGGGTGGATTCAACATCTGCACGATTCCTGCTCAGGGAGGACAGGCGGAAATACTCGCCGCTGGTGAAGACCCAAGCTGGGCGCCTAATTCCCGCACCGTGGTCTTTACCCGCAGAATCAAGAACAAACGTGTCCTGTCTTTGCTTGACGTGCATAGCAAACGTGTAAAAGATATTGCCCAGATTTCGGGAAGCTGTTCGCAACCCAGTTGGGCAAAGTGAACCATTACCTCTCCTTATTGAGTGACATTTAAATGAAAAAGTCGAATTTCCTGTCTGTTTTAACGATAGCGTTGTTGCTCGCCTCTGGAGCAGTCGGTTGTAAAAAAGCACCCAAAAACGTCACCCCGATTCAGGGAACCAGATCCAATGTCCCAGGGGGCAACACAACCCTGGGAAACCCCACTGACATCTCTCCTGGATCCACTCTTCCCACCGATAACACCCGCACCACTCCTGTTTTTGACCCCAATGATCCTTCCCGGACCGGTGTCCCGGTCGGCAGCCGCCCCGGCGAAAACATGACAGAAGATGCCCAGCGCCTGAAGGCAGAGACCGTTTATTTTGATTTCGATAAATCAGCCGTTCGCCAGAGCGAAGCTTCCAAAGTTGAGGCAGTCGCCACCTTCCTGAAAAATGAGCCAACCGCGATGGTCCGCGTGGAAGGTAATTGCGATGAACGCGGGACCGAGGAGTATAACCGTTCTCTCGGAGAACGCCGTTCCCTCGCGGTCCAGCAATTCCTCGTCAATCTCGGCATCGCTCCTGAGCGAATCACAACCGTCAGCTACGGTGAAGACCGTCCCGCTGAAATGGGACAGGATGAAGCCGCCTACGCCAAAAATCGCCGCGTCGATTTCGTGGTGCTGACTCCAAAACAGTAACCTGATCTCCTCAATTTCAGATTTGCAAAGGACCTGTCTCCAGGTCCTTTTTGCTTTCCTCCATGCCCCGGTTCTGGAATTCTCCTTTCATCCAATGAAAACTTTCCTGGCATTCGCTCTTTCTGTCGCGCTCCTTCCCTTGCAGGCGGTCGCCGCTGAAAGCAAACCCACCGTTGAATCGGTCCTGAGCAAATATGTCACCGCCGTTGGGGGCAAAGCTGCAGTGGAAAAAATCACTTCCCTCGCCATGGAAGGCACAATGGAAATTTTTGGCACCACTGGTGAGTTCCGCACCTTTCAAAAAGCGAACAAGGCCGCCTGGACTTTCGTGGGGCAGGACGGGACCCATTCCCATCACTTTGACGGTGAAAAAGGATGGAAGAAAAATCCTCTCGGCGTGCAGGAACTCACCCCACAGGAACTCCGCGGCATGAAGCAGATGGCCGAACTCCATCTTGAGACGCATCTCACGAAGGTTTTTCCAAACCTGCAGTTCAAGGGAACAGAAACGATCAACGGCGAAGAGGCCCATATCCTCGAGAGCAACCCCTCGGCGGAAATTTCCGATCGCCTCGCTTTCAGCGTGAAGACCGGGCTGTTGGTCGAGCAATCCTCACGAGATGGCTCCCTCAAAACCAAGTTCCAGTTTCAGGATTTCAAAACCGTGGATGGAGTTCAGCGCCCTCACAGCATGACTCAGACCCTGGAATCTCCCGAGGGAACCCTCGACCTGGTTTTCAAGTGGAAGTCGATCCAATCCAACAAGGAACTGAAGGACGAACTTTTTGCCCGTCCCCAGGGCTGACCGTTGCACAGCTGCAATCCCTTCCCCCGGGTTCCGATTTCCAAAAAAAAGGGGTGGCAAAGCGTTTGACAGAAGGAGGTTCGCTGCTATCCTCCCCCACTCCGTTGATGACGGGCGTAACCGCTTTGACTTTTTAGCGGGGCAGTTGGACGCCGGGTTGCATCAGGAAAAGATTTTATGAAACGTCAATATCAGCCGTCTAAAATTCGACGAAAACGGCAACATGGGTTTTTGAACCGCAATTCGAACAAGAGCGGAAAAGCGATTCTTGCAAATCGCCGCCGCGTCGGTCGCAAGCGCTTGACCCCGGTCTGATTTCATGGCATCGCAGGAGAAACTCACCTTTCCCGAGTCTCTCCGCCTGAAAATGTCCCATGAGTTCAAGGAGGTCCGCGAAACAGGGAAGCGAAAAATCAAAGGTTGCCTGATCCTGAACTGGAAAGTACTGCCGGAGGGAGGCGAGTCCCGCCTTGGCGTCATTACCACAAAAAAACTTGGAAAAGCCCATGACCGTTCACGGGCCAGGCGGCTAATGCGCGAGACATTCAGGCTCCAGCAACATCGTTTGAAAGCTTCGATTCTGGTGTTGATTGCTCGAAACTCGATTTTATCAAAATCGCAGCCGGAGGTGGAAAAGGATTTTTTGCTGCTGGCAAGGGAGGCCGGGATATTAAAGACGGAATAAAACAACTTCTGCTGGCCCTGATCACTGTGTATCGGGTCTTTTTGTCACCCCTGAAAAATCTCCTTCTGGGTGGCGGTGGCTGTTGCCGTTTTACCCCCAGTTGCTCCTGCTACGCCCATCAGGCAATCAGCCAGGCTGGTGTCGTTAAAGGTCTTTGGCTTGCGGTGAAACGTTTGAGCAGGTGCCATCCCTGGGGTGGATTTGGGTACGACCCCGCGCCCGGCCCAGTTTCTCAACCTTCGGTCGGCAAGACCGTTCAGAATTAACTTCATGGATCGCACCGCCAAAATTGTTCTCGCAGTTTCCTTCCTTCTGTTGATGGCTTGGTACCCTCTCGTCAACAAGCTTTACCCACCCAAGCCCATCCCGCTGACGAACACTCTCTCGAATGCCTCCATCTCAAATGCAATTCCCTCCGGGACAAATCGTGTCGGAACCAACCAGGTCGCCCTGAACGCCCTTCCCTCGGAATTGCGTCCTCCTGCCGAGGAACAACTCCTCACCATCGAAAATGAAAACGCCCGTTACCATTTCTCCTCCCACGGCGGTGGATTGAAACTGGTGGAGCTTAAAAAATATCAGGCCAACGTCGGCTGCGACGCGGAAAAAATCGGAACCACCAATCTCGCCAGCCTGAACACCAAGGCCCCGCTCGCCGCCCTCACCCTCCTCGGGGTGGGGAATGGAAATTATACCCTCACCCGAACCGGTGACCTCGTCCGCGCCGAAGTGGCGTTGTCGAATAATGTCCGGCTGATCAAGGAATACCAGCTTTCCACCAATTACATGGTCAAAACCACCATGCGCTGGGAAAACCATTCTTCAGAAGCGGTCACCCTTCCACTCCGCGAGGTCATTGTCGGCACCGCGACCCCTGCCGGGTCACATGATGAAAGCCTGTTGCTCGGGCTTGAATGGTTCAATGGGGAAAAGGCCGAACGAATCAAGGAAACCTGGTTCGCCAACAAAACTTTCGGCTGCTTGCCCGGCCAGCCGCGCACCGAATATATCGGCGGCCAAAGCAATGTGGTCTGGGGCACAGCGCACAACCAGTTTTTTGCGATGGTCGCGGTTCCCGCCACGCCTGCCAATCAGGTGATCGGGCGCAGGATCGATCTCCCGGCCCCAACAAAAACAGAATTAGCCAACGACCCACAGACATTTGCCAAACCGTTCGGTTACCAGGTCTCTCTTCAATTTGTCCCGGTGACCATCCCCGCTGGTTCCGGTTACGTCGAACAGATCGACCTTTTCGCGGGGCCCAAGGAATACAAAACATTGACCCGCCTCCCTCGCGAAATGGACCGGGTGATGGGGTTCGATGGCTTCTTTGGTTCCTTTGCCAAGGGCCTGCTTCTCTCGATGAACGGCCTGCATGGCATGGGACTCTCCTATGCGATGGCAATCATCACCATCACCGTGATTATCAAATTGCTTTTCTGGCCCCTGACCAATGCCAGCACCAAATCAATGAAACGGATGGCCGCATTGCAGCCACAGATGAAAGCATTGCAGGACAAGTACAAGGACGATCCGGCGAAAATGAACCGGAAACTGATGGAATTCATGAAGGAACACAAGGTCAGCCCTGTTGGCGGCTGCATCCCCATCCTCCTGCAAATTCCCGTCTTCTTTGGGTTCTACACCATGTTGCAAAGTGCGATTGAACTGCGCGGGGCCGAGTTTCTCTGGGCTTGTGACCTCTCCAAACCGGACACGATCTTTTTTATTCCCGGCTTGAATTTGCCCATCAACCCGCTCCCCATCCTTATGGCCGGGACCATGTTCTGGCAATCCAGCCTCACCCCGCCCTCCCCTGGTATGGACCCCATGCAGCAGAAGATGATGAAATACCTGCCGCTCATGTTCGTTTTCTTTTTCTATAACGCCTCCGCAGGGTTAGCGCTTTACTGGACTGTCCAAAATCTGATATCCATCCTGCAAATGAAGGTTACCAAGGCGCAGGATCCAACCCTCAAACCGGGCGCTGCTCCAGCCGCCCCAGTCAAACGATAACGGCTCCCTTTTTATGCCTGCAGATCCCAAAACGACTCTCGAAACGTTACTCAGTCACCTCGGTTTTCAAGTCACCGTTTCCCAGCAAACCATGGATGACGGTATTTTATTGGAAGTGCAGACCGATGATCCCGGTCGATTGATCGGACGCCAGGGGCAGACCCTCAGCGAAATCCAGTACATCACCAACCGCATTCTTTTCCGCCAGGACACCTCCACCCCAAAGGTCACCGTGGATGTGGGCAATTACCGCAGCCAGGCCCGCGAAGCCCTCGTCAAGAAAGCGAAGGACGCCGCCGAAAAAGTCCGCCGCTGGGGTGACATCGTTGAACTCGAACCGTTGAATGCTTTTGATCGGCGCATCATCCACAACGCGTTGAAGGATGACCCCCATATCGAGACCCATTCCGTGGAAGTCGAGGGGACCGATAAGAAAGCTGTCCTGCTCCGCCCCAAAAATCCATAATCCATATGGACCTCTACCTTCTCCGGCATGCAATTGCAGAAACGCTGGAGGATGCCGGTGTCGAACTGGACGCTGACCGTCCCCTTTCTCCGGATGGAAAACACAAGATGGTGAAAATTGCCGGGACTTTTTCCACCCTCGGAGTGCAGGTGGATCGTGTGTTGACCAGCCCATTCAAACGGGCCAGGGACACTGCCGAGATCGCCGCAAAAGCTTTAAAGACTGAGTGTGAAATCCTGCCAGCCCTCGCCGCAGGGAAACCCACCATGAAAGTGATTGCTGAATTGGCTACACGACAGGCAAAAAACGACGCGATCATGATCGTCGGCCATGAGCCTGATTTCAGCCGGTTAATCTCAATGCTTTTGTCCGGGAGCGCGGACCTTCAAATCACGATGAAAAAGGCGGGGTTGTGCAAATTGCGCGTGGAACGATTCACCCCCGGAAATTTCGCCACGCTTGAATGGCTCCTCACCCCGAAACAGATGCTCGCCATTGCCAGCTAGGCAATCAGCGAATCCATCCTCTCCGAAAGCCAGGCTTCTTCAACAGGCTGTCCGTACTCCACCTCCCCAATCGATTTTGCCAGGACGAACTTGATCACCCCGCTGCTGACTTTTTTATCCAGTTTCATCGCAGCCAGCAGTTTTTCTTTTTTATCTTCCTTCAGCCGAACTCCCGTCGGTAATCCATAGCTGGCAAAAATCGCCTCGATCCGCTTCAACTCATTTTCCTTCAACCCCGTCTTTAAGGCGGAGATGCGGGCAGCGGCGATTTGCCCAATTGCAATGGCTTCTCCATGCAGATAAACACCGTAACCTGAAATGGCTTCCAACCCATGGCCAATCGTGTGGCCAAAATTAAGAATCGCCCGCACGCTCGTTTCAGTCTCATCGCGGCTGACCACCTCCGCCTTGATCTCACAGGAACGCGCAACCAGCTTTGCCAGCAATTCCGGCGATCTTTCAAGGACAGCAGCGGCTTCGTTTTCCAGGAGGCTGAACAGTGACCTGTCATGAATGATCCCGTATTTGATCACTTCAGACAGCCCCGCGCGGAATTCCCGCTGCGGCAGGGTCCCAAAAGTATCCAGGTCACAAACCACAAGCTGCGGTTGATGAAACGCGCCAACGAGATTTTTTCCCGCCATCAGGTTCACCCCGACTTTCCCACCCACCGATGAATCCACCTGCGCCAGCAGCGTGGTGGGAACCTGTACAAAAGGAATCCCGCGCAAATAAGTCGCCGCAACAAAACCGGCCAAATCCCCAACCACCCCGCCTCCCAACGCAATAATAAATGATTTCCGTTCCACGCGATGCGCAGCCAGTTGATTGTAGCAATCCTCCACAGATTTTAATGATTTCGAGGATTCCCCTGCCGGAACGGTGATGATGAACGGATCAAACCCCGCGCCACGCAAACTGCCTGCGACCACTTCCCCATACAGCGGGCCAACCGCCGAGTCCGTGACAATGGCGCATTTGCCGACGAGGTTCAGCTCCGCGCAGAAGGAGCCAGTCTGAGGCAAAAGCCCGCTGCCGATTTTGATCGAGTAGCTTCGACTGCCAAGCGCAACAGGAACGTTCACCATTTGAAAAAGAATAGAAGTCATCTCGCAAGTTGTCCATTTGTGAGATGACTTCCACGCAGGGGCTTTCCTCAGCCAAAGGCAAAACAGCGTTAACGGGAGACTGTCTTTGCATGGTTCAGGAAAAGTGCTGTGGGAGCGGAGTTTTGCGTGACCGCCAGGTCCGGCAACCCATCATGATTAAAATCCCCCACCGCGCAGCCCCGCTGCTCACCCAGCAACCGGATGCCGCTCTCCTTCGCATTCAGCGCGCGGAATTGCCCTGCGCCATTACCCAGCAGAAGCAACCCCTGTCCCGCATCATAACGGGTCGATTCAGCGCGCACCGCGAAAAAATTTTGCGCAAGAAACAGATCGAGGTGTTTGTCATTGTTGAAATCGGCCGCGGCCATGTCAAAAACCGGTGCGAATTGCGCTTCCTGCGGCAAATCCACCGCCACGAATGCTCCCCCTCGATTGAGGAATAACGTCGTTTTCAGATGATTGACTTCAAGAAAGCCCGCCCTGGTTCCTTGCGCGGCAAGCAACTCCTCAATCCCCGCACGGGCAAAGGCATGGTGGGTCGGGAAACGTTCGCGAATGCGCGGAAAAAATTTTGCGTAATCATTCAGCGTTCGGGCGGGCACATACTTGCCCAGCTCGGGAGCGAAGTATGATTCAAGCGGATCAATCCGCTGGTCTCCGTCGAAATCATTATAATAAAGGCGCAACGGCTTGACCCGATACGATTCATACTGCGTATTGCTGCCAAAATTCCCCGCCACAATATCCATGCTCCCATCCCCATCAAAATCACCTGCCGCCACGCTGGTCCACAATCCCTTGAGCCCTGCCAGTGTTGCATCCTGCCGTTCCACAAGTCGTCCCTGCCGGTTCGTGAACAGCCGGATCGTTCCCCACTCCGTCGCCACCACCAAATCCTCCCAACCATCCTGATTCAGGTCCGTGAACAGGCTGGCAGTCACAAGCCCCAGGTTTGTCAAAATGTTGCCATGCTCCGTCGATGGAAAAAAATCTCCCTCCCGCTGCAACAACAGAAGCGATGAGGCAGGTTCAGGATAACGCCCAGGTTTGCTTCGGCCTCCCAGAAAAAGATCAGGCGAGCCGTCCCGATTCACATCACCGAGCGCCATCGTTCCCACGCTCGAATTCCACGCCGGGATAGGATTGGTCGAAAGCGAGCCGCTCAGATTGATTCGCACCACTGCATTGCCTGCCGCCAGGCCATCCTCATCGTTCGATTGCGCGATGAGCAACTGGCTTCCTCCGGTTGACGTGAGGATTGCCACAGCAGATTGGTCACGCGTTGAAACCGGAAGCTGGCTTGCATTCGTGAACCTTCCATTTTCAACGTTTTGCAACAAAGCCAGGCGACCCCCTTTGCCGGCAGGCACGATCAAATCAGTCAGGCCATCCCTGTTGAAATCAGCAGCGGCCACCTTTGGCCCTTCATGGCTGAGCTTGCGCGGCAGGAACGGCTGGCGTGCAAAATCGTCAAACGGCGCATCCTGGTGAATGTGGCTCAACAGACCTGAAACATTCGTGAACAGTGACGCACTTTCCGGAGGTGCTGGCAGTCTCACTGCGGGAGTGTCTGGTTCACTGATCGTGTAATGAGTGTTCGCCGCACAGTTCGTCAGTTCTGTTTTCCGCCCCGAACGCCAATGCACCACGAGGCTGAATGGAGCCGAAGGCGCGGCAAATATCCGCACGGTCTGGTCTCCTGAAAGATATTTCCCACCCGCGATCACTTCACTTTGATTTGTGTAATCCCTCGTCCGAAGTTCGATTCGCGATCCTATCGCGTTGTTGTTGGGTGATTTTCCCTTGAGCTGGATTGCCACCCGAGCGCCGGGAAAATCGTTTCGATAAATATGAGCAGGCGCATTGAGATTATTCAGTGCCAGATCGTAATCGCCGTCGTTATCCAGGTCAGCCAGCCCCAGGCCATGCGAAATGGCTGGTATGGTGAATCCCCAGGCCTTTCCCACTTCTTCAAAGCGCAGGTTCCCCTGGTTTCGAAAAGCGACCAGCGGTGTGCTGAAATCGGGATAATTGGTCCGCAGCATCAGTTGTTCCTTTGGATCGAGCTTCCTCGACGCTTGCATCGATTTGATCAACTCATTCGCATCGGCATCGCGCACATCCCGACTGAACCCGTTCGAAACCAGCAAATCCTCCCACCCATCAAGGTCAAAATCGGCGAAGGCCGGTGTCCACGACCAGGAGGAAGCCTCCACCCCGGCCAGGCAGGCAATTTCTGCGTAGCTGCCGTCCCCGCGATTCAGGTAAAGCATGTTGCGGGGCGATTGCGGTCGAAACCCAAGGTCACCCGCCCGATACTCCGGATAATGATTCCCCTCCAGCTGGGTCAATCGCCGCTGATGATCGCGACTCAACATGTCCAGAACGATAAAATCCAGATGCCCGTCGCGATTGATGTCAGCGGCATCGACCCCCATCGATGAAAGGCACGTTTGCCGAAACACATGCGCAGCTGCCGCGCGAAACGTCCCTTTGCCATTATTGATCCAGAAACGGTCTGGCGAATGGCTGTCGTTGCAAACGTAAATATCCGGTGCTCCGTCGCCGTTGAAATCGCGCATCAACACTCCCAGTCCCCAGTCGTAGGGAATAGACGCCACCTCTCCGTTTTCATCCAGGAACGCCCCCGAATTCCACGGCACATGGAGAAACCGCCCTCCTCCATTATTCAAATAATACCGGTCTGCCTGGCCATGCTCGAGCGGTCCGCCATTTGGCCCGATGCTGAATCTTCCCTGCAATTCGGGAGAGGTCACGGGAACACCGTTAAATTTTGTGATACGCCTCTGCCCGCCGATGGTCCCAAGCGTGAAACCAGCTGGTACCTGGTCTGGCAGGGCAATCGGCCGGTAGGCCGAAACATACAGATCCAGGTCCCCATCCCCATCAGTATCCGCAAGCGCAACGCTCATGGCGGCAATGTTGGTGGATAATCCGGAGGCAGCGGTCTGGTCCTGAAAAGTTCCGTTTCCTTGATTGATAAAAAGCGTCGTTCCCCGGTTCAAACTATTCACCAGCAGATCAACATCTCCATCCCCGTCGATATCCGCAAAGACTGCCCCGGTCGCATCCAATCCCGGCGCGGCCACTCCTGCCTTCTCTGTAATCTCTTCAAAGCGAAAATCGCCGAGGTTCCGAAACAACTTGTTCTCTGAATCGATTCCGCACAGGTACAAATCGCACCAGCCATCCCCATCGACATCACCAAATGCAAGGCCGGAGCCGTTATTAATCGGGGAATTTGTGATCGAATGATCGAGGTTCAGGACATTGGTGAACAGGACCCCGCTGTTCGTCACCAGTGTGAATCCCTTTTTCCCGGTGGGTTGTTCAGGCAGGGCGCGGGTAATAATTTCCTGCGCGGCCAGTTCCACTCTGCACAACAGGATGAGTAAAAGAAGCGGTCGCAAGCGCACCCATTTTCCGCTCAAACTATTTCCAATCCACAGTTCCATCCTGCTTCACAATCAACAGTTTTCCCTCATCGCGCAATGGCACGCGCGTTTGCCTTCCCCCCGGCCATGAAATTTCCAGTTCCTCCGTTGCAGCGGGCCGCGCCACCACCTGGACCGGGGAATTGCAACTCCAATAGCCGCTCCCTGCCTGAATTTCCCGTGCAGGGCCGCTCCTTGTCGATGATCTGACCCGGAGCTGTGCGCCGATCGCATTTCGGTTTTCTCGCGTCCCGATCAATTGAACCCTCAATCCCGGTGCGCCTCCTCGATTCTGAAAAAGCTGCGTATCACTCCCGTTTTGGCTGACCGCCAGATCGACCCGCCCATCCTGATTGTAATCACAAACCGCTGCTGCCCGTTGATCCCCGTCGATTGCAATTCCGCTCCCGCTGGAACTCATCGGTTCGAACTCGCCAGTTCCATTTCCCCTCAGGAGTAATCCCCTCCCTGAATCATGCCGGGTAATCTGCGGAGAGACCCCGAAAAAATTTTGCGCGACAAAAATATCTTCATTCCGGTCACCATCAAAATCCGCCACCGCCAGGCCGAACACAGGCGAAAGCTGCGCTTCAGGCGGCAGCGGTTGCATTTTGAAACGGTTTCCCTCATTCATGAAAACTGCGCTTTGCAAACAGTTAACCGAAAGCGTGGCTGGCTTTTGAAAACCGCCCAGGATCGTTTTGATGTCCGCACTCCCAAAAGCCGCGTAAGTGGGAAACCGTCCTCTCAATGCCGGGATTGCCGCGCTCAAATTGTTGAAATCCCGGACCGGCACCTCGCGCCCCTCTTCAATCATCGTTTCGATCAAATCCAGAGAGCCGCTCGAATCAAAATCCCCATAATAAACCGTGAATGGCCGGGCGGCGCTCGCTCGGTAACCTGTGTTCAGCCCCCAGTTCCCCGCGACAAAATCCATCTGCCCATCATTGTTAAAATCTCCTGCGGCGATGCTGTTCCAGAATCCGGAAAACGCCTCGGTCTCATACTGCGCCGAGGCATCCTGGAATGTTCCCTTGTTCAGGAGGACCTTGATCGTCCCCCATTCCCTTGAAAGCAACAAATCGGGAGCATGGTCCTGGTTGAGATCAATGAAAATGGCCGCCGTAACCATCCCTATGTTTGTCAGCACGGTCTGCCGAACATCCGGGAGGTACCGTCCACCCTCATTTTTCAGGAGCAGCGAGGATGCAGCCATTGGATATTTTCCGGGAATCGCCCGCCCGCCCACAAACAGGTCCAGGTCTCCATCTCCATCAATATCCGCCATCGCCACCGGCCCGACGCTCGATGACATTGCCGGGGCAATCGCCGCCCCCTCCCCGCTTTGAAGATCCAACGCACGCACCGGAGGATCGATTGGCAATCCATCTTCATGATTCGACGATCCAGCCACAAGCTGCGTTGGCGTTCCTTCAAGCAGCAGCAACGAAGTCTGGTCACGGGCTAATTTAATGCTGAATTGGTTGCTCACCCGTTGAAAATTCTCCCTGCCATTCTTCAGGAAGGCCATGCTCCCGCCGCGACTTCCTCCCACGATTAAATCCTCCCGCCCATCCCCATCAAAATCTCCCCAGGCCAGCCCCGGCCCACCCTGGCTCACTTTTCTCGGCAGGAGAGGTTGCCGCGCAAAATCATCAAACAGATTTTCCTCATGTCGATGGGAGAGTTGCTCCGATACATTTTGAAATAAGGGCGGCGGCCGGGTTGTTGAAGCAGGAGCCACTTTCTTTTCCGGATCGTACTCGATGATATAGGCGTGGTTTTGCACCAGGTTCGTGTGGAGGGTTCGCGTGCCGCCTGGCCATCGCACTTCCACATCCATTGTTTCTTTTTTCGCCGCAAACACCCGGAGTGTGTCGCCGCCTGAAAGATACCTGCCCCCCGCAATGATCTCCTGCGATTGCTCCATCCCGCCTCGGACAATCACCCGCGCGCCAATTGCCTGGCTGTTTTGGCCGCTCCCTTTCAATCGAATCGAAAGACGCGGGGCCGGACAATCATTTCGGTACAGGCTTGCTGCTTGGTTCAGATTATTCACCACCAGGTCAAGGTCCCCATCCAGGTCCAGGTCCGCCGCCGCAATTCCATGCGAGACACCCGGCAAATCGAATCGCCATTCAGCCGAATAGTTGGTGAAGGTGCCATCCCCCCGGTTTTTAAAGGCGAGGTTCTCAAGCATCAGCGGCGGATACATCAACAATTTCTGCGGCATCCGTTCTTTTGACCAGGGCCCGCTGGCTGCTATCCGTTGCTCTGCATCCTGGTCCTGTGTATCAAACATGTTCCCCGTGGTGATCAGCAAATCCTCATAATCATCCAGGTCGACATCGATGAAAAGCGGGGACCAGGACCACCCCGTGGCTTCCACTCCTGCCCTCCAGGCGGCTTCCGCGAAAGTGCCGTCTCCCCGGGCCAGTTGAAGAACATTCCGGTCAAGTTGCTGGCGTTCCCCAAAAACTCCGGGAAGCTGCTCCGATTTTTCTCCCAGCAACTGGCGCATCCGCCGCTCATGCTTCCGGTCCAGCATATCAAGCACGAGGTAATCATCATCCCCGTCACGGTCCACATCAGAAAAATCGATTCCCATCGAAAAGGTTGAGGAACTGCGGATCGCCAACGGGGATGCTTCCATGAATTTTCCTTTTCCGCTGTTCAGCCAGATTCGATCCGGCGAATGAAAATCGTTGCACACGTAAAGGTCAGGCAGGCCATCCATGTTGATGTCACGGAACATCGCCGTAAGCCCCCAGTCACGCGGCGCTTTCTTCAACGGCTGCCCGGAGGCATCGAGGAAATTTCCCGAAGCAAAGGAAAGTTCCCGGAATTTCCCATTCCCCTCATTGAGATAAAAATAATCCACCTGCCCATGCTCAAGCAACCGGCCATCCGGCGTCAGTTCATAATCTTCCCGGTCCTCCGGCCTCAACATGCGTTTCCCACCCACAGTCAGGAGGCTGAACCCGCTCGTCCGGATCGTGTTGGTCCGGTAATTCGTCACATATAAATCAAGGTCGCTATCCCCATCCACATCCGCCAGCGCAAGCGACATGCTCCCTCCTTTTCGATGCAGTCCCGAGTTCAACTGCTCGGAAAAATTTCCTGCGCCATCGTTAAGGAAAAACCGCGTCCCGGTGCCCAGCCCATTCACAAGCAGGTCAAGATCGCTGTCCCCATCCAGATCAGCAAAGGTCGCCCCGGTTGAGAAATGATTGCTGCACGCCACACCTGCTTTCATTGCGCGCTCCTCGAATTTCCAGTTACCCTGGTTGAGATAGAGCGCATTGGCATCCCCCAGCCGGCACAGGTAAATATCGGCCAATCCATCTCCATTCACGTCACCCAGCGCCACCCCCGAGCCGTTTAACCGAATCTGATTTTCAGCCGCAGCTTCACTGGAAAGAATATTTGTGAATTCGACTCCCGTGCTCGCGGGTGCAAGAAGTGTGAAACCAGTCGGGCGCGAAGCATCGAAATGAAGCGCTTTGCCGGAAATCTCTGCCGCCTGCCCTGCCACGGCGAAGGCAGTCAGCAGCAATCCCGGCACTGTGGCGTGAAACCGCATCGCCTACTTTACCACTTCCAGCGGGCCTTGCGCAGTCAGAAGAATTTCACCGGCATTCGCAGGCAACGTATAACCGCTCGAATCACCACCCGGCCAATAAACCTTCACCTGGTCTCCCTGGCTGGCGGCAGTCAAAATCTGCACCAGGCTGTTTTGTGTCCAGTACCCGCAACCAGCCTGCACTTCATGCAAGGCACGCGTTCCGTCCTGGCGCAAATGCTCGATCTTTGCGCCGATCCCGCCCGGATTTCCTCTCGAATGCTTTAATCGCACCCGGATGCCCGGTTTTGCCTCGGCAGCTTCATAACAAACAGTCCGATTTCCATTCTGGCAAACCACCAGTTCCAACCTGCCGTCGCCGTCGACGTCAGCGGTCACCGCAGCCCGTTGCTCCCCATAAATTTTGATGCCGCTCTCTTCCCCCTCCACACATTCAAAACCGCCACGGCCATTCCCTTTGATCAGGATTCCCCGTCCTCCATCATTCCGCGACGTTTCCGGGTCACACGCAAAAAAATTCTGGCTCATGAAAATATCCATGCTTCCATCCCCGTCAAAATCCGCGGGGACCACCGCAAACCCGGGCGCAAACTGGGAGATCGGCGGAAGTGGCCGGGCATGAAAACCATCCGGCAAATTTAAAAATAATGTGTGTTCCAATGTCCGCGCCTCGAGGAACGATACCTTGCCAAATCCATTCAAAATCTCCTCAGCCGTGGCACTGGCAAACGCCTGGTGGGTCGGATATCTCTGGCGCAACGTGGGAAAAATACGACTTTGATATTTCAGCCCCCGGTCCGGCACATAAGTATTTCTTTCCCGGTCCAGATGCGCTTCCAGTAACTCTACCGTTCCATCCTGGTTGGCATCCGTGAAATAAATCCGTGGATTGCGATAAATCTCATACTTCGTGTTTCTTCCGCAATTGCTCGCCACGATATCCAGTCGCCCGTCCCCGTTGAAATCAGCCGTCGCCACGCCGTTCCACAACCCGCTCATTGTTTCCAGCCCGAGCCGTCGCGTCTGCTCCACAAACGTTCCCTTTTCATTCACAAACACGCGGATCGGCCCCCATTCAGTCGCCAATACCAAATCCACCCAGCCATCCCCTGTCACATCGCTGAACACCGCGCCGCTCACCATCCCGATCTCCCTGAACGGCCCGGAAGCGTTCTCATCCCGGCTCAGCCCCCGTGCATCCCTGCGATAAATAAATGATGAAACCGCCACCGGATATTTCCCCGCCAATACCCTGCCTCCCACGAAAAGGTCCAGGTCCCCATCCCGGTCAATATCCGCCGCTGCGAGCGGCCCAATCCCCACCGGCAGCCGGTCCAGTTCCTTCGCTTCGACCTCCCCCTGCCGCAGCGCCACCAGCGCGGAGTCAGTCCCGCTTTGATATCCTGAAATGGCATACACGATTTCCATGTTCCCTTCCGCTGAAGGAACCATCACCATGCCAGCGATATCTCCGGGGCATGCCGGGAATGTAACCTTACTTCGTTGAAAACCATTCGCCCCTACTTCAAACAATTCGATCCTTCCCCCCGCGCCGCTTCCAATCAAAAGCTCATCCCGTGCATCTCCATTCCAATCCCCGCTCACCAGCGCAGGTCCCGGCTGGCAAAGCTTCCTCGGCAGGCCCGGTTGCCTCGCAATATCATCAAATGAATCCTCATGATGCCGATGCGGCAGCTTGTCCGAAACCTCCCGGAAAAGCGGTCGCGGTTTCCTTCTCAAATCCTCCGGCAGCGGTTCGGAAACCTCTTCATCAATTTCATAAATCCTGTTTGCCACCGCATTTTTAACCACACTCCTGCTTCCCTGTCTCCAGATCACCTCGATGGTAAATTGGTTCGTCGCATTCCACGCCGCGAAAGTCCGCATCGGTTCATCCCCCGCAAGATACCGGCCTCCGGCAATGATTTCCTGCTGCTGCTCCACAGGGCCGCCAAGCACCTTGATCTTTCCCCCGATCCCGAACCGGTTTGGCGCTTTCCCCTTCAACCTTACCGCCAGTCGGGGGGCTGCTGAATCATTCCGATAAATCAACGGCGGCGCGTTGATGCAATTCAGAATCACATCCTGGTCCCCATCCCGGTCCAGGTCCGCCAATGCCATCCCATGCGCAATCGACGTGGAATCAAACCCCCATTCACGGCTCACATCCTCAAACCGCAGGTTTTTCAGGTTGTGGAACGCCGCCTTCGGGGGATCGAGCACCGGGTAACGTTCAAGCACCGTCGCATTTTTTTTCCCCCGCTCAGTCGCCACCGCTTCCGCCACATCCAGGTCATTCACATCATGCATATGCCCGTTGCTCACGAGCACATCCTCGTAACCATCCAGGTCTGCATCCAAAAAAATCGGCGCCCACGACCAGTCCGATGCCGCCAGCCCGCTGTAAAACCCAATTTCACTGTAAGTCCCATCCCCCCGGTTCCAGTAAAGCGCATTCCGCGCCACTTCCTCCCGTCCTTCCAGGTCTCCCGGCACCCGAAAAATCCCCATCATCGCTGAAGATTGCCGGATCCCCCTCTGATGAGAGCGGCTGAGCATTTCGACCGTAAAAATTTCCAGCTTCCCATCCCGGTCCAGGTCCGCCATGTCCACTCCCATTGAGGCATAGCTCATGTTCCGGATCGCCAGCTTCTCAATCGCCCGGAATTTCCCTTTCCCATCATTCAGCCAGATCCGGTCCGGTGTTTGAAAATCGTTGCACACATAAATGTCCGGGTCATGGTCCCCATCGATATCACGGATTTGTACCGCCAACCCAAAATCCAGCGGCGGTGCCATCGGCTTTCCCTCTTCATCCAGGAATGTCGCTGGCCATGGCGCTTCACTGAACAGCCCGTTCCCTTTATTGAAAAAACAGAAATCCGGTTCCCCCAGCTCGATGTACGCATTATTGACGATCTTCAGCCGGTTTGCATAACGCCCCTGCACCACCGGTTTGCCATTGACCAGCTTCGTCGAAAAAGTCCCCCCGTCCCGCAGGATCGCCACGATGGCGAAATTGTTGATATACAGGTCAAGCGGGCCATCCCCGTTCATATCCCCCAGTGCCATCGACGTGGTGTTCCCCTTCAATTCAAGCCCTGCCTCCACCGTGATGTTGCTGAACGTCCCGTTCCGCTGGTTGATCCAGAGCGCATTCGGCCCCCCAAACGACGTCACCAGCAGGTCCAGCGCTCCATCCCCGTTCACATCCGCAAAAACCGCCCCTGACGAAGATTGCTCCGCCATTGCCACCCCCGCCTTTGCTGTCACATTTTCAAATTTCCAATTCCCCAGGTTCCGATACAACGCACTCGGACCCTCCTTGTTGCAAAAAAACAGGTCGCACCACCCATCCCCATCATAATCCCCCGCTGCCAGTCCGCTCCCATTCATCAGGTTCTGCCGCTTCTGGATTTTTTCAGCCGCGATCCGGTTCGTAAACGCGATCCCCATCCCGGAATTATTCTGCAACGTGAAGCCGGTCTTCCCCTCCGCCGGGACCAGCAATGCCGCTGACCGATACCCGGAATGGGCTTCCCATTGAACCTCGTTGGCGTTTAGGGACAACTCGACGGCAAGGTACAGCACGATGCTGGGAAGCACACTGTTCTTCATGGGTCGCGCCGAGATTAGGGCTGCTAACCTTTAATGGCAATTCCAAACCAACCTGATTTGCTAATTCCCGCTGGCACCCTGAATTTTCGGGGCTTATCCTCTTCCCAATGGAATTGGACCTGGAACAGGTGCGCCGCGCCGTCGCTGCCGCACTTCAGGAAGACATCGGCCCCGGTGATGTCACTTCCCTTTCCACAATCCCCGCCACTTCCATCTCCCGCTCTGAAATCAACGCCAGGCAACCGTTGATCGTTGCCGGGATTCCCTTCGCCCTGGAAACGTTCCAGCAGGTTTCCAGCGATATCCATTGCGCCGCTCCAGCGCAGGATGGGACTTCCCTTTCCGCCGGGGCAACCCTGCTGAAAATCGAAGGCCCCACCCGCGCCATTCTCACCGCCGAACGTGTCGCGCTCAACTTCCTCCAACGCCTCTCAGGCATCGCCACTCTCACCAGCCAGTACGTCAAAGCGGTTGCAGGCACCCGCGCCCGCATTCTTGATACCCGCAAAACCATTCCCGGCTGGAGAAATTTTGATAAATACGCAGTCCGCTGCGGCGGCGGCCAAAACCATCGCATGGGCCTCTTCGATATGGCCTTGATCAAGGACAACCATCTCGCCGCCCTCGCCTCCGAACAGCCCAATCCCGTTGCTGCTGCCGTGGCCCGTATTCGCCAACTCCACCCCCGGTTGAAAGTCGAAGTCGAGGCGGACACTCTTGAGCAGGTCCGGCATGCCGTCGCTGCCGCTTCTGACATTATTTTGCTCGATAACATGTCTCTCGACCAGTTGCGCGAGGCGGTTCGGATTGTTTCTGGCCGTGCCCTTCTTGAGGCCAGCGGCGGCGTCACCCTTCAAACCATCCAGGCCATCGCCCAAACCGGAGTGGACCTCATCTCAGTCGGTGCAATCACTCATTCAGCCCCTGCTGTCGATATTGGATTGGACTTTTGCCCGTGACGATTGATGCCCAGATTCTCGCCGCCTTGCGAAAGGGGAACAGTGTTTCCGGCGCTGAACTCGCCTCCGCCCTCTCCATCTCCCGCGCCGCAGTCTGGGCTCGCATCGAGGAACTCCGCTCCCTTGGTTATGAAATCGAGGCCAGCCCCCATGAAGGCTACACCTTGCGCAAGGTGCCTGATGTCCTCCATGCCGATGATCTCCTCTCCCGCCTGCATCACGTTACTGTCATCGGTCGTGATTTCCGGGTCTTTCAGGAAACCACCTCTACCAACGACATCGCCGAAAAACTCGCCCGCGACGGAGTCAGGGAAGGCGTTGTCATCTTCGCCGAATCACAAACAAAAGGCCGGGGACGCCTGGGCCGCAAATGGGTTTCACCTCCCGGCAAAGGCCTCTGGTTTTCCATCCTCCTCCGCCCCGCCATCCCTCCCCAGTCAGTCACCTGGATGACCATTGCCGCCGCCACCGCCCTCGTCCGCGCATTCAGGACCATCCCCGGAATCAAACCGGACATCAAATGGCCCAATGACATCCTCATCAACGGCAAAAAAGTCGCTGGCATCCTCACCGAAATGAGCGCCGAACTCGACAAGGTCCGTCACCTCATCCTCGGCATCGGCATCGATGTGAACCTTGAAAAATCCGATCTCCCCGCCGAACTCCAGCAGATCGCCACTTCATTGCGCATCGAAAGCGGCCACAAAATCAACCGCGCTGAACTCGCCGCGCTCCTGGTCCGAAACCTCGACCACGATTACGAACGGGTCACCTCAGGCCGCTTCGCTGAACTCGCCGAGGAATGGGAAGAGCATTGCACCACCGTCGGCCAGGAAGTGGAAATCATCATGGGCGATAGGACCATTCAAGGCCGCGCGGAAGCCCTCGATGCCGATGGCGCACTGCTTGTCCGCACCGAACATGGCCGTCTTGAAAGAATTATCGGCGGCGATGTCCGCACCCGCAAAACCACCTGACATGATTCTCTACTTTGACATCGGCAACACCCATACCCACGTGGGCCTTGGCACCGCCTCGAAGATACTGAAACAAAAAAATCTTCCCACCAGCGCCTGGTTCGATCATTCAATCCTCCCCGCTGTCAAACAATTCGCAGGCAAATCGAAAATCGACCATTGCGCCCTTGCCAGCGTCGTTCCCAGGGCCACCTCCGTCGCACGCGCCATCCTGAGCGCCCAATTCTCCCCTCCCTTCGAGCTTCGCCATGACACCGTCACCGGCATCGGCATCGCCTATCCCAAACCTGAAACCATCGGCCCAGACCGATTGGCCAACGCCGTCGCCGCAAAACACCTCCTCGGCGCTCCCTCCGTCGTTGTCGATTTCGGCACCGCTGTCACCTTTGATATCCTCGACCGCCGGGGAAATTATGTCGGCGGCATCATCGCACCCGGACTTGCTGTGATGACCTCCTACCTCCACGAAAAAACTGCGCTGCTCCCGCAAATCACCATTCGCGATACCAACTCCATCATTGGCAAAAACACCAAGCAGGCCATGCTCATCGGCGCGGTTCATGGCTACCGTGGATTGATCAGGGAACTCCTCGCCGCCTTGAAAAAGGAATTGGACAGCCCCACGCTCCCGGTCATTGCCACCGGCGGCTACGCCAAATTGATGGCTTCCAAACTCCCAGAAATCACCCTCGTCCAGCCCTTGCTCACCCTTGATGGCTTGCGCCTCTGCTGGAACGCCGCCCAATCGGGCAACAAAAAAGCGACCCCATGACAGGGTCGCTTTGCCTCAAAGCGAAAAAATTACTTCTTCTCTCCTTTTTTCTCAGTCTTTGGATTGCACTTCTCGCAGGTTTTCTTTTCCTTCGTGGCTTCCACGCAGCACTTGTGGGCGCATGCTTTGCCAGCCTTTTTCGCATCGTCACAGCAACCTGCCTGGACAGTGGCGCTGGTTGCCATGAACGCGAGCGCGCAGGCAATCACAGTAAATAATTTAGCGGTTTTCATACTTTTTGTTTTTCCGGGTCATCAAACCTCTCGCTGTCCTTCTTCACATTGACTGCTCAGCCGTCCAGCTTCGGTTTAACCTCCGACAATACCAGATCCACCCCACTTGTCCAGTTCACTCCATGGCGGGGGTGTAATTAAAAGTGCCGGTCAATTTTTGGCGTTGTGCCAGTAAATGTCCCACCAACCGTTTGCACGCGCGGTCCGAAGTTGGAGCATGCTTTCCATGTTTAGGCCCTTCGATTTATTTCAATGGATTTGCTCATACAGGCGTTGTTTCTTCTTTTCCAAACGGCTGCTGATCAGGCGATCCATGAGCCACAACCCGCGATTGAGTGACCATCTCTTCCACAAAGATACGGCAGACTGCCAATTCCCACCATTAACGGAAACACAAAATTTCGTTTCAAATTCCGCTAATCTGATTCTCATACTACCTCCTTGATGAAACTTTTCCACCCATTCGTCGCATCATTCCTGATCAACTCCGCCGTTTCCATAGGAACAGCGTTGCACCGCCCACGGCAAGAAATACCCAGGTGGACGGCTCCGGGACTGCCCCGGCAATGATCGCCTGATTGGGAACGGAATTATAGGCCCAGGAAACGATCTCCCCTCCGCCTAATACTTGACCGAACAGGGTGGAGCAATCGAGCAAGGCCCAGCCATAATGGGTCTTGCCCTCAATCTGAAACTCCATCCCGAAATACGCCCGCTGGTTATAGAACAGACCTACTGCGCCGGTATCCAAAACAGCGCTGATTGTTGCATGACCTCGCAACCTAGGCGAATTTTCGGAAAACCATTCAGCCCCAGCAACTGGCGAAAGGCTTATTGTTTCTCCCGCAGTTAACGGAACCAACAGACTTCCTAAATCACGAGGACCTGGAATGGCCCCCAGTATTCTATTTTCACCAGATGGAAGAACTCTAACTCCATAGCTTTCCTGGATGACCGAAAAATCGGTTACATGGTCTCCATTGACATCGAAGTTATAAGGCGGCGGGGGGGGTAATGTGGGTTAAAATAGTTATAAATCGGTGTCTCCGGCTGAAAGTAAATGGTGCCTTGCGCCAGGGCGTGGGCTGGCAGCAGCGAGACTGCTGCCAGCATCAATAGAATCATCCTGGACATGGTCACTCCAGTTCAATAATGCGGTAAAACCGCCGCCCATTCGGGCCGTTCATCTCCGCTTCCACCGCTGTGTTGGTTTTCACGGCGCTGATCTCCCCGCCCCAGTTCATCCAGCTTGCCGTTTCCATGTTGTCCCGATACTGCACCTGGTAAGACTGCCCCACCACCGAAGGCCAGGCAAACGCTACTTTGTTCGTTCCGGTCTGCGCCATGTCGATGATCTCCAATTCCGGCTTGGCCTGCCCCTGGTTGCCGCTCAGCAGCAGCGAAACCCATTCCCGCCCGCCAGCGTCCCCTTGTGCGTCACCTTGATCTGGTAAGTCCCGGCAACCGTGTTCGTGATCATCACCTGCTCAATGTTGTTTCGGCTGTCATCTCCCTTGGCCGCCGCCGTCGCCCGGGCCGCTGCGGTCTGGTTCGTCAAATCCGGCGTGAGCACCCACGGCAGGTTGGTCGCCCCGTTCGGAGAAATGATCCGCAAATCAAGGTCATGCACCAGTTGTGGCGTGGGATCGTCCACCACCCCTTCCACCTGCGGTTCACCCGCAATGTCCGTCCAGACAATCGTCACCTTCAAGGTCTGGTTGGAACTGACCGCCACCGGAAACTCGATCCGGTCTCCATTGAAGAGATAAACCTCCTTGATGAAACTTTTCCACCCATTCGTCGCATCATTCCTGATCAACTCCGCCGCCCTCCGCGTGTTCATCAACCCCCAGCCAAACCGGTAATCAGGCCCCGGATGTTCTCCTGCTTCATCAGCCGTGTGCAGGACAATGTCCTTCATTGTCGAAGCCAGCCATGGACGGGCGTTCGTATGGTAACTCTCCCTTAACTGATTAAGCAGGTTGATCGATCCGGTGATGGCCGGGGCGGCAAAACTCGTGCCGAGGCGCTTTGAAAAGCCGTGTTGGAATTCGTTGTCGCCATCGGGATGTTGACCCCTGGCGCCACCACGTCCGGCTTGATCCTGCCATCATCCGTCGGGCCAAACGGACTGAAGCTGGACATGATCACATTCGTCGCGCCGATATAGCCGCCCGGCAGGTTGTTCACCGCGCCCACGGTCAATGTGTTCTTGGCATTTCCCTGCGGATGGATCGCATCGTACCCTCCCGCGTCCCCATCAATCGAGCGGGTCACCCCAGTGATCCAATAACCGACATTCGTTCCGGGCAGCACATAAAAATGGTTGGTCGGCTGCGCCGGAGGCCCTTCATTCCGGCTGTTGCCCGGCGTCCAGACCGGTAAATAAGTGCGTGAAATGAACACGTTGGTATCGATACTATAGGCTTCCGGCGTGTAGGCCCCAAACTTCCAGTCAACCGTTTGACTGACATTCGTGTCTCCAAACCAGAACCAGTTCGTTCCACTGGCCAGCCATCCGCAGCGCGCACTATAGGAATGGTTGGAGATCCGCAATCCATTGGTGGCTGCTTCCTCTGCCATCTCGGCCATATCATCAATCGTGTCATTTGCCCACACCGGCGCCGCGTAGGACATCCCCTTGGCAGCCTGGACATTCGTCACTCCACCAATGACAAGATTGTAAACCCCTCCCGCCCCAAGGACGGAAGCCACTGCGGTGGCGTGGGAACTCATTTCCGAAGCGCCATCCCTTTGGACCACCCGCCCCTGGAATTCATTATGGGTCAGCCTCGGCGTGCCTGTTTCCCACATCCCCACCGGTGTGTTGCTGCCGGTCAGGTTGAACCCCGCCGCTCCTCCCGGCCACACTGCCGCCGTGGCAATGGAGACCGCCTGGGTCAGCGAATCATCCATGTTCCATACCGGATGGCCATCCACAAAACTGGAGAGGATCGCCCGTTCACCATTTGGAAAGATCAGCTCTGTCGGCGTGCCGGAGTTGGTCGCCGCCTGCAACGTTTCCTGTCGGCTGATGCTAAATGCCTCAGCCAGCAACAACAGATTGGTCCGAGTCAAGGCATCAACGCTGGCCTGGTTGGCTGGTTGACCATTGGGCAGCGTCATCGGTTTGGCCAGCCAGGGGGCAAAACGCGTCCGGTTGGTGGCAAGGATCGCCAGGTGCGTTTGCCACGCCGCCTCAATCTCCGCAGGCGTTGGCGGGTCGTTTGTCCCCGCGCCATCTTCCGGCATGGGAACGTTTTGGGCTTGGGTTTGGAAAACAACGGCCAGGGCCGCAGCAAATGTCAGGAGCAATAATGGTTTTTTCATGGTGTGAACTGCCTGTTCATCGATTGATACGTAAGCTCCCTGGCAAATCTTTCAGAAAATTAAATATTCTGAAGCTGCCTCAAGTGGTCTGCTTCTTCTTACGCTGCCTTGGCCATGAATGTTTTGCAGGATTTCACCTCCTGCCTCAAGGTAACATCAATTACTAATATTTCCTACGATCTTAAAATTTACTGTTGACACATGTTGTCTCTGCGTATTCTAATCGCCGCATTATTGAACATTAAATCAGATTAATGCTATGACTCAGGATACCTCCCTCAACAACCTCGCTCCTGACCTCCTCCAGGAACTCAAACGCCACCACGCCCTCCGCGACC
>JANRLX010000104.1:0-12597 GCA_033762115.1 Verrucomicrobiota bacterium
AGATCATTGATTCCATAGGCGTAAAATTCTTCGAAGCGACTTCCCTGGACGAGTGTTGCCAGATCGACGAGGCCGAAATTCGGGTCCCAAAGAAAGGAGGACTGGCCGGTCAGTATGCCTGAAAGTCCGACGACCTGGCCGAGATTATTGATGCCGGTTGCCTTGCTGAAGTTTCCGCCGGGAAGAATTCCGAGTGGGGTGGCGTTGCCGGGCCCTTGAAAGGTCACGGCCTGGATAAAGCCAAATTC
Organism: Verrucomicrobiota bacterium; assembly: GCA_033762115.1. Lineage (GTDB taxonomy): Bacteria > Verrucomicrobiota > Verrucomicrobiia > Limisphaerales > SXQI01 > JANRLX01. The sequence goes on from JANRLX010000104.1 coordinate 249, forward strand.
ATCATCGGCCCAACCGGCGACGACCCCGGCATCGTTAATACTGACTGCTTCGCTGAAATTTCCGCCGGTGAGAGTGCCGAGGTCCACGAGAGCGCCACCGGACTGGCTGATAAAAGCGCGGTTGAACAAGGAGGCGTTTTCGGAGGTGCCGGCAATCACGCCGGAATTATTGATATCGAAACCGCGGCTGAATGAGCCGCCCAAAGTGCCGAGGTCCTGCAACGAAGTTCCGTTATAAAAAAAGGCATGGCTGGAGCCGCCAATGGTCCCGAACCCGGTGATCTGCCCTGCGTCGTTGATGCTGCGGGCGAAACTGTCTTCATCGGGGCCGAATGCGCCCAGGTCAATGGCGCCGGAAGGATCAAAAATAACGGCGCGCTGGTAGCCGTTCCAGCTTTCCGAGCTTCCCACGATCGCGCCGGAACTGTTGATGCCCCAGGCCTGGGAGAAGCGACCTCCCGGGAGAGGATCAAGGGGGGCAAGCGCACCGTTGTAAACAACGGCATTTTCAAAACCATCCGCATTGGAGCCGTAACCTGCAACGGTCCCGCTGTTGTTGAGGTCCAATCCCTGTGAAATATCTCCGCCTGGCAAGGTGCCGATTTCAGTGACTGAATAAAAGGAGGGAGCGGCAAGGCAGGAGAAAGCCGAGAGCGCGGTGCAGATAAAAGTAAAAACTTTCACTTAAACTTAACTTTTGTATGCGATCAGGCACACCATTTGTGACAAATCGCATAATCAGGATGGATTGTCAAACAATTGCGAGAGGTATTTGGTTCATGCGAGGAGGTGGACCGGGATAGTGTCGAATGGGAGATAAGTGTAATTGGGATTTTTAGAGATGGAAGGAGCGGGTTGTTCCTCGGTTTCGGATGGGGATTCGGTCAATGGCTGGGTAGTTGGAGCGGTGGGTGGGTCGGACGGCGATGGGGTTTCAGCAGCGGATGGGCTGGGTAGAGGTGACGGGAGGGTGAGGATGTTTTCGGTTGAATCAGAATTTTTTAAATTTTCTGAGTTTTTTGCATTTACCGCTTCCTGATTTGCGGGTTGGAAGGGTTGGGTAGCCTTTAAAAGGCGTTTCTGTTCGGCGAGGGCAAATTTCTTTTCGGCCAGGTCCTGTTTGCGTTCTGCAAGAGTGAGTTTTCGTTCGACAGAGGATTGTTTTCTTTCGGCCATTTCCCCTTTGAGAAGTTTTTCGATGGCAGTGGCGCAGGTGAGGAGATCGTCCGGGGAACAGGGTTTGTGCAACCTGTCATGCAACATTTGCCAGAGTTTGGCGATGACAGATTCCGGGGTGATGGTTGCTGGAGAAGTCTCTTTTGGAGTGACGAGGGGAGCGGAAGCCAAAGTTGAAGGGGGAAGGATTTCCTGGGGGAGGGAAGCGGAGAGGGCGGCTTTTTGCTGGTTCTGGAGGAGTTTACGGAGACGTTTACGTTTGCTCATATACAAATCAAGTTAAGTTATAATGAGCAGAGTAGAACAAAAGGTGGAACAGATGTCAACTAAAAATGTTTAATAAAAAGCGGATAATGGTTTAGTGTTGCTAATTTAACATTTTTTTGGGGGGTTGCTCTCGGGATCAATGTGAATGAAAAAAGGTTGGATTTGTCCATTTATTGGACAGTTCTGGATGAAAAATAATCATGATATAAACTGTTTATTATAAGCAATTTATGATATTTAAAAATAGATTAAAAAAAGTGTCTTGAGACAGTTAAGGAGGGTGAAAATATGCCGATGAGATTTGCAGGGTCAGGGAAGGCCCCAGCAAATGAACAGATTAGCATATTGGCGAAAGGGATGTCGGTGGATACTGGCGTTGTGCTGCTCATTGTGGCTGGCGAGGAGTGAAGGGGCTGAGATTGGAATTGCTTCAATTGCTTCAGGGGGTGAATCGGTTCGGTTGAGCTGGGACCCGAACCTGGAACCGCAGGTGGTGGGATATAATCTTTATTACCGAAGCCTCAATTCCGGTTATGAGAAGGTAAATGTGGGGGGTGACACCTCGGTGACGTTGAGCGGTTTGGAGCGGGGGATGGCATATGAATTTTATGTGACGGCATTCACGGCTGAGAATGTGGAGAGTGATCCTTCCAGCGAATTGCGGTTTAAGGTGGGAAATCGCGCGCCGGAAGCGGATGACCTGATGGTGCAGGGGGTGGAGGATTCGAGCCTGGTTTTTGAATTGTCCGGAAGGGATGAGGATGGGGATGCGTTGACGGTGGTGACAGTGAAGATGCCGGAGCATGGGCAGTTGAGCAGTTTGGAGGAGGGAGTGGTCTATCAGCCTGGTAAAGATTTTGTGGGAATTGATTCATACCAATATGTGGTGACGGATGGGTATGCGACTTCGAGGGTGGCCACGGTGACATTCCAGGTGGAGGGGGTGAATGATCTTCCTGTGGCGGGAGCGGATTTCGTTTCGGCAAGCGGTGGAGCGGTCAAGGTGATTTCGTTGGGGGCCCTGATTGGAAATGATTGGGATGCTGAGGGGGAGGGTTTGGCGATTACGGCGGTTTCCGGATCGCGGTTTGGAGGAGTGGTGAGCTTGAACGGCGGTGAGGTGCATTACACAGCTTCGGAGGGGTATGTGGGTTTGGATCAATTTACCTATGAAGTGAGTGACGGGCAGGGAGGAAAGAGTTTGGGGATTGTTCATGTGCGTGTGAGGAGGGAAGGGGAGGCGGAGGGCGGGCCGGGAATCGAGTGTTTGCTGGATGGCGCGATGCTGGTGCGGTTCAGCGGGACAGCCGGAATGATCTATGAAGTGCAGGGGTCGGAGGACCTGACCCGGTGGGAAGTTTTGGGAGATACGACGGTGTCAGAGAACGGGATAGGAGAATTTGTGGATGCGGAAGCGGTGAAGTGTTTGAGCCGGTATTACCGCTGGAAAAAGAAATAATGGAGTGGGTGCAATCCTGTAGGGGAGGTAGGGGAATCCTGTAACCGAAACGTAACGTTAGCGACGAATTTTCGTCACGCCCGGTGCCCAGTGTCTGCCCAATGATTTGGACCAGACTGGCCCTTGCACTCTTTTTGTCGTTTTCGGCTGCCGCTGTGACCGGTGCGGAAAACTCCTTAAATGACACGCGTTCAACGCTTCAGCAATGGGTTGAGACGCGGCAGTTGATTTCCCGGACGCAGACCGACTGGCAGAGCGACAAGGAAATGCTCCAGCAGACTATCGACCTTTTTGGCCGGGAGTTAAGCCAGGTGGAGGAGCAGATGGGGAAGCTGAGCACGAACAATGTGCAGGTGGAGAAGGAGCGGGCGCAGGCGGAAGCGTTGTTAAAGGCATCGAACGAGGCGCTGGAGAAGATGAAGGCGTTTGCGGGGACATTTGAAGGGCAGATCAAGGCATTATCCCCACGTCTCCCGCAGCCATTGCAGGAGGTGATCAAACCGCTGATGGCAAAATTCCCGAGCGAAGCATCGACGAAAATGGCTGTGACTGAGCGGGTGCAGCTGCTGGTGGGAATTTTGAATGAACTGGACAAGTTCAACAACGCGGTGAGCGTGTTCAGCGAGAAGCAGAAGAATTCGAAGGGTGAGGAGATCGCAGTGGAGACGGTGTATGTGGGGCTGGGGGCGGCGTATTTCGTGAATGAGGCGAATGATTTTGCGGGGATGGGATCGCCCGGGGCGAATGGCTGGGAATGGGTGGCGAAGCCGGAGCTGGCTCCGGCGGTGAGAGAGATACTTCAAATATATCGCAATGAAAAGGGAGCCCGATTCGTGGGGCTGCCTGCGGCGATTCGTTAATCCAGTTGCTTTTTTACTGATGAAACCGTGTTCCATCACTCGATTTGTTATGTCGAAATATTTTTCATTATTACTGGCTGGGCTGTTTCTGGGCTCGACGGGAGCGCAGGCGCAGGACCTTGAAAGTGTCTCTTCAGGGGCAGGGGCCGACCTGAAGAAGGCGCTGGAGGAGCTGACGGAGTTGCGGCAGCGGATCGAGGCTGAGCGGATGCCGCTGGCACGACAGGTGACGGATGCGGAGCAGAAGCTGGCGACGAGGAAAACGGAATTCGGGAAGGCGCAACGTTTCCAGGAAAATCAACTGGTGGAACTGAACGCGTTGAAAACGGAGGCGAGGAACCGCTCGGAGGAAGTGAAGTATGTGGAGTCGTTGCTGAGCGAATATGCACGGGCATTCCGGTCACGATTGAATTTCATCGAGGAGCCGCGGTATGTGGAATTGTTCGGGGCGGTGGAAAAAGCGGGATCAAACGCGGACATTTCGCCAGCGCAACGATTTGAGGAGCGGACTGCGTTGCTGACGCGGGCTCTGCAACGGAGTGAAGCGGCGTTGGGCGGGGAGGTGTTTGAAGGAAAGGCGTTGGACAAGCAGGGGCGTGTGCAGCAGGGAAAGGTGGCATTGATCGGGCCGGTGGCGACTTTCGCAAGTTCCTCGGGTGAGGTTGGAGGGTTGCTGCAACAGGAGTTGAACAAGGCGGACCCGACGATTGTGTCAGTGAATGAAAAGCAGGATATCGGAGGACGCAAGCTGGTGACGACGGGAAACGGTGAACTGTCACTGGACCCGACATTGGGAAATGCATTCAAACTTTCGGCATTACAGGAAACGCTTTATGAAAAAATCGCGGCGGGCGGTTTGGTGATGATCCCGTTGCTGGCGCTGGGGGCGGCAGCTTTGGTGGTGGCGCTGGTGAAATGGCTGCAATTGTCGCGCATCCGGCTGGCGACGGAGGCTGATCTGCAAAAGGTGTTGCGGCATATCGAGGCTGGAGAGCAGCAAAAGGCATTGGCGCATGCGCGGAGCATTCCGGGGCCTTCTGGAGATTTGCTGGCGACCGCGGTGGAACATTCGGATGAGAAGAGGGAGTACATCGAGGAAATTCTTTACGAGAAGATGCTGGGGGCGCGGGTGAAGCTGGAACGGGGGATAGCGTTCCTGGCGTTGTCAGCGACGACGGGGCCGTTGATGGGGTTGCTGGGAACGGTGATGGGGATGATCGCGACGTTCAAGTTGATTTCGAGTTTCGGAAGCGGCGACCCGAAGTTGCTGGCGTCCGGTATTTCTGAAGCGTTGATCGCGACGGCAACCGGCATGGCGGTGGCGATCCCGTCATTGTTGCTGCACGCCTTTTTGCACCGGAAAGCCAAGGGTGTGATCGGGAGCATGGAGCAGACCGCGGTGGGTTTTGTGAACGGGATTCCCGAAACGGCCAAGCACCCATTCGCGTAGGCGAAGCGGCTTCCATGAACGAAACGTTGCAAAAAATTTGGCACACCTGGGAAACGGGTGGGCTGGTGATGGTGGCGCTGGCATTGGTGGCAGTGATCACTTATGCGACAGCGGCGCATTTGCTGATGTATTTGCACCGGCCAGGGTTGACCAAGGTGAGTGACGGGGACCTTGCACGCTGGGTGGCCAAGCCTGAGGAAGCGCCGAAATCGATCCGGGAAGTGATCCGCTATTCGCAGGATGAGGCAAGATCGCTGATAGACATTGAGGGGAGGTTCCGGGAGGTGGAAGCGGCGGAGGTGCCGGACATGGACCGGCGACTGGTGTTTTTGAACATCATGGTGGTTTCAGCGCCGTTGTTCGGGCTGCTGGGAACGGTGCTGGGAATGTTGCTGACGTTCAAGGCGATCGGGGTGGGTGGAAGTTCGACATCAGATGTCATTGCGAAAGGGATCAGCGAAGCGCTGGTGGCGACGCAAACGGGGATGATGGTGGCGATCCCGGGGTTGATGCTGGCGCATGTGGCCAAGCGATGGAGGAATGAGTATGTGGCGTTCCTGACGCGGTTGGAGGGGATCACGCTGCGGCATTTCCGAGCCCAGTTCCGAGGACAGATGACGCGGCAGTTTGCGAAGAACGATTTTAAACAGAGCCCTGAAACCAAAACGAAAACGACATGAGATTTCGTCGATCATTAAATGAGGCAGATGAACCGATCGAATTGAACCTGATCCCGCTAATTGACGTGATCATGTTCCTGCTGATCTTTTTTATCTCGACGACAAGTTTCATCGAGGAGCCGGGGGTGAAGGTGGACAAGCCGCAGGCGGCGAGCGCGAGCCAGCTGGAAAAGAACAGCATTATTTTTGCGGTGACAAGCGATGGGAAGGTGGCTTACGGCGGGAAGGAAGTGGGGCTGGGCGGGGTGCGGCCCACGGTGAAACGGTTGTGCGCGAAGGAGCCGCTGCCGGTGGTGATTCAGTCTGACGAAAATGCGCGAACGGGGATGTTGATCCGTGTGATCGATGAGGCGAAGCTTGGCGGGGCGAAGGATGTAAGCCTGGCGACGGAACGGAATTGAGGTTGAGGGATGCGCAAGGTTTATCAGAACGAGAAACCGTCCGGCCATTTGTGGTTGTCCGTTTTTCTTTCGCTGCTTTCGACGGCGGTGTTGTTCGGGGTGATGCCGTTTGCGCATACGGTTGCCAAGCCGGACAAGGGTCTGGAGCTGAGGAAATCGAGCGTGGCGGATTTGCCGCCGCCGGTGGAGGAGGAATTGACGCCGCCGCCACCGGAGCCGGAAAAGACTGAGGAAGCAGCGCCGGAACCGACCTTGACGGAAGCGCCGCAGCAGCAGCTGGCATTGAGCGCGGATTTGGAAGTGGCGATGGGATCGGGCGGTGCGCTGGCGGGGCTGGGGGATGTGCGGAACACGCTGGCGACGGAGGAACTGGGGACGGAGAACCTGGAATCCGAAGAGATGGAGAAGCAGCCGCAGGTGATTTCGCAAACGCCGCCGATTTACCCGCGAGAGCTGGCCAAGAGCCGGATCAGCGGTTCGGTGCGAATCCTGATGATGGTGGGGCCGGATGGAAAAGTGATCGACCCGAGAATTGAAAATTCGAGCCGTCCGGAATTTGAAAAACCGGCGCTGGATGCGGTGCGGAAATGGCGTTTCAGCCCGGGAATACGGGATGGGCAACCGGTGACAGCGCCGGCGAGCCTGACGATGCGATTTGATCCACCCACAAAGTAGGAGATTTTTTATGAACGGCATTTTGAAGATTGGATCGATTGCTCTGCTTGTGTTGACAACAGGCGGGGCGTTGGCCGCAGACGCAAAGAAAAGCAAAAAGGAGGAAGCGAAAGCGCCCGCCGGGCCGGTGAGCTTTGCGCCGATGCCGGAGGGGCATGAGCTGGCCTCGTTGTGGAACAGCCCGGAGTTCACGAAGCGGCTGGTGGGTTCGTACGGATTTGACTCGAACGTGGAGCCACGATTGACGCCGGATGAACAGGCGGTTTACCGGGACAAGGTAGTGCCGATTTTGCAGGAGGACCCGAAGAAGGCGATCACGACTTTGGAAGGAATGGTGAAGCCGAATGCGAGTGCGTTGTTCGATTTCACGCTGGGGAATTTATATTTCCAAACGGAGGATTTGACGAATGCGGTGAAGTATTTCGAAATGGCGATTTCGAAGTTTCCCGATTTTCGCCGTGCGCACAAGAACCTTGGGTTTGCGCTGGTGCGGGACGGGAAGTATGAAGCGGCGATCAAGCCGTTGCTGAAGACGGTGTCGCTGGGCGGGGGAGATGGACAGATTTTCGGGATCCTCGGTTTTGCCTATACCAGCATCAACAAGCCGGTGTCGGCGGAGGGGGCATATCGCCAGGCGTTGGTGTTCGAGCCGGAGAATTACGATTTGAAGCTGGGGCTGGTGAAAAGTTCGATTGCGACGGCGAATTACGATTACGCGCTGGGGTTGCTGGATGAAATGATCCAGAGCTACCCGGACCGGGCGAACCTCTGGAACCTTCACGCGAACATTCATATCCAGAAGGAGCAGCCGATGCTCGCGGCATTGAGCCTTGAGATGTTGCGCCGGATGGGAAAAGCGAATTCGCAAAATCTGTTTTTGCTGGGGGACTTGTACATGTCCCAGGAAGCAAAAGATCTGGCTTTGAATGCGTATATGACCGCGATCCAGCAGGATGAGGGAAAGAATGTGGCGAAGGCATTGCGGCCTGCGCAAATCCTGGTAAGCCAGGGAGCATGGGATGAGGCTCGGACGCTGTTTGCGACCATTCGCACGACTGGTGGTGGAGTGACGGGGGCGGATGAATTAAAGTTGTTGAAGTTGGAGGCGAAAGTGGCAATGACCGCGGGAGACCCGGAGCAGGGGATCAAAACGATTGAAGAAATCGTGCAGAAGGATCCGCTGGATGGGGAGGCGTTATTGATCGCGGGGGATTACTACGCCAAGGCAGGGGAGAAGGAGAAAGCGGTTTTCCGTTATGAAACAGCGAGCAAGGTTTCAGGGTTCGAGGCGGATGCGTTTGTGAAGCATGCGCAATTGCTGGTGCAGTCGCAAAAGTATAACCAGGCGGTGGAGCTGCTGAGGAAAGCGCAGAAAGCCAAGCCGCGGGACAATGTCCAGCGGTACCTCGAAAAAGTGGAGCAGTTGGCGAGGGCGGGCCAATCTTAAGCGGGCACTTATAATTTTCATGATTCGTCACCTCGCAATTCCAAACGCCCTGCGTGTTGTCACGGGGGAGGCAGGTCGATTGCGAAATGGCTGGAATGAAGCATTGGGCGTGATGGCAATGAGATTTTTGGCGGTGGCGTGGCTGGTATTTCTGAGTGGGCTGGGAAACCGGGTGGCGCAGGCGCAGGAGGCAGGGGCGGTGACGGGGAATGTGGTGAGCACGTGGGATGTGAGCCCGATTCCCGGGGTGATTGTGACGGTGCGCGGGACGACCCTGGCAACGAAAACCGATAACAGCGGACGTTTTCTATTGAACGGTGTGCCTGCGGGGGACCAGGTGCTGCGTTTTACCAAGGCAGGTTTCGCCAGCCTGGTGGTGACGGATGTGCGGGTGTTGATGGGGCAAACGAACGTGGTGAATGCGAATTTGCGCCCGGAATTTTACGAGCTGGAAGAGTATGTGGTGACGGCGGAGGAATTGGTGACGCAGGACACCGCGCTGCGACTGGAGCGGCAACAATCAGCGAATTTCATGGAATCGATTTCAGCGGACCGTTTTTCCCGATTGGGAGCGGGTGACGCGAGCGAGATCATGACGAAGATCACGGGGGTCTCTGTGGTTGGGAAGTTCGCGGTGGTGCGTGGGTTAAGCGATCGCTACAACATGACGCTGCTGAACGGGGGGGAAGTGCCGACTTCCGATCCTTACAGCCGGTCAGTGCAACTGGATTTGTTTCCGTCTGATTTGATCGAGAACGTGGTGGTTAATAAAACGTTCACACCTGACCTGCCGGGCGGGTTCGGGGGTGCGGCAATGGATATCATCACGAAATCGTTCCCGGAAAAATTCATTTTTAAAGCGTCGGTGGGGATTGGGTATAACAACCAGTCCACGTTCAATGAGGATTATCTGACTTACAAGGGGGGGGGGCTGGACGCGTTCGGGATGGATGACGGGACGCGGGAGTTGCCGGGGGAATTGGCAGGTATCGATGGAACGGAATTACAGCGGTTGTTGGCAACGGCGAGTTCTGGAAGCCGGAACACTCCCCAAAGTGCCAAGGCAGCGGCTTCGGCTGAGTTGTATCGATTGACCCATTCATTTGGTTCCCGGGAGATGGGGCCGAAGAGGGAAGCACCGCCCATAGACCATGATTTCAGTTTCCTGGTGGGTGACACCCTGAAACTGGGAGAGAGGCCGCTGGGTTATTTCGCCAGCCTGAATTATGAGCGGGATTACCGCTATTCCGATAACGCGGTGCGTTCCCGTTACAACCCGGGAAGCAATACCGATCCGACGCCGGTACTTACTGAAGATTACGAAAGCGATTTTTCCGAGACAAAAGCACAATGGTCAAGCCTGGTGAACCTGGCCTATCAAATCGCCGAGGAGCATGAGGTGGGTTTCAATTTTCTTTATTCACAGGTGGGTGAGGACAACGCCCGGAAGATGGTGGGCAGGATCACCACGTCGAGCCTGGACCAGTTGGCGCCCGGGAGCACGCAACGAACCCATCGGGACACGTTGTATTATCTGGAGCGCAACCTGACGTCCTACCAGTTGAAAGGAAACCATGTCATTGATTCGTTGAATCGGCTCGGTGTGGATTGGCTGGGATCGATTGCCTCGGCCTACCAGGATGAGCCGGACCTGAGATTTTATAATTTTATTTCGGACGTGGACCCGAATGACCCGACCGGGTCACAGCGCTACATCGAAGTGGGGCAGAACAACATTCCAACACCGAGCGATCCGACACGATATTTCAGGCACCTGGATGATAATGTGAAAAATGGAAAGATTGATTTGACCTATCCGTTCCAGGATCCGCGGGAGTTGGAATGGAAAGTCAAAAGCGGGTTGTTCACCAGCCGGTCTGAGCGTGATTTCACGGAGCGGACCTTCTTTTACAGGGGTTTGACGAATGGACCAGGGAACCCGGATCAGTGGTCGAACCAGAACCCTTTTCCTGACCCTCAACCCCCAACCACGCCCACGGGCGGGTACGATCAGGGGGGGTATATTTCATCACCTGTCGGCAATTCCTTTTACACGGGTGAACAGATTATCGACGCAGCGTATGGGATGGTGGAAATTCCGGTGTTATCGAAGGTGAGCATTGTGGGTGGGGTGCGGTATGAGACAACGCACTTAACGACGACCGCACCGGCAGCGACCGGTTTAATCGACCAGGAGGACCTGTTACCAGCGATTTCCCTGACGTGGCGATTTGTGACAAACATGAATGTGCGGCTGAGCTATGCGGAGACGGTGGCGCGGCCGATCTACCGTGAGTTTACCTATTACCAAAGTGATGACATTTTCACCCAGGATACGATTGTGGGGAACCCGTTCCTGGAGATGTCCGCGCTGAAGAATTATGACATCCGCTGGGAATGGTATCTTGAAAACGGCGGGATGTTTTCAGTAGGCGGGTTTTATAAAACGGTAGAGAAACCAATCGAACGGGTGTCTGGTGAAGTCAGCCAGAGTGGTGATTTTAATGTGGGTTTTGATAAGATTACTTATCTTAATGGACCGGAGGCAACGCTTTGGGGGATTGAGTTTGAAATGCGGCACAATCTATCTTCGTTGGATCCGTTGCTGGATTTGTTGAGTGTGGGTTTTAACTTTGCCTTGATAGAATCCGAAGTGGATAATATTTCTCAATTCAGGGATCTAAAACTTCTAAATACAGGGCGGGATGTTCCTACCCGGCCATTATATGATCAATCGCCTTATATTATAAATGCAGATATTTCCTATGACAATCCGCGAACCGGTTCGGCTGCGACGCTGGCCTATTATTTTGCGGCGGAGCGGCTCTATCTCATTACTGGCACTTATGATGTTTATGAGCAGGGGGCGGGGCAGCTGGATTTCCAGTTCACCCAGAAATTGAGCGAGCATTTCAAGCTGAAATTTTCCGCCAAGAACATCATGAACCCGAAATTCATCCGTTCTTATGCCTTCGCGGATGAAACGGACACGCAGTTTGTTTATTCCTCCTACCGGAAAGGTGTGACCCTGGGATTGTCCCTTTCCTACGAGTATTGAGCCGCGGGGGAGGGTAGTGGGGATTTTTGTTCAGAGTGAAAGGTTGAGAAGAAATTTCGGGGAAAAGGGGCCTGGGAGGTGGGGGGGAGGTTTTGGCCGGAGTTTTAAGGGGTATATCCAGTTTTTGCAGGGAAATGAAGCGATTTTGTCAATCAGGCGACCCCTGGGGCAGTAATCGGACATGCAAAATCCGGATAAGGGACACGGTCACAACAAAGTTGCAAAACTTAGCTTGGTACAAAGCGACCAAAAATGAGAAAAAATCAGAGTTCAAGGATGCTTTGATCTGAGAACTGAAAAAATACGGGCAGAAAACCATTAAACATGAAAAGCAAATTACAACAAACCGCAAAAATCGCGGGTCTGGTTGTCGCTGCGATAGCTTTGTGCTACGCGGAGGACGCCCAGGCCAACGTGGTGTCGGATCCTGTAACAGCCAGCAAGCTGACTGTTAATCCCGGCGCTAATTTCATCTCCGCTCCTGGCCACAAAACTCCACTTTTCACCGGCTCAGTCACCGCAGTCAGCGGGGACGTGGTGACAATTGGGGGGACTTTGACAGCAGGCGCGCTAAACAAGGTTGATCTCGATGGATTTGGGACCTTCGCCCATCAGTACACCCTTGTGATTCGCCATGACAGGTCGGCTGACGGAGCTGGAACCCAGGGTGACTGGTTCACCGTGGAATCCAACACGGCAACGACTGTGACAGTGACTCCGGATGGTTTCGGCGCGACCAGCACACGGATCGCAGCCGGGGACATCGTGGAAATCTACAAGATGACTTCGCTGAATGACGTGTTCGGCGCAGGAGCGACCCTGAAGATCGCCGCTGACGTGAACTTCGACGGTGCGAGCGGTGACTCAGTGAACACG
>JANRLX010000105.1:0-4129 GCA_033762115.1 Verrucomicrobiota bacterium
ATGGCACTGCCGTTGCCGGTCAGGATTACACAGCACGCCTCTTTACCCTGACCTTTGATATTGGTGAAGTCAGCAAAACCTTCTCGATCAACATCACCAACGATGTGCTCGTCGAAGGCACTGAAACCGTGAATCTCAGCATCTTCAATCCAACCAACGCCGTCATCACTCTCGGTAATGCCATGCTTACGATCGTTGATGATGACTTTGCCGCTGGCGAACTCAGCTTCTCCGCTGACAGCTTTGCGGTCAGTGAACGCGCCACAAACGGTGTCGTCACCGTTCGCAGGACATCCGGCACCACCGGCGTTATTTCCGTCAGCTACGCCACTTCCGGTATTTCCGCGAATTCCCCAAGCGATTATCAGGATGTCAGCGGTGTCCTGACCTTTGGTGATGGTGAAACCGTCAAATCCTTCCTCGTCCCGATCAAGGACGATTTTGAAATCGAAGGTAACGAATCCATCAATGTCACCATTTCCAATCCGGTCGGTGGCACCCAGATTATCGGTTCCACCACCGTCATCCTAACGATTGTTGATGATGACCTTGGGCCTGGCAGCGTGGATGCCACATTCGATCCAGGCGCTGGCGCCAATGCCCCTGTGCGCGCACTGCTCATCCAGCCTGATCATCAAATCGTCATCGGCGGTGAGTTCACCACATTTGACAACACCAACCGCAGTCGCATCGCTCGACTGAATCTCGATGGTTCGCTGGATATCAGTTTGACCACCACCAATGGCGGCCCTTCTGCTGCCGTGATGGATGTCGCCCTCGAATCAGACGGGCAGTTCCTCATTGCAGGTCTGTTCAGCTCTGTGGATGGAATCAACATCTCCCGTGCCGCCCGCTTGAACTCCAACGGTTCAGTCGATAGCGGCTTCAACCTCCCTCTCGGCCTCAATGGTCAGGTCTCTGTCATCGTTCCTCAACCTGATGGCAAGGCCTTGATTGGTGGTATGTTCGATGAGGCAAGCGCCGCGTTGCGAAATCGCATCGCCCGTTTGAAATCTGATGGCACCGTGGACATTGACTTCGATCCCGGCTCCGGCGCAGACAATACGGTTCATGCCATCGCCTTGCTGGACACCGGCAAAGTTCTCATTGGCGGAGCCTTCAATTCTGTCAATGGAATCACTCGTCGCGGGATTGCCCGCCTGAACGCCAATGGCTCAGTCGATACTGACTTCAATACCGGCTCCGGTGCCAACGGCCCTGTTCATGAAATTCTCCTCCTTGCTGATGGGGATATCCTTGTCGCTGGTGACTTCACCAGCTTCAACAATCAGCCCAGGGTTCGGGTTGCCCGATTGAACAGTAACGGCTCCCTTGATACAGAATTCAATCCAGGCACCGGCCCCAACGGCGTCGTTTATGCAATGGCCTACCAGATGGCTACCAACGAGGTTCCTGCCGGAATCTTCATCGCCGGTGACTTCTCCTCAGTCAATGGCGTCAGCCGTCCTCGCATCGCACGATTGAACCTCAACGGTTCACTTGATACTCGCTTCAATCCAGGTGCTGGCGCCAACGCTGCCGTTTACGATGTTGCCGTCCATCCTCGCGATGGTCGCGTCATCATTGTCGGTGCGTTCACATCCGTTGATCATCAGCCTCGCGCCGGTATCGCACGGTTCAATAACGAACGCGCATTCCTGCCGCCTTCAGCTCCAATTGAGTTCGTCAGCTTCGAACTTCTCAGTGCCGATGCGCGTGTGCAATTCCGTTTCCAATCCGAGCTCGGGATTACTTACGCCCTCCAGGCCTCCGAGGATTTGGAATCATGGACCACAGTTCAAACTGTCGTTGGGACCGGTATTGAAACCGAAGTTTCTGAGCCAACCTCCGGCACAGCCCGCTTCTTCCGGATCCTGCGGATCACTCCCTGATTCACACCAAGATTCATTCAAAAAGGACCTCTTCGGAGGTCCTTTTTTGTTCCCGCTTTTTCTTTCCTCTTCCATTCCTCTTCGTTACACAGAAGGCGTGTATTTGGAATATTACCGGCTTTCTGAGCCGCCGTTCGAAATCACACCCAATCCACGCTTCCTCTTCTTCAGTGCGAAGCATCGGGAAGCATTCAACCATCTGCTTTACGGCATTCGCGAACGAAAAGGTTTTGTTCAATTGACCGGCGAAGTCGGCACCGGCAAAACCACCCTCTGCCGCTCTCTCCTGCAACAACTCGGGCCCCAATTTGAGACCGCCCTCATTCTCAACCCCCTCCTCGATCCCGATCAACTCATCAAGGCAATCGCCATGGAATTCGGCCTGGAGGTCAAAGGAATGGATCGCCTCGAAACTCTCGCTCGCCTGAACCAATTCCTTCTCGGGCTTGTTGATCAAAAGAAAGATGCTGTCCTCATTATCGATGAAGCCCAGGACCTCACCAATGACCTGCTCGAACAGGTTCGCCTCCTCTCCAACCTCGAAACCTACGAACGCAAACTTCTGCAAATTGTCCTCATGGGACAACCCGAGCTGCGTGATCGTCTGAATGATCATCGCCTCCGCCAGCTTCGTCAGCGCATCACCGTCCGCTACCACTTGTCGCCATTAAAACTTTCCGAAATGGGCCAGTACATCCAGCATCGTCTCCATGTTTCCGGTGGAAATGGCCTGCCCTATTTTACGAATCCTGCCCTTTGGCGGATTCACCGCTACAGTCAGGGTCTTCCACGCCTGGTTAATGCCCTTTGCGACAAATGCCTTCTCGCCGGATACGTCCAGCAGCGGGAACAAATTGATTTTAAAATGGTTGGTCTCGCCATTCGTGAACTCGAAGGAAATATCAACGTATGAGTCTTATTAACGATGCTTTGAAACGCGCCAGCTCGGACAAGGCCCCTCCGCCTCCTCCTGCTGAAGGTCTTCATTTTCACACGCCCCATGCCCCTTCTCCATCTCACTCGAGCAAATTGATTTTTATCGTCATTGTTTTTGTCTCAGTGCTCGGCATCGGCTTCGGTTTTTACACCTTTTACAGACAGGAAACATCGCTTCGGGAGAAACAGGCTGCCAATAACCCCCAATCCGCCGTCGTTCAGTCTCCTCTCGAAAAAATCGAAAAGATTGCGGAACCCACTCCCTTCCAACCGGCCACCACCCAAACCATTTCACAACTTCCCGCTCCCACTCCTCAAGTTCCACAAAAGCCGGTTCCTGCTTCTGTTGTTTCCGAGGCCGCGCCTCCTCCGCCAGCAACTCCGGCGGAACTTCATCTCCAGGCCATTTACTACCGTCTCAATAAACCTTCGGCTGTTATCAATGGCAAAACCGTGGAGAAGGGGAACATCGTCGATGGCGCACGCGTGATTGAAATCCAGCGTCATAAAGTCATCGTTGAAACTGCAAACCGCTCACAGGAACTGCACATCCAATGATCTCCCAGCTCCGGCAATTTCTCGCAAAATCCCCCCTTTACCCAAGGGTCATCCCATTCGCCCTTTTTCTGCTCCTTACCAGTTGCCAGGGTCAGTTCGGCCCCGAATCCGCCTACTGGTTTTATCTGGCCAAAACAATCCTGGGCGCCTGGATGATCTGGATCATCTGGCCCCTCGCTGCTGAGATGCGGTGGAACCTCAGCTGGGAAGGCATTCTTGTCGGAATTGTCGTTTTTATAGCATGGGTCGGATTGGACCCCATCACCCCGGAATTCACAAAACCCGGCACGCCATGGAATCCTCATACACAATTTGGCGAGAATTCCGCCCTGGCCTGGACATTCATCATCACTCGCCTGGTCGGTTCCGGTTTTATCGTTCCACCCCTTGAGGAACTGTTTTACCGTTCCTTCCTCTACCGCTACTTTGAAAAGCAGGATTTCCTGCAAGTTCCATTGAACCGGTTTTCCTGGACCCCTTTTCTCGTCACGGTCGGTGCTTTTGCTCTTTCTCATCCGGCGGACTGGCTCGCGGCAATCTTTTGTGGCGCGGCCTACCAGGCTCTTGTCATTTACAAAGGCAGGTTGGGCGATGCAATTACCGCCCATGCCGTGACCAACATTCTTCTCGCCTTCTATGTCATCTGGCGCAATGCGTGGCATTTCTGGTGAACCGCCCTGCATCCTCTTTGAGGACGCTCATTTCCTCCTGGTCAACAAACCGGCAGGAATGAACACCCACTC
>JANRLX010000106.1:0-3976 GCA_033762115.1 Verrucomicrobiota bacterium
GCCTTTTTGGGACAGACCGTGGGCGAGGGATACGGCAGTCGTGGTCTTGCCGACCCCGCCCTTTTGATTGGCAATGCAGATGACTTTGGTGGACATGGTTTTTTCCTATCTTGAAAATGATGGAGGTACTTCTGACTTTGAGGCGATCAGAACACAAGAAAGAAAACGATCACCCCGACAAGGATGCCTCCGCCAAATATGATGAGCCCGACAGCAATTCCTGTGAACATCTCAGGACTCGCTTTCTGTCTGTTCAGCGGAATCCGATTTGGTCTGTAGAGATGGGTGCTCTTCAGGCACTGATTCGGATGCACAGTGGGATACCGGTTGATTTTTGCGATCCCTGCGCCAGCCAAGGATCATGCGATATACATGTCCCAGATTGCGGCGTTGTTCTGCGGTCAGTTCGATTTCCTGGGCAGGTTGTTCTAGCATGTCGCCTCCCTGTCATCGGGTTCGGGGGATGCTCCGGGTTGTTTATCCCTGCCTGCCAGTTGTTCATCGATCAGTCCAAGACGCTTGAGTTCATTTCTGATGATCAATGCAGCCTGGGATTTCACGAGTCGATATTCCTGCTGGGCTAATTGATGTAGTGCGTTCATTTCTGGTTCGAGAAGGTATATGACAACTCTTGCCATGTTCAACCTCGCTTGGGTTAAGATAAAAGAGCCACGTACAGCGGCTCTTTTACACGGCGGGAGTCAATTAATTCCCCATTATGAGTCACAGGAATTCTACGGAAATTCCAATGTCGTTATTTTCGATATTTTTCTGAAAATGAATCGGTATGAAGGATTTTTTGGATTTGTGACGGATGCTGAAACAGTGCCCGATTGCCCGGATGTCAGGAATTCTCATCATCCCTTTTCTTGACTATTCCCCTGATTTGTAGAATCAGTATGAAGAACAAAGCCATTCCAATGACGATGGGGAAAAAGAAGAACACAATACCAATAAGTAGACCAATAAGTAATGACTGTAACATTTTGGACTGAAAGTTGTGGCTGTTTACCAGTAAAAAAAGGCAGACACAGTCTCAAGTGCCATTTGATATTTTGATAAGGTGGAATCCTGGGAGAAAATTTTAATTGCCGGGCATCAGGCGCCATACACCGATTTAACAGTGCCACGAATCCCTGGGTTGTACAGCATATTTATATAGCAAAAAGATTAATGGAAATTAAAAAGATTTTGCTGCCGTCACAAGAATTCCATACTTTTGAACCGCCATCCATGCAGGGAGATTGCCGCATGGTGCCGTGATGGTTGCTGTTAAAACAAAAAGCCGTAGGCTTTACGGCTTTTTGGCATTCCATCGAAACCGGACTTTCTCTCCTCTAGGAGGTTGGCTCTTGATTCAAGGTTGCGTTTTTTCTGAATTCATCAAAGACCTTTTTGCGGTTTTCGTAGAAACTGTTATCCGACATGCAGGGTGTTCCATCGGCATAGGTGCCGAATTCCTGGGCGAGGAACTCGGTCAAGGTCATGGGGTTTCGGAATGGATCGCGATTTTCCCAGGCCAACACCACCCGTGTCCAGCGTTCAAGCGAGTGGGTGGGTGGTCTGCCGCGCCGTTTTGGTCGATCCATGCTTGCCAGCATTTGTGCTGTTTGTGAAGTCCCTGATTCAGGCAGGCTCAACTGAGGTTGAGCTTCCTCGTATCCCAGCA
Organism: Verrucomicrobiota bacterium; assembly: GCA_033762115.1. Taxonomy (GTDB): domain Bacteria; phylum Verrucomicrobiota; class Verrucomicrobiia; order Limisphaerales; family SXQI01; genus JANRLX01. The sequence goes on from JANRLX010000106.1 coordinate 1,670, forward strand.
GTGCAAGGAAATATCCAATTTGTCTGATGGATCGGTGAATTCGCCACAGGTCGATCCTGCGATGTCGAATGAAACGGTCCAGGCTCCAGCCGGCGCGCATTCCAACCATGATCAACGCCAGGATGAGAATGGACATGAGTGCTGCCGCAACTTCGGCGAGTTCCTCCCCAAATCTTGTTTGAATTCGATGGAAGACCCAGGTGATTGAACCAAACAGCAATCCGCCGAATGTGAGCAAAATTAAATACAGCGCCATTCGTAATTTGGGATGAATATGACTACGTTTGGTGTATTTAGCCATAAGGCTAAAATTCTACCTGAGAAGCCTGAAAAATTGAATGTGAAAAAACTTACAATCACCTATCCATGATTTCATGAAATGATCTAAAAACCAGCAACCGGCTTGCGCTTCGTTTGTGTCAAATACACACTGCTTGCATCGAGTGAACTAGCTACCATCCAAGTTATAATCAACATTTGGGAGACTTGTTTATGGACGATTGGTTGACTACCTATGATGCTGCGCGCGTAAGCGGCTATAACCCGGATTACATCCGTCAATTGATTCGATCTAACAAAGTGGTGGGGCGAAAGTGGGGACCGTCATGGCAGGTCAGCCGGCGTTCCCTGGAAACTTATTTAAAGCACGCAGAGAATCTGGGGGAACGTCGCGGAGCAAAGCCGAAGCCTGGTTCAAAAAGACGATAAATCGATGGGGTGGGGGATTATTGACTTTTGATTTCTGTGTAGTATAATTATCGTATCAGTACGATAATTATATCTGTTGAAACGGGCCGTGAATGTGCGCTAACACACGCACGACCCTGACCCAACCCACCGGTACTAGCGGAGGGAAGGGCTGACTTCATTATATCAGCCCAGATTTCACGCCCTGGTGGGATTCACCGGGGCGATTTCTTTTCTGACCGGGCAGAATGAGATCGCTCCAATAATCAAAAGGAGCCTTCTGATGTTGAATACGAATCCAAGTCCACGAACGAAAGCAATTGCAATCCTTTCAAAGTTCCGCCAGGAGTGGCAAGAGGCGGCGAGTGGAAAAAGCCTGCTGGAGGTTGAAGGAAATATCGGCATGGTGTTAGCCGATCTTGTGAATTCCTTTGAATTTGCCTCCCATGAACAATCCCTTGTGTTGGGGTCGCAGCTTTTCGAGGAAATGCGGGACATCCTTTACCAGCCATCCCGTAACTAAGCGACAGCCAGCCCGGTCTGGCACTGCTAATCCTATAACATTCTCCAAAAATAATATCACCCATGAAGGAAGATCATGAAAACAATTAAACGTGCTGTACTCTATGCAAGAGTTTCCAGCGATGACCGCGGCAAGGAAGGACGCAATCTGGCAGGACAATTGGAAATGTGCCGGGATTTTGCACTCGACAATGGATGGCAAGTCATTGCAGAATTAGCCGAGGATGATCGTGGTGCATCCGGCGCTTCATTTGAATTGCCTGAACTTAATCACGCACGTGACATGGCGCAAAAAGGAGAGTTTGATGTATTGGTGGTCCGTGAGATCGACCGCCTGAGTCGTAAACTTGCGAAGCAACTTATTGTTGAAGAGCAATTGAACCGGGCCGGTGTCGAAGTTGTTTATGTTCTCGCCAGCTACGAGAACTCGCCGGAAGGGCGCTTGAACAAGCATATTCGTGCGACAATCGCTGAATACGAACGCGAAAAAATTGCTGAACGCATGGTTCGCGGTAGGCGGCAGGTGGTCAAAAACGGGAAGATCATGCTTCACGGAAATAAGCCCCCATTTGGTTATCGCTTATCAGAAGACGGTAAAAATCTAGTGATTCATGAAGAGGAGGCAGCAGTCGTACGCTTGATTTACACATGGTATGTGGAAGGCGATGAAAAAGGTCGGCGCCTATCCACACGCGAGATTTCAAAGCGACTCACCCAAATGAGGGTTCCCACTTGGGCAGACCTGCGTGGGATGTTCAAAAAGCGCGGGAAAGGGGAATGGTCAGGGAGACTCGTGTATCGAATTCTGCAATCAGAGACATATGCTGGACACTGGCACTATGGAAAACGTAACACTTTCGGAGGTTACCACAAGCCCAACGCCCGCGAATGGTGGCTGGCATTTAACGTGCCTCCTATTGTCTCTGAGGAAATGTGGGAGAAAGCTAAGCTTCAGCGAAAGGCAAATGTCAGTGTCTCCAAACGCAATATAAAACGAGAATACTTGCTGAGAGGACGTGTCCGATGTGGTCTGTGTCATACCAGCGTCAATTGCTATGCTACCGTGCCTCATGAAAGGAAACTGTACATGTATTACAA
>JANRLX010000107.1:0-74661 GCA_033762115.1 Verrucomicrobiota bacterium
CGCCGCAATTCGGAGAAGCGTGAGACGGGCCCGGTACTTGTCGATGCACTGGTGTCAGCAGCGGACCGCAGTCGCCGCAATTCGGAGAAGCGTGAGACGGCCGAAATGCAAAGGCAAGGAAGCCTCAATCCAGGGACCGCAGTCGCCGCAATTCGGAGAAGCGTGAGACGGACAAAATCACGCAGTCATTGGTTTGGGGTGGATGCCACCGCAGTCGCCGCAATTCGGAGAAGCGTGAGACGGTCCCGGTAACAATCGCTTTGCTCAACTTGAACCAGACCGCAGTCGCCGCAATTCGGAGAAGCGTGAGACGGTCCGAACCCGGTAAAGAACGTCACCGTGACATCCGACCGCAGTCGCCGCAATTCGGAGAAGCGTGAGACGGCTATGCGAAAACCATCTTGCCCCGCTGACCGCTAACCGCAGTCGCCGCAATTCGGAGAAGCGTGAGACGGGTGCATGTCGGGGACATGAGGGTCTATTGGGGCACGACCGCAGTCGCCGCAATTCGGAGAAGCGTGAGACGGATCCCCACCTCTATTATCAGGACGTTCACCTGGAGACCGCAGTCGCCGCAATTCGGAGAAGCGTGAGACGGACCGGGATCAATGAAGAAACCTTCGATCAGTTGCGACCGCAGTCGCCGCAATTCGGAGAAGCGTGAGACGGCAGATATTATCGGGCAGTCGCTTGCGCCACTTCTCCGGCAACCGCAGTCGCCGCAATTCGGAGAAGCGTGAGACGGACTACTAATTGGCGGTGTGAATGTTTGTGTCATAGACCGCAGTCGCCGCAATTCGGAGAAGCGTGAGACGGTTGTTTATATTACCCAGTTTCCAAACTTTTTTGTACCGCAGTCGCCGCAATTCGGAGAAGCGTGAGACGGTCACATGCAGCGAGGCAGCGCAGGCCTGGCAGTCATCGAGCTGCGCAGGCTTCATGTATCAGTGATTCCTGTCTGACTAGTTGTTTCCGGGTCGTTTGCAATCGCTGGATTACGATTTGCGTGATACGGCGCATTACATCATAGCCGAACTCCGGATGCTCTTCTGCCTGTACGAGCAGATGGCCGCCGTCGCAGCAGATAGCGCGCGTTGGTTGTGTGGCCCGCGCCTGAAAATGCCAGTAAAAGGGTGGAAAGAGCCACGACCAGCCCAACACATCCCCATCCCCGAGGGTCTGAATCAAAGTTGTATTACCTGTCGACCTGGATTCGAGCGCGACTTCACCCGATTGAATCAGGAAGAGCGCATTGGCAGGTTCGCCTTCGCGGAAGATGACTTCGCCAGCGGCAAAGTTCTTCTCTTCTGCGCCGTGCAGGAAGATTTCCCGGTTTTTGGGATCCATTCCTGCCAGGAACGGGTGCTGGAATTTTGTTGAAGTTTTCATACGCACTTTCACTTCCAGGGTTTGTGTTTCACTTATTATTCGTCGCATGAATGGCAGGCCGCTGCTCACCGAAAAATGGCAAGAACACAACAACTCTTGCCTCCGGACTCTGAGTTGATGGAAGCTCGGCATCGGAAAGGCTTACGTAGAGTGCAATAACTGTCCAGAAGGCGGACGAATTCATCCGGATTATGAAAAGGATTCATTTCAGGAGTCGGGTTTGAAGTTGATTTGCAAGTTGGCCGTGTTATGAAATTTAATATTCGTAACACGAATGAGTGGCGGAAAAAAATCAAAGCTGGTTCGGTTTAGCATTTCAATCCCCCAGGACGTTGCGCTGGGGTTGGACCGGATGACGACCGAACGTGGTTTTTCCAATCGCTCCCAGTGCCTGACTTCGCTTGTGCGCGATCAATTGCTCGGGCATGCCGGAGATAATGGGAGCCGCGTCATGATGGGATTGATCAGCCTCATTTATGACCATCGAAAACCGCGAATTCAGCGGATGCTCACTGAGCTGCAACATCAGCATTTGAAGGAAATTGTGACAATCCAGCTTGTTCACCTGGAAAACCATCACACCCTGCAGGTGCTACTGGTGCAGGGGCCGGTGAAAAATCTTCGAGCTTTGGCAAATGGCGCAACCGCAATCAAAGGGGTTCGGCATGGTTCGTTGCAATTGAATTCCGAACTGCTTCCGCCGCTTTATTGATACTGTGTATGTCTGAAAATTTGACCTCAAATATTGGCGTTCCCAAGGAAAAAGTCCTCTTTCGTGAGACGGTCCAGGGTGGTGCGAATTGGTCGCACGTGCTGAAACGTGGAACGACACTGCGAATCATCGACACGGAGGGCGGCACAAACGTCTCCGCTCTCTTCTACAATTTTGAACTGCTTTCGGAACGATACAACATGGCGGACACCCTGAAGGCGCAACACATTTCGCATCTCAAGGAAGGGTGCGCGCTTTATTCGGATATGGGCAGGATTCTTGTTTCACTCCCGCGTGACACGAGCGGCTGGCATGACACGATTTCAGGTCATTCCACTGCGGAACATCTGCTTCGACGCTTTGGACAGTCAAGTTTTCAGGAACAGAGAAATCGATTTCAGCGCAATGCGCGCGACAATTTTTTGATGGAAATGGGAAAGTATGATCTTGGGCTGCGCGATCTTGTGCCAAATGTAAACTTTTTCAGCAAAGTAAGCGTGACAGATACGGGAGAATTGCGTTTCGACGCATCACACGCTCGCGCTGGGGCCTTTGTCGATGTGCGGGCGGAAATGAACACGCTCGTTATTCTTAATACCTGCGTTCATCCGCTTGCCACCGGAAGAGATTACGATCCAAAACCTGCGGAGCTTGTGGTGTGGAGTTCCGGAGGCCCCGGTCCTGATGATCCTGTGCGGAAGTTTCGACCTGAAAACGAGCGCGGGCTTTTATTAACCGAACGCTACTTCCTTTGATATGAGCCTTCTGGAATCGAAATTAAATCCATCGGTCGCAGCTTACAGTCGTGTCATCGAGGCGGGTGACGGCTGGATGCACCGCATCAATCAAGGACAAACCTTTCGCATTGTTGATTTGGAGGGAAACCAGGCCGTTGACACGCTCTTTTTCAACGCCGCCGACCCGAGCGAACGGTATAGTGCCGTTGATACCATTCGTGAGCAGGGGGGAATTTATCTGACGGTCGGTACTCGCTTATTGTCTACACTGGGCCGCTCGTTGTTGACAATTGTCGCCGATACCTGCGGACGGCACGATACCCTCGGAGGCGCCTGCGCTGCTGAGAGCAACATGGTTCGATACGCCATCGAGAAGCGCTGTATGCACAATTGCCGCGACACGTTCCTCAAGCAAATGGCGGAATTTCCCGGCAGTTTTTCCAAACGCGATTTGAGCGCTAACATTAATTTCTTCATGAATGTGCCAGTCACTTCCAATGGGCGGCTCACCTTTGCCGATGGAATTTCCGAGCCGGGCAAGTATGTCGAAATGCGCGCGGACATGGATGTGATTTGCCTGATTTCAAATTGTCCGCAGTTGAATAATCCATGCAATGCCTACAACCCGACGCCAGTGCGCCTTTTAATTTGGGATTGATTTGAAGGTTCTAATCGCCAACCGCGGCGCCATCGCCTGCCGCATTATCCGCACGTTGAAGCGACTTAATTTTGCTTCGGTCGCTGTCTATTCAGAAGCAGATGTTGCATCAAGGCATATCGAGATGGCGGACGAAGCCGTCTTGATTGGCCCAGCTTCGCCGCGTGAAAGTTATTTGAATATTCCGGCGATCCTTGCCGCGGCTCGCAGTATCGGCGCACAGGCCATTCATCCAGGATACGGTTTTCTCAGTGAAAATGCCGCATTTGCGACCGCTTGCGAAAATGCTGGCATCCGCTTCATCGGGCCCACTCCAGAGCAAATGGAAAATTTCGGCCTCAAGCATCGCGCTCGGGAATTGGCTGTAGAAGCCAGAGTGCCTCTGCTGCCGGGAACGGGATTGCTGGCTTCTTCAGAAGAAGCCGTGCGTGAGGCGAAAGCGATTGGTTATCCGGTGATGCTTAAAAGCACGGCTGGAGGTGGAGGGATTGGCATGCGCGTTTGCCATGACGCTTCCGAACTTGAGGCGCATTTCGCCTCAGTTTCCCGCCTGGGCGAGAGCAACTTCAAAAACGACGGGGTGTACCTCGAAAAATTCGTTACACGCGCACGACATTTGGAAGTGCAGCTTTTTGGCGATGGGGCAGGGCGGGTGCTGGCGCTGGGAGAACGGGATTGTTCCCTGCAACGTCGCAACCAAAAGGTCGTCGAAGAAACGCCAGCTCCCAATTTGCCTGGGGAGATTCGTGGGCAGCTTCTTGAAAGCGCACGTAAACTTGGCGAACGCGTCAAGTATCGCTCGGCTGGCACAGTCGAGTTCGTTTATGACGCTGACACCGGCCAGTATTATTTTCTCGAAGTAAATACGCGCCTGCAGGTGGAGCATGGCGTCACGGAGGAGGTGCTGGGCATTGATCTTGTGGAATGGATGGTTCGGCTGGCCGCTGGTGACCTGGGTTTTTGGCCAGAACATCCTCTGTCATCAAACGGTCATTCCATCCAAACGCGCATTTACGCAGAGGACCCCCAGCGAAATTTTCAACCCAGTTCCGGTTTGCTCACGGAGGTCCGCTGGCCCAATGGTGTGCGAACCGAAACATGGGTGGTTGCTGGTGACAGCGTTAGTCCAAACTATGATCCGCTCATTGCCAAATTGATCGTGCGTGGCGCGAATCGAGATGAAGCGCTCGCTAAAATGCGCACGGCCCTGGATCAAGCTTCGGTTCAGGGAATTGAAACCAATCGCGCCTACCTGCGAATGATTTTTGATCACTCGGATTTTGTGCTTGGAAATCCGACCACAGCCCTGCTGGGGCGGTTTCATTTCGAGTCTGATGCCATCGAAGTGCTCGAACCGGGAGCGATGACCACGGTGCAGGATTTTCCAGGACGACTTGGCTACTGGAACGTAGGCGTTCCCCCTTCTGGCCCGATGGATGACGCGTCATTGCGCCTGGCGAACCGTCTCGTGGGAAATCCTGAAGGTGCACCGGCTCTGGAATGCACGCTCACGGGTCCATACTTAAAATTTCATGGTCCGGCCACCATCGCGCTCGTGGGCGCACAGTCCAACCCGGAACTCAATGGCAAAGCAATCTCCATGCACGTGGCCATTCGAGTTACAGCGGGCGACCTGCTTCGCACGGGACGGGCTGTCGGCACAGGCTGCCGCTTTTACCTGAGCATCCGTGGAGGTGTGGCTTCACCCGAATACCTCGGCAGCAAATCGACATTCACTCTCGCCAAATTTGGAGGACCTTTCGGCCGTGCCTTGCAAACCGGCGATATGCTGCATATTGACCAGCTGGAACTTTCGACACCCTGCGCCAGGCCGCTTCGCCCGCCAGCATGGTCAAATTATTGGCAAATCCGCGTCCTTTATGGGCCGCACGGCTCGCCTGACTATTTTACAGCTGACGATATTGCGGAATTCTTCCGTGCAAATTGGAAGGTTCATTACAACTCCAATCCCACAGGCATTCGCTTGATTGGTCCCAAGCCAAAATGGGCGCGCCCGGACGGCGGAGAGGCAGGGCTGCATCCTTCGAACATTCACGACAATGCCTATGCCATTGGCACCATTGATTTCACTGGCGACATGCCGATCATCCTTGGCCCGGACGGACCCAGCCTGGGAGGATTTGTTTGCCCCGCGACAATTATTCGTGCCGATCGGTGGATCATGGGGCAATTACGCCCGGGCGACACCATACGATTTATTCCCATCGATTTGCCTGACGCTGAAAGAGCGGAACGTGAATTGGATGCAGCTATTGCCGAACTTCGCTTCCCGGAATTGTACCGAATTGTATCCGAGATTATCGAGATACCATCATCTGCGATCCTCAAACACCTCACTAAACCAGCGCGTTCTGTTGAAGTGAAATATCGGCCTTCCGGGGACAAATACCTGCTGATCGAATATGGCGAGGCCAAACTGGACCTTGCGTTACGCGTGCGGGTACATGCCCTCATGCTTTGGATTCAGGCGCAAAACCTGCCCGGAGTGATAGACCTTACACCGGGAATTCGCTCGCTGCAGATCCATTATGACAACCGAACTCTATCCCGTACGCGCCTGCTTGATTTGCTTGAAGCTGCGGAGGACGAACTCGGTTCCCTTGATGACTTTAAAGTCCCTTCCCGCATCATTCACCTGCCGTTGTCGTGGAACGATCCTGCCACACAGCTGGCCATAGAAAAGTACATGCAATCCGTGCGCGCTGACGCGCCGTGGTGTCCGAGTAATATTGAATTTATTCGCCGCATTAATGGCTTCGCGCATCCCGAGGAGGTTTACAAAACTGTTTACGAGGCCAGTTATTTTGTGCTTGGCCTGGGCGATGTTTATCTGGGCGCACCTGTCGCCACGCCGCTGGACCCGCGACATCGGCTTGTCACCACGAAGTATAATCCGGCGCGCACATGGACGCCTGAAAACGCCGTTGGCATTGGTGGCGCCTACATGTGCATTTATGGAATGGAAGGCCCTGGCGGTTATCAGTTTGTGGGGCGCACCCTTCAGGTGTGGAATACCTGGAGACAAACTCGCGATTTCGTCGAAGGCAAAACGTGGCTCCTCCGCTTCTTTGACCAGATTCGTTTTTATCCCGTCGAAGCGGAAGAACTCCTCGCGATGCGTCGCGACTTCCCACTTGGGCGTTTTCAATTAAATGTAGAAGCAAGCGAGTTTTCTCTGCGCGATTATCAGGCGTTCCTTTCAAGCAACGTTCAATCCATTTCGGCATTCCAGTCCCAACAACGCGCTGCCTTTTCGGAGGAACGTGAACGCTGGCGCGCGCAGGGACAGGAACTCGCTGCCGCTGATCCGGCATTGGATGAAGCGCCGCCTGTAGAGATTGAGATTCCCAACGGCTGCGAGGCGGTTCGCGCCCAACTCACCGGTAACGTCTGGAAAGTTCTGGTTAATATTGGCGACCATGTTGCTGCGGGCGATGCCGTGGTCATCGTTGAAGCGATGAAGATGGAAGCTCGGATGAACACCCATGTTGCGGGTACGGTTCGCGAAATTCATTGCTCGGAAGGCAAAGCGGTTGCCGCTGGACAATTGCTCATCACTATCCAAACCACCGCATGAACGCCAGGGACAAACGTGTATGGATCAGCGTGGCCGATGAATCCTTCATCAACGCTCAAAGATCCGAACTCGAAATTCGAGCGGGTGGGGAGAGATTGCCACTGCTGGGGCTTACCTTTGCCGTCAAAGACAATATCGATGTTGAAGGCTTTCCAACCACCGCTGGCTGTCCGGATTTTTCCTACAATCCCACACGCGACGCGATGGCCGTAAAACTCCTCAAATCGGCAGGGGCTGCTGTCCTCGGCAAAACGACGATGGACCAGTTCGCGACGGGCCTTGTCGGCACTCGCAGTCCCCACGGTCCCTGTCCCAATGCTTTCAATCCCGCATACATTTCGGGCGGATCAAGCTCTGGCTCGGCTGTGGCCGTTGCCCGTGGCGAAGTTGATTTTGCCCTTGGAACCGATACAGCCGGTTCTGGTCGAGTTCCGGCCGCATATAACGGATTAATCGGGTATAAACCCACCAGAGGACTGATTAGTGCAATCGGCGTTGTCCCAGCCTGCCGCACGCTCGATTGTGTATCTATTTTTTCAAAAACCGTCGCCCTCGCCAGTCGGGTGGCGGAAGTTGTTCGCACCTTCGATCCTCAAGACCCATTCGCGCGCCAATACCTTCCGCGCCCAGCCGCGCCGGTTAACTTTCGCTTTGCTGTTCCAGATCGGCTTGAATTCTTTGGGGATGTCGAGGCACCAAAACTCTTTCAAGCTGCAATCGCAAAATTGGAAGCCTTGGGCGGTGAAAAAGTCACAATTAATTTTGCTCCCTTCGCGGAAGCCGCGACCCTGCTCTACAAGGGGCCGTGGGTTGCCGAGCGATTCGCCGCTGTCGGCGATTGGATTGAGCAACATCCTCATTCCGCTGACCCGATTGTCCGGGAAATTATTCTTGGCGGAAAAAAACCAACCGCGGCCGAAGTCTTCCAATCCAGTTATCGACTCGCTGAGATCAAGCGGGACACTGAAGCCGTTTGGCGAGAGTGCCACTGCATGATTTTGCCCACAGTGGCTAATTCTTATCGCATCGAGGAAATTTCTGCGAATCCCATTGAGTTGAATTCGCGGCTGGGGACCTACAATAATTTTGTCAATCTTCTGGACCTGGCTGCAGTGACAGCGCCTGCTGGTGCGTGGTCGTGTGGAGTTGGTTTCGGCATTAATCTTATTGGCCCTTCCTTCTCCGATGACGCACTCTTAAGCCTTGCAGCGCGCTTTTGCGGCGAGAGTATTCCCTCACCTGTAAAATCCACTCACGTATCTCTTGCGGTTGTTGGAGCCCATTTACGTGGCCAGCCACTGCACGCGCAAGTGGTTCAACTGGAAGCGCGATTTCTGCGCCAGACTCAGACCGCGCCGCGCTACCGCCTGTATGCGATTCCCAATAGCATACCCCCCAAGCCCGGCATGCTGCGGCAAAAAGATGGGGTGCCCATCGAAGTAGAGGTCTATGAAATGACCCCTGAAGCTTTCGGCACGTTTGTCGCCGCTATTCCCCCGCCGCTTTGCATCGGTTCAGTCGAGTTAAGCGACGGAACATGGGTGAAAGGATTTTTGTGCGAACCAGCAGCCCTGGAGGGTGCCCTTGAAATCTCGGAATTCGGGGGGTGGCGTGCATGGTTGCAATCCCAAAAATCAACCTTGGCATGACCCGTGCTCGACCCCTTTTGCTCTAACAATCGTGCCATTCAAAATCAGTTTTAACTCATAAATCAATCACCAGGAATGCAAACTTCACGACGCAAATTTATTAACGTTTTGGGCTCTGTCGCTGGCGCCACTGCTCTCGCTCCACTCAGCCGTGCTGCCAGCAGCAGCGAGCCTCTCAAGGTGGCTTATTCCGATTGGCCCGGCTGGACTCTGCTTGAGGTGGCAAAGCAAAAAAATTGGTTTAAGGACGCGGGAGTCGCTGTCGAGCTTTTGTGGTTCGATTATCTCCCCAGCATCGATGCGTTTTCTGCTGGCAAATGCGACGGCATTACCATCGCCGCATCGGACGCGCTGGTCGCTGGCGCGAACGGGGCCAAGAGTAAAATCATCATGGTAATGGATTACAGCGATGGGAACGACAAGATTATTGGCAAACCTGGTATTAACTCGATCAAGGAACTCAAAGGCAAAAAGGTCGGTGTCGAAGTGACGCTCGTGGATCACCTGCTTCTTTTAAAAGCCCTCGAAGCAAATGGTATGACCCAGGCCGATGTCGAGTTGGTGAATACCGCCACCAACGAAACCCCGCAGACGCTTGCCAGCGGTCAGGTTGCTGCCATTGGCGCTTGGTATCCGATCGCCGGGCAGGCACTTAAAGCCGTGCCTGGTTCAAAAGCGCTTTTCACCAGTGCCGACGCGAAGGGTCTCATTTATGACGTGCTCGCCGTCAGCCCGGTTAGTTATGCCCGCCGCAAGAGCGATTGGGACAAATTCGTCAGCGTCTACTACCGTTGTATCGACTATATCCTTGATCCAAAAACCAGGGAGGACGCCGTGAAAATCATGGCAGCCAAAGTCGGTGCCAAGCCCGACGAATTCGCCGAGAACGTTCCTGGCACTCATTTCCTGACCAGAGAGGAAGCCAAAAAAACCCTCAAACCGGGCAAGGGCCTTGACTCGCTATACGGTTCGCTTGAAGTCAGCAACAAATTTAACCTCGACAACAAGGTTTACAAAGATTCACAGGATCCAGCTTCCTACATTGTACCCGCCTAATTGGAGCTTGAATGCCTGAAGTGACGCCACTCCTCACATCAACGGCTGTCACGTCAGCGCCCAGTACTCAATCGCACGTTCGCACAAGCCAGCGCCGCTTCAAGGATTTTCTCGGGTTAAAGCAGGAGCTTCCCCGGCGGAAGCGGCTATGGCTCGCGCTGGCCTCTTTTCTCCTGCCGCTTATCCTCTGGAGCGCGATCAGCTATTTACCATTCATTTGGCATCCGCTGGTCCGTGTCACACATCCTGGAGCGGTCGATTATTTTACCGAGGGTATGGAACTTCCCCGCGCCGATTTCGAACGCGAAGTGGCTGCAATGCGTGCAAAAAATACTGAACCTCCTCGCGGCATCAGGGTGAATCCGGTTTACCTCCCGGCACCCCACCGGGTAGCCCTCGCTTTTTATTCTGCATTCAAAACGCCCCCCCGCTTGCCGAATGAACCGTGGCTTCACGAAAGCCTTTCACGCAGCATTAAAACGATTTTTTGGGGCTTCCTGCTTTCCTCAATGATTGGCGTGCCCCTGGGAATCCTCTGCGGCGGCTACCGGTTTTTTGCTCGATTAATGGAGCCGTTCATCGAGTTTTTCCGTTACCTCCCAGCGCCAGCTTTCGGCGCGCTTTGCGTCGCCATTTTGGGCATCAATGATGCGCCGAAAATCGCCATTATCTTCATCGGAACTTTTTTTCAGCAAGTGCTCGTCATCGCCAACACCGTTCGGAAAGTGGACCCCGCCCTGATCGAAGCGGCCCAAACTTTGGGCGCGACCGGGTGGCGGCTGGTCCGGCGGGTCATTGTTCCCGCGTCATTGACCGATATCTACACGGACATGCGCATCCTCCTTGGCTGGGCCTGGACTTACCTGATCGTTGCCGAAGTCGTTGGCTCCACCTCCGGCATCACCTATTTCATAAACCAGCAAGCGCGCTATCGAAATTTCGACAATGTCTACGCAGCGATTGGAATGATTGGGCTGATTGGTTTTGGCTCTGATCTTCTTCTGGCCTGGTTGGGCAAATTTATTTTTCCGTGGAAACGTCGCAGTTCTTCAGCCCAGTCCAGCACAACATGAGTCAAACTGTACCATTCGCGATTCAACCTGCTGGAGTTGTCGCACATCGATTCGCTGCTATTCGCCAACGTCCAGTCATTCTTACTGTTCGCGATCTCGAAAAAAATTATCACGCCGGTGATCAACACCGCACCGTTTTTTCAGGTGTGAACCTCCAGGTGCATCGCCGCGAATTTATTACTGTCATTGGTCCGTCAGGATGCGGTAAATCAACCCTGATTCGCATCGTGGCCGGATTGGATGAGCCGTCCGGGGGAGAGATTCTATTGGAAAACCAACCGATCATTGGTCCCGGACCCGACCGGGGCATGGTTTTTCAAGGCTACACTTTGTTTCCCTGGCTAACAGTCAAACGGAATGTGATGTTCGGCCTGGAAATAGCCCAGCGTAGCAGCACCGCCGCGGAGGAAGAGGCACGCAGTTGGCTCGCGATGGTTGGCCTGGAAAAATTCGAGAACTCCTATCCCCACGAACTTTCGGGCGGCATGAAACAGCGCGTTGCTATCGCCCGTGCCCTTGCCAATTCACCGCGCATACTCATCATGGATGAGCCGTTCGGTGCGCTTGACGCTCAAACTCGCGCCCAAATGCAAAGTTACCTGTTGCAAATCTGGCGCAAGGTGGATGTTACCATCCTCTTCATCACCCATGATCTGGACGAAGCGATTTATCTGTCTGACCGCATTGTGGTGATGGGCACCAATCCGGGACGAATCATCGAAATTATCGAAAACCCGGTGCCCCGGCCTCGTAACGTGCAGCAATTTTTTTCCCCTGAATTCCGGGCTTTAAAAGAACATCTTGAATTGATCATTCATCCCTGTGTGGCAGCGACCGAAGAAAGACTTCCTTTGGCTCGGCTCGCCCATGCCGGGGACGACGTTGAGTAAAGCTCCTAAAAAAGGCGGAAGCACGTGTGAAACTGAAAGTGCTGTCCTGAAACCGCCAATACAATCTGTCAACGGGCTGGCGCCTCGGTGAGATCCTTGAGTTTTGCGGAAAATTGTTCGTAGGAAAAACGGTCGCCGTTACTTTTGCCAATATAGCGGAATACCTCTTTTCCCTCTCCATTCAAAAGCACCAATGCTGGGAAATGCACCGTCTGCCCATGAAATTTATAGCCGTCAGGAATATTGAACTCCTTTGCCAGCTTCGCGTCGGGATCCCGGTAGATGTTCAATTTCGGCAAATCATCTCCCAGTTTGCCAGCCCATTGGCTGATCTCCGCCTCTGTATCCGGCTTAAGAAATATATGGATGACACGTGAATCGCCTGCAGTTTTTTGTGCATAATCCTGCGTGTGGCGGATGCAGTAAGGGCACTCGGTTTTCAGCAGGAAGTGTAGAGCCACGAACTTCCCTTTCGCCTCGGAGAGCTTGAAGACGTTCGTTCCTGTAGCACTCTGAACTAAGAACTCTTTTGGATTGGCAAAACCAGGCCGTGCGCCAGCCAGCATTAACAGAATCAGGCCGAGTTTTGCAAAACGTGAAAAATTGATCATAAAATTGTCCGTTGTTGTGAGTGAGTCGCTGATGATTACCAAAACTTACACAAAAAAATTTTACTTTTCGGACTTTAACCGCTCCTTGATACGTTGCCTGGCTTCAGGTGGAAACGCTTGGCGTGAAGGGGCTTCATCATGCGTCTTGTCTTTGTGAGCCACTGAACGAATAAAAACGATCTGCTTTCCATACCGGCGACACCATCGGCATAACGCCAGATGGATGCGCAATCCCAGGAACTTCCGCGCGGGCAGCGAGGTATCCAACGCTTGTGACTGCAATCGCGTAGCCTCCCGGCAACCGGGCGAAATCTCCGATGCCCATTCCGCAAGGGACTTCAGCATTCTGGCGAACAGATTCATGGCTTCTTGGCGGAGGTGAACACATTCTCCCTGGGTTAGTCGCATTCCCTGGCCCCGACCTTACATCACAGTCGCCAGGTTTTTTCGTACCTCGGCTTTCATCCGGCTTTTCGCCTCGAAACTCAGCACCCGTTCCGGCATTCCTTCCGGCAGCATCTCCACTCTGGCCGCGTGTTCATGCAAAAAATTGACCTGCTTGAAATACCGCCGACACCACGCGCAAATCACAAAATGCAACCGCATTTTGAGCCGCATTCTAAGCGAGCACTTTTTCTCCAATGTCTGCGACGTGAGTCGAGCCATCTCCACGCATGTCGGCGTGTGATTCCAGACCCAGAACACGAAACGCGTTTTGAAAGAGGCAATGAAACTCATTTCGTTCCCTCCTTGTTGCCGAACCAGTTGGTTTCCAGGCAACGCCGCAACGCCATGCGCGCACGATGCAGCATCACCCACAAATTGTTCTCCGAGATGTTCAGTATCGCGCAGATTTCCTTGCTTTCAATGCCATCCACCTCGCGCAGGGTGAACACTGTCGCGATATTTTTTGGCAGTTTGTTCGTGCAATCGCGATACGTCCGCCAGAACATCTCATTGTCAAGGCTCGCGCCCGGACTGTCCCATTCCTGCGGGCCAGCTTCATGAATCCAGGCGTCCTTGAACATCCCGTCCGGAACGAACCGGTCGCTTTCCTCCTCCTTGTAAAACTCCAGATCGGTGAACGCAGTCTCGCGGGCTGTCTTGCGGTAATGATCGAAAATTTTGTTTTTCAAAATGCCGACCAACCAACTCTTTTCCGCGCTGCGACCTTGAAAATTCTTACCCCCTTTAAGCGCTGCGAGAAACGTCTCCTGCACGACATCCTCAGCTTTGAGCGGGTCGCGCAAACGTGACAACGCATACTTGAATAGATAATCGCCGTGATCATCCACCCAACGTTCAGGATCGGATAGCTCGGCAGCAGGTGTGGGATGTGCGATTTCTTCAGGCATCTTGCTTCGGGCGAGAACAGAATGCCAAGTTGTCGCCAGTGATGCAAAATTCTTATTTTGCCAGAAATACCGCTCCCCACGCCCCCCTCCGCCGCAGAAATACCCACCTGACGGTTAAGCATCATTCTTCAATAAGAATATTAATTAATTATTGTGGCGTATCGTGACCTCACAGCGGTTCTCCACATGCCGACAATTTTTTTGTAAGGACTTTTCAACCCGCGCGACTTACCCGCGTATGAAACGATTGTTTACACTAGCACTCCTGCTGACGGCCACGCTACCCGTGTTCGCCCAGGGCAAGTCATTACTCAACCTCGATAAATCGGGCATCGCAATCCAGGGCTACGATCCCGTTGCGTTCTTTACCGACAACAAACCAATAAAAGGCGATGCCAGGTTCCCGTTCCGATATAACGGGGCAACCTATTGGTTCGCTTCCAGGGAAAATCGTGACCTGTTCAAGGCCGACTCGGCAAAGTATGAGCCGCTGTTCGGTGGTTATTGCGCCTTCGGTGTCTCGAAGGGCAAACTTGTGGAGATCGATGTAGACGCGTTCCAGATCGTTGATGGAAAACTTCTGCTGCAATACAGCAAGGGTGTCCGCGGCGATTTCAACAAGGACACCCAGGGCAACCTCGCCAGGGCCACGGCCAACTGGCCAGCGCTTGTGGAGAAAAAAGGAAAATGAAAGCGAACTCTCACACCGATTGTGGCTGCGTCCTGACGCCGCGTAAAAAGGAACAATTCCCCACGAAGGTGCTCGTTACCAGTTGGATCTGCCGCATCGTTGCGGCGTTGATTCTGCTCCAGACGCTCTACTTCAAATTTACTGGTGCGCCGGAATCCATCTACATCTTCACGAAAGTTGGACTCGAGCCGTGGGGGCGCTATGGGAGCGGCGTGGCTGAATTGTTTGCCGCAGTGTTGCTGCTTTTGCCCCGGACTGCATGGCTCGGCGCCTTGCTAGCGGCGGGCGTGATGGCAGGTGCGGTTGGCAGCCACCTCACCAAACTTGGCATTGTGGTGCAGAATGATGGTGGATTGCTCTTCGCGCTGGCGATGATTGTGTTGACGACTTCACTTGCCACCGCCTACGTTCACCGTCATCAGATCCCTTTGATCGGGGATAGGCTGTGAACTTGCTTTCCGCCATGAAAAACGACAACCGTGAATCCCTGGAACTCATTCAAGCCGTCCTCGAAACGCTGAGCCAGGGCGAAGCGCTGCTCGGCCAGATCAGTGACGAAACCTACGTGCGCAAATTGCCCGTCGCCTTCAACGCCTCAGTGGGGGGCCATTACCGCCATTGCCTTGACCATTTCCGCAGCCTGCTCGCATCCGCGGCAGCGGGCGATTTGGATTATGACCAGCGCGAACGCGGCACATGGATCGAGAACGACCGCTTCGCGGCACTCAATGCCACTCGCGAGTTGCGTCGCGGCTACGAGGAACTCGACACCGGACTGCTCTCGCGCCCTCTGGCTGTAAAGGGCAAAACGAGTTACGCCGCGAGCGGTTCGCAGATCTCCCCATCGACCGTGGGCCGCGAGACCATGTATGCCGTTGCGCATGCGGTGCATCATTATGCGCTCATCGGCATCATGGCCGGGTTGATGGGCGTGCCGCTGCCTGCCGGTTTCGGCGTCGCTCCGAGCACGATCAGGTATCAGGAGGAAATCGCCAAAGCCTGATCTTCTCTCATCCTTCCAAACCAAAGCAGCAATCACGGGCGACAATGGAAAAATCGAGATGAGCGAAGCGGTGCCTTTAACATCGCCCGCAGAATGGATGCCCTTCGCGACGGCATTTGGGTTTTTTCTGGCCACGTTTATCCTCGAAGATGTCGCGGCAGTGGGTGCGGGGCTGCTTCTTGCCACGGGACAAATCTCCTGGCCTGCAGCGTTCCTTGCCTGTTTTCTTGGCATCTGGATGGGAGATGCAGGACTTTATGCGCTTGCCCGCTGGGCTGGACGCGGCTGGTTTGAACGATCCTCGCTTAAAAAGTTTTCCCGAAAGGTTGCTGAGAGCGAACGTTGGTTCGACGAACGTGGCACCGTGATTCTTGTTTTCAGCCGGATGATTCCCGGCGCACGGTTGCCAACTTATCTGGCCGCAGGTTTTTTACGCCTGCCCCTGCCACGATTCCTGCTTGTGACTGGAATTGCATCCTGTGTGTGGACGCTCATTGTACTTTCACTCGCGCAAACGTTCGGCAACCAGCTCAGCATATGGCTTGGACAATACAAACATGGCGGATTCATCCTCTGCGGTATTGCAGTGGCGTTGTTTGTGGTGTTGCAGCTGGCGCGACGTAAAATGAGAAGCGTTGAAGTTCGCCACATCCGGGCACGCATTGCCCGCTGGACGCAGTGGGAATTCTGGCCAGCATGGTTGTTCTATCCGCCAGTGGCGCTCTATTGCCTCTGGCTGGCCATCAGGTATCGCGGACTGACCCTGCCAACGGCGGCAAACCCAGGTATTTTTTCCGGAGGAATCGTCGGCGAATCCAAACACCAGATGCTTAAGCAACTGTTCCTGACCAGCCCTGAGTTCACCGCTGAAGCCAGGTTCATTGCGGTTGGAAGGGCAGGGGAACGAATGCGCCAGCTTGAGCCAATGCTCCTTCAGCCGTTCATCCTCAAACCGGACATGGGCCAGCGCGGCGTCGGCATCAAATTAATCCGCACTCATCAGCAGGCAGAAGAATATCTTCGGCAAACCGATGCCCCCCTGGTGGCACAACGCTACGCGCCCGGACCGCATGAGGCCGGAATTTTTTATTATCGCTTCCCGAATGAAACCCACGGTCGGATTTTCGCCATTACGGAGAAGATTTTTCCAAAAATCATCGGTGATGGACGAAGCACAATCGCCGAGCTAATTGAACTCGATCCGCGCGCTTCCATCATCGCTGAGAAATACCTCGCTCGCTTTGCCGCACGTCACGATGAAGTGCTTGCACTCGGCGAAGAACTGAAACTGGTCGAAGCTGGCAATCATGCCCAGGGGTGCATTTTTCGTGATGGGATGCGCCTTTGGACCACGGAACTGGAGGCGCGTATCGACGAAATTTCGCGCAAGCTCGATGGCTTTTTCATCGGGCGCTACGACATCCGGTTTACCAGCGAGGATGATCTTTGCGCCGGAAGGAATTTCCTCATTATTGAACTCAACGGCGCTGCATCTGAAGCCACGAGCATTTATGATGCTCGCAATTCACTCTGGTCGGCCTACCGCACTCTCTTCAGGCAATGGGGCACAGTCTTTGCCATTGGTTCCGCCAACCGCCTGCGCGGCGTCACGCCCATGAAAGTGGCGGAGGTCTGGCGGGCCTGGCGGGATTACACAAAACTATCTGCGAGCTATCCGTCAGCCGACTGACATGTGCACCGTGACCTTCATCGCACGCAAGCGCGGTTACGCCCTTGGCATGAACCGTGATGAAAAATTGTCACGCCTCACCGGGCGACCTCCGAACAAAAAAATCCTGGACGGTCACGTCATCATTTCACCCTCCGAACCCGGAGGTGGAACCTGGATTGCCTTGAATGACTGTAGAGTGAGCTACGCGCTTATCAACTGGTACTCCATCACCACGCGCGTTGTCGATAATGCGGTTAGTCGGGGTGAAGTGGTCAATTCAGTCAGCGCCGCTATTTCACCCGACGTTGCTGATATTGCCCTTCAAAGGTTGCCGCTTTACCGGATCAACCCTTTCCGCCTTGTGGGAATTTTTCCGGCCACCAGCGAAATCGTTGAATGGCGCTGGAACTTGCAAAAACTGATTCGAAAAGTTCATCATTGGAACACTCAGCAATGGATTTCATCAGGCTTCAATGAACGGACTGCGCAACGCGTGCGTGGCAAAACATTTCAGCAAGCGCTTGATCAACGCTCTGCAGGCGGCATGGACTGGCTGCGCCGATTGCATCGTTCTCATCTTCCGCAAAGCGGCCCTTTTTCGACTTGCATGCACCGAGCGGATGCCGCAACTGTCAGCTACACCGAAATTATTGTTTTACCTCGCACAGCCACAATGCGCTACCACGCAGGACCGCCATGCGCTGCAAAACAAGCCCACGCCGAGATCTTCAATTCCCTCCTCCAGTAGTCCACAGAGTGGAGCATTGAAAACGTTTTGCTCCGAAAGGCCTTGAGTGCATCTCTTGCTCAGGGGAACCCGGATGGACGCTCCCTTGAAATTTTTGAATAATAGCTGGATTGTCGTTTCTGATTAATGAAGTCCAGGTCTGAACGAACTGCAAAGCCATCTCAATCGGCCAGCGGTCCCGAATCCTCTGCGGGAAATCCGCAGTCTCCATCGGGCAACGAGGCATTGCAGACCTCCAGGGAAAAAGTTCAATCAGCCAACGAGGAACTGCAGCGAAAGATCGAGGAAACAGACCAGGCAAACATTGAATTGCGGCGAGCCCATCAGGAGCGTGCCATCTATGTCGCGATCGTCGATTCATCAGATGACGCCATCATTAGCAAAACTTTGGACGGGATCGTGACAACATGGAACAAGGCAGCGGAAAAAATTTTCGGCTACTCAGCCGCAGAAATGGTGGGCCAATCAATCACCAGGATTTTTCCTGAGGACAGGCTTCATGAAGAAAGTTATGTGCTGAGCCAAATTCGCAATGGCCAAAAAATCGAACATTTTGAAACAGTTCGTCGCACCAGGGATGGAACATTATTGGATATCTCAGTGACGATTTCACCGGTCAAGGATGCATCCGGCCGTATTATTGGGGCTTCCAAAATCGCGCGCAACGTGACGGCTCAGAAGGCCGCCGCCCGCGCAGCACAGCTTTTGGCCTCCATTGTCGATTCTTCCGATGACGCGATTATTAGCAAACGACTCGATGGAATCATCACGAGCTGGAATAAAGCGGCCGAAAAAATATTCGGCTACACAGCGGAAGAAATGATCGGGCAATCCATCACCCGGCTGTTCCCAATGGATCGCCTGCAAGAAGAGCCTCAAATTATCTCGCGTATTGGGCAGGGCCATCGCGTGGAGCATTTTGAGACCGTTCGCAAAACCAAGGACGGCAGAAATATCCATGTGTCCCTGACAATTTCGCCAGTAAAGGATGCAGAAGGCAGGATCATTGGAGCCTCGAAAATTGCGCGTGATATCTCAAGGCAAAAACAGGCTGAAGAGTCACTGCGGCGCAACGAGGAGCAACTGCGAACTATGGCTGATTCGATTCCTTTGCTTGCATGGATGGCTGAAGCAAACGGAAATGTTTTCTGGTACAACCGTCGTTGGTACGAATATACAGGAACAACTTTTGAGCAAATGCAAGGATGGGGCTGGCAGGCTGTCCATGATCCCAGGATTTTGCCCTCCGTAAATGAACGATGGAACGAGTCGCTCCGGACGGGGACGCCCTTCGAAATGGAGTTTCCACTCCGTGGGGCGGACGGCGAGTTTCGCTGGTTTCTTACGCGTGTGAGTCCTATGAAGGATACGGAAGGACAGGTGATCCGATGGTTTGGGACAAACACAAACATTGATGAAGCGCGGAAAGCCCGCCAGGAACTTGAGGAAGAAACGCGCATCCTCGAATTGTTGAATGACACCGGGTCTGCCATTGCATCAGAACTGAATCTGGAGAAGCTTCTGCAACAGGTCACGGACGCAGGCACAAAATTGAGTGGCGCAAAATTTGGCGCTTTCTTTTATAATTCCGTTAACGAAAAGGGTGAGTCTTATCTGCTCTACACCTTGTCCGGCGCTCCTCGGGAAGCTTTTGAAAAGTTCGGCCTGCCACGCAACACACCCATCTTTCATCCCACATTTCGAGGCGATGGCATCGTGCGTCTGGATGACGTAACCAGGGATTCCCGTTATGGCACCATGGCTCCGCATCACGGCATGCCAAAAGGCCATCTTCCCGTCCGCAGCTATTTGGCCGCCCCCGTCATTTCGAGGTCTGGGGAGGTCATCGGTGGGCTTTTCTTTGGTCATCCTGAACCGGGTGTGTTCACCGAACGATCCGAACGGCTGATCGTGGGCATTGCAGCGCAGGCAGCCGTGGCAATTGACAACGCCCGCCTTTTTGAAACCGCGCAACGCGAAATAGCACATCGCAGGGGAGTTGAACTTGCCCTGCAGAAAACCAAAGAGGAGCTTGAAGATCGGGTGCAGGAGCGCACAGCATCATTGCGTGAAACCACAGAGCAACTCGAAACTTTTTGTTATTCCGTGGCGCATGACCTGCGATCTCCCCTCCGCACACAGCAGAGCTTTGCGCAGGCGCTGCTCGATAGTCACGACAAACAACTGGACGCGGAAGGCCGCGAATACGCCACACGCATCCTTAGATCAGCCCAGCGGCTGGATCGGTTGGTCAATGACCTGCTCACCTATTCCCGTCTTAGCCGCACCGAACTTAAATTCGAAAATGTCCCACTGGAAAAAGTGGTGGCTGACGTGATGAGATTCCTGGCCGATGAAATTCAGCGGAGTGCCGGAGAGATTACAATCGGCACCCTTCACTCAGTCGTTGCTTTTGAGCCCACGCTTAATCTGATCATCACGAACCTCATTACAAATGCCCTGAAATTCGTGAAACCGGGAGAATCACCAAAAATTCACATTTGCAGCGAAAAGCGTGACAACAAAGTCCGCCTTTGGATTGAGGATAATGGGATTGGCATCCGTCCGGAAGGGCTGAACAAAATTTTCGGTGTTTTCCAACGCCTTCATCCCGTTAATAAATACCCTGGAACCGGCATCGGGCTGGCCATAGTTCAAAAGGGCGCCGAACGAATGGGCGGTAAAGCCGGCGTTGAATCAGAATCTGGTAAAGGAAGCCGTTTTTGGGTGGAACTTCCCGCCTGATCGGTTAAGCCCACTTCCTTAAATAATCCATTACGTCATGAAGATCTGGTGACTTGATAAAATACCCGGTCACACAAAGTTCGCTCGCTTTCTTCACATCTTTTGGGTCATCGGAGGAACTGAGGATCAAGCTTGGGACCTTGCCAAAACCTTCCTGCCCACGCAACCAATCCAGCACCTCAAAACCGCCTTTAATGGGCATTTTCAGATCAAGTATCAAAAGGTCAGGCAAAGGATACTTCTGGCGATCCATAAAACCATCCCTTCCTTCAAGCCATGCAATGACCTGTTCCCCATCATCCACCATATGCATCTGGTGGGACACGCCGGAACGGCGAAACATCATTTTAAAAATCAAGGCATCGTCCGGATTGTCTTCTGCAACCAATATATTTCTGACATTCATACTTACCCATGGAACAGGAAGGCGTTCACCGCGGACCTGGGCGTGGGACAGGAAGGTTAACTCATTTTTTCACGACCGCAAAACTTCACATCGCTTTTAGAAGTTCCTCCAAACGCACATTTGTGCAATTGCTTGATCTCGTACCTGCCTTGACCACCTAGCCAGCGGCTCCCATTCAAACGAGCAGACTATCAAAAGCATGAAGTAGGATGCAAACCCACGTAAAACAATACGTGTGGCGAAGAAGCGTTGGATTCCTGATTTGCCGCAACGCTTATAGCAAACGCGATAGTGACACCACCCACCTAAATTTCCTTCAGATGATTAATTGTCGGACCGTTCAACACACTGCCATATCCGTCATACCGCGATCCATGACAGGGACAATCCCAAGTTTTCTCAAGGTTATTCCAGCGGACCACGCATCCGAGGTGACGGCAGATGGCCGACCGCTCAGTCAACGCTCCGTTCTCATCGCGATAAGCGGCCACGATATGTCCTCCACGGCGGAGGATTGCGCCCTCTCCTCGCTTGATTTCATCGACTGACTTGACCTCCCCGGGCTTAAGCAAATCGCTATACTGGGCCGCAACATTGAGGTTCTCACGCGCATATTCCTTGACGGATTCTTTCGCGAACGTTTTACGGGCAGGATCATATAAGGTCTCCCACCGGTTTTCCCGGCCCGCGATCAAATCAGTCACCAACATCCCGCCAATCGTCCCATGCGTCATTCCATTCCCGGAGTCTCCTGTGATGACATACACTTTTCGACCGTGAACCGGATTTCGTCCAATCAATCCAAGTTTATCGACCGGTTCCATGACCTGCCCGGACCAGCGATAAAGAACTTCGCCAGCCATCGGGTAACGCTGCCGCGTCCAATCAATCAAATTCTGGAATGGCTTCTCATCTGCGTCCGGTTGCCCGGTTTTGTGATCCTCTCCGCCCACAATCAGGATATCACTTTCACCACTGGAGGCGCTGCTGAGATCAAGCCGAACGTAATGATACGGCATGTCATTGTCCCAAAGTAAAATTGCTTTAAGGCTTCCACGAGGAACTTTTAACCCCACAACATACGTCCGATAAGCGGCCTGTTTATTGTGAATCACTAACCGATCATTCACAGGCGTATTGGTTGCCATCACCACCTCATCCGCGATGACCGTTCGTCCGCCTGTAGTGATAATGCGCAAGGGTGTCTCTTCATGCAGATCACAGACATGTGCTTCAGAATAAATGGACCCTCCCAGCTTAAGTATGTTTTCGGCCAGGCCGCGAAGATATTTAAATGGATGGAATTGAGCCTGCCTCGGGAATCGCAATGCCCTGCCGGTATCAAATGGCACTGGCGCTTTTTCAACAAGTTCCACCGGCAATCCGGCGCGTTGTGCGGCCTCAAATTCGCGATCAATGTTCCTGGGATCACCCCCCGGGGGCTCAAATAGAAACCCATCCACCCGCTTAAAATCGCATTCGATATGATACTTGGTGACAATCTCCTCAATCTTGTCGATGGCCGCACTGTGGCTTTGGGCAGCCAGGCGAATGCCGTCTATTCCATGCATGCTTTCCAAATCGTAATATCGGTCATCAAGGGCATTGACAATATGCGCAGTGGTCCTCCCCGTTTCGCCGCCTCCAATCGGGCCGTCATCCAGCACGACTACTTGATGACCTTCCTCCGCCAGTAAAAGAGCAGTGGTTAAACCGGAAATACCAGCGCCTATGATGCATATCTCCGTGCGCAAATCCGAGTGCAGCGGAGTTGGAACCGCCATCCTGGTTGATTCCCACCATACAGACACTGTTTTTCCCGAATCCAACTTCATAATCTATCCCTTCAACCAAACTAAACCTCCTTCGTTCACTTTACAATTGGGTCATCCTTCACCCTAGTCTTTTGAAGTTCATAGATCGAATCAGATCCTGGCTGTGGATGACTTGTAGAAACAAATATGAACATGGGGCCAAGGAGAATTTGGTGGGAATTAACAACGCCGAAAATGGGTAATTCTTTCATGAGCAGGTACTTATTGAATCATGGCTGTGGGAGATGGGTGGGAACTGTCTGGGACGGGTTGGGAGGAAGTGGGAACAAGTGGGAATTCCAAGCCTTTCCCAGTGTGGCTGGGGCCTTGTCCGGGCTGTTTCGCAGGGTCTGTGCCATGGAGCGATGGATCTCGGTGAGATGACATGGTCGTGAAGCATGTTTCGGTAAATGCTTAAATATGGTCATAGGTTACAGGGGTTGGTTGGGCATACTGGATGTCTTTCATTATTTATGACCGGCACTGTTCCGGGTCGAGGCATGGAGGTAGCGTGAACCATGGGTGGTCTTTTGTTGTATTGGGGGCTTTGCCGGGGCGTCGAGTGGGCGGACCGGAAAAGTCACCGGGTTTCAGTTGCTGATTATTTGGTCAATCGGTCATAATTTTTCCTGACATGGATGAGAGCTTAGAGCCTCGTTTGAATGCTGTCAATTAAAACAGTATTGGGTTTGTGTGGCACGCTTTAACAGTGAGATCAAACGTTTACATTAATCAGATTCAAGCGTGTGCGCGTCAGTTCGGATGCTGATGTGAAGCTGTGGTAGAACAGAACGATTGATAGTCTCTGTCTGTTTGTCCGGTTTTTGCGGAGTGCGGCAGATATATTGTGTCAATGAACGACAGACTCAGTGATGGCGCGCTCGTCTGCTCCTACGTCAAGGAGGGGGCGGAACCCGCCTTTCGTTCTCTGGTTGGAAGGCATGTGGACCTGGTTTTTGCGACGGCGTTGCGACAGGTGGGGGACCGTGGAATGGCTGAAGAGATCACCCAGAATGTGTTTGTGACACTGTCTCGAAAGGCTCCAAGATTGGCAGGGTACGAGACTCTTGCGGGGTGGCTGCACAAAACAACATTGTTTGAAGCCCGCGCACGAATCCGTAGCGAATTGCGCCGAAAGCACCGGGAACGGACCGCAGCTGAAATTCATGCCCTTGCTGAAGGACATTCTCCATTGGAAGCGTTGGTGCCGATTTTGGATGAAGCACTCCTTTCCCTGCGTGAAAACGACCGGACTGCTGTCATCAGCAGGTTTTTCGAGAAAAAGAGCCTGCGGGAGGTCGGGGCGGAGCTGGGGGTGGATGAAGATGCGGCGCGCAAAAGAGTTTCCCGGGCGTTGGAACGGTTGACGGCGTTCTTCCGCACGAGAGGATTCGCGGTCCCGGCGGGGAGTGGTCTTGCAGCGGTGTTTGATGCGGGGGCGCAGGCAGCTCCCGCCATGCTTGCGAGCAGCGTGGCACAATGTGGCATCGGAGCCGGGGCAGCGTCAGGGCTCAAGCTTCTAGCATTCAATCTTATGGTGATGTCCAAAGTAAAGACAGCGGTGCTATGCGCGGCTGTGTTCTCGGTCCCAATATTGTTGCAGATGAAGGCGGGGTTGGATCTCTCGGGGAAGCGCACGGATTTGCTTGCCCAGATCGGGCAGCAACAGCAAGTCCTCGCGGAGTTAACGCAGGAACGGGATGAGATGCGGCAGGCGTTCGTGCGCGTGCGGAATGACCGGACACTGGCGGAAGCACGTGCTGATGAATTCCGGCTGCGGAAACAAAGGGGAGAAGTGCAGCAATATGAATGGAGTGACGAGCGTCCAGTTGTCCGCATGCCCAAAGAGTACCTGAAATATTTGAACCTTTCGGCGTTTACAAACGTCACGGGAAAGATCAGCAGGCCAATGATTGAATTGCTGCAACTGAATGAAGATGAAACGGCACAATTACAAGAGGCGACGGATTCGCTCCTGGTTTCATTTCAGGCGGTGCAAGCGCGTTCAATGACTTACGAAGCGCCGATAGCGGGAGATACGATCAAAAATCCGGCTGCTGAAGAACGAATTTTCAAGTTCGCGGATGTGAGGGAGGAGTATCAAAAGCTCAGGGGCGAATATTTAAGGGCGGCTGAAGAGTTGCTGGGGCAAGAGCGGTTTGAGGTGTTCCGAAAGGGGCTGGCAGATTGGCTGCCCCTTGACCCGGAGTCCAGAGACAGCCGGTCCAGTGACTCGCTCGCGGCGGTCGCGCATTCGATCACATGCAAAGCGCCGGACCCTGAACAGGGATGGCGCCTTTGGTGGCAGATACAGTTCGAGGAAGGCTCGATGTCGCTCTGGAGGGAGCCGGAGGAGGTGCCAGCAATGATGGCCCATTACCTGCAGGACTGGATCATGCTGGCGCTCCAGAAGCGAAGTGAAACGGCTTCAACCGAGGCATTTCGATGAGATCGCGTGCAATTTTCACTTTTGTCCTCCTTGCCGCGGGATTGTGGATGATTTTGCACCAGTATTCGCGTGTGACCAGGAGCCGGGCTGAATTGAAAAAGATGACGGCTGAAATTTCAGCGTTGGAAAGTGAAGGCAGCCGATTGCGAGTCGAGATCAACTCTCTCCAGGAGGAGCTTCGACGAGAGAGCATCGCGGCGGAATTTGCCCGGGCGGCTGAATCGAACGCGAAGGTCGAGTTCGTCGCCATGTCTTCAGAATCACAATGGGCTGAACCCCCGGAAGCATTGCCGGAGTGGAACCCAGCCTCACCGTTCGTGTGGGTGTCCAAGGGCATTTTGGCCCAAATCCCGATGGAGCCGTTCTCGAAGAACGGGGAACTGAATCGAGGAGTCGCGGAAGTGTTGGGGATCAACTCAGAGACCAGGAGGGAGCTGGATCAGTTTATGGCTGCAGAACTGGAGCGGTTCAGGAACCTGGAGCTGACAAATGTGTTTTTAAGTACGAACCATTTGCCGGGAGTGAATGAAATCGAAGGCAGGAAAATGACAATCGAACTGCGGCCCCCTGTGGAGGCCGGGGCACAGTTCAGCGAGCGGCTGACGGCATTGATGGCGAGCAAACTCGGACCACAGCGGGCAGGAATCCTGATGGAGCAAGGAAAGCAATGGTTTGCAAAGAGTGTCTCTACTTTCGAACCGAAGGTGATTTCCGTCGGATGGCACCCAAACAAAGGCTATAGGTTTGCCATCAAGGGTGCGGGTACATGGAAGTCGTTCGGCGGGCTTTCAGGTTTGCAGGGACATCTTCCAGACCATCTGTTGCCGTTCTTTGCTGATCTGGCAGAGGTCCAGCCGGAGAACGAGTAGGCACGGTGGATTGGGGGAAATCAGAACTCGATTGTGAGATAGGCATCCTCGATATGCCTGCCCTTCGCCCGTGTCAGAGCTGATGACTGTCCATTGTTTGTGAGTTCCCGGTCCCAAAGTATGGTATAATAATCCAGGAGGTTACATGGGTTTGGAATCCGCGATTATGAATTTGCCCCCCTTTGATGAGGCGAGAGGGATGTTGAATGTCATCATTGAAACTCCGAAAGGATGTCGCAACAAGTACAACTACGATTCTGACCTCAAGCTCTTTCGCTTGAAAAAGGTGTTACCTGCCGGTGCTGTCTTCCCCTTTGATTTTGGCTTTGTCCCTTCCACTCTGGGGGATGATGGGGATCCGCTGGATGTGCTGCTTTTGATGGAGGAGCCCGCGTTTCCAGGCTGTCTGGTCAGGGCGCAACTCATTGGGGCACTTCAGGCGAAGCAAACCCAAAACGGACGAACCGAGAGGAATGACCGCTTGATTGCCACGGCTGAAAAAATGCAAAGCTTTTGCCACATCTCCACCTTAACAGGCTTGAATCCTGACTTGTTGGAGCAAATTGAGCATTTTTTTGTTTCCTACAATACCGTTGCAGGAAAAAC
This sequence comes from Verrucomicrobiota bacterium, assembly GCA_033762115.1. Classification (GTDB taxonomy): domain Bacteria; phylum Verrucomicrobiota; class Verrucomicrobiia; order Limisphaerales; family SXQI01; genus JANRLX01. The sequence continues at coordinate 26,732 of JANRLX010000107.1, forward strand.
CTTCAAAGTGCTTAGAAGATCAGGCCCGGAAGTGGCAAAGGAATTGGTTTTACACGGTCAGCGACGCTTTCTGGCTGCAAAAGAGCAAAAGATTTCAGAGGAATGATCATCCAGCGATTCTTGAAACAAAAAAGCCGCCATGGATTCCCACGGCGGCTTTCGTAAAATTGAGAATTGATTAAACTTTGCGCTTGCGGCGGAGAATGTCCAAACCAACGAGGCCTGCCCCCAGGATCATTGCGTAATGCTGCACTTCCGGCACAGGAACTTGTTGGAAATCAGTCCTAAAAACCTGCTGCTCAAGGTCTTCAGTGGTGATCACCAGACGTTGAACGGAACTGCCCACCGCGCCTGCCATGATGTATTCCCCACAGAGAAGCCCATTACCGTTGTAATAGGTCTCAGCTGTTGGGACACTGCCCCCAACCGAGAACCAGCCGCCTGCATTAAGAGCGATATCCTCAATCGCATTCGCATTCAGCTGGATCGTTTGCAGGCTGTTTGCTGCGGCAGTCTTGAAAATTTCCACACTCCCATAAACATCGCCCCCGACCAAATCCCCGTAAATTCCTGCATTGGCAGAGTTATTGTTGTTCAGGGTCAAATAGGGTGTCGAAACATCATGCAGCTGGAAAATTTCGCTCGAGTCAGGTGAACCATAAGCTAATGTGGTGAGCTCGATACGTGCCGAGGTAATCTGTTTTCCGGCAAGGTTCAGTCCGCTGAGATTGAAGGTGAAAAAATTGGCAATTGAATGCACAACTCTTTTTCCCGCTTCAGTTTCGGCATAAAGACCAGCAATGACTCCCTGATTGCTGTCACTGTTTCCGCGTGTGGGAGACCAATACCCCTGGTTCCGAACCCCTGCGTCGATCATGAAATCCGACGTGGTTGTGGAAAAGGTGTACTCTGCCGCGCTTGAGGTCACAAAACCTGAGAGGCCAAGCAGCACGCCGCTCAAGATCAAGGTTTTTTTCATGGTAATTACGTCATTTACAAAAAGAAAAGACACCGGTCGCGTTTTTGCGTCTTCACCGCTGGTGTGGCAGTTACCAGCAGTTCCGAAAGTGTCCTGATATTTTCTTTTTTGCACACTTAGCAGACAGCACTTAGCTTGCCAAGCTTTTAATTCTCACATTCGATAATCAAAATGGGTTTGATCCTCATTCCGATTATTATTCGTAAGTTCTTGCGGCAAAGCTGTTCAGTGACCTGCCAAAGCGCATTCCTTGATTCCATCGGCAAAATACAGTTTTTCTTAAATCTGATAGCCAGAAGCATCCACAGGCAGATCTGCGAAGATGCAACAACGATCAGGGCCTGAAATCCAGACCTTCGGTGGGGTCACCTGAATAATCTTTAACGCTGCCAATAATTTGCTACTTTGGGCCACCCCATGGACACTCTGACATGTCGATGCCGACAATGCGGTTACCTGTTCGCTTATCTTAGGTCGGATGCAGGTCGTCAGGTCGAGTGCACCAGTTGTCATCATTCACTTGTTTTGCCCGGCAATCTCCAGCCATTTGCCAGTAAAATCCGTCGCAGGACCTTTGGCAAAGTGGGGCTGTCCTGTGAAATTGCCGGCGTCCTCCTGGTCGGCTTCTGGCCTTGGGGGACTTTGGCGGGAGTGGTTTTGATTGGCTACGGCTGGCGGAAATCGCATCGTTGGGTTTGCAGCGCATGCGATCAGCAGTTGCCGAATGACGAGAGACGCAACTGTCCGCAATGCCACGCCACATTCATGAGTGAATAGCGGGTGCTGGCATTCCACTTGCCAATTGCCCTGCCACTTTCTAGCTTTTGGCATGGATCAATTGAGCCAGTACATTCCTGTCCTGATGTTGGCGGGGGTGGCGATTGCCTTTGCCGCGGGCAATCTCTTCCTTTCTGTGCTGTTGGGAAAAACCGGATTACGCAATAAAGTCAAGGACAGCGCTTACGAATGTGGAATGGTGCCTGTCGGGGAGGGTAACTCGCGCCTTTCAGTGAAGTTCTACCTCGTTGCCATGCTTTTCATTCTTTTTGATATCGAAGTGGTGTTTCTCTATCCATGGGCCGTCGTTTACAAGGATATGCTGAAAACACAGCCGGACTTGATCTTCGGCGCCATGCTTTCATTCCTCGGGATACTGTTCATCGGGTACATCTACGCTCTCAAAAAGGGTGCTTTCGATTGGAAGCGCTCCTGATTTTTCTCCTGCAATATGATCAAATTCGGCACGTCGGGATGGCGCGGTCTGATCGCGCGCGATTTTACCTTTGAAAATGTCCGCCTTGCCACCCAGGCAATCGCGCTCTACCTCAAAAAGGAACTCGCAAACAAAGAATCCCCTCTTTACGGCAGCAAGCCGGTTGTGATCATCGGTCATGATACCCGCTTTCTGGGACGCGAGTTCTCCCTCGCCTCGGCAGAGGTGCTTCAACAGGCAGGTCTTGAACCGTTGCTCTGTGAACGGGATGCGCCAACCCCTGTGATTGCCCACACCATCAGGGTGCGAAAAGCCATTGGTGGCATCAACATGACTGCCAGCCATAATCCGGCGGAATACCAGGGACTGAAATTCTCAACCGCCAACGGCGCTGCTGCACATCCTGAGGTCACCAAACAAATCGAAGCCACCGTTGTTGAATTGATGAAACAGCAATGGTCAATGAAATCGGCGGTGATCGGCACCTTTTCCTGCCCCAGCTTCGACCCGCGCCCCGCCTATTTTAAACAGATCAAAAAACTCATCGACCTGGAAACGATCCGCAAAGGTAAGTTAAAAATCGCCGTTGAACTCATGTACGGGACGGGGCGTGGTTACCTTGATACCCTTTTGGAAGAGGCAGGCGCACGAGTCACCGTGCTGCATGATAAGCCAAACCCTCTCTTCGGCGGCCATCATCCTGAACCGAATGCCGAAGGCATGAGCGAAGCCCGCGAGATCATTGCTTCAGGCAAGGCGACCCTCGGCCTCGGCCTCGATGGAGACGCAGACCGCTTCGGTATTGTGGACCGAGATGGAACCTGGCTGACGCCAAACCAAATCCTCGCCCTTGCACTCTATCATCTGAAAAAAAACCGCGGCTGGAGCGGCGCTGTCGTTCGAACCGTCCCCACCAGCCACCAGGTTGACTCAGTGGCCAAACTGCTTGGAGTAACCGTGCATGAAACTCCCGTCGGCTTTAAATACATTGGCGCCCTGATGGAACAGGAGCCGATCATTGTCGGCGGCGAGGAGTCCGGCGGGTTAAGCGTCAAAGGGCACGTGCCGGAAAAAGATGGTATTCTCGCCTGTCTTTTGATGGCTGAACTGGCCGCCACCGAAAAACGCCCGCTGAAAGCGATTCTGCAAAATCTGGAAAAACAGACCGGGGAGTTCCACACCGACCGTCTGAATATCGCCATCCCTCCAGAAAAAAAAGAAGCACTGCTGCAACGATTGGGGGCCGGTTTGGACAAGGTGGGCTCCTTCAAAGTGGAAAAGTTCATCACCACTGATGGTTACAAATTCCTCCTGCCGAACAATGAATGGGTCGCCTTTCGCGCCAGCGGCACTGAGCCATTGGTCCGTTGCTACATTGAAGCCAAAACGCTTGACCAGTTACAAAAACTTCGGTCAGCCTGCCAAAAATTGTTGCGGTAAGCCGGGCTACACAAACTTGCCGGGATTGAGCAGATCATCCGGGTCAAGTGCGCTCTTGATTGCCTGGTGCAGTTGCCGCAGGTTTTTGGATGCCGCCAGCGGCCACCACGGTTTTTTGGCAAGGCCAATCCCATGCTCGCCAGTAATCACTCCGCCAAGCTCAATCACTTTGGCAAAAACCTCATCCAGGGCCGCGTAGGATTTTTGCTCCGCTCCCGCCTGGGTGCGATCCACCATGATATTCACATGGATATTGCCATCCCCCGCATGGCCAAAACAAGCCACGGGAAACCCATGCTTCTTTTCCAAACCCTCGGTAAAGGTAAACAATTCCTGCAATCGTCCACGCGGCACCACGATATCTTCATTGAGCTTGGTTAATCCTGTGTCACGAAGGCTGTAGGAAAACTCTCGCCGAAGGCTCCACAGTTTTTCGCATTCTTCCGGCCCGAACGCCCGCTCAATAAACGTGGTCGGGGTCTTCCTGACCAGATGTTCCAGGACGGCCAGATCTCCCCGCACCGAATCAGGCTGGCCATCCAGCTCCACGATGATATGCGCCTTGCAGCCGTCCAGCCGTTTGCTCCCGGTTCTTTTCCTCGCTGCGGCCAGCGTAAATGCATCGGCCAGTTCCAGTGCGCAAGGCAAAATGCCCCCATCAAAAATGGTTCGGATCGTTTGCAGCGCATCCGGCATCGAGCGAAAACCAATCCCCAAACAGGCCCGGTAAGGGGGCAGGGGAAGCAGTTTGAGTGTGGCTTCCGTCACCACACCCAGCATTCCTTCCGAACCGACAAAAAGCTTCGTCAGGTCAAAACCGGATTTGTTCTTATGCGTGCGGCTCCCCAGCCGAATGACCGTGCCATTGATCAAAACAACTTCCAGCCCGAGCACATAATCCCTGGTCACCCCATACTTCAGGCAGCGTGGTCCCCCGGCGTTGGTCGCAATATTCCCACCAATGCTGCAATCCGCCCTGCTGGCAGGGTCAGGGGGATAAAACCGTCGCAGCCTTTCCACTTCACCCTGAAGCTGAGCGGTCAGGACTCCAGGCTGCACCACAGCGACAAAATCATCCGGGCTGATCTCGATAATCCGGTTGAGCCGCATCATGGAAAGAGCAATCCCTCCTTTGGAAGGGACGCAACCACCCACATAACCGTGGCCGGCACCGCGTGGGGTCACCGGGATCTGATGCTTGCTCGCGAATTTTAAAATCCTCGAAACAGCGGCAGTGTCGGATGGAAAAGCCACCGCGTCAGGAAGCGAAGAGGCAAACCATTTATCCCCTGAATGCTTTTCCCGGGTCGGTTCATCCAGCGCCAGTTCGTCCGCTGCCAGTTGCTGCTGAAGTTTTTCCAGCACCCCCGCCTTAATTATTTTCCTGCTGGCCGCTTTGCGCTTCATCATCTTTCAAAAATTGTTTGGCATCCTCAGCTTCGGAGGCGGGCACCACCACCCTCACCCCTCCCGCCGCCAGCGCATATCCCTCCAGCGTCAATGCTGCCGTTTCATTCAACACTTCAGCGTGAAAACCTGCTGATTCCAATCGACTGCGAACCAACTCCGCATCTGCCAGGTTGAACGTGGTGTAAACAACTGCGGTGCTGGATTTCATGTGTGCGTGATTTGTTTGATTTCGGCAAAGACAATAACTCCCGCTCCTGTCTGCAACGTGGATTGCACCTGCACATCGATTTGCTGGCCGATCAACGATTGCGCATGGTTGACCACAACCATCGTGCCATCATTCAGATAGCCCACACCCTGGCCCTTGTCCTTCCCTTCGCGGGCGATTCTAAGGTTCAGCGTTTCCCCGGGGATCAACACCGTTTTCATCGCGGTGGCCAGCACGTTCAAATTCAAATATTGCACGGACTGCAGCTCCGCCACTTTTCCAAGGTTGAAATCGTTCGTGTAAATCTTTCCTCCCAGGACTCGCGCCAGCTTGATCAGCTTGGAATCCACCGTCGGTTCTTCCGGGTAATCGCCATCATGAATTTTGACTTCGATACTCTTGCTCCGCTGAATCCGGCTGAGTGTCTCAAGTCCCCGCCTTCCCCGGGCTTTGCGAATGGGATCGGGTGCGTCGGCAATTTGCTGCAATTCCTTCAGGATAAAACGCGGGATAATCACCGTCCCCTCCACAAAACGGCTTTCAACCAGATCCGCGATTCTCCCATCAATAATCACGCTCGTATCCAGCACGATCAAATTGTTCGGAACATTCTGCGCGGAAAATTTCACGTAAGGAATAATCAGCGAGAAATCCTCCTTGTTGCTCCTCATCGCAAGGATCATCCCAATGTAGCTGAAGCTTAAAAACAGCGACAGGCGTATCAACCAGCGGGTTGGGCGTTCATCCGCATAAATAAACAGGTCTGACCGGTCGATCATCCATGCCACCAGGCTCCCCAGTGCCAGGCCAAAAGTCGCCGATGAAAACGCCCGCAGGGAAAATCCCTTCAACATCTCATCAATCGCGATCAGCAAACTTCCCAAACCAAAACCAATGATCACTCCCAGATAGCCATGCTCGATCAGCGTCGGTTGCACCTGGCTGACCGCATACCCCCCCAGCATGCACAAACTTAAAAATAAAAGCCGGACAACCCAGATCGACATACCCTAATCGTTTTTCTTTGGCTTGCGGATCACCCCCCACAACCCTTTGTTGTTCAAATTGCTGCTGAAAACGGAAAAATTACTCACCATCAGTTCCATGCTCCTCGCCAGTCTTTCATTGTAAATCAACGTCCCCGCCAAACCCGGTTTTTCCTTGATGTCTTCAAGCAATCCATTCACTCGCCGGGTTGCTTCCTGCAGGTTCTTGACTGTGGCGGTCAACTCCACCCGGTTCGTTTCCAGCGTAAGATGCAATTCATCGGCCACCTCGTTCAGCTGTGCTGAAAAATTGTTGAAGTTGCTGATGGCGTTGCCGAGTGGTGGGGTATTTGTTTCAACAAAACTGTTCACGTTATCCACTGCGAGCAATGCCCTGTCTGATAAAACCCTGAAATTGACAAAAGCCGCCGTAAGGTTCGTCAAGGTGTGTTCCGTCAGCAATGTTTTATCAATCCGCTCCACCGCTCCATTCAACTGGCTGACCGTTGCCTCCACCCGCTTCATCAAACCTGCGGTGGATTTTGCCACCTCGGAAAGGTCAAATGGCGGTTCACAATCCACTGTGGCTCCATCCTCCAGCACCGGGGCCTTGTTCTCACCCGGAAAAACAGAAACAAACCGGTCCCCCAGGAATCCAGCCTGCTTGATCGCGAACAGGGAATCGCCATGGATACGATACTTTTTCAGGATCTCGACTCGAATCAGCACATTTCTTCCCCCTTCTTCCAGGTCTGTTTCCTGCACGCTGCCGATTCTCACTCCGGACATCAGCACAGCCGCTCCCGGAATAATCCCCCCCACATCCTCAGATCTGAGGTTCAGCTGGTAAGTCGGTGTGAACAATCCAGCGCCCTTGCTGAATTTCATGATCAACAGCCCAATGAAAACGAGGCTGATAATCACAAACAGCCCCACTTTCCATTCCAGACGCGCTTTGCTCATATCAAAAATTATGTTCCTTGGGATCAGAAATCCCGTTCACGAATCGATGGATCACCGGGTCCTGCGAATTGAATATCTCATCCGGGGTTCCATTCGCATAAACCTTCCCCCCCACCAACATGATTATTTGGTTCCCCACTCGCCGCATGCTCCGCGTATCGTGAGTCACCACCACCGAGGTGACTTTCAGTTGTTCACACACTCTTAAGATCAGTTGGTCAATACTGTCAGACACCACAGGATCCAATCCCGTTGTGGGCTCATCATAGAGGATGATTTCCGGTTTGTAGACAATCGCCCGGGCCAGTCCCACCCTTTTCCGCATCCCGCCGGAAAGTTCAGCCGGCTTTTTGTTCTGGATTCCCGGCAGTTCCACCATTTCCAGCGTTTCTTCAACCCGCTGCATGATTTCTGATGGCGATAATTCATTCTCCCGGCGCAGGACGAACCCCACGTTTTCTCCCACCGTCAACGAATCAAATAGCGCCGCGCTTTGAAAGAGCATCCCGAATTTCCGTCTCACCGGCAGCAGCTGCCTTTCATCCATTCCCGCCAGGTTTTCCCCATCAATCAGCACCTCGCCGGAGTCCGGGATCAACAATCCCACCAGATGCTTGAGCAATACACTTTTGCCGCACCCGCTCCGGCCAATGATCACTGCAGATTCCCCTTTGCCTATCTCGAAGGAAATGCCATCCAGGACCTTTTGCGCGCCGAAGCTCTTGTGAAGGTTTCTCACTTCGATCATGACGCAAAAACCCGATTCAGGAACAAGGTCAGAAAAAAGTTGCTGATCAGGATTGAAATGGAAGTGGTCACAACAGCTTCCGTCGTCGCTTTCCCAACTCCCTCAGCGCCCTCACGGCAATTCATCCCTTTGTAGCAACTGACCACCGAAATGATGATCCCAAAAATAAATGCCTTGATCAGTCCGATCGCCACCGCCTGGGCGCTGCTGTAGTAAAGCATGTTCGCCCAGGAATAAGTCGGGTCAATCTTCAGCAGGAATGTTCCCACGATATAGGCTGCTCCAATCCCCAGCGTGATCGCTTCTCCGGTCAATAAGGGCATCGCGATCACCGTCGCCAGCACCCGTGGAACAATCAGGTAATCAACAGGGTGCGTCGCCAGCGTGCGCAATGCGTCAATCTGCTCTGTCACCCGCATCGTCCCCAGCTCCGCCGCCATCGCCGCTCCCACTCGCCCCGCCACCATCAATGCGGTAAGCACCGGTCCCAACTCACTGCACATCGAGACACTCACCACAGCCAGGGTCGCCGTGTCCATCCGGACTTTATGAAATTGGAAGTATGTTTGCGCACACAGAACCATTCCGGTAAATGCGCCGGTAATCAGGACCACCGATTGCGACTTGACCCCAATGAAATAGAGCTGATAACTCACATCCCGCCAATCGACTTTATGTCGGAACAAAGCGTTCGCCGTTTCCCAGAACAGGAGCGCCACCCGCCCCATCTCATTGATCGTGGAACTGAATTTATCCGGTACAATTTGCATTCACTGCGCTTGAATATAGGGAAACGAAACGATTCTGGCTAGAAGCGCTCTTTGAACCGGTATGCCGATCAACGTCTGTCCGCATCGCTCCTCGTAAAAAAGTTTGGAGCACCCCGGCCCAAACCGGGGTGCTCCAGTTCCCACACCAACTTGTGCAAACCACCAACTCAGCTAATCCACACAGACTCGAAAAATAGCAATGCTCATGCCAACCAAATGTTGCGCGGCAACAGCTTGGGAAATCCTCAAAAACTCTCAATGTTTCACCAGCCTCGCCCGTCAAACGCCTCATGCCCATCAGTTTTACTTTCTGCTTTTCACCCCTTGCGTTATTTTCACGCGCCATGTCCCTTCCGATTTTTTTTCTTCTCCTTTGCCTGACCTGTTCTCTCGACCTGTGGGCTGATCCCGCCGCCGACGCTCGCAAAGCCGCAGAAGCAGCCGCAAAAGAAAAAGCGCTCGAGCCGGATACCAGGATTAAACAAATTCGCCTCGCACCCGGTCTCAAAATTGATCATTACGCCACCGAACCTCTCCTCCTGAATCCCGTCGCGTTCAGTTTTGACGAAGCGGGAAGGCTTTACGTCGTGGAAACTCATCGACGGCGGACTTCAGTTTACGATATTCGAAATCATCGTGATTGGCTGGATGCCGATTTCTCATTCCGCACAGTTCTTGATCGTTCGAACTTCCTGAATCAGGCCCTCGCCCCCGGAAAAACAAACCTTGCCCGCTTCCAGGCTGATCATAATGGGGATGGAACCATCGATATCCTCGACCTCCAGGTTGAGTCGGAAGCCATCCGGTTGTTGATCGATACCAACCGTGACGGACGCGCGGACTCCTCCACGATCTTCGCCACCAATTTCAATACCTCCGTTTCCGGAGTTGCTGCCGGCGTGCTCGCGCGGAAATCCGATCTTTGGTTTGCCTGCATCCCTGATCTCTGGTTGCTGCGCGACACCAATTTTGACGGTCGGGTTGATGTCCGCACGAACCTGCTCAGCGGCTTCGGTGTTCACATCTCTTTTGGCGGCCATGATCTGCACGGCCTCCGCTTTGGGCCGGATGGAAAAATTTATTTTAGCATCGCTGACCGTGGACTTCATGTGGAGCAGGGCGGACGAACGGTAAGTTATCCCGATTCCGGCGCAGTCATGCGCTGCAACCGTGACGGCACCGAATTTGAGCTTTATGCCACCGGCCTGCGTAACCCCCAGGAACTCGCTTTCGATGATTACGGAAACCTTTTTACCGGTGATAACAATGGAGATGGCGGGGATGCCGCACGCTGGGTTTACCTTGTTGAAGGCGGGGAAAGTGGCTGGCATATCGGCTGGCAGCACCTGCCCAAAATGGGCCCTTGGAACAGTGAAAAGCTTTGGCATCTGGCACCCACTAATACCGCAGCTTATATCCTGCCGCCGGTCGCCCATATCGGTCATGGACCAGCCGGGATCGTTTACCATCCCGGCACAGGGCTCAACGGAATGCTCCATGGCAAATTCTTCATGTGCGATTTCCCGGGTGGTGTTCGCTCGATTGGTTTGAAGCCACGCGGTGCTGGATTTGAACTGGCGGAGCTGCGGGAATTGCTTTGGAACATTTATCCTGTTGATGTCGATTTCGGACCTGATGGCGCCCTCTACATCCTCGATTGGGTGGATGGTTGGGAGAAACCGGGAAAGGGAAGAGTGTATCGAATCACTCCTGATAATGGCCTGGTCGACCCCGTAACTGAATCCACTCGGACAATCCTTGCCACCGGAGTGGCCAACCGCCCGCTCAATGAATTTGCGAAATTGTTGGGTCATCCTGACCAGCGCGTTCGACAGGAGGCGCAATTCACCTTTGCCGAAATAGGGCTCCTTTCCACCAATCTCCTCCTCGATATCGTCCGCTCTGGCCAGAATGAAATGGCCCGCATCCATGCTATCTGGGCCATGGGACAAATGGCCCGAACCAATCCTCTTGTCGCTCCTTTCCTGCTTCCGTTCGTTGCTGATCCCAACCCTGAAATCCGCGCTCAAATTTTCAAAGTCCTTGGCGATGTGCGTGCCAACGCTGTTTTTGACGCTGCCGTTGCCGCTCTGGTGGACCAGGCGCCTCGGGTCCGTTTTTTTGCCTTGATGGCACTTGGCAAACTGGGCAATCCCGCCGCTCTCGATGGAATCCTTCGCGCCATTGAAGAGAATGCAGATCGGGACCCTTACCTTCGTCATGCTGCCGTCATGGCGCTGGTCGGATTGAATGATCCCTCCCTGGTCGAGCAGATTTCCCGTGACGAATCCCGCTCCGTCCGCCTGGCTGCGCTGCTCGCCATGCGTAAACTGGCCCGCCCCGAGATCGTCTCTTTTCTTCATGATGAGGATGGCGGCATTGTTCTCGAAGCCGCCCGCGCCATCCATGACCTGCCCATCACACAAGGCATTTCCCAACTCGCTGCCTTGATCACGCGAACCAATCTCTCAGAACCCGTCATAAAACGGGCGATCAATGCCAACTTTCGACTCGGCAAGCTGGAACACGCCCTTGCGCTCTCCGATTATGCCATCAATCCGCTCAATCCTGAGTCCCTTCGCATCGAAGCCATCCAACGACTCGGCCAATGGGTGAAGCCGCCCGGGCGCGACCCGGTCATCGGGCTTTGGCGTCCCCTTCCAGAACGTGAAGCCCGTACCCCGCGTCTCGCACTTTCAGAAATTGATACCTTGCTCGCTGGTCCCCCCGGAATTCAACTCGCTGCGATTGAAAGTGTCGTCACTCTCGGGCTTGATCACCTCAGCGGCTTCATTTATTCCCTTCTCACCAACGACCAGAACCAGGTCAATGTTCGCGTTGCCGCACTCAAGGCGCTTCTCGCATGGAAATCCCCGCAGTTGTCTCGTGCAATGCAGGCAGCCGCGGAAAGCAGCCACCCGGAATTGCGAAAGGAAGCCGCTCTTTTTAATTCACAATCAAAACCTGCCAACGCCGCCCTGGAACTCATGAATGCCCTGGAGAAAGGAACACTTTCCGAAAAACAGGCAGCCATCGTCGCCCTCGGTGAAATGAAAGGGGTGGCTACCGACCCAATTCTTCTGATGCTCCTGGATCGATTGCTCAACGAAAAACTGGACAAAGGCCTGGAATTGGAACTCCTCGAAGCTGCCGCCAAACGCAACGACCCTGCCATCATCAAACAACTCGCTCGTTTCGAGAAATCACGCGGGGATCAACCTTTGGCCCAATACCGCGAATCTCTTTTTGGTGGCAACGCCGAGGAGGGTAAAAAAATCTTCGTCGAGCGGACCGATCTCGCCTGTCTTCGTTGCCACAAAATGAATGGCGAAGGCGGAGACCTTGGTCCCGACCTCACAGGGCTTGGGAAAAAGCAGGGCAGGGAGCACCTGCTCGAATCGATTCTCTTTCCAAATGCAAAAATGGCTCCCGGTTTTGAAAATCTCCTCATCACCCTTAATGATGGCGCGAGCCACGCAGGCATCCTGAAAAGTGAAACCGACTCCGAACTGCTCCTGAACTCTCCGGAGGATGGCTTGGTCACGATCCAGAAAAGCCAGATAAAATCTCGTCAACCCGGCCTTTCTGCCATGCCAGCCGAGATGGGAACTGCTCTCTCAAGGCGGGAACTGCGGAACCTGGTGGAGTATCTGGCACAGTGACGTGCGTTTCATTTTCATCTAATTGGTTGCTTCAATACAGCCGCTTTTTTATCCTTCACTGATGAACCCGTTCCCTCGCATCCTGCTTTTCGCGTTCTGCTGCATTGTCTTTTCTTTTTCCCCATCGCTCCAGGCCCGTGCCTATAAAATCGCTGTCATCCCCAAAGGCACCTCTCATGAATTCTGGAAATCGATTCACGCAGGTGCCATCAAAGCCAAACAGGAGTTGGAAGCCAGCGGCGACAAGGTCACCATCGTCTGGAAAGGCCCGCTTCGTGAAGATGACCGCGATTTGCAAATCCAGGTCGTTGAAAACTTCATCGCCCAACGAGTGGACGGGATCGTCCTCGCACCCCTCGATTCCCAGGCGCTGGTCGGTCCGGTTGAAACCGCGATGCAAACCCGCATCCCCGTGGTCATTATCGATAGCGCCCTCAAAACAGACCGCATCACCAGCTACGTCTCCACTGACAATTACAAGGGAGGACAGCTCGGTGCCCGCCACCTGGCGAATTTGTTGAACGGCTCCGGAAAAGTCATCCTGCTTCGTTACCAGGTCGGTTCCGCCAGCACTGAGGAACGGGAAGCGGGCTTCCTGGACACGATGAAAAAGGAATTTCCAAAAATCGAACTGATCTCCTCCGATCAATACGCAGGCGCCACTCGTGATTCCGCTTACCAGGCCGCTCAAAACCTTTTGAACCGTCACGGCAGGGAGGTTCAGGGCGTCTTCTGCCCCTGTGAGCCGATCACCATCGGCATGACCATGGCCTTGCGCGACATCAACCGCGCTCGCGGCATCGTGAAAATTGTGGGCTTCGATGCGGGAGCACAATCAGTGGACGCCCTCAAAAAAGGAGATGTACAAGGCCTGGTTGTCCAAAACCCTGTAAAAATGGGTTACCTCGGAGTTAAAGCCATTGTCGCCCATCTCAACAAAGCCTCAGTCGAGAAAAAAGTGGACACAGGAGTGGTAGTCATCACCCCGGATAACATGAAGGAACCTGCCATGCAGGAACTCCTTTATCCACCTCTCGACAAATACCTCAAATAACAGAATGCCTGTCGCGCGGCTTCGCCTTCACGCTGTCACCAAACGCTTTGGCGCCACCCATGCCTTGCGCGGAGTTTCTCTGACACTTGCTCCGGGCGAAGTGCACGCCATCATCGGCGAAAATGGCGCAGGGAAATCGACCCTCATGAAAATCCTGAGCGGGGCGCATCAACCCGATTACGGGCAGATGTTCCTGAACGAGGTTCCGTTTGCTCCCCGAAATCCAATTGAGGGCAGGCGGGCAGGGGTGGTCATGATCTACCAGGAACTCAATCTGGTTCCTCACCTGACCGTTGCTGACAATATCCTGCTTGGCTCCGAGCCTTCCCGCTTCGGGTTTCTCGATAAAAAGCAGCAGCACACCATCGCCAGGCAGGCGCTGGCGGAACTCGGCCATGAAAATATCCCATTGGATGCTCCTGTCTCCTCCTGCTCAATCGCCGGGCAGCAAATGATCGAGATCGCCCGTGCCCTTGTTCATCATCCCCAGGTCTTGATCATGGATGAACCGACCAGCAGTCTGACACAGGCTGATGTTGAAAAATTGTTCATCGCCATTGACCGCCTGAAAGCCAAAGGGGTTGGCATCCTTTACATCAGCCACTTTTTGGAGGAATGCCAGCGAATCGCCTCGCATTACACTGTGCTTCGTGACGGTGAAAGTGTGGCCACAGGAAAAATGAGCGAGGTGACCCTCCCCGAAATCCTCCATGCAATGGTCGGCCGGGAGTTGAACGAAATTTACCCGCGCATTCCTCATGCCCTCGGTGAAACGATCCTTGAAATCTCGAACCTCACAGGAATCACAAAACCTGTCGACGTGAGTTTCCGCCTCAGGAAAGGGGAAATCATGGGAATTGCCGGGCTGATTGGCGCCGGTCGCACCGAAACCTTGCGGGCAATTTTTGGGCTGGATCGTTGTTCCGGGGTCATCGAGGTCAAGAATCATCATCGCGGCCGCACTCCCAGGGCCCGCCTCAAGCAGGGGATCGGATTTCTCAGCGAAAACCGCAAGGAGGAAGGTCTGATGCTCCAGCAAACCATTGCCGACAACCTGACCCTTTCACGGCTCGCCCCATTTTCATCCTTCGGCCTCCTGCGGGCCGGTCAGCAACATGCGCGTGCATCCGAAATGATTTCCAGGTTCTCCATCAAAGCCCGCGATTCCCGTCAGGAGGTCGGCGCATTATCCGGAGGGAACCAGCAAAAAGTCGCCTTTGCCCGTTTGCTCCACCACAGTGCCGACATCTTCCTGCTCGATGAACCCACCAGAGGGATCGATGTGGGCAGCAAAGCCGAAATTTATTCATTGATGGGGGAACTTGCCGCTGCCGGAAAATCCATCCTCTTCTCCAGTTCATACATCCCTGAACTGCTCGGCGTGTGTGACACCATTGCCGTCATTTGCCGCGGCAGGTTGGGTCCCGCTAAACCCGTCTCTGACTGGACCGAGCATTCCATCATCGCTGCTGCTGTGGGACAGGAGGATCGCTGCCTTTCATGAAATCTGACACCTCCTTTATTTCCTCCCTTTCCCGGGCCTTCCATCGCCTTGGCCCCTTCATCATCCTGCTGTTCGTCATCAGTTTCTTTGCCTTCACCATGGAAAGCGATGTCCGCAACGGCTTCTTTTCAATCCATAACGGCAAACTGATGCTGACTCAAACAGTGATCGTCGCCATCGGAGCGCTCGGCATGACCATGATCATCATCAGCGGTGGTATTGACCTTAGCGTCGGCAGCGTCATTGCCTTGACCAGCGTGACCGGTGCCTACCTCGTGCGGGAAGGCCACTCCCTCGCGGTCGGTTTTTTCATCCCCATTCTTTTGGGAGGCATCATCGGTCTCTTGAACGGCAGCATTATCGCCCTCTTTAAAATGACACCGTTCATTGTCACCCTTGGCATGCTCGGTGTCGCCCGTGGCCTTGCCAAATGGCGCGCCGATAATCAAACCGTCAACCTCCCCCAGGAACAACTCGGCCCCGTCGGCACGCTCATGTCAGACCCTGATCCGGACGGCTTGTTCCTCTCGCCCGGAATCGTCATCGCAATCGAACTCGCCATCCTCACTGCAATCCTTCTTCGCCGCACCGTTTTTGGTAAACACATTTTCGCCATCGGTTCCAATGAAGCCACCGCGCGCCTCTGCGGCATTCGCACCGTCGCCACCATAATCTGGATTTACGCACTCGCCGGGTTGTTTTTCGGACTCGCCGGCGTCATGCAATTTTCCCGCCTTCGTCAGGGAGACCCCAGCGCCGCCATTGGAATCGAACTCGACATCATCGCAGCCGTGGTCATTGGCGGGGCCAGCCTTAATGGCGGCGTCGGAAGCATCTTCGGCTCAATGATCGGGGCCCTGACCATGGCGGTGCTTCGCAGCGGGTCAACCCAGAGTGACTGGCCCAATTACATGCAGGAAATCATCATCGGCATCGTGATCATCCTTGCCGTGGGCCTCGATAAATGGCGCCAGGGCAGGCACGCCGCCTAGCTTTCCTGTGGGCTCGTTGGAAAATCCACAATAAACCGCGTCCCTTTTCCAAGCTCACTTTCGCACCAGACTTTCGCCTTCACGGCCTCCACCATCTTCTTCACAATCGAAAGCCCAAGTCCTGTCGAGGCTTCCCCTCCCGTTGGTTTTGGTGTCAGCCGTGCAAATTTGCCAAACAGCTTCTTTTGGTCTGCCTCGCTTAATCCCGGCCCCTGGTCCTCCACGATCAACCGCAGCGAGTCTCCCGCCGGGAGAACCCGCACCAGGATCGTTTTCGCCTTCGGGGAATACTTGATTGCGTTGGAAAGCAGGTTGTCGATCACTTGCGTTGTCACTCGAAAGTCGGTGTAGGCAATTGCCGGGCGGACCGCGATCTCCAGTTTGATCATCTGCTGCTTCACTTTCGCGTTCGCCTCATAATTCCGCGCCACCGACTCAATGATCGGTGCCACATCAAACGGCCCCAGTTCAATGTTCATCTGGCCCCGGTCGATCGTATTCACATCCAGCAAATTCTCCACCAGCGCCATCATGTGGTGTGCCGCCTCCTTGATGATCTCCACGAATTCCAGCGTCTGCTCCCGTGGCATGTCCGGCTCCGTTTCGATCATCTCCGCCAGGCTCACGATATTGCTCAAGGGACTCCGAAGATCATGCGCGGCTATTCCCAGGAATTCATTTTTTTCGTAATTCAGTTCACGGAGCCGTTCCGCATATTTCCACACCATGTCCCGGGCCCGTTTCAATTCAAGGTGGGTCCGCACCCGCGCGAGCAGTTCCGCCGTGTTAAATGGTTTTGTAATGTAATCAACCGCTCCCGAGCCGAACGCCTGCACCAGGTCCTCCAACTCATTGCTCGCAGTCAAAAAAATCACAGGAATTTTTTTCGTGGCCGCGCCCATTTTCAGCTGCTGCAAAACCTCCAGCCCGTTCATTTCCGGCATCCGGTAATCCAGCAGGATCAGGTCCGGCAACTGCGCTCCCAGTCTCTCCAGGGCCTGGGCGCCGCTCAATGCCGGGATGATTTCATACCCCGCCTCCGCCAGCACCGAGCCCACCACCTGGATGTTCGTCTGGATATCGTCCACCACAAGGATGACCGGCTCTTTCGTTTCGGTTTCTATAAACTCAAAATTCATGATCGGACCTTCTGTCGCTCCAATTCCTGCACCAAAAAGGGAAATTCTGAAAGTGTTTGTGGGATCTTCCGCAAGTCAAATGCCGTTGTCTGCTCCAGCAACCGCTTCCCGAATATTTTCAGGTCCTCCACCTGGAATTCCAGCCCATGCCGGATCATTCGTTCGGCAAACTGGGAAATCTTTCGGATCGCCAGCGTTTGCTGCAAGGTTGGCAATACATCCAGTTCCTCTGCTTTAAGCGCCACCAGCAGCTCAGGGATCCGTTCGCCCCGGCAACCCTCTCTAGGTGCATGTTCACTGACATGCGCGATCGAAGGTGTTCCACTCGTTTGTGACTGCGTTCGAGTCACCATCACATCCTTGAACTGAAACAGGAACGTTGTGCCTTTGCCCACACGGCTCCGCACAGTAATCGTTCCCTTCATCATTTCCGTCAATCGTTTCGTGATCGCCAGCCCTAGCCCAGTACCCCCATACTTCTTCGTGTCATGCCCCGCTGCCTGGGTAAAGGTCTCGAAAATCTTCTGCTGTTCGCTTTCAGGAATCCCAATCCCGCTGTCACTGATCTCAATATACAGGATGATCGCCTGCGCATTCGCCTGTTCTGCCCACGAACGGATCACCACCCATCCTTTCGACGTGAATTTCAGGGCATTCCCAACCGTGTTCAGCAGGATTTGTCGCAACCGCACTTCATCCAGCAATATTTCGTCCGGCAACCCAAGGTCCGCTTCGTAACGAAGCTCCACCTTTTTGCTGTCCGCCGCCGGTAAGAAAATTTGCTGGATCTCCTCGAACAATCTCCTTGGACACATCGGCTCATAGCGGATTTCCAGCTTGCCCGCCTCCACCTTCGAAAGATCAAGGATGTCATTGATCAACGTCAGCAATGTCTTCCCGCTTGAACTGATCGCAGACAGGAAATTTTTGCTTTTTGGGTCCTGCGTTTGTCGGTTCAGCACATCCGCAAAACCCAAAATCGCATTCAACGGGGTCCTAATTTCGTGCGACATGTTCGCAAGGAACTGGCTTTTTGCCCGGCTCGCCCCAAGCGCTGCCTCCCGCGCCTTCACCAATTCCGCTTCAGCTTGTTTCCTGGCAGTAATATCTTTCCCGTAAAAATTGACATACCCTGCATCCTCCACAGGCACCACCAGGAACACATAAGCCCGTCCATCGAATGCCGCTTCAAATTCATTCTTCTCCCGCGCCTGGAATGCCTGTTCGATCTTCACCAGCCATTCCCCACCCAGCATGTCTCCCACCGCAAACCCCATCGCCTTCAAAATCCCCAGCCCTGCCAGATTGCTGTAAAGCACCTTCCCGTTTTTCCCGGCTCGAATCATTGGCTCAGGGCTTTCCGCTGGCAACCGCGCAAGCACCTTGTTTTCCTGCAATGTCCGCTGCAGGTCGGAATTGGTCGCCAGGATCTTGTGTTCCAGTTCCGCCAGGTTTTTCGCTTCGCTCAAGGCGTAAGCTGCCGTGTTCAGCAAAATCGTCAGGAGACGCGTCCTGATTTCCGGGCTCGATGTCACCTCCGGGTCGATCAACCCGCAAAACATCCCCACAATATGCGAGGCGTCCCCAAGCACATGAAACATCCCCTTCGTCCGATCACCCACCCGCGGGACAAACAAGGTCGGGCCCCGCTGCCGCAATGCCCACGCGAACTTTCCCGTTTTGATCTGTTGCTTCACCAGGTCCTTCATCCGCTCGCTCGCTTCCGGCGGATGCGCCAGTGCCACCTGGAATTCAAACGTGTTCGGATCAACCTGGTAAAAAATCGTTTCAATGAAAAAACCCAGGCCCTCGATATACGCCTGCGTTACCCGGAAAATCTCCTCCTGCGATTTCGCTTCCTTGATGTCCCTTTGAAAATGTTCCAGCGCGGTAAACAGGTTGACCAACTCCGACCCGCTCTCCTCGTCCAGCTTTGCCAGCTCCGCCGCAAAATATTCCGGGTAGATGGAGTTCCTCGTTGGCATAATCATCCTTGCGCTGTCGTACACTCCCTCGCCAGAAACGCCTGCTCCACCTCGATGATCTGCGCATCCACGGATTCCACCAGTGCATCAAGGCAATCTGTTTCCAATCCAATCCGCTCCCATGCCTGCCTTTGCGCTGGCGGCACATACCTTTCCCCGGAACTTCCCAACTGCATCCCGTTCACAAGATAATCCGCAATATGCACCAGCGATGCTTCCATCTGGTAAGCCCCGGCAGACATCGGCGTATGATGATGCCGCACCGCCGCCACCAGCTGCGCTGGGTAATCCCATTTCATCAACAACCCCTCTGCGATCTCGCAATGGTTGAATCCCAAAACTTCCTGCTCCGCTGTCCGTAACAACATCACCTTCGTTTGATACAACCCAAAAACCCGCCGCGCATCTTCAGGTGAGCGGGTGTACAACACCATCCGCCCCACATCATGAAGCAGCCCGGCCACAAAATAACGTTCCGGCTTGGCAAGGCGTCGCGCTGTCGCTAGCTGGCGTGCAATCAGGCCACATCCAAGGCTATGTTTCCAGAACGATTCCATGTCCACCAGGTCCGCCGACACCCCCTCGAAAAGCTCAATCACCATCGACACCGAAATCAGGTCCTGCACCTGTTGAATGCCAATCAGGCTGATCGTGTCCGCCACCGTTTCAATCCGTTGCGGAAAACCGAAAAATGAACTGTTCCCCAATTTCAAAAGGCGCGCCGTCAGGTCAGGGTCCTTTTCAATGATTTCTCCCACCTGGTCCAGCGTGCTTTGCGGATCATCCAGGATCGCTTCGATCTCCTGGAGCACCCCGGCATAACTTCCAAGGCTTGGAATACCCCCGATCAACTCCTCGATACTCTTACCCATAGATCAATCTCGCCTTTCGCCGGAGCATCAAATCGAAAACCACCACATGCAATTCGTTCCCCTCATCATGTTCCCAAAAAATTCGTCGCTGATCTTCTTCCAGCTTCTTCAGCGCCTCCGGTGCCAGCCTGGCCAATGGGTCCTGCGATTCCTCCTCCCCGGTGTCTTCCACCTGGATTTCCGGCACACCCCACATCTGCAACAGATTGATGTGCCTTTCTGACAAGGTGCAACCCGCTGGAATCAAAAGCATATCGTCAATGTTTTTTACATCGACTTTAACAATCATTCCTTCCCGCACTGTATCCAGCCTCCGTTTAGGCATAGTTCAACGTCCATGTTTTGCCTGTGCAATTGCGCTCCACCTCGTCGATCAGGAACCAGCGTGGAAGCGGATCAGTCACCCATTAATGGGGCACGAACCCAATACAGACAATTTTGTATCGCCAAAATCTGGACACTACTTGAGTTCGTCTGTCCCGAAGCAATGCAGGACTGGAAATCATCTTGTCAATGTCCGAACTGCCAGGGAAGTTTGCCATCTGTCACGGTCATAAAACGGCTTCTACTCTGCCTTTTCTCGCATGACCTCCTCCGCAGCTTTATCCTCCCGCAACCCAATATAAACCGGGTGCCGCAAATGCCCATCCCGCGTCCATTCTGTAAAACGAACCTGGCACACAAGCTCCGGCCTCACCCAATGACAACGTTTCATTTCTGCTCGCCCGATTCCCTGCCTGCCTGTCATATTTCGCTCAGGCAGGTTCGCAAAAGGACATTGATCAATCTTTAACGGCTGAAATTGCTCGTAAAGGCTTGCAAGTGATGTGCTGTCAAACCCTGTCCCCACCTTTGAAGCGCACAGGAATTTCCCCCCTTCATAATATCCCACCAGCAAGGCTCCAAAAAATTTTCGTGCCCCCTCCGGTTCCGTATATCCTCCAATCACGAATTCCTGTTCCACTGTCCATTTGAATTTGATCCAACTCCCGCTCCGTCGTCCCGCCTCATACACCGAGTTTCGTTGTTTCGCGATCAGTCCCTCCAGCCCAAGTCCCTGCATCTGTGCCTGCACCGCTCTCGCAGAACCCGTGATGAAATCGGAAAAAAACAACACGCGCGACTTTTTCGGTAGCAGCTCGCGCAACATCTCCTTTCGCCTTTCCAGCGGCAAACCCATCAACGACTTTCCATTCAATGCCAGCAAATCAAACCCATAATAAACCACAGCGGGAACCCTGCTCCCCCGCAATAATGGGCTCTGCAATAATTGAAAAGAAGATCGTCCCTTTTCATCCAGCGCCACCACCTCTCCATCCAAAATCGCGCTCTCACACTTCAATCTCGAAATCTCCCCCGCAACGGCTTGAAACCTCTCGGATAAATCCTTGTTGTTCCGCGAGAGCAGGATGGTCCCTTCCTTTTTCTTCAATGCCAGCATTCGAATGCCATCGAACTTGATTTCATAAACCCATTCCTTTCCCGAGGGGAGCGTCGTTGCCAGCTTGGCCTTCATCGGTTCCAGGAATCGAATCTGCGCTGACGGTAAATCAATCGTGCCGCTACCCGGCGTCCGGTTCATTCTTGACCTTCGCACCTTTCTCCCGCCTGCTTTCTCCCCATTCATCACGCCCCCTTTTTGATCCTCCCTTTTCACATCGCACTCATCATCCTCTCCCCCATGAACCCTCTGAAATCTCGCATTCATCACTCCTCTCTTCAAATCACCCTCCTTTACAGCTATCTTCAATCTGTGCGCGCACCCCTTTTGCTTTTGTCCTGCCTGGCGGCGGTGCCGCTCCTCGCCGAACTTATTCCCATTCTCACTCCCAAAAAAGCCGATGGCCTTGCCTCCATCATTCAACCGCATGAAAAAGTTCCACCCGAAACGACCGTTCTGTTTCGAGCTTTTAAAACCAATTTCTGGCCCCACGGCCTCATCCCGATTTTTCTCGTCGAACGAAAAGGGCAGGTCCGATTGCAATCTCTTCCTCCTCGCGGTCAGGAACATCTCATCGAGCCTCTCTTCTTTGCGCTCCCTCCAACCCATGCCGCTTCCAACACCCTCCTCGCCGGACGTTGGGAAATCACCGCCTGGCGAAACGGTTCCACCCTCCCCATCGGATTGGAACTGGCTGCCGATGGTGACACTGTTTCCGGCCGTTTCGATCAGAATACCGATTACCGCTTCGCTTTCATTTCCAACGCTCGCCTTACCAAAACCAACTCCATCACTCACAGCCACCTCTTCACCTTTAAAGTGGATTACGTTGCTGATCAGTTTGATCTCTCGGCGGAACTCACTCCTGCTGGCTTGAAAGGGATCTGGAAAAAAAGCGATGGCTCCGAGGAAGGCGCCTGGACCGCCATTCGCCCTAAATTTTCCCCTCTCCAACTCCCTCCAGACCCGATCCCGCTCTATGAATGGCGGCGCGCCTCAGACAATTTTCATCGCTATTCCATCGAAGATCTCCCATCCGGATGGATCAGGTCAGACCAACCCTTTTGTCTGGTTTGGAAACCAAAATAACCAGAGAGTCAAAATGGCTCTCAATTCTTCTTGAATTCCAACCTTAAATCCTGAGTCAAAACTTCTCATTCCACGCTTCGGTCGAATAACGTTCTGCCACCAGCCGCTCCACCCGCTGTTTCACCATTTCCCACTTCTTCCCACTTTGATCGATCTCTCCCACCGCGTTCCACTTGGCCTCAAAGGAGTCTTTTATCATGTTAACTGTTGAAGGAAAGTTACATACAAATGATTCATGCGCCCGGTTCTCCCGATACTCCGGCTGGGAACTGGGAACTCTCAGATATCGTTCCAGTAATGATAGCTCCATCCCATGAAGGATCGACCCATGAAACAGCACCGCATTTCGTTTCCGCCTCTGCGCGTTCCCCGAAAACTTCACCCGCCCAAGGGTCAGGTCGGTATACCCCTGCACCAGCACCGGTTCCTTCACCAGATCAGCAAACGCTTCCCTGTTCCGTTCCATTATAAACCGGTTCGTTCCATTGATCGTTTCCAGCGCAGGGTCATGGCTGATCGGCAGCACCAATGAATAACAAAGCGCTCCCGGCCCCAGCAGGACCGTGCCTCCCCCGCTGCACCGCCGCAAAATCGGTACTCCATCCTCCTGGCATCGCTCCACAAATACTTCCCTGCCAACCCTGTTCGAATAGCCAACCACCACGAAGTAACTGCTGCTTTCCCACCAAAGAAGAACCGGACCCAATTCCCCGTTGTCGCATTCGTTCAGCAACACCTCCTCCATCGCCAGTTGTTCTGCCGGTGAAGCCGCCTTATATTCAACGACTTTTAACATTCCCCGCTCTGAGGTTGCATTTTCAATAGTACGAGGCTTTTATTACTGTTTGAGTTTGAGTGTGTTTCAAGCAACTTCTCATGGAAGTGCTAAACTCCTCTTGAGTTCCACGAAGATGAAATTACAGAGTAACGAACGAGTAGCCAACGGTAACAGCGGATCAGCCATGCGATGGGGGGCCAACGGAAGCAATCCGCAGCAATCCCTTCAATTTGTTGCCGACTATATTCTCAACAGTCTCGGGCCCGAACAAGCCCGCCTTTTCATCGAGCAACTCTCCGAACGCCTGCGCAATGAGGGAATCGCCATCCCTCCTGTCGTTTCCACTCCTTACGTCAACACCATCTCCCCGGAGGATGAACCAGCTTACCCCGGTGATCGTGATCTCGAACGCCGCATCAAAAGTTACATCCGCTGGAATGCCATGGCCATGGTCGTCAACGCCAATCGGAAACATGACGGTCTCGGCGGCCACATTTCCACCTTCGCCTCATCCGCAACACTTTACGAAGTGGCCCAAAATCATTTTTACCGTGGCGGTGATGGCGACCGCATCGCTGACCTCGTCTATTTTCAGGGACACGCCACCCCCGGGAATTACGCCCGCGCCTTCCTCGAAGGACGTTTGGAAGCAAATCATCTCCAGAATTTTCGTCAGGAACTGGCGGATGGCGGAGGGCTTTCCTCTTATCCTCACCCCTACCTCATGCCAGATTTTTGGCAATTCCCCACCGTCTCCATGGGATTGGGCCCCATCATGTCAATCTACCAGGCGCGATTTATCCGCTATCTCCGTGCCCGTGGCTTCATCACCGGCGAAGAACCAAAAGTTTATGCCTACCTCGGGGATGGCGAATGTGATGAACCGGAATCCCTCGGCTCAATCACTCTCGCTGCCCGCGAAAATCTCGATAATCTCATCTGGGTCATCAACTGCAACCTGCAACGGCTCGATGGCCCGGTGCGTGGGAATGGCAAAATCATCCAGGAACTCGAAGGTCTCTTCCGCGGCGCTGGATGGAATGTCATCAAGGTCATTTGGGGCTCGGACTGGGACGAACTCTTCAAGGCCGATAAAAAAGGATTGCTCATCAAACGCATGGAAGAGGTCGTTGATGGCGATTTCCAGAAATATTCAGTCGAGCCGGGCAGTTATATTCGCAAACATTTCTTCGGCACCGATCCGGAACTCAAGGCCCTCGTCAATCATCTGAGCGATGACCAGTTGCGCAAACTCCTGCGCGGCGGGCACGACGCGAAAAAAGTTTACGCCGCTTACAAGGCCGCCAATGAACACAAGGGCCAGCCCACAGTCATCCTGGCAAAAACCGTCAAGGGCTACGGTTTGGGCGAGGCAGGGGAGGGGCGCAATATCTCCCATCAGCAAAAGAAAATGAACGAGAAGGAACTCCGTGAGTTCCGCAGTCGTTTTGAAGTCCCCATCGATGATTACGCAGTCGTTGAAACTCCCTTCTACCGCCCTGAGCCGGACAGTCCCGAACTGAAATATCTGCTTGAACGTCGCAAGGAACTCGGTGGGTTTCTTCCCAGGCGCCAGGTCAAGGCCAGGCCGTTGCAGATTCCTGACCTCGAGTATTTTGAGGAATTCCTCAAAGGCTCCGGTGGGCGCGCCGTCTCCAGCACCGCGGCATTCGTCGCCATTTTTACAAAACTGCTCAGAAACAAGGAAATCGGGCGGCACCTCGTCCCGATTATTCCCGATGAAGCTCGCACATTCGGCATGGACCCCCTCTTCCGTGAAGTCGGGATCTATTCGATGAAAGGGCAGCTTTACGAGCCGGTCGATCGCGCCGCCATCAGCTATTATCATGAAGCCAAGGATGGCCAGATTCTCGAAGAGGGAATCACCGAAGCCGGATCAATGTCCTCCTTCATTGCCGCTGGCACTGCCTACGCGAACTTCGGCGTGCAGATGATGCCCTTCTTTATTTATTACTCCATGTTCGGGTTCCAACGCATTGGGGACCTTATCTGGCTCGCTGGCGACATTCGCGCCAAAGGATTTTTGCTCGGTGCCACCGCCGGGCGCACCTCTCTCAACGGCGAGGGACTGCAACATCAGGACGGGCATGGCCATCTGATCGCCAGCACCATCCCAACCTGCATTACCTACGATCCTGCCTTTGCCTATGAAATTGCCGTCATCGTGCAGGATGGCATGCGCCGGATGTATCGGGACATGGAAGAGATCTTTTATTACATCACCCTTTACAATGATCCGCTTCCCATGGAGCCGATGCCGGAAGGAAAAGAGATTCCCAATGGCATTCTCAAAGGGCTTTATAAATTCAAGGCGGGTGATTCCGGCAGGAAACACAAAGCTCATATCTTTGGCAGCGGGCCGATCATCCGTTACGCCTTGAAGGCCCAGGAACTCCTCGCCAAATATGATGTCTCCGTTGATGTCTGGAGCGCCACCAGCTACAAGACGCTCCGCAATGAAGCGCTGCTCACGGATCGCTGGAACCGCCTTCACCCTACCGAAACACCCCGCAAACCCTATGTTCAAAGCATCCTCGAAAAAGAGCAGGGGGTTTTCGTTGCCGTCTCCGACAACATGAAAATCGTTGCCGAACAGATCGCTCCCTGGGTCCCCGGCGGCCTGACCGCCCTCGGGACAGATGGCTTTGGTCGCAGCGAAACTCGTGAAAATCTTCGCCGCTTCTTTGAAGTGGATGCCGAATCCACAGTCATCGCGACTCTCCACGCCTTGCAGCAGAAAGGTCAGATGAAGGCTGAAGTCGTTGCCAAAGCCATCAAGGATCTTGGCGTTGATCCCGAGAAAAAATTCCCCGCGCTCCACTAGGCACAGGGCTCGAATTCAAGTTTTAAACCACTTCGACCGGTTTCGAACGGGCCGGTCGAAAATGTTCGATATGCTCCATCCGTGCGAACAGGTGCGGCACCTGTTCGCAAAGCCTCTTCATCGCCCCGGTCACAATCTTGTGCAAGGTTTCCGGCGCAGTCTCAGCCCGCAAATTTAGAATTAACCGGCCGCTCTCGACCGGTTCCGGGATTTGATCGGACACATCAGCCGCCGAATCATTTCTTCCCAGCCGCGCCACTGCGATCTTCCCGCTGCTTTCCTGCGCTGAGAGGGCCATTTTCAACTGGATCAGTTCCACCGCCGTCGCCTGAAGCCGAAATTGGATTTCTTCAGCCAGAACCTGCAAAACCTTCCCTGAGTCCAATCCCCTGATCGAGCGCAGTTCCACCCTCGCATTCAACCAACCCATCAACATCTCACCTTCGCCGTACAAATCATAATCCAGCGAAATGTTCTTTTGCAGGTTCACGGAGGAACCCAGCGCCGCTTCGAACCACGGCTCCATCTGAGCCCCCGTTTTCGCTGAAACTTCGAAAATTTTCCCCTGCGGATACTCTCTGGCGAGGAGTTTTTTCAGGCCCCCAACATCCGCGCTGTGCAAATCCATTTTGTTGATCACCAGAAAATCTGCCTCTTCCAGTTGCTTCCGGTAAAGATACGAAAGCGGTTCGGAAATGCTCCTGCTGGAATCCAGCCCAAATACTCGCATCGCTTGCGCCGGATCGATCAGCACGCTCAAACCATGCAGATGAAGTTTCCTTCCCCGCGCACGTTCCAGCGGACGAAACAACGACGCGACCAGATCGGCAGAGCTGCCGACCGGTTCCGCGATGAACAGATCCGGGTTGGATGCCTCCGTTAATTTCCTGAGCGCTTCATTCAATGCCTCTCCTCGTGAAGCAAAACCGCCGCCCAGCACCTCTTCCGTTTCAAATCCGTTGTTCCGCTGCACCACCGTATCCACCAGTTCCGTTCCCTGGTCATTGGTGATGATCCCCACGCGGCTCCCTTTTCCCTTGAGATATGCTGCCAGCTTCCCGATTGCAGTCGTTTTTCCTGCATCAGGAAAACCGCTCACCACCATCATGCGGGGCAGAGTCCCATGACTTAATTTGTTGAATTCTTTAACGTTCACGAACCTGATCTTCTGATCTCATGGTTGCAGGACAACTGCTCCGCAGCGGACATGAAATCGGGGTCGAAATCACCAATACCAGAAAAGCGGCGTCTTTGCCAGAAGTCATCGCGTCAATGGACAACTTTCGATTTGCCAGGGATTTTAGCCGGATGCGAGGTGCTCAAACGAGCATCTCGCAACGATCTCTGCTCAAGGAGCAACGAAGTTGAAAACCCAGCCTGAACCGAACTGATTCAGGTGATTATTTCCCTTCCACCATTTTCCTGAATTCAGCTTTCGCTTCTGACACCACCGTTTTGGGCCCGGTCATCCTGATGAAAACATCCCCATTGGCGCTCTCGATGATCGCCCCGAGCAGCATCGCATCCGGGATTTCCGTTTTTGGTCCCCCTGGCATGCCACTCAGGTAAGTTCCCTCTGCCTGAACGTAGGAAACCTTCTTTCCGTTCGCTTCCACTTTTTCCGTCTGCGCTTTGATCTGGTCTTTTGGTTCCTTGAACTGTCCCAACCAGCGGTCGATATTCGCCTGCACACCTCCACCGCCGCCCGGCCCGAAGTGGAAAAATACAACCTCCGCCTTCTTCTCCCCGGATGGAACTTCCAGCTGCGCTTTGCGCATACCGCCGGGAGGCAACTGCACCACTTTCCATTTTTCAGGAGCATTGAAGGTCATGTCGCTCACCTTGAACGTTTCCGCGGCAAACGTGAGCAAACTGGAGAATAACAACGAGGTCATGAGAAATCTTTTTTGCATGCCTCATGGCTAAACAAGAGCGGGTGGGGTGTCAATCCGCAACAGGCTTGCCATGCCCCGGATTTGCTCCATGCTGCAAGGAGCAGTTGCACGGCAGCCCGGCAACTTTATCAAAGGAGGATTTATGAAACGATCAGCAACAGCAGTTTGGGATGGGGAATTCAAAGGAGGCAAAGGAAATATTTCCACTGAAAGCGGCGTCTTGAAACAGTCCCAATATTCTTTCGGGACACGCTTTGAGACAGGGATTGGGACCAACCCGGAGGAACTCATCGCAGCTGCCCATGCAGGCTGCTTTTCCATGGCCCTGGCAGCGTTCCTGGGAAAAGCCGGCTTTGCACCGAAGCAACTTCAGACCAAAGCCAGCGTGACCATCGAGCAAATGAATGGCAGTTGGACCATCACCACCATCGATCTCGATTTGCAGGCGCAGATTCCCGGTATCGACCAGGCAAAATTCGAGGAAATTGCCGCCGATGCAAAAGCCAATTGCCCGGTCTCACGCGTTTTAAATGCTGAGATTCGCCTGACATCCAGGCTGATCAGTTAATTGGCTGCCGCATTGGTATGGCGCTGCAATTCCTTTTTGGCCAGCCGTCCCAGCCAGATACTTAGCAGCAAGGTGGCTGCCAGTCCGACGACAAGAAGCGCCTGCTCTGCCGGGGTGCGGGGCCGCTCACTGTTCAGTGACTGGCCGATATGCCCGAAATAAACGTAAAGCACCGTCCCGGGAAGCATCCCGACCCAACTGGCAAAAAAATAACTCCAGAAACTGATCCGGGTAAGACCGATGAAATAGTTCAGCAGGTTGAACGGCACCAGCGGACTCAGCCGGAGGAGCAGGACGATTTTCCATCCTTCCCGGCCAATCGCTGCGTCAAGTGATCGGAATCGCTCGTCCGTGAGTTTTCGCTGCACCCAGTCCCGGGCCACGAATCGGGCAATCAGGAAACAGATGCTCGCCCCTCCCATTGATCCCAGTGACGCGATGACACTTCCTCCCCAAAGGCCGAACAGCAGGCCCGCTGCAATGGTCAGGAGAGAGCCGGGAAAAAAGCAGATCGTCCCAACAATATAGGCGAGCACAAAAAGGAGATATCCGGCAGGCCCGCTCTTCCTCACCACCTCCACCAGTTCCTGAATCCACGTCGTCAGGGGAAGGGTGCGGGTCAAAAAAAGGAGTAACAGGGCAAGAATGCCAGCGGCAATCCATTTGGTTCGGGCGGTCGGTTTGCTCACGAATCCCGAGCAGGCTACCGAGTCCGCATCAAATGGGGAAGCGACAAAAGGAACGTCACGAATTCATCGCCGGTTCAAGGTCATCATTGTCCTCGTAGCGGACGAGGTCATGAGCATTGGCTTGTTCAGTCGCAGCCATTTTCTTCTCGATCCGTCGCCACGTTTCAATTTTTGCCACCACTCCCAGGAGGATCAGCCAAAGTGTCAGGTTGCGGGGCTGGGTGAGCACACGCTCGAGAAAACTTTGCGCATAATTCATCGTGCATCCGACAAAAACCCCGATGCTGAATGCCCCCAGGAAATGGGTCCGAAAAAAAATCGCGGCCCGCACATTTCTCCAAAGAAACAAGAAGAGAAAACTCACAAAAACCACAAGGCTGTGCAATCCGGTTTCAGAAAGGACCAGGTGGTATAAACTTTCTACGACCCCTTTTTTATAATTCTTATCAACCTTGTTGTTGTTGATCTTCTGCCAATGGTCGATTTCGTTGCCGTAAGGGTAGGGATGATTGATCACATGGCCGAAATTATTCCAACCCACTCCAATTGGATAATCCTTGAACATCGCCACGGCTGCGCGGTTCAGGAACACACGCGTCCGACTGCTCTCATCATTCCCGTAGTCCTGGAAGCGGCTCATGATCGTGTCCATCGTGAAGAGCAGGCCGAGACCGCCGACCACTGCAATTGTCCCCATCACGTACCAGCGTCGTTTCGTGGGCTTGTCGATCAGGCTGAAAAGCAGGACCGCACCGGTCCCCAGCGCAAACATCGCCAGCCCGCCACGGGAGAGGGTGGATTGAACAATCGCAGCGCAGGCAATATAGGCGCAAAGAAATAAATTGGAGCGGGGATGCTTCGGCCCGAGCGCCACCGCAAGGAACACCATGCCGATCATGGTGGTGAACATCGAGAGCGAGTTCTGATGTTCAAAGGTGCCAAACACCTGATAAACATGATCCACATACTTCATTTTCAGGACGACGAAGAGTTGCCAGAACATCGTGACCGCCATGCAGAACAGCACATGTCTAAGGTCCTCCTCTTCCTGGATAAAATTGTAGGCCGCGACGAAAATCAGCACGATTTTGAATGCCTTCAGCGCTGCCATCAACACATAGGAAGTGACCGGCGCGTTGATAATCGAAAAGAGGCTGAACACGCAGTAAAGCAACCACACCCACAAACCTGGTGGCATGAAACGAAATCCCCGCCAGTTTCCTGTCATGCTCGCAAAAATCAGCGCCACCGCAACGACCTCGGCAAAATAGAAATGGAATCCGCGCGAATGGCCCCGGTACAGCACAGAGCCCAATGAAAGGCCCCATTCACCCGCCGCGAGAAATCCGCTCGTGGTCATGAAACAAAGCAGGAACATCAGGATTCGCTGGCCAGGGCGGGAATGACGCAGCAAAAAACCGGTCAGCGGTGCGACCACGAAATACAATGCGATCAGGATGACCGCTTTAATGATCTCTTTAAATTCCAAGCTTCCCCAGTAAAAACCAGATCGGATGAACCACAATCAGGCTTCCCCTGCTTCCCATTCAGCAACGCTCCGAGGAATGGTCAATGCC
The DNA here is from genome assembly GCA_033762115.1 of Verrucomicrobiota bacterium. Taxonomy (GTDB): domain Bacteria; phylum Verrucomicrobiota; class Verrucomicrobiia; order Limisphaerales; family SXQI01; genus JANRLX01. The sequence goes on from JANRLX010000107.1 coordinate 57,539, forward strand.
CCGCCTGATTAACAACCCACAGGTCCGATTTATCCTTTGATGGCGGAACTGGAAGCCCGATGAGAGTTGCACACATCCTGAGAAAGTATGATCCATCCCAATGGGGCGGGACGGAAACTGCCGTCAAGCAACTGCTGGACGGCCTGCGGCATCATGGGACCAGTTCAATGGTTTTTGCCCCCAGCCTGGACTCCGTTCCCTCTCCGGACCCTTTCCGGGAAGCGGGACACCTGATCAAACGTTATAAGGCGCATGTGCCGGTGTTCGGGATTTCCCGGGAACAAAAGCAGCAGCTGGTGTCGGTGGGAGGCAATCTGCTCTCGTTGGATTTGTTCTGGCAATTGCGTCGCACCCGGCCTCTGGACCTCATTCATACGCACACTTTGAACCGGATTGGCGGAGTCGCCTTAAGCGTCGCCAGACAGCGCCGCCTGCCTCTTGTCGTGACCATTCACGGTGGAGTGCTTGATCTTCCCGCGTCCGTAAAAGCCAATCTCGCCGCCCCGCTGAAAGGCGGATGGGAATGGGGAAAACTGTTTGGATTCCTCTTTAAATCCCGTGAAGTATTGGAACGAGCTGACGCGGTGCTCACCTGCAACCGCCGCGAGGCAGAACTTTTGCGACAGAAATACCCCAATAAAAAAGTCCTGGTGCAGCCTCACGGCATCACCCTCTCAAGGTATGCAAAGGATCACCGCGCTGCACTCTACAACGCCTGGCCGCAACTCAACAAAAAACGATTTCTCCTGGTCCTGGGGCGGATCGACCCCGTAAAAAACCAGGGCTGGGTGGTCGAGCAATTTGCTGAAATCCTCCAGCATGAACCGGAGGTTTTTCTGGTCCTGGCCGGTGCTTGCACGGATGAGGCCTACGGCAAGTCGCTCAAAAAGGAAGTCCGCAACAAGGGGCTCGAATCACGTGCCATCTTCACTGAAGGATTGCCGCCCGGGGATGCCCGGTTGATTGGCCTGCTTCAGGCCGCTTCCATGCTGGTGGTCCCGTCGCTTTCGGAAACATTTGGATTGGTCCTTCTGGAAGCCTGGGCTGCTGCCACTCCCGTGGTTTCCACCAGAACCTCAGGGGCCTTGGAACTGGTCCAGGATGGCAGCAACGGTTTTCTTTTTGACCTCGAAAAACCTGCCGAGTTCCACGCCGGAGTTGCCGCCCTCCTTTCGAGCGCTGGAACACGCGAGCGGCTGGGCCGCGCCGGTCATCTCCTTGCCAGCGAATACGACACCGTCACATTGGCTGGACGGGTGCAACAGCTTTACCAGGAACTGACTCAACGCAACTCATGAGATACGTCATCATACGCGACGACGACACAAACACCCTCACTCCGGTTGAATGCCTGGAAACCTTGTACCGGCCATTCCTGGACTCCGGTTTGCCCGTCTGCCTCGCGACCATTCCGCATGTTCGCAGCAACGTTTTTCTTCCCAATGGACAACCGGAAGGTTTCCTCGTCGCAAACAAAGGGGTTAAACCCGGCACTTACCCCATCGCGGATAATCAGAAGCTGACCGGTTATCTCCGCGCAAACCGCGGCTATGAAATCGTCCAGCACGGTTACCACCATGAGTTTGTCGGCACGCGCACAGAATTTGACCATGATAATCGCCGCGACATTCAGAGACGGCTGGACCATGGAACCCGATTGCTCCAGGAAGCTGGCTTTGAAAAACCAATCACCTTCGTGGCCCCTTATGATCGAATCACCCGCGTCGCCTATAAGGAACTGGCGACCCGCTTCGCGCTCATCTCAACCGGCTGGTTCGAGTTGGGACGGCTGCCATTGGAATGGTGGCCTGCCTGTGCCATCAGCAAAATTCGTAAAAAACCACACTGGCAGGCTGGCGGAGTCACATTCCTGAGCCACCCCGGATGCCACCTGAGTTATCATCGCCCCTGTGAAACCATGCTCGGGGAAATCCAGCGAAGTGTGAAAAGCCGTCGAGTGACAGTGCTGGTCACTCACTGGTGGGAATTTTTTCGCGAAAACACACCCGACCTCAAATTCATCGAGGTCCTGCACGAAACCGCAAACTGGTTGCGAACAGAAAAGGAAATTAAGGTCGTGCGCTTCAGTGATGTCGCAAACGGCCGCGTTCCGCTCGATTAAAACGGACGCCTCTGCACACACGTTCCCGCCTGGTTCAGTTCGAGATGAACGGCGCTGGCTCTTCCCCATCGCCCCCAAACAGAATTTCCTCGTCAATCCATTGACCTGGATTGCGACACGGATTGACTGGCGAAAGATAATCGAGCATCTGCGACAATTCTGTGATGGTATAGCGCGAAATTTCCGAGACCGAGGGATGCTGCGGACGAAACGCAAATGACTGGCCGCACAACCGCAGGAAACAATTGTCGTTCTGCCCATGCCCGACTGCCACCACCTGTTCCATGTCGATTGCTAATTTTTCCTGCAAATGCTGGAGAACATTTGATTTGCAGTAGGAATGCCCGTCACAACCCTCCGCATGCCGGAAGGTCGGGCCAATCGTCAGTTTGCCCGTGGCTTTATTACGACTGAATTTCATCAGGTGCGAAAAAATGAAATCCGCAAAAACTCTCCGGCGGATGATTTCCGCCACCAGATGAAACGAATCGCTGACAATCCCGACTTTATATCCCATTTTCCGCAGGGTCACGATCACGTGCACCGCGTCCGGTCTCAAAGGAATGTTCCGGGCCACCTGGATAAACGTCTCCTTCGCAGTCCCGGAAAATAACTGGGCAATGTTTCGGGTGCGGGTTTCATCGGAAAGTTGGTTGTTGTCCAGATACCTCCACAATCCTTCTTCACAACCAATGACTTTGGCCAGTTCCACCGTCAGGCGGCAGTTCAGCAGCACGCGCATATCGAACAACGCGATCTTTTCCGCTGCGGGAACCCGGTGCATGGAACTTGTCGCACGAGCAAGCCGCTCATTTTCACGAACCTTCTGAACAAAACTTGTCCTGAATCGACCCGCGCGGCTGGCCCGGTCAAGCAACGCGCGCGCAACCTGCGTCGCCATTTCACCCAATGCTTCCAGCGACTGGCTCTGATGCTCGATATGGCCGATATTCACCTCTTTCACCCGCGCCCTCGCAATCACCGCATCGATCAAAAGCGCAATGTCCACTCCGTAATCGTTCTCAAAAAGGAACGTCTCAAGAAGTGATTTGCGTGCCGCGATGATCCCGCTCAGCGGTTGATCGAAATGGGCCAGTTCAGGAAAATAAGTCTTGATCAACGGCCTCGCTGTTAACACTGTCACACGCCCGGCTTCCCGGGTGAAGCTGGCTTTCACGAAGTCAGCTTCATCCGAGAGGAGTGGGGCGGCAAGGCGCTCGATACAATCCGGTGCCAAACCGCGAAGATCACCGTCGATATAGAGCAGCAGTTCAGTTTTTGCCGCTCGCATCCCATCTTCCATGCTGGCTCCCTTGCCCAGCATGGTGCTCGTGATGACCCGTGCTCCTGCCTCACTGGCAAGTTCCGGAGTCCCGTCGATTGAACCGTCATCCACCACCAGCACCTCGCTGACAAGTGGATTTTCCGCTGCAAAGCGCACCACCGATTGAATGGTCGCTGATTCATTCAACACTGGAATAATCACCGTGAGCACGCCGCTGCCTTGTTTGTTCCTGTTTAATCGCATGATTTCCTTTCGTTGTACCGACCCGGAAGCCGGAATGGTTTTTTCGTGACGAGAATCACGAATGTAATGAGCTTACCTTTGACGCAAACAGGAGGCAACCTCTTCAAGGTATTGTCACCATATCTTTTCAATTTTTTCCACCCTGTCCCTTCCTTGACTTGCCCTCACCGCTTTATTAGTTTGCGCGGATGATTCGTTGGTCCTCTCGCCTCCTGTTTTTAGTCATTTGCCTGGCGTTTCTGCCCGTCCGCACACCCGCCCCGCTGGTGTATCGACCAGGCGAAGGCTTCACTTACGAGTCCGAAGGTGGCAGCAAATGGCATCGCAACCGCGCGAAGGAGCAGTTGGAAGTGGCCGAGGAGGCATTCAAGGCCAACGATTTTGAAATGGCCCGCAAGGCTGCGGCGCGCACAGTCCGGGTATGGCCGCTTTCCGATTACGCCCCCCGTGCGCAATATCTGCTCGCTCGCGCCTATGAGGAGGAAGGCAAGGATGAGAAAGCCTTTCGCGAATACCAGCGGGTCGTCGAAAAATATCCGAAAATCGAAAATTATAACGAAATCCTCGAACGACAGCATGCAATCGCCAACCGCTACCTTGCGGGCAAATGGTTCAAGCTCTGGGGAGTAATTCCATTTTTCCCTTCCATGGATCGCACCGCGGAAATGTACGAAAAAATCATCAGGAACGGCCCCTTCAGTCCCACAGCTCCGCAATCCCAGATGAACATCGGCGCGGCCAGGGAAAAACAATCTGATTATCCGGAAGCCGTGAAAGCCTACGAACGCGCCGCTGACAAATATCATGACCAGCCGCAAATCGCTGCCGATGCCCTTTACAAGGCGGGCATCGCCTACTTCAAGCAGGCCAAAACGGCTGAATATGACCAAAGCGTCGCCGGAAAGGCCATCGGCACATTCGGCGATTTCCTCACCCTCTACCCAAAGGACCCACGAGTGCCGGAAGTGGAAAAAATCATTGCCAGCTTAAGGGCCGAACAGGCCCGGGGCAGCTTTAAAATCGCTGAATTTTACGAAAAACGAAATCGCCTGGATGGAGCGCTCGTTTACTACAATGAAGCCCTGATCAAGGACCCTAACTCACCTTACGCAGACCAGGCCCGGCAACGAATTCAGGCCATTCAGGCGCGCAAGCAAAAAACAACCGCTGCCGCCAAGTGATGAACTCCCGTTCAATCCTCTCGCTTGCCATTTTGCTCATGGCTGGAGGTTGCGCTGGCTATCGCGTCGGCCCCACCAATGGGCTGGAGGCGCGGAGCAAATCGGTCCAGGTAAATCTTTTTGTCAACGAAACCCTCGAACCTCGTTTAACCGAAGCGGTTGCCTTCGCCCTGCGCCGCCGGGTCCAACAGGAAGGCACTTACGCATTGGCCACTCAGGATGACGGAGAAATCATTCTCTCGGGAGCAATCACCCGCTTTGATCGCGATGGGGTTTCCTTTCAACCTTCTGATGTGCTGACCCCGCGCGATTATGCCTTGAGCATGATCGCCAGGGTCAAAGCGGTGGAACGTGCCAGTGGCAAAACTTTGCTGGATGCCGAAGTCTCAGGCCGTGCGTTGGTCCGGGCCGGCGCTAATCTTGACACTGCCGAACGGCAGGCCATTCCCATCATGGCGCAGGACCTCGCCTATAACCTGACTTCACTGCTAACGGACGGCACCTGGTAAACTCCGGAGAAAATTCTCCCACGTCTTCTCTTCCTCATTCCACTCGATTTTTTGCAGCTCACGATCTCGCGGGAATTCTTTCCGGATAATTTTCAGCAGTTCATTAAAGGCGAAATCAAAATTTTCCTCTCTGGCTTCACCACCATGCTTCACTCTCAGGATGGCGCACTCGAAGCAAAACAAGACTTCAACCTTCTTTCCTCCCCGCAAAAACTCTGCTTTCACTCCATACACTGGCATACACGCTTTTTGGCTGCCCCAGGCATAACTTTTGAAATTCAACAGCTGGGCGGACATGGCCTTGCCTGCCTTGCGTGAAAGGGTGATGCTCCTGCTCCGCGGCGGGTGCCGATCCGCAACAATGGGATCATCAGCCCCCTGCAAATCTTCAATCAACGTGAGTTTGACCTTCTCTGGATCGTTCACGATTTGATACCCAGGCTCCGAAAACAGTCTTCTAACAATATCCAGTTCACTCGGGACCGGGCTCAGTAACTCGGAAGCATTGGTCAGTTGAACCGGGCTGTTGGTGAAGAACTTTCTGGTAGTAATCGAGAGCTTAACAATTTCCCTGGTCGTGCCCAGGATCGTGAGGTTCACCGGGTTGACCCTGCCGTATGAAGGCTGAAAACGACCCCAGCTGACCAGGAATAAAGGCACCTGCACTCGTTCTGGCGCAACCTCCGGATTTTCGTGGCTCCGCCGCAGCTCCACCATTTGATGCACCCTGGGAGGCAATGCCTGTTCCATCGCGGCGACATCAATTTGCAACCTGGACAGGATCTGCGTTGCGAGTTGATACGCGCCATTCGTGTCGATCAGCGACTTCTCCCCGGCAAGCTTCCAGAGATTCGTTGAATCCTGGTCCTTGGGAAACGCATCATTCCTGGTGACGCTGTAAAGCTGGCCGAAGGAATAGTAATAAGAAAAGTTGGTCGTGCTGATGGTTCCTGAAGGTCCGAAGCCGGGCGGTGCAATTTCAGCACTGATCACCACCAGGGGCCGGCTTTCCGCCAATGTAAGCTTTTCCGCCAGTTTTTCTGATTCAAACGTCAATAGTTGCACCACCGCCGTTTGATAGGCTGCCGTCGTATGCAGAAAATCAATAATGTTTGTCCCCATTTCTTGAATAGACCGCTCACCTGACAGAAAGTTTTGCGCTTTCGCTGTAAAACAGTTCGATCGCCGATGAGTGATTGATTCTTTGTCCAGTTTCCACATCATTGACCCTTTATGTCGAGCGTCCGTAAGCAGTATCCTTTTGATTTGATCGAGCCGAAGTGGCAGGCGAAATGGGAACAGGAGCAGACCTTTCGCGCCTGGAACCCCGGTGAAAAAATCCCGGCGAACCATCCATTCTCCCGGCGCCATTCCACCCTTCCCCCCAAATATTACATCCTCGATATGTTTCCCTACCCATCCGGCGCGGGGCTCCATGTCGGCCACCCGGAGGGATACACCGCCACGGACATCATTGCCCGCTACAAACGCGCAGTCGGGTTCAATGTCCTTCATCCCATGGGCTGGGACGCCTTCGGGTTGCCTGCGGAACAGTACGCCATCAAGACCGGCCAGCATCCCCGCAAAACAACAGAACAAAACATCGCCACCTTCAAGCGGCAGATTCAATCGCTCGGATTCAGTTACGATTGGTCCCGCGAAGTGGACACCACCGACCCCGAATATTTCCGCTGGTCCCAATGGATTTTCCTCAAACTTTATAATTCCTGGTTCAATCCAAAATCCAACAAGGCGGAACCGATTGAAACCTTAAGCTATCCCGCCGACATCACGACTCCGGAACAAAAAAAAGCCTGGCAGGATGCACGCCGGCTTGCGTTCGTGGCGGAAACACCCGTCAATTGGTGCCCGGAATTGGGGACCGTGCTCGCCAACGAGGAGGTCATCGACGGTAAAAGCGAGGTCGGCGGATTTCAGGTGGTCCGAAAACCGATGCGCCAATGGATGCTCAGGATCACTGCCTATGCGGAGCGCCTCCTTCAGGACCTCGACTCCATTGACTGGCCCGATTCGCTCAAGGAAATGCAGCGGAACTGGATCGGCCGTTCCGAAGGTGCGGAGGTCCTTTTCAAGGTCGCTTCCGGCAGTGAGACGATCAAGGTTTTCACCACTCGTCCCGACACCCTCTACGGGGCGACCTACATGGTTCTTTCTCCCGAGCATCCCCTGGTCGATCAACTCCTCACTGCGCAATGGCCCGCGAATATCCCGGAAAAATGGAAAGGCTCTGCCGAATCCCGTGCCACACCTGCTGACGCGGTCCGTGCCTATCGCGAACATGCCTCGAGCAAAAGTGACCTCGAACGAACTGAGCTTGCGAAGGAAAAAAGCGGTGTTTTCATCGGCGCTTACGCGATTAATCCTGTAAACAAGGAACCGATCCCCATCTGGATTGCTGACTATGTCCTCGCCAGTTATGGCACCGGTGCGATCATGGCCGTACCCGCTCATGACTCTCGCGATTTTGAGTTCGCCCAAAAGTTCGGATTGCCCATCCGGATTGTCGTGGAAGATCCCTCCGGCAAAGACAGCGCAGGATTTACCGGCGAAGGCATCAGCGTGAATTCCGGGCCCCTTACCGGGTTGAAAACCGCTGAAGCCAAAAAAAAGATCACCGCATGGCTCGAGGAGCACGGGGTCGGCCGCAAAACGATCAATTACAAAATTCGCGACTGGCTGTTCAGCAGGCAGCGTTATTGGGGGGAACCGTTCCCGATCATCTGGCGCAACGGCCAGCATGAAGCGTTGCCGGAATCTGCACTCCCGGTCAGGCCGCCAGACCTCACTGATTTCAAACCCACTCCTTCCGGCGAGCCACCCCTGGCGCGCGCAACCGATTGGATGAATCTTCCAGATGGGGCCGTCCGGGAAACCAACACCATGCCACAATGGGCCGGGAGTTGCTGGTACTATCTGCGCTACCTCGATGCCCGGAACCATGACGCTTTCGTGGGAACAGCTGCCGAGAAATACTGGATGACCGGCTCCAGCCACTCCGCTCCGGGAGTGGATCTTTACGTCGGCGGGACCGAGCACGCTGTGTTGCACCTGCTTTACTCTCGGTTCTGGCACAAGGTCCTTTTTGATCTTGGGCATGTCTCCACTGCCGAACCGTTCTACAAGCTGGTCAACCAGGGACTCATTCTCGGTGAGGATGGCCAGAAAATGTCAAAATCCCGCGGCAACGTCGTGAACCCGGACGACATCCTCAAGGAATTCGGTGCCGATGCCTTCCGCCTTTACGAAATGTTCATGGGCCCGCTGGAAATGGTCAAACCGTGGAACACAAAAGGGGTGGAGGGGGTTTACCGCTTCCTCGGCCGAGTCTGGCGCCTGTTCGTCGAGGAAAAAAGCGAAGTCGATTTTGAGCAGTCCATCACCCTCTCACCAGGGAAGGGGAGTGAGTTGCTGGAAAAGATTTCTCTCAATCCAAAAATCCAGGAAATCGAGCCCACCCCCGCGCAACTGCGGACATTGCATGCCACGATCAAAAAAGTCACCGAGGACATCGAAGGGATTCGATTGAACACCGCAATCTCCGCGTTGATGGTTTTCGTCAATGAAGCCATGACCTGGGAAAAGTTGCCGAAAAGCGTCATGGCCGATTTCCTGAAATTATTGCAGCCGCTTGCGCCGCATATTGCCGAGGAACTGCATGAGAAATTAACAGGCAGTTCTGAAACACTGGCTTACCTCGATTGGCCAAAATTTGATCCTGCCCTCCTCGTGGAAAATGAAATCGAGCTTCCCGTCCAGGTGAATGGAAAAGTGCGGGATGTCATCCGCGTGCCGGTCGATGCCCCCACCCAGGAAATCGAAAAACAGGCGCTCGCCAGCGAAAAAGTGCAGGCTTTTATCGCAGGCAAGGAAGTCAAAAAAATCATCGTCGTGCCGAAAAGGGTCGTCAACATCGCCGTTGCAGGATGAGCCGCACCGCCCAAAAACGGGAGGGTCTAATCCATTTCAACAGTTTCGATTGTAGCGAATATTACGAATATGGCGATTATTCATTTGACTTATTGCGTAATTTTTCGATATTTATTCCATGAAGATATCCGAAAGTCGGGTCGATCCATCCGAACTCTCGGAGAGCGAGCTGGATCAGCTTCAGCCGATTTTGGATTTGGCTGGACAGAACAAGCAGCCCTGCCTTCTCGCGCCGGACGGAACTAAATTACCGCTGCCGGAGCCGATTTTTAATGTTCTGGTAACCATTGTTCAGGGGATGCGACAGGGAAAAACAATGATGCTTTGCCCTGAGGATGAAACGTTCACTACTCAGGCAGCCGCTAACTTTCTCGGGATGTCACGGCAATATTTCGTGACGTTACTCGAATCTGGGCAAATAAAATTTCACCGGGTTGGTTCGCATCGGCGGGTTTATTTCAAGGATTTGCGCAATTACATGAAATTGAGAGACAAGGATCGCCGCGCCGGGCTTTCCCGTCTTTTCAAGAAATTGCAGGACGAAAAACAATACGATACAGAGGTCATTATCGAGGATGCACAGTGATTTTCCTGTCATCCTGGATGCATGTGTCCTTGCTACTGGGGCTTTGTGTGACCTGTATTTGAGGCTGGCTGAGCCCCCTCGGCTTTATATTCCAATGTGGTCCTCTGAAATCCTTGCAGAGGTTCACAGAACGCAAACAACCAAGCTTAAGCGCCCATACACAAAAGAGTTGGCCGATTATTGGCAAAGCGAAGTGACAAACACCTTTCCCGAGGCCGTTGTTACTGGATGGGAGGATTTGGTTGTTGCAATGAAAAACCATGAAAAAGATCGCCACGTTTTGGCTGCTGCGGTTAAAGCGCGCTCAGACCTGATTGTCACGTTCAACTTGAAACATTTTCCGCCATCGATTCTGAAACCTCTTGGGATCAATGCTGTCCACCCACAAGATTACCTGCTGACGCTATGGTCAATGAATCCAGGAGTTGTCATGGGAAAGATTGCCGCGATTGCGAGAGATGAAAAAATTGAGATTCAGGACGTTTTAATCAGGCTTGGAAAATCTGTCCCTCTTTTTTCCTCTCACATAATGCAGGCAATGGGTGACCACCCAGGCGAATCGGATTCAAATTAGCGCACCGCCCAAAAAACTGCTGGCGCGACCCCGGCTCTTTTGTATCGTTAACCTCTCTTGATTGGATTTTTGAATTAAAACTAATGGAACCTAAAGCGGATCTCGCATTAATCGGCCTGGCGGTCATGGGACAGAACCTCATTCTGAACATGAACGACCACGGTTACACAGTCGTTGCCTACAACCGGACCGTTTCCAAAGTGGACGAGTTCCTCGCCAATGAAGCCAAAGGCACCAATGTCATCGGCGCTCATTCCATTCCTGAAATGGTTTCGCTCCTGAAAAGACCTCGAAGGATCATGCTGCTGGTCAAGGCTGGATCGGCTGTGGACGAGTTTATTGAACAATTGATCCCTCACCTGGAACCGGGAGACATCATTATCGACGGGGGTAATTCGCTGTACCAGGATTCAGTTCGCCGAACCAAATATCTCGAATCAAAAGGGTTTCTTTTTATCGGCACCGGTGTTTCCGGTGGTGAAGAGGGCGCACGCCGCGGCCCTTCCATCATGCCGGGTGGATCGCCTGCCGCATGGCCGCATGTCAAAGAGATTTTCCAGGCAGTCGCCGCCAAGGTTGAAGATGGCAGCCCCTGCTGCGACTGGGTGGGAGAAAATGGCGCAGGCCATTACGTGAAAATGGTCCATAACGGCATCGAATATGGTGACATGCAGCTGATCTGCGAAGCTTATCATCTGATGTCTGCCGGGCTCGGCATGACTGCTGATGAAATGCACCAGGTCTTTGCCGAATGGAACAAAGGCGAACTGGACTCCTACCTGATCGAAATCACCCGCGACATCCTCGCGAAAAAGGATGAGGATGGTTCCCCCCTCGTTGATAAAATCCTCGATACCGCCGGGCAAAAGGGAACCGGTAAATGGACGGTCATCTCCTCCCAGGACCTGGGTATCCCCATCACCTTGATGGCGGAAGCGGTTTATTCCCGTTGCGTTTCAGCGCTCAAGGATGAACGGGTCAAGGCTTCCAGGAAATTGAAAGGGCCGCGCCCCACCATTTCAGGAGATCGTGCGAAATGGGTTGAAGACATCCGCAAAGCGCTTTACGCCTCGAAAATTATCTCCTACGCGCAGGGCTACATGCTGATGCGGGCGGCGGCAAAGGAAAATAACTGGAACCTCAATTACGGTGGAATCGCGCTGATGTGGCGCGGCGGCTGCATCATTCGCAGCGCATTCCTTGGCAAGATCAAGGAAGCGTTTGATAACAATCCCAAGTTGATGAACCTGCTGGTGGACGATTTCTTCCGCAAGGCGATCAAGGATTGCCAGAAATCATGGCGCACCGTGGTGGCAACCGCGGCAAAGAAAGGAATTCCAACCCCGGCGTTCTCGACCGCGCTGAATTTTTACGATGCCTATCGCAACGCACGTCTGCCGGCAAACCTGCTGCAGGCGCAACGCGATTATTTTGGCGCTCATACCTATGAACGGGTGGACAAGCCTCGCGGCGAATTTTTCCATACCAACTGGACTGGCCGGGGCGGCACCACCTCCTCATCCACCTACAACGTTTAAATGTGTCTGATCCAGCACAGGCCCTGAAGGAGTTCAGGCCTGCCAAAGAATTCTTTATCGGAATTGACTCGGACGGGTGTGTGTTTGATTCGATGGAAATCAAGCACAAGGAGTGTTTCACTCCGATGTTTATCAAGCATTTCCATCTGCAGGCGGTCAGCAGGTACGCCCGCGAGGTTTGGGATTTTGTGAATCTTTATTCCAAATCGCGCGGGACCAATCGCTTTCCCGCGCTCTCCCTTTCCTTGAACCTTCTGCGTGAGCGGCCCCAGGTCCTCGCCCGCAAGGTTGCCGTGCCTGACACTACCGCGCTGGATGAATGGACCGCCCGCGAAACCAGGCTCGGGAATGCCACGCTGGCGGCCGAGGTGAAAAACGGAAATCACAAACTCCTGCCGGTCAAGGAGTGGTCTGACGCGGTCAATCGTGCGGTTGAGGAGATCGTTCATGGTGTTCCACCATTTCCGCTTTTCCGCGAAAGTTTGGAAAAAATCGGCCAGCGGGCTGATGCCATGGTGATCTCGCAAACTCCTGCCGAAGCGCTCGAACGGGAATGGTCAGAACATGGAATCATTTCAGGAGTGCGCCTGATTGCCGGACAGGAAATGGGGACGAAAACGGAACATCTGAAATTTGCCGCCGCAGGCAAGTACGCCCCGGAAAAAATCCTGATGATCGGGGATGCTCCAGGTGATTACAAGGCGGCCAAAGCCAGCAATGCTCTTTTTTATCCGATTGTTCCAGGAAACGAGGAGCGGTCCTGGCAACGATTTCACGGGGAAGCCCTGGGCCGTTTCTTTTCCGGGAGGTTTGCCGGAAGTTATGCCGAAGAATTGTTAAGGGAATTCGAGGACAGCCTTCCTGATCAACCGCATTGGCAATAGCTGGAAACCAGGTCAGCCGGGAACTTGTTCTCCCGCACCGCTTGATGCGACTGTTCGCTTTTTGAGGGTAAGCCGCGTCACAGTGGTTCCATCTGAAGCGTCCACCCGCAAATCGAACTCGCCAATTGAGATGATATCTCCCTCCCTCGGAAAGCCGGAGAGGCGTTCGGTGACATAACCACTGGTCGTGACCGCCTCGGTGTCATCAATCGATTCACCGAGCAGCGATTCAAGGTCATGCAGCGGGTAGGCGCCATCCAGTTCCCAGGTGTGCTCGTTGATTTTATTGACGAGCGGTTTTTCCTGGTCGAACTCATCCTGGATCTGCCCCACGAGTTCCTCGAGAATATTTTCCAGGGTGACCATTCCCATCGTGACGCCATATTCATCCACGACAATTGCCATGTGCAATTTGCGTTCAAGAAACAACGCGAGCAGCCGTTCCAAACGCGCAGTGGGGGGAACATAAATGAGTTTTCGCGCCGATTGCTCCAGTTCGGCAGCGGTCTTGATTTTCAAGCGCTGGGCGAACAGGTCCTTGAAATGAATCACGCCGATGGTTTCATCCAGGTTGCCGCCGCGAGCGAGGGGAAAGCGGGAATAACGGGTTTTTTCCGCGATATCGAGGCATTCCGAAATGGTGAGGGTGGTGTCAAAGGAAACAATTTCCTGGCGGGGTCGCATCACATCACGGGCGAGGCGACGGCTGAGTTCAAGCGCGTTCAGGACGACGTCACGCCCGAGTGAAGTGCCGCCGGAATGTTCCTGGGAGGCGGTGAAGAGCAGGCGTAATTCCTCCTCGGAATGGACCAGTTCAGATTCGCTGGCGGCATGGATTCCCACAAGGCGGAGGAGCCAGGCAGCGGTTTTATTGAGTGCCCAGTTGAAGGGATAGGAAAGCTTATAAAACCATTCGAGAGGCCGGGCGATCCAGAGAGTGACCGGCAACGGTTTCTGGATGGCCATCGATTTGGGAGCCAGTTCCCCAACCACAATGTGCAAAAAGGTGATCACCGAAAAACCGAAGGCAAAAGAGATGCCATGTTGAAGTTCCGGGGACTGGATATGCATTTTGTGCATCAACGGTTCCAGCAATGAAGCAAACACTGGTTCGCCGACCCAGCCCAAACCAAGACTGGCGAGGGTGATTCCAAGCTGGGTGGCGCTCAAGGCGGCGTCGAGGTTTTTGACGAGCCGTTGCGCTACTTTTGCGCGGCCATGCCCTTTGATGACCATCGGTTGCAGCTGCGTTTCCCTGATTTTGACGATGGCAAATTCGGCGGCGACAAAGAACCCGTTCAGCAGGACGAGGAAAAGGACCAGCGCCACCTTCAGGAAAATAAAAATAAGATCAGAGGTTTCCATCAGGGCTTAATCTCCCCGAAAATAAAACGGAGAATCTGGTCAATCGTGATAAATCCCACTTCCTGCCGATTTCCCCCGGTGACGATGGCGATCCGTTGTTTTCTGCGGCGCATTTTATCGAGCGCTTCCTCGACCCGAAGGTTTTCATTCAGATAAAGGGGAGAGAAAAGATAATCGGAGGCCTTGCCGGTGGTATGGGATTGCTCAGCGTAAAGCAGTTCATCCAGATCAATCAGACCGACCACGCGCCTGCCATTTTTCTGCTCCTCCCAAACGGGAAGGACTGTGGGAATCTCGAGTTTCGAAAGTTCGAGGAGTTGAGGCACGGTGGTAGTGGTCAGCAGAACGGGAATATTTCCAAAGGGGACGGTCAGATTTCGCAATTTCAATTGTTGAAGATCCAGGACGCGATGAATCATCTGTTGCTCTTCACTGGTCAGGCCTGTGCCGGTCTGGTCCATGACCATGCGGAATTCGTGACGGGTTGAAAGGACTTGCCCGGTGTATGATTTGCCGCCGGTCCAGCGCAGCAGCAGGTTCGAAAACAGTTCAGTGACCTTGACGATGGGTGAAAGGAAGAGATGCAATGCCTGGAATGGAACAGCGCCGAGGAGGGTCAGCCGGTTGGGAAACATCCGGAAGAGGGTTTTCGGCAACAGATCGCAAAGAGCATAATAGAGAAACACAGTTCCCAGGAGTGAAAGGGTGAAGAGGAGAATCCTGCCGCTGAAAATCCGGTAAAGTTCAGTGACCAGCAAGGTCATGAGCAGCACGGAAGAAAGGGTGTTGCCGACGAGGATCGTCCAGAGAAAGTTTTCAGGATTGGAGAGAAAATGATTCAGAACCCGGGCGCGTTTGCGTCCTTTCTTCACCTGTTCCCTGATACGCCACTGGCTCAGGCCAAAGACGCCTGATTCCATGCCGGCGCAAAGAAAGGAGAGCGCGATGCAGATCGGCGATAATAAAATGAGAAACGCCTGCATTTACCTTACCTTTTCCACGATCAGTTCCTGCACACGCCGGGAATCAACCGCGGTTGCGGTCAGTTTCAGGGGACCATACATTGCGGATTGGCCCGCATCGGGAACGACTTCGAGCAGGCGAACGAGCAACCCGCCGAAAGTATCGACCTCTTCGACCTCGGGCAGTTCAGGGAGTTCACGGCGGAAATCTTCAATTTTGTAATTTCCACTCAACCGCCATGAATTCTGGCTGCGACGTTCCAGCACGATATTTTGCCGATGACGGTCAGCGCTTAATTCCCCAATGACTTCAGCGAGGATGTCATCCACGGTGACCAGTCCCGCAGTGCCACCGAATTCATCGAGCACAATCGCGAGACCGCGCTTTTGTTTTTGAAAACTTTTCAGGAGTTGAAGCAGATTCATGCTGCCTGGGACAAACGAGGGGAATTCGATCATTTCGCCCAGGTCAGCATAAGGATCCTGGAGGAGTTTTCGGGTGTCGAGGAACCCCACGATGGTGTCCGGGCTTTCATCGTAAATGGGAAGGCGGCTGAATTTGAATTTGCGAGCCGCCTCGACCATTTCCTCAATTGTTGCGTCATCAGAGATACATGCCATTTGACCGCGGGGTCGCATGACATTGGAAGCAGTGAGCCTGTCGAGAGTGACGATGCGAGCGATCAATTCTTTTTCCGTATGGGCGAGCGCTCCCTGCTGGTAGGCCATATCGAGCAATTCTTCATATTCCGTATCCGACAGGTAAGGCTGCGGCTTGATACTGGCGGGCACGACTAATCGGATGATTCCGTTGTTCAAGGTCTGGGCGACCTGACGGATCGGGCGGAGGAAGGCCATGATCCATTCCATCGGGGCGAGGACCTGGAATGCCCAAAATTCCGGGGCGCGCAAGGCGAGGGCCTTGGGCAGAATTTCACAGGCGAGCAAAATAAAAACGGTGGCAATGATCAGGGGGAGCAGGATCGGGGTGCCGGTTTTAAAGGTGGGCACGAGCACTGCCGCAACGATGGAAGCGTTTGCGAGGGTGTTTCCGAAACTAATGGTGGCAAGCACATCTTCCTGCCGCGCAAGCAACTGGAAAAGACGCGCGCCACGATTTGCGGAGGAGGCGAGTTCCTGGGTCTTATATTTTCCCAGGGAAAAGAGAGACGATTCAGCCAGGGCGAAAAAGAAGCTTAGACAGCTGCCGATGATCACCACGACCGTTGCCAGTCTCCACGTGAACTCCATCGCCGGAATTCAAGCAAAGCGGCATGCAAAAAGCAAATACGGCCCCTGATAAAAAAATGCGCAGGGAAAACCCTGCGCACTCGTGGGGAGAAACAAACTTAAGCAACTTTGAAACTTTGACAGGAACTGATGAACTGCTGAGAAATTTTTGTCATGACTGAATTTTTAAACGCTACCCACCCCTGAGTATAAGCATCTCAAAAATGGAATTTTCTGTCAATGGGGGTGGAAGATCCTGAGTCTTTTCAGGATTGGTGCAGTTCGCGGCGGTTGTGAAAGGTTAGACTGCGATTTGGGATGGGGGAGCGGTAGGGGTAAATGGATTTTCGGCGGTGAATGGATGTTTCAAGTGGGCTGTTTGACTGTCAGATGGGGCAAGCTCCTCAATGAATGAGGGGGTGAGGGTGATTGGTTCTGACGCTGGCAAAGCGGGTGAGGGAATGGAGAGCGGTTGAGATTCCGTGTTCTGAGAGTGGCCTGGGGTGTTCGCTTTTGCTTCTGGAGCAGTGGAATTGGGTGAGGAATTGGATGAGAAAAGGGGTTGTGACTGGTTCTTTTGCTGGAATTTGAGTTGGGCCAAAGCGAATTTTTTTGCGGCAAGTTCCTGTTTTTCCCTGGCGAGGGCGAGTTTCCGTTCGGCATGGTCCTGTTTTCGTTCGGCCAGTTCGATGCGCA
>JANRLX010000108.1:0-16628 GCA_033762115.1 Verrucomicrobiota bacterium
AACAAGGAGCAACTGCCCGCGCAGTTCACCTTCAGGAAAGGCAGCGGTGGTGGCGGTGAAGTACATCCGGCCAGCCAATAGATCGGCACGCTGCTCCGATGTAAGATTAATTGTTCCATCAAAGGATTGTGCTCCAGGAAAGCCAATTGACCCATCGGGAGCTTCCTCCCCTCCCGGTGTCAAAGTCAGCAGTACCGGACTTAAACTTCCATTTTGCCCGATACTATTCAACTGCACTGCTGCCGGGAGGGCAGGATTTTGTATTCCCAACAAGCCATGAAAACGATTGTTCGGTTCCAGGTAAAATGTTCCATAGCCAATGGCAATACTGGAAGTTGGGGGGGTCATTCCCGCCCCGTCCAAATTCACCCGGAATTCCAAGGTGCCCTGGGCGTGAGCATTCAAGAAACAGGTCAAAAGGGTGAACAGACAGAACAGTTTTTTCATAACGGTTAATGGTTAATATTTTGTGCGAAAGAAACGGTATGGAAAGTTGGTGGTGACTGCATTGGTGAAGGTAAAAGGAGCAATGTTCGTGCTCACTGCCACCCAGTTCGTCAAGTTGGTGCTGGCTTCAATGATATAGGTGTAACCAGTGACCCCATCATTAAAGAAACGGAAGGAATTATTGGTGTAATTAAATGCTTCGAGGGTGGCTGCGGCAGTGGAGTAAACGGTCAGGTAAGCATTACTGCTGGTATTAGACCCACCGAAATTGGAAGCCACTACTGAATAAGTCCCCGCATGGCCAGCCTGGGCGTTGTTGATGGTGTAAGTGGAGGAAGTGGCCCCTGAAATATTGACCCCATTCTTCCTCCATTGATAGGTGGGAGCGGGAAGGCCGATTGCAGTCGAACTGAATGTGATTGACTGACCGACCACCACGCTGGAGGGAACGGGTTGGGTGACAATTTCCGGAGTGAGCGCCTGTATCCAGCGGAGGACCACTTCCCCATCCCAATTTTTTGTGCTGAGAGCAATTTTATACGTGGTGTTGGAAGTAGCGTTAAAGGTCAGGCTGCTCAGGGGAACGCGCCCATCATCATTGCTGGTGACGAGTGTCAGGTTCGTGATGGAGCTTCCGGTATAAACAGCCAGGGTAGTGTCCAGGTAACCGGCTGAAGAGATCAGAGTGGTGAAGTTGACATTCCCATTCGTGGGAGCAGTCCAGGAATACCAGATGGAGGGTGTATTGGTGAACCCGAGATGGTTTGGCTCCCCGGTATCCAGGGTAGCGCGAATGGTGGTGTTTGTGTTGGTGCCGGTAAAACCGGAGATGGCAAGGGCATTGGTGAAGTGATCATTACTCGGCACCTGGACGCTGACTTTTCCCCACCAGGTGGACCATCGTCCGCTGTTATTTACTAAATCTCCAACGTGGGGCAGTGAATATTCCTGGATGGTCCAGAGATCGGCGTCATTAATCGGATCGACACAGGCCGCACTGTAATCCCCCCAACGGTTACGCGTATCAACCCTGGTTTTCCAATAGGCCCCCTCACCCGCTTTCAAGGTGCCCATCGGCCGAAGAGTGCCCGCAGGATCGGTAAAGGCCCTGAAGGCGTAACCTGCGCTGGGGTGCATATTACTGGAAAACATGGCGAACCCGAGCAGCATATCATTGTGGCGGTTTACGGCGATGGAAGGATAGGCACAGTACATTGCCTGGCTGCCTATCCTGTGAACCTGAAGCGGTCTGCCATCCAAATCGATCTGCCACCATTGCACAGCACTGTATGGGGTGATTCCGGTGGAGGCCAGCGGCATGAAAATGGTATGGGTGGTCCACAAGGTCCCGTTGCGCATGAGCACAGATTGAATGCGAGAATCCCCCACATGCAGGTTTTGGGTTGTATTGGTTTGAGGCGCCAGGTTTGAGGTGCCTGAAGTCCCGCGCCATGGATCGGTTTTTGGATAAATATCTGTCACTGTAAAAACGGGAGAAGAAGGAGTCCCGGTCATTTTGCTCATGCGAATTGTCCCTGAAGCAGGGCTTGAATGTTGCAGGAAATATAATGTTTCCTCCTCCCGGTCATAAGTCAGGGCAGGAACCAGGTAAGGGTTGGCAGAAGGGGAAATGACTGTATGATTCGTCCCGCCTGAGAAAACATTTGTGCGATTAAAGGCCCAAACCTTGGGAATTCCCGCATCAGCGCCACTATTGAGCAACATGACTGCGGAAACCACAATCCAGTTTTTATTAAATCCAAGATAAGGAAAATCAGCCCAGCGGGTGTTTGTATCATCCACATCAAGCTTGATGCGGTACCAGGCACCCAGGGGGTCGCTGGTTTGTGAAACTGCAAACAAAATTGCGGATGAAGCTGACTGCGCATCAGCAACGGCAGTTGCGATCCATCGGTGAGCAAAGGGGTCGTAAATCAAACGAGGGTCAAAAGCGCTGCTTGAAAAAATGACCCCACCAGTCCCATTGGTCCAGAAATGATTCAAAGACATGGTGCTGTAATTGGTGGTGCCGTCTCGATTTTGAATACGCACCTCGGTGTTGAGCATGGTAACGATATGGTTCAACCCGACTGCCCCGTGAGTGTCTGGGGGGTTCCTCACATCATTATCCGGCAGCGCCTGAAAGCTGGCCGACAGTCCTGGTGTTCCGGGCCCCAGGCTGAATGGAACGGTGGGGTAATCCCACTGCTCCATGACGATGGCGTTGGTGGGCAGGTCGTATTCCACTATTTCCTGGTACGGAGTGACTTCAAGGGCGTGCAGGAGAACGCCACTTGCCAGCAGCCCCAATACGAATACCCAGGAGAGAACCTGATTTGCCTTCATGCCATTTAAATAAAATGAAAAAATTTGGGAGAGAGCAAGATAATAAGTTGTCCGGGTGCCTTTATATGAGTTTTGAAGCTCTAAAATTTATTTAAAATGTCTCATCATTAGCCAATACGGACAGGCAAGGGCAAATCTTTCAAAAACTTAAAAAATTTATCAGTGGCATTTTAAGGGTGACGAGCGGACGGGTGCGTTCCAAAATAGGAGGATGCGGATTGAGAAGAAGCGAGTGCAAAAGAGGATCATCGATGCATTGGGGAAGGAGCTTGAGCTTTATTTTCGTGCGGCAAAGGCGGCGCATGCGGAGGCGACGCATGAGCAGAGCAAAGCGGAAAATAAATATGACACCAGGGGGCTGGAGGCTTCCTACCTGGCGCGGGGTCAATCACGGCAGGCGGCGGAACTGGAGCAGTCGATTGCGTATTTCGAAAAGTTGACGCTGCGGGATTTTACGGAGCAGGATGGAATCGACCTGACAGCGGTGGTGGAACTGGAAAGCAAGGGGGAGAAAGCGTTTTATTTCCTGGCGCAACGGGGCGGTGGGACGGAGGTGGAACTGGATAAAAGAGAGATGCTGGTGATCACGCCGCAATCGCCGCTGGGACAGGAGATGATGGGGAAGCGAGTGGGAGATAAAGTGACGTTGCAGCTGGAAGGGAAAAAGAACGTTTACAAGATCGTGCAGGTGTTCTGATTATAATCCGGTAAATAATTTCTAGTCCTCCGGTTTGTCGAGGTATTCGCCGGGGGGAAGATTTTCAAATTCGCGGAAGTGTTCAGGGCGGAGGGGGTCTGAAATTTTATTTTCCTCGGTGAACCATTTGCCAAGGTCCACCAGGCGGCAGCGGCGGGAACAGAAGGGGCCGTAATCTGTTTCAAACCAGTTTCCCTCGGTTTTGCAGGTGGGGCATTTGTTGGGTCGCGGTTGTGTCACGCTGCCAATGTAATACAGGAGGGGGAAAATTTAAAAGGGTGGAACCGGAAGAGTGATCACGGTTCAGAGCGACCGAGCTGCTCGTAATATTTATTCACGAGTTCTGAATATTTTTGCGGGACAGGGTCACGATCCACAGGAACGATGGCTTCCTTGTTTTCGATCCGGGCGAGTTGTTCGGCGACGCGGGAGCGAATGGCCTTGAGGGGATCGATGAGTTCGAGTTGAACCATGTCGCGATTGGGTTCCTTGCTGTGGCGTTTGTATTCGCTGCGCATGGAGCGGGCGCGGTCAAGGACACGAGCGACGTCGTTGCGGAGTTCATCGCTTTCGAGCATTTCTTCAACATCGCGAAGCCGATCGGACCATTCGGCAAAATTTTCACCGGTGATGGGGCCTTCCTCGCCGCTGCCGGGACCACCGGCCCGGGTGCCATTGCCGCCGCGATTTGGGAGCTGGTCAAAGAAGCGGGATTGAGGATTGCGGTTTTGGTTTCCATTTCCAGCGCGTTCGCCGGGCTGGCCCTGGCCATTTCCCTGTTCCCTGCCCTCTCTTTGCGCCTGACCCTGGCCTTCCCCCTCTCCTTGTTGCTGGGAGGAATTGTTTTGAGCGGTGCTTCTTCCCTGGGAACCAGGCTGTTCCTGATTATCATCATTCCTGTTGCTGGATGGTTGCTGTCCCCCGGAGGAGGCGTTGGCCTGAGATGATTGACGGGACTGGGAATTTTCAGCGGATTGAGACGGAGAGGGATTTTGACCATTACGCGGGTTGGAACCGGGTTCCTGATTGGGAGCAGGTGCGGCTTCACGAGCGGCCTCGGAGGTGAGCTCATCAAGGGTGTTCTGGGCGAGCCGGAGTGATTCGGCTTCGTCGCCGAGGACGGCCCCGGCAGCACGTTCGATTCCCTGCTGCAACTCCTTGATTTGTTGGGTAGCTTTTCCTTCGAATTCGAGGGCCTGACGGGTAAAGCTGCGATTGAGCAGTTCTGAGGTCATTTCGAGTTGCTGCGGGATGTTGCCCTGATCGGTGCGGCGCAAGGTTTCATAAAGCTGGCGGGAAAGGAGCGGTTCGGAAGCTTCCGCGTTCTGGGTGAGTTCGCGCATGCCGGAGAGAAGATTGGTGAGTTGCTGCTGTTGTTGTTCCAGTTGATTGAGGGCCTGTTGCTTTTGATCGAGGGTATCAAGCTTTTTAGCGTCGGGTGAAGAAAGCTGAGCGATCTGGTCATGCAATTTCTGCTGGCCCTCGGCGAGGTCGCGGGCCTGTTGGCGCATTTCGCGGAGTTCATCCTTGAAACCGCTGGCGGCTTCCTTACGGAGATCCTCGCTCATTTTTTTCAGGTCACGCTGGGTGCGTGAGGCGGAAGTGAGGGCCTCGGAAGTGTTCCCTCCCTGAAGGGATTGTTCGGTGTTGCGAGCCTGTTCGCGGGTTTTTTCGAGTTGTTGCCGGGCCTCAGCCATGCGGGACTGATTTTCAGGACTGTTCATGCGCTGGCCGACTTCATCCATGTCCTGGACGAGTTCCTGTTGCTCCTCCTGAAGCCGTTTGAGTTTGCGGCGAAGCTCCTCTTCCCGGGCCTGGTCAGGAGCAGCCTGCAATGCAGCCTGAAGCTCCTTGATCTGCTCGGCGATGTCCTGCTGGCGACGGGCAAGTTCGCGAAGGCGATTGAGAACTTGAAGTTGTTCGCGAGTTTCGGCGTTTTGCTGCTGGGAACGGGCCTGGCTTTGGGTTTCGTAGCGATTGGCTTCCTCCTTGAGTTCCAATTGATCGAGTTGCTGCTGGTTGCCGCTTTCACCGCCGCCGCCACCACGACCGGCGCGCTGGCGAGAAACCTGATATTCACGGGCTTGAAGACGGAGGAGGGCCTGGTAGGCGCTGCGTTCAGAAGCCAGGGCCGGGGAAAGGTCCGTTGATTTCGCATCGCGAACTTCATCGAGACGCTCGACAGCGAGTTTCATTTGATGGACGGCTTCCTCGGCAAAGGTCTTGAGCTTGGGATTGCGCATTTTGTCCTGAAGCTCACCCGCGAGTTGAAGGGCTTTTTCCTGGGAGGAATGAATGGTTTCCAAATCCTTGCTGGCGGCAAGTTTTTTGGAGGAAGTTGCAGCATTGCGATGGAGATTCCACGTGGCGCTGATGATTTCCTTCTGGATTTTTACCAATTCGGCGGATTCGCCACCCTGCTGCTGTTGCTGGCTTTCATCCCCCTGGCTCTGGTCTGACTGGCCCTGGCGGAAGAGTTCGTCAAAATGGCGAATCTCGGCGAAAAACATATCGCTGGAATGCTGGCGAACCTGGCCATCGGGTCCCTTGTCCTCAGCCCAGAGAAAATAGGAAACCAACTGGTCCGGTTCGGTCTTGAACTGTTCCAAAGGAAAAAGGTGAGAGAGGGGGCGTTTCTCGAAGGCTTTGCCTCCCGTGCCAAGTTTCAGAAGTTTGGGATCTTCACCGCCGACGGCAAAGCCGATTCCGTAATTGAGGAGACCGAAATCATCCTCAGCGTTTCCTTCGACGAGGAATTCTTCCAGAGGACTGACTTTCTGGTCTCCTTTGGGAAAAGCGAATTTGAGGTTGGGCAATTTATTGGGAGTGGCTTCGAGGACGAACTGGATCGGGATTTTGTTGGTGCGGCTGGCTTCATCGATGAGCTCCAGGTCGAGTTTGCGGTTACGATCCATGCGAAGGCGGGTCTGGTAAATGGCAGCGGAAAGATTGGTGAGGGTGATCACCGGTTTGCCGTTCTCAAGGAGACGCGCGAGACGAACCGGTTTGTTCAAATAGAACGTGTAATCCAGGTCGGAGCCTTCGACAGCAGTGACGCGACGCGTATTTTCGAATTTTTTGGGTTGAAGTTCGGTATAAGCGGGAAAAGTGAGGTTGGCATCGGCCTTTTGCAGTTCCGGAAAATCGAACACCTTGATCCTGAACTCCGCAGTCTGTGAGGAGTCGTAAATGATCTTGTAAGTAAACCCTTCGCGGACAGAGTCAATGGTGCCGCCGAAGGAGGAATCCTTGAGGGCGCGAGCCAGTGGAATGGTTTGCTGGGAACCGTTATCGAACTGAAGCTGCAACCGGGCGGTGGTGGGGACTGAACTGAAAAAATCGGCGCTGATGGCAAGCGGGGTGCCCCTTTCAATGGAAGCGTTGCCGGGAATGACCTCGACGCCGCCGGTAAGCCGCGCCAGGGAGAAACGGGAGCGTGGGATTGGTTGGGCGGCAAGATAGGAAAGGAGAAGGAGCAATGAGATAAAACTGAGGAGATGAGCGGCTTGAATCCAGCGGAGGCGGCGGAGAAAACGGAGATGCCACTGGCCCTGCTGGTAGCGGACAAGGGCCTCGCTGAGGAGCTGGGCCTGAAGGAAATTCAGGGTGCCGAGGCCGACTTTCTCGATTTCCTCCACGGCAGCAAGGAGGAGGGAATTGAGGCTGGGATCTGTGGATTCAATTTTTTTGGCAATTCCCTTGAGACCGGGATCGTTACGGCGGACCTTGAGGAGGTGGAAAAACGCCCAGAGGAACCCTCCTCCGATGATGAGAGTATAAATGAGCGGGGAGCTTGACCCGGTGGCCTTAAAAATAAAGTGAGCGGCGAGGCAAAGGAGAAAAAGGGTGGTCCAGCAGATGGTGAAGCCGAGGAAAAGCGACCAGCGACGCTGAAATCTGGTGAGCTTTAACAGCTCGGACCTAAGAAAGTGCTGGTTCATGCAGACTGACCCAAAGATTGTTTACACCTGTTGTGTTCATTTGCCAATGGAGATGGTGCAGTAATTGGAAAAAAACGTGCATTTGGCCACGTTCATGCTATAAATTCATCAATGTTTCCTCCGGTGGACACTAAAAGCCCGGCCGCAACTGGCGCCGAGGTGGGTTCCATTTATCTGGCGATGTTTCCTTCGGGGAATCGACAGTTTGTTGAGAACGCGTTCAAATGGGCGACTGATTGTTTCACAGGCCGCTACTCGGATTACCTCCCTATTGATGCGCGTTACCATGACTTTGAGCACACATTACAAGGGACGCTCTGCCTGGCGCGATTGTTACACGGGTATCATCATGCGGGGGAAAAGCCGGAGCTGACACAACGGAAGTTCGAACTGGGATTGCTGGCGATCCTGCTGCATGACACCGGTTACCTGAAACATCACGATGACCAGGAAGGAACGGGGGCGAAATACACGATGACGCATGTGGTGCGGAGTGTGGAGTTCGCAGGACAGTTGCTCAGGGAGAAAGGATATTCGATGGAGGATATCCAGACGGTGCAGAACATGATTCGCTGCACCGGGGTGAATGT
This sequence comes from Verrucomicrobiota bacterium, assembly GCA_033762115.1. GTDB lineage: Bacteria > Verrucomicrobiota > Verrucomicrobiia > Limisphaerales > SXQI01 > JANRLX01. Next base: position 8,022 of record JANRLX010000108.1, read on the forward strand.
GGACTTGACGAGGATCCCGTTTCGCACTGACCTTGAGCGAAAAGTGGCCTATGCGCTGGGCACAGCGGATTTGCTGGGGCAGATGGCGGCGGATGATTATATTGATAAGCTGGGGATTCTTTACACTGAGTTTGAGGAAGCAGCGCAGTATTCCGGCAAAGGGGCAAATGCCGGGCCATTCACGAGTGAAGAGGATTTGAAACGGAAAACGCCGGTGTTTTGGGAAAAATATGTGATTCCGAAGATCAATGGTGATTTTCAGGGGTTGCACCGATTCCTGGGGAGGCCGGAACCGCAGGAGGATCATCTTTACCTGGAAAAAATCCGTGCGAACCTTTCCCGGTTGCAGGAAAGCCTGCAAGCCGCGGCGTAATCATTATTGAGGCCGGGGCAAAGCTGTCGATCAGGCTTCCGTTTCATTTTCTTCCTGACCTTCAAAAGGCCGCCCAGTGGACGGCAATTCATTTTCAGGCATATTGGCTCATGGTGTTGCGAGGGGGAGTGCGTTTGATCATGGAACCGGGTGAATCAGCGAAAGCTGCCGGTTTGATCTATGTGACTGAGGATTCCAAGGGAATCAGAAGACTCAAACGGGGAAAGGAATTTCACTTTGTTACTTCGACAGGACGAAAGATCAGTGACCCGATTGAACTGGGAAGGATCAAGAGATTGGCCATCCCGCCAGCCTGGACCGATGTGTGGATCTGCCCCTCGGCGAATGGACATTTGCAGGCGACGGGGCGGGATGCGAAGGGACGGAAACAGCATCGTTACCATGCACGATGGCGGGAGGCACGGGATGAAACAAAGTATAACCGGATGGTGGTTTTTGCCAAAGCGCTGCCGTTGATCCGGAAACGACTGGAGAAAGACCTGAAGCGGCCGGGGTTGCCGAAGGAAAAGGTGCTGGCAACGGTGGTGAAAATTCTGGAGACGGGGTTAATCCGGGTTGGGAATGAAGAGTACGTGAAGCAGAACAATTCGTTTGGATTGACGACGATGCGGGACCGGCATGTGAAAATCCGCGGGAACCAGATCCAGTTCAAGTTCCGGGGAAAATCGGGAAAGCAGCATGATATCGACCTGAGCGATCCTGTGCTGGCGAAAATTGTGAAAAATTGCCAGGACCTGCCTGGGCAGGAATTATTTCAGTACCTGGATGAGAATGGAGAGCAGGTGCGGATCGGTTCGACGGATGTGAACCAATATTTGCGGGAGATCACCCAGGAGGATTTCACGGCGAAAGATTTCAGGACCTGGGCGGGCACGGTGCTGGCGGCAATGGCGTTGAAGGAGTTGGAAAAATTCGACAGCCAGGCGCAGGCGAAAAAGAACCTGAAAGCGGCGATTGAATCAGTGGCAGAACGGCTGGGAAATACCGCGGCGATCTGCCGGAAATGTTACATCCATCCCTTTGTGCTGGAGGCTTATTTGTCGGGGAATTTGTTGCAGGCGGCGGAACAGCGGGCTCAGGACGTGATCCGGGAGGGGTTAACGGGTTTGAGGCCGGAGGAGGCGGCGGTGCTGGCGTTTCTGGAGAGAAGATTGCGTGAGGTGAACGGGAGGCGGGAAGGCGGGTTGATGAAACAACTGGAAGCGTCCCTGAAGCATCGGGGGAAGGGGTTGGAATCGGGGAAAGGGGAAAAGCAGAAAGGAAAAGGAGGGAGACTGCAAAAGAGGACAAAAAAAGTTGGTCAAAGTCATTGACTTGTAGGGGAAGTTTGTTACTTTCTCCGCTCTTTTAAGAGTTTTTGATGAAAACGTATTTGCCCAAAGTGAATTTAGACGAGCGCAAGTGGCACGTTGTGGACGCTGATGGCGCTGTCCTCGGGCGTCTTGCTGTTCAAATTGCCAACATTTTGCGTGGCAAGAACAAGCCTTCCTTTACTCCCCATCTTGATGCGGGTGATTTTGTGGTTGTGATCAACGCGGAGAAAATCCTGCTGACCGGAAAGAAAGAAACGGAAAAACTGTTCATGAGTTATTCCGGATGGAAAGGTGGAGAACGTTATCGTTCGGTGGCGGAAATCCGCGCGAAGCACCCGGAACGATTGATCACGCATGCTGTCAAGGGAATGGTTCCGAAGAACCGCCTTGGCCGGACGTTGATGACGAAGTTGAAAGTGTATAAAGGAAGCCAGCATCCACATGCTGCACAACAGCCTGCGACTTTGACCGCAGCACAATAAGAGATATATGGCAGAAAATGATTTTCTAGGGACTGGTCGCCGCAAGACATCGGTCGCCCGCGTCCGCATTTCCCCTGGTTCCGGAAAAATCACCGTGAACGGACGTGCGTTCGAGAATTACTTTGTTGTGGATTCACAACGTCTTCTGGTGATGCAGCCGTTGACCGTGACGGACACTGCGACCAAGTTTGATGTGAGCATCAATGTGGCAGGTGGCGGACCGACCGGCCAGGCAGGTGCGGTGCGTCATGGTATTTCCCGTGCGCTTCTGGAAGCAGACGCGAATTTGCGCCCGGCATTAAAAGCTGAAGGGTTGCTGACGCGCGATCCGCGCATGAAGGAACGGAAGAAGTACGGCCAGCCTGGCGCTCGCAAGCGGTTCCAGTTCAGCAAGCGTTAATTTCGGGCTTTCAATGCCCCGCTGGTGATGCGAAAAGCGATTTCACAGGTGCGGGGAATTTTGCCTGGGGTTGTTTGTTGCGGCGGGGCAGGTTCAATCCAGGAGATTTTATTTACCTTGGGGCTGAGGGAAGTGGAGAATTCCCCCTCAAACCTGAGCGTGAAAGAATCAAGATCGTTGGGCATGAGGTTGCGCTACCGATGAGGGTAGTCAACATGCCAGCGATGCTCCCCTTCCCGTTCCAGGCGTCGGATTTCAGATTTCATTCAACTGGCTCCGTCCGGGTTTTATGAGATGACTTCCGGCGGGCGTTTGCATTATTTGCATCGGGAGCAGGAGGATTCATGAACGGCACAGGAACAGTAAAAACCGCCATCGTTGGAGCTTCAGGATATGCAGGGGAAGATCTGGTTCGCCTGCTGCTCGGGCATCCGCGCGCCGAGCTGGTTGCAATCACCTCCCGCCAGTATGCCGGGCAGACGCTGGCGCAGGTTTTTCCGAAATTCGCACATTTTCCGAAGGCCCGGGCGTTGCGTTTCCAGGAGCCGAACGCTGAATTGCTGGCAAAGCAGGCGGAGGTGGTGTTCCTGGCGTTGCCGCATGGAGTGGCGGCGGAGTACGCCGTGCCACTGGTGGCGCAGGGTTGCAGGGTGATTGACCTGAGCGCTGATTTTCGAATAAAAAGCGCCGAGGTTTACAAGGAATTTTATGCGCATGACCACCCGGCCCCGGAGCTTTTGAGCAAAGCGGTTTATGGGTTGCCGGAGTTCAAGCGGGCGCAAATCCGGGAGGCAACATTGCTGGCCTGCCCGGGGTGTTATCCCACAAGCATTTTAATTCCTGCCCTGCCGTTGCTGGAAGCCAGATTGATTCGCCATGACAATATTATTGCGAATTCATTGAGCGGGGTGACGGGAGCGGGACGAAAGGTGGAGCAGGATTATTTGTTTGCTGAATGCAACGAGAGCATCCGTGCGTATGGGGTGCCGAAGCATCGGCATTTGTCGGAAATCGAGCAGGAACTGGGCGCGGTTGCAGGAGACAAGGTGACGATCCAGTTTACGCCACACCTGATCCCGGTGAACCGGGGCATCCTGACCACCCTATATTTTTCTCCATCGAAGAAATTTGAGGGGGGAGAATTCCTGAAAATGGAGGAGGCGGTGAGGCAGGTTTACGCGAAGCGTTACGGGAATGAACCGTTTGTGCGGTTGCTGGAAGGGAAAGCGATGCCGGACACCAAGAATGTGGTGGGAAGCAATTTTATCGAACTGGCGTGGCGAATTGATCCACGGACCCAACGCGTGATCGTGATCAGCGCGGAGGATAACATTGTAAAAGGGACCAGCGGGCAGGCGATCCAATGCTTCAATATCATGAGCGGTTTTGAGGAAACGACGGGGCTTTACTGATCTGAATTGTATGGGAAGAACAACGCTCTTTAACCTGGTGGAGGGGTCGGTGGTGGCGCCGAAAGGTTTTCGGGCCTCGGGAATTTTTTGCGATATCAAGCGCCTTGGGACCGGGAAAGGTTCAAACAAGGGGCAAAAGCGTGACCTGGGGTTGATCGTTTCCGAGGTGCCGGCAGCGGTGGCGGGGATGTTCACGACAAGCCAGGTTTGCGCCGCGCCGGTGAAGGTGAGTGTGAAGCGGGTGGCGGGGAAGGTGGGCCAGGGAATTGTGGTGAATTCGGGAAATGCCAATGCCTGCACCGGAAAGCAGGGGCTGCGGGATGCGCAGGCAATGACGGAACTCGCGGGACGACGATTGGGAATTGCCACGGAACATGTCCTTGTTTGTTCGACAGGGCGGATCGGGGTGAATCTTCCGATGAGCAATGTGACTCAGGGCATCATGATGGCGGCGGATGCGCTGGGAAACAGTGTCGCGCATGGAGGGGAACTGGCGGAAGCGATCATGACGAGCGATACGCGCCCGAAGCAGATCGCGGTTGAGTTTAAATTGGGTCGGAAGGTGGTGCGGATCGGCGGGGTGTGCAAGGGGGCGGGAATGATCCAGCCTGGAATGAGCCCGACCGGGGCACGACCGGCGACGAGTGGGTTGCATGCGACAATGCTTGGATTTATCACGACCGATGCGGCGATTCCTCAGCGGCTGTTGCAGCAAGCTTTGGAAGTGGCGGTGGCCCTGAGTTTCAACCGGATCACGGTGGATGGGGACATGAGCACGAATGACACGGTGCTGCTGCTGGCAAACGGGCTGGCCGAAAATGGGAAGATCGCAGCAGGCTCGGCGGATTTCCGGAAATTCCAGGCCGCGCTAAACCATGTCTGCCTGGAACTGGCGCGCATGATTGTGCGGGATGGTGAAGGGGTGACACGTTTTGTGACGGTAACGGTGAAAGGGGCGAGGAGCGTAAAGGATGCGGAAGCGGCCGCACGGGCGGTGGCGAACAGCTCGCTTGTGAAAACCAGCTGGTTCGGTGGAGACCCGAACTGGGGCCGAATCCTTGGAGCATTGGGGTATTCCGAGGCGCGGATTGTCGAGGAGAAAATCGATGTGGCTTACAGCGTGCCGGGAAAAGCCGAGTTGATATATGCGTTGAAAAAAGGGCAGCCAACGGATGTAGCGTTTGGGACTTTGGTGAAACTGGTTTCGGGACCAGAATTTACGCTGCATATTTTCCTCAATGTGGGGAAGGAGGAAGCGACCATTTATACGTGCGACCTGACTGAAGAGTACGTGGATTTTAACAAGGGGGATGTGACCGACCCGGCATCCCTGGGGGGTTGACATGGAGGAGTTGATTCACAGGGCCGCGACTCTTCTCGAGGCATTGCCGTACATCCAAAAGTTTCGGAGCGCCACGGTGGTGATCAAGTACGGCGGCAGTTTTATGGATTCGCCGGACCCGGCAGTGCGTGAAGGGGTGGCACGGGACATTGTATTCCTGGAAGCGGTGGGGATCAACCCGGTGGTGGTTCATGGAGGAGGCAAGGCGATCACACGAGCGATGGAGGCAGCGGGGTTGAAGGCGACTTTTGTCCAGGGACAGCGAATGACGGATGAAGCAACGGTGAACGTGGTGGAACAGGTATTGTCACGGGAGATCAACCCTGAAGTGGTGCGGAACATTGTATCGCATGGAGGCAAAGCCAAAGGTTTTGCGGGGAGCGATTTGTTCAAGTCCCGACAGCTTTGGTTGAACGGCGCGGAAGGAGAACGGCTGGATATCGGGTATGTGGGGGAAGTGACCTCGGTGAACACGGAGCCGTTTCGGGAGTGCATCCGGCGGAGCACGACGCCGGTGGTCAGCCCGACTGCGCGGGGCGAGGATGGGCATATTTATAATTGCAATGCGGATGTGGCGGCGGCGCAGGTGGCGATTGCGTTGAAAGCGATGCGATTGATTTTCATGAGCGATGTGCCCGGATTGATGCGCGATCCGAAAGATCCTTCGACTGTGATTTCACACCTGCAAATCGGTGAGGTGGACTCATTAAAAAAGGCGGGGGTGATCGACAAGGGGATGATCCCGAAAGTGGACAGCGCAGTGGCAGCGATCCAGGCCGGGGTGTCAAAAGTTTCATTTGTGGATGGGCGGGTGCCGCATTCAGTATTGCTGGAAATGTTCACTGATGCTGGAATCGGAACGGAGGTGGTGGAATGAAAGAACTGGTCCCGGCCGCACCGATTGTGCGGAATGATTATTCAAGCATTCAGGAGATTTTCCAAAAGAATGTCATCCCGTCGTATGGGCGATTTCCGCTGGCGTTCAGCCATGGATCGGGAAGTTACCTGTGGGATGTGGGAGGGCGACGGTATCTGGATTTGGGTGGAGGTATTGCGGTCTGCACCCTGGGGCATGCGAATCCTGAGATCACGGAGACATTGATCGAGCAATCGAAACGGCTGATGCATGTTTCGAACCTGTATTTCACCGGGCCGCAGGGAGAACTGGCGCAAGCGCTGGTTTCATTGATTGGACGCGGGAAATGTTTTTTCAGCAACAGCGGCGGGGAGGCAAACGAAGGTTTGTACAAGCTGGCACGGAAGTTTGGACATGATGAAGGGCGATTTGAAATCATCACGGCCTGGAACTCCTTTCATGGGCGGACGCTGGGAGGGATTTCGGCGACGGGACAGGAAAAGATCAAGAAAGGTTTTGAGCCAATGGTGCAGGGATTCAGGCATGTTCCCTACAACGATCTGGAGGCGGTCAGGAAAGCGATTTCACCAGCGACAGCCGCGGTGTTGATCGAAGGAATCCAGGGGGAGAGCGGAATCACCCCGGCGACCGCGGATTACCTGCTGGGTTTGCGGGAATTGTGCAATGAGAAGAATCTGTTACTGCTGTATGATGCGGTGCAATGCGGGCATTTCCGCACGGGCAGGTATATGAGTTACCAACGGATTCTGGAGTCTGTGCCCGGAGGTGATCGGTTTCTTCCGGACGGGATTTCGATGGCCAAGTCGCTGGGAGGTGGTTTTCCAATTGGAGCGTTCTGGGTAAGGGAACCGTATGCGGATTTGTTGAGCGCAGGGACCCACGGGACAACCTACGGGGGAAATCCGCTGGGTTGCGCGGTCGCGCTGAAAATCCTGGAAGTGATCCGGCGTGACGGGCTGGAGGAAAATGTCCGGAAAACAGGGGATTTTCTGAAGCAACGCTTGATCGACCTGGTGAATCGGTATCCATCGGTCCTTAAAACGGTGCGCGGGTACGGATTTATCATTGGCTTGGAACTGGCTGAGAACATCAGGGCCTTTGCAGGCAGGGAACGAAGCCCCGCGCTCCAGTTTATTGATCAGTTGCATGAGGCGGGGGTTTTGGCGATTCCTTCAGGGACGCGGATCATCCGGCTGCTTCCAGCCTTGAATTTGAGGCATGTGGAAGCGGCGGAAGGGTTGGGAATCATTGAATCAGTTGTGTCACGGCTGGATCGTAATTAAATCAGAGGATGAAACACCTGCTCAGCATCGAACAGTTATCGGGAGGGGAGATAAGGGAGATCCTTGAGTTGTCGCGCGTACTGAAACGGGAACGGGGGCAGCATCGAGAAAAACCGCTGCAAGGACAAACGTGGGCGTTGATTTTTTCGAAGTCATCGACGCGAACACGGGTATCGTTCGAGGTAGGAATCCGTGAACTGGGCGGTGATGTGATGTTTCTCAATGCCAATGATATTCAATTGGGCCGAGGAGAACCGATCAAGGACACCGCTCGTGTGCTTGGCCGGATGATTCATGGAGCGGTGATTCGGACTTTCGCGCAGCAGGATGTGGTGGATTTCGCAAATTACTCGAAGATCCCGACAATCAACGCATTGACGGATGAGGAGCATCCGTGCCAGATCCTGGCGGATATCCTGACTTACGAGGAGAAGCGGGGGCCGATCACGGGGAAGAATGTGGTATTTGTGGGAGATGGGGCATGCAACGTACCGGTCTCGTGGATTTTTGCGGCTGAGCGGCTGAAATTTCATTTGAAGATTGCTGCGCCGAAAAAATATCAACCCTCCCCTGCCCTGCTGGAAAAGGCGCATGGGCATGTGACAGTGACGGAGGATTTAAAAAAGGGATGTGAAGGGGCTGACCTGCTTTACACGGATGTGTGGATTTCGATGGGTAAAGAAGCGGAATCAGCTGAAAGATTGAGTGATTTAAGTGGTTACCAAATCAATGAGGAAGTGGTGAAAGTGGCTGCTCCTGACGCTTTGGTGATGCATTGCCTGCCAGCGTATCGAGGCAAGGAGATCAGTGAAGAAACTTTTGAACGTAATGCTGAAACAATTTTCGACGAGGCGGAGAACCGTTTGCACGCCCAGAAAGGGGTGTTGAGCTGGTTGCTAAGCTAAAGCAACTACAAGGCGCGCGCACGGAAATAGCGTTGCGGGTCATTTTCCAGACCGGGCAGAGAGATATTGATGTTGCCCCCGATGGCAGGGCGATTGGTGGACACCGGAAACCAATTGAGAAGATTGGTGCTGGATTCAATCACATAGGTCAAACCGGGCTGGCCATCGACCATTAAAGTGATCTGACCTGCTGAGGGAT
>JANRLX010000109.1:0-31785 GCA_033762115.1 Verrucomicrobiota bacterium
AATCATCGGCCATAATAATGGTCGGCGAACCGCCGAAGGTGCGGCGATTGGCGCTGGAGCTGGCCTTTTACTTGGATCGTTGCTGAACCAATCCCGAAGGGAGGAATCATACTACTCCCCCGCACCCGCCTATGGTTATTCCCGCCCTCACCATGCGGTTACAGGAGCTGTTCTGGGAGGCATCGCTGGCGGCGTGATCGGCCATAATAATGGACGGCATACAGCCGAGGGGATTGCGATTGGCGCTGGGACGGGGTTGCTGCTCGGGGCCATTGCGGAAGCAGAGTCCAGGCGTCGTGATGCTGTGATCCATTCAGGCAGCACATACGTGGAAGCTGCGCCAGCGCCTGCTCCCGTCGTCGTTCAAACAATTTCCCAACCTGTTCAACAGGTAACCATCATTAAACAATATCCCGGCATCACCCAGGGTAGTGCGATGAGCAGTGCCAATTCACTTTTCGGACGTTAAGAAAACCAATATGAATCTTCCTTTTCGAAAGCAGTTTAAGTTTATTTTAGCCGCATCCATCTCCGCCACCCTTGTGGGGTGTGCCAGCAGTGGTGTGCGTAATCCATCCGGGGTTGGCGTGACAGAGATGAAAGCGGATGAACGCGGATTTGTTGCCGGGACCGGAATCGAGTCGCAGGATTTGGTGACAGTTGCTGACAAGATGGCCCGCAGCATCCTGAGTGTCCCGGAAATCCAAAATGCACAAGGAATGCCTCGCGTCGTTCTGCATCCGGTGGTGAATGAAACCCGTTTTCCGATCAACAAGGATATTTTCCTGACTAAAATTCGTGGTGAACTGAACCGGAATGCCCGGGGAAAAGTTCGTTTCCTGGCCCGTGAACAGATGTCTGTCCTCGAGCGGGAACGGGAATTGAAACAGGGTGGACAGGTCACGAGCAGCAGCGATCCCAACGTGCAGGAATTCAAGGGCGCTGATTTTTTCCTGACAGGAAAATTGCAGGGTCTCAGCACGCGCGCTTCTTCAGGCACGAGTGACTATGTGCTCTACAGCTTCCAGTTGATCGATGCACGTACTAGTGACATCGTATGGGAAGATCAGGCAGAAGTGAAAAAGCAAGGTCTTGAAGATGCTGCCTATCGTTAACGCCCTTTTGTCCACCTCACCTTGAAGATCCATTCGAAAAGAGCGGCAGGCACATCTTTTGCCGCAAAGTTGACCGCTGCGTTGATCCTTTTCAGCGTGCTGCTCGGTGGTTGCGCGACCACCCCGAAATCCACCTGGAATCGGACAGGCGACCCGCTGGTGGATGGCCGCAGCGCAATCGCTCTTGGGCCATCCAAAGACAAGGTTCTCTGGCAGTACCGCACCGCTTTGACTGCCATGCGCCAGGGAAATTACAATGAAGCGAAATCCCTTTTGGATGACGCCATCCTTAGCATCAGCAACCTTTATGGGAACGACAAATCAGCCAGGCAGTCCCGACGAATGTTCTCCGAAGAATCAAAAAAGACTTTTGTCGGAGAACCGTATGAACGGGTGATGGCTTACGTTTATCGTGGCATTCTTTATTGGATGGATGGAGAGCCGGACAACGCCCGCGCTTGTTTCCGCAGCGCACAATTGATCGATAGCGATACCGAGGACAAAACCTACGCCGCTGATTATGTCACTCTTGAATATCTCGATGGTTACGCTTCACTGAAATTAAATGCCGATGGTTCGGAGGCGTTCCAACGTGCCCAAAAGCTCAGTAAAATCGGCGGGCTTCCTGAATACAACCCCAGGGCAAACACCCTTCTCTTTTTTGAATTTGGGGAAGGGCCGATGAAGTATGCCTCCGGGGAACATCGTGAGCAGCTTCGGATCAGGCCCGGCACCTCCCGTGTGAATGGAGCATGGTTCAAGGTATCCAATAAAGCGGTGAGGATCGGTCCCTACGACGACCTGAATTTCCAGGCCACCACTCGCGGGGGACGCGTCATGGATCACATCCTGGCCAATAAGGCAGTCTTCAAATCCACCACCGATAATGTCGGGAATGCCGCCCTGTTGAGCGGCATTATTGTTGGAACCCAGGGACGGAACGATACCACGGCGCAGGTGGGGCTTGGTTTGGTTGCCGCCGGCCTTCTCAGCAAGATCGTTGCTGCCAGCACCACTCCCGAGGCGGATACCCGCGCATGGGACAATCTTCCGCAATATCTCAGTTTTGCCGCACTCGAGTTGCCGCCCGGTGAACATACCGCAACTGTGGAATTTACCGATGCGGGCGGCGCTGTCATTAAAACCAAATCAATCAACTTTCATGTCCCTCAAGGGGAGGGAAGCGCAGACACAGTTCTTTTTCTCAGTGATAAATCATAATTTATGAAACAACTAATTTGTCTTGGCATTTCGATCGTTGGGATTTTTTCAGGTTGTCAAAGTGGCGGGGCTTACCTGCCTAAAAATACCGACAAATACAATGTGGAGAGCAGTGCGAAATTCGTTCTGCTTGACCATATGGTGCAACGCAGCGTGACTGTGACCGAAATCCAGGAACGCATCCTCGAGGATGGACGCTTGGAAGTGACCGCGAACGTCCGCAATCGTGAAGGGCGACGAATCCAGGTCCAGGTCAATTGCGTGTTCAAGGATGAATCCGGCTTCTCAACAGGTGACGAAACGCCGTTCCAAACCCTGATCCTCACGGAACGGGCGACCGAGGCAGTTCGGTTTACATCCATGAACAATAAAGCTCGCCGTTATACCATTCGAGTGCGGCAGGCCCATTAAAGTTGAATAACCAACCAAATCGCTCGTCTTTCTAATTATGAAGATTAGAATTTTTTTAATTGCTGCCTCAGCGATTGGCGTCATGGCTGGCGACCCTCCCAAAACGACCAAAATCAAGCCTTCCGAACCAAAGGTCACCACTGTTCCAGCCCCAGTTCAATCCACCGAAACCTTTGTTTATGATCAAAAACCAGTTGCCGGGCGTCCCGTCCTCGTTTCACCCGAGCAGGCCAAAAACGTGATCGAGCGGTTCAAGGAGAGTTACGCTTCGATGGGGAAACCGAAAATGGTCATCGCGGTCAATCGTGACTTGGTCGATCAAAATTCCGGTCTGAAACTGGTCGAAAAACGGGAAAAAACCCAGAGCAATCGGACGGAAGTGAATTCTGAATTCAAAGCGGATACTAATGCCTCGGCAACCGCTCCTTCCATTCCAACTGCCAGCAATCTGACCATTGTCGGGGATGTTCGCGGCAACCAGCATCGCACCCCCGGAAAGGGAACTACTCAGACCAAGACGGAAAAAACCACTGGTGAAACTGTTTATCGACGCACTGACCCTCCCGCTTCCACGTTAAGTGACAAACAAACCGTGCGCGACGTCGAGCGATTGTTTGGTCGTCCCTTGAGAATGGCCTCCGTTCAATTGGCTGACCAGAAAATTGCCACTCAACTGCTCGATGAAAGCGGTGTCCTCAATGCTGAAGGGGACCAGGCTCGTAAAGATCGTGCAGCGTTAAGTAAAGTTGCGGATGTGGTGCTCGAGGTTTTGATTTCATCTCGCAACGTGACCGTTCCGGAAATTTCTTCGGATAAAACCTATGCCGTGCCTGACATCCAGGCGACCGCCATACGATTGAGTGATTCCAAAATTCTTGGACAGGCAACCTCTTCGGATATCATCGGAAAAGATCGTTACGCCGGGAACATTGTCAGGAATTTTGATGTGCGCGAAATTGCAGAAGCAACTGCCCTCGCTCTGATGGAGGACATGATGCTGAATGCACAGTAACGCTCAGGGAGCATAACTCCAGGTATCCCCTTCTTTGATGAACCGAGCGACCGCTTCATCCCTGAACCTTTCATTTCCATTATCTTCTTCTTTAACCGCAAGGGTGAAGATCACCTCAGTATCACTCTGAGATTTTTTTCGATCAGGGCGCAAGGCAGAGACGGCTTTCGATTCCTCAATCAGGAGTTCACTCATCTCCGCTTCCGATTTATTTTCATTCTGCCGTTTGAAAGCCTCCCTTCCCTCTGCGGTCATGCTTGCCAGCATCGTTTGTAGATCCCCATTGCTCATGGCCCACATGACAGATTGCAGGGCGGCTTCCGGAGTGCCGTAGCCACTGAACGCCCACAGGTCCCGTGGAATCGGTTGCTCAATCGAAGGACCGAAATTCGAAGGCATTTCGTTCCTGGCAGGCAAACTCGCAAGAGATGGCTTGTCTGAGGGCAGATTGGACCGGCTTCTGAGCAGCGCCACCTCGTTTCTCAACCGCATGAGTTCATTCATCTGGTTTTTTGCGGATTCGGATTGCCCTGTTGCTTGTGCCAATCGATTAGAAGTCATGGTGTTCAACAGAGCCAGATTTGAAACCTGTTCCAAAAGAGCCTGATTTTCGGATTTCAATTTACTGATTGCCTGCTGCTGAACCATGAGAGGAGTGGTGATGGCGACTGAAAGTGTCACGATAATGGCAAGGGTGGTTTTTTTCATGGCGAAGAATTCAAATAATAAAAGTGAAGGCGTATTTATTGCCAGACCAGAAGCACTAGCCTGACTGGAAACCTGGATGGCGAAATTGGCAGATGTGGTTGTGAACATGCTTTGTGACAACAACGCGCTTCCCAGAATGGATTTGGAAGACCTAATGCCACGTCTTTTCAAACGCGTGGATAGCTTTTCCAAAGCTCTTGAAATGCGCTTTTGCGTGGCACCTTCTGAGCTACCCAGAATTTCCGCAATCTGTCCGAAACTTTTCCTTCAAAATACCGAAGAATAATTGCAACGCGGTCAGTGGAATTTAAGGAATTGATCTCCTCATCCAACCACTCCTTTAACCCTTCGAGCTTTGTGTCCGGATCTTCAGTATCTGTGCTGATCGAGGCTGCTGTCAATTCTCGCTTTTTGCGGCGTTGCTCAGAACGAATCATTTTCCAAACAACAAAACAGGTATGTCGATGCAGCCATCCTCCAATCATCAGGTTTTCACTAAACCCCGAGGCTTTTCTGGCAAAATCCGAAAATACTACCTGGGTTGCATCATCCGCCAGATGCTTGTCTCCCGAACCCAGCCGAATAGCGGTGGAATAGACCAGATCGATATATCTTGAAACCAGCTCGTTAAAAGCCACATCCGAGCGTGATTCGACAAAATCCTTCAATAATCGATTATTCTCCGTCATTGTTCCAAGTTAAGACCCCGCCACGGGAAAAAAGCAGACATTTTTTGGATCAGGTCATCCAAATGATTCAGCAATTGTCCTGTTGACGATTTTTCCGATATCGAGTCCATTATTCCCCCTCTGCAAAAGAAGAGAAAAATCTCATTGCCGCGACGTTCGTGGGCCGTAAACCCCGTAACGAAAGTGAAGGGATCATCACGCCTTTATTCCAGAAGGAAGCTCAAGCAGCAGGACAAATCACATGACGAATAAGCCCAGGTTGCGGTTTGGCCTTCCCAAGGGAAGCCTGCAGGAGGCCACCATCGAAAAGATGGGAAAAGCCGGTTTCAATATCCAGGTCAGCAGCCGTTCCTATGTTCCTTACGTTGACGATGAGGAACTGGAAATCCGGTTGATCCGCGCCCAGGAAATCAGTCGCTATGTGGAGCATGGTTACCTGGATTGCGGGATTACAGGATTGGATTGGATTCAGGAGAACAACTCCAAGATTCATGAAGTGGGCGAGTTTCTTTTCAGCAAGGCCACACGGCAGCCTGCCCGCTGGGTGCTGGCGGTGCCTGAAACTTCAGATATCAAAACGGTCAAGGATTTGCAGGGCAAAAGAATCGCCACCGAAGTGGTGAATCTCACCCGGCGATATCTTAAAAAACATGGAGTTAAGGCAGAAGTGGAATTCTCCTGGGGTGCCACCGAATTCAAGGCACATGAATTGGTGGATGCGATTGTGGAATTGACCGAGACCGGTTCTTCACTGCGGGCCAATAAATTAAGGATTGTGGACACCATCCTGACCTCCACACCACGATTGATTTCGAATATCGACAGTTGGAAGGACAAATGGAAGCGGCAAAAGATCGAAACCCTCGCGATGCTGCTCAAGGGGGCTTTGGATGCAGAGGCCAAGGTCGGTCTGAAGATGAATATCCGTGAAAAGGATATGGCAAAGTTGTTGCAATCTTTGCCCGCATTGCGTAATCCAACGGTTTCCAGTCTGAGTCAGGCTGGGTGGGTTGCGGTTGAAACGATCATTGATGAGCATGTGGTGCGCGAGCTAATCCCACAATTAAAGGCCGCAGGCGCAGAAGGAATTATTGAATATCCTTTAAATAAAGTAGTATATTGACCAAGTACGCAAATTAATATGGGTTCACTGAAGAAACGCCGAAAAGCGAAGATTAACAAACATAAACGTCGTAAACAGTTAAGAGCCAACCGCCACAAGAAGCGTACCTGGCAGAAGTAACTGCTCCGGCAAGGCAGTTGCGGGAAATTTTGCAAGCCAGCGCAGTTCGTCATGCGAACTGCGCTTTGCTCATTCTGAGCCAATTGCTATCTTCTTTCAGGATGAAGCTGCAACAACAAGCGTTCATATTCGGGTGCAAAACCCTTTCCCTCCTGTTATTGCTGCTGTTGCCAGCTTGTTCCCACACCAGGAACAGCTCCATCAGATCCAAACCACAGATTGCAACTCCTGCTTCACAAGCAGCTTTACCCCCCTTATCTGACAATGAAATCTCCGCGCTGGCCCATTTTGCCACCGGCTTAAGCAACGACCTCAATCAAAAGCCGGATGTTGCTGCTGAGGAATATGCAAAATCGGCCGAGAGCGACCCTTCCCACGAACCGATAGTGATCGAGGCGGCAAGAAGGCTTATCCGCCTTCAACAGGGAGAGCGTGCTGTCGAATTGTTAAGGAAAGCCTCAGAAAGGAAGGAGGCATCCGGCACTTTGCTCGCCTGGCTCGGGCTGGCTTATGCCCAAACCGGGAAAACCAACGAGGCAATCCTCGCCAACCAGGCGGCAATCAGAAAAATGCCGGCCAACCTTCCCGCTGTCGCAAACATGGCCCAGCTCTACATGCAAAACGGGAAGACCAATGAAGCGTTGCAAACCCTGGAGATCGCCGCTGCTCAAAGCAGCAAACTGCCCGAATACTGGGCAGGGTTGGCGGAGATTTTTGCAAGGTATCAGCGTCAGCAGGTCCTTGATGATTCCGATGCGAAAAAGAAAATCGGCGCTGCTCTCGACAAGGCAGTCGCATTAAACCCGAACGATCCAATGCTGCGGCAACGGATTGCTGAAGGTTACCTGATGATCGGCGATCCTGCCCGGGCGGAGGTTATCCTGGCAAAACTGGAAAAGGAATTTCCTGACATGCCGGGGATTCGTGAACGGCTGGCAAATATTTATTTGAGGGGTGGAAAAAAGGAACGTGCTGCTGAAATCCTGGAAAGCCTTCGAAAAGAGAATCCAACCAATCCTCAGCCATATCTGTTTCTCGGGGCACTCGCCAGCGAGCAAAAGAAGTTTGCCGAAGCGGCTGAGTTTTATGAAACCGCTCTTCAGCTGAATCCGACTTTCGAGCAGTTGTACTACGATCTGGCCGGGGTTTACATCACCATCCGAAAGCCGAAGGAAGCTTTGGAAGTGCTCGGAAGAGCGCGGGTCCGTTTTAAACTGAATTTTCTTACCGAGTTTTATTCCGGCGTGGCCCAAAGCATGCAGGAGAATTATAAAGCCGCGCTCAATCATTATACCTCTGCGGAACTGCTGGCTAAAGCGGCTGATTCTGCAAGGCTCACCCCTCAATTTTATTACCAGGTCGGAGCGGCTTCCGAACGCACCGGGAATCTTGAGCAGGCTGAAACATATTTCAGGAAAGCGTTGCAACTGGACCCCGAGTATTCGGAGGCGATGAATTACATGGGATATATGTGGGCGGAACGGGGGGAGCGGTTGGAGGAAGCCCTTTCCCTGATTCAAAAGGCAATCAAGCTCGAACCAAAAAATCCCGCCTACCTCGACAGCCTTGCCTGGGTATTTTACAAATTAAACCAGTATGAAGAGGCTTTGAAATGGATGCGGCAGGCCATCGAATATTCAGAGGAACCTGATGCCACCCTTTACGATCACCTTGGCGATATCCTTGCTGCCTTGAAAAAATGGGATGAAGCCCGGGACGCCTGGCGAAAATCAATCGAATTGCAGCCGAACGAGACGATCAAAAACAAACTGAGCCAGCCAGCCTCGTCAGCCTGAATGAGCACGGTCTACAAAAGACATTACACACGTGAAGAGGCTAGGGCACTCCTCCCGCAACTTCGCAAATGGCTCGACCAGCTTTCGCTCCTCAGGGATAAACTGGCTGACCTCGATGAGAGAATCAGTCGCAGCATCGGTCTGGGAGATGATCTTGGAGGGAGCCACATCAATGCCTATGTCACTGCCCTGGCTGATACAAAACAGATCTTCCAGGAATTTGAGCAACGGGAAATCCAGATCAAGGATGTTGATCGGGGGTTGATTGATTTTCCAGCATTCATCGCTGGCCGGGAAGTATTCCTCTGTTGGGAAAAGGACGAGGAAGATGTCGAGCATTGGCATGATCTCGAAACCGGTTACTCAGGCCGGGAAAAAATTTGAATCATTTGCCTGCGTGTAAACATTAATAGCAGACGTTCCGATACACATCATAAATGTCCACCTGGCCACCCGGAAAATAGGGTGTTTGCGGCATATAAAATCTCCCGCTTGATCTCTTGAAGATCAGGTTCAAAGGTTTTAACGGGTCATTGGGATCATAAGTGTTGATCACAATTCGTTCTCCTTCATCCTGAAATCCATACGCGACCACAGCGTGATTGATTGTCAGCGCTGGAAATTTCACCACATGCAGAATGGGTGAATTCGTTTTCCCCAGCTGTTCAACAATCCGGTGAGCAGTTCTTTTCTGATGTGCCTGGCTAAAAGGAAAAATCATTCGCCAATGCCCGCGTTGAACATAACTTTGCCAGGCGCCACCCAGGCTGTGCTGCAACAAAACGGTTTTTGCGGCGCTGAATTCATTCAGGTTCGCGTAACCAGGAATGATGATCTTTGATCTCTCCCATTCGCGAACTGAACGGTTGCGGACCCGTTTGATCAATTTTTCATATTCCTCTTCGGAAACAGGCGGCAACTCAGGATGAAATTCCGCATGGTGCAGAAACTCGCGAACGGATCGTGCCAAAACAAAACAGCGCAGCACATAATCGGGACGCGGTTCCCGAGGGGTGCCAACCCATTTTCCATTCGCATCATAATTGTAGGACCAGGCGGTTTCGTTCGTGAAGGCCAGGGTATCTTCAGGAAACCGCAGCGGACGTTCTCCTTTTTCCGGCAGACGCGCACAACCGCAGGCACCCCACAACAAAAGGAGCAGCAGCGATGCGTTAAGGCTGAAACCGGAAAAAATATTTAACATGACACTTGCCCATCAACCTAATCACGCGTTAGACACGTGCCAAATGCTTTATGCGCAATGGCAGAGAATTGTTGCAGCCCGTGCCGAAGAGGTCGCATGCTGGGACATTCATGCCCGTCGGCAATACAAATTCAGAGAAATTCAGGAGCTGGTCGATGCTCGAAATGAAAAACAGGCGGGGATGGCCACTGCGTCGGGGGCCGACATTCAATTTTTTGTCCAACTATTGCTGGCCTGGCGTGATGGGGTTCCATTCTGTCCCTTGGAACCGGGACAGCTTGTTCCCCGGCTTCATTCACTGCCGCCCTGGTGTGCGCATGTAAAACTCACCTCCGGCAGCACTGGAAAGGCAAAAGCCGTTCTGTTCACCGAAAGACAACTCAAAGCAGATGTGGACCAGATCGTTGCCACGATGGGGTTGCAGCAGAACTGGCCAAACCTAGGGGTGATTTCGCTGGCGCATTCCTACGGGTTTTCAAACCTGGCTCTTCCCCTCCTGCTGCATGGAATCCCATTGATCCTGGCTGGCGCTCCATTGCCGGAAACTGTTCTGCACGGGGCTGGTTTGGTCCCGCATGTCACCATTCCTGCTGTTCCCGCAATTTGGAGAAGCTGGCTGGAAACAAAATCGATTCCCGTAAATTGTCGCCTCGCCATTTCCGCTGGCGCGCCATTGCGAATTGGCCTGGAGCAGGAAATCTATTCAAGCACAGGCCTCAAAGTGCATAATTTCTATGGCGCAAGCGAATGTGGTGGCATTGCTTATGACCGTTCCACGGAACCCAGGAAGAACGAGGAAATCATTGGCCAGGCCATGAACGGTGTGCGGCTTTCGATCAGCGAGGAGGGTTGCCTTGCGGTGCAAAGTGAAGCAGTCGGTGAGTGTTACTGGCCAGCGCAATCCTCTGCCATCAAACCGGGTCTATTTTATACCGAAGATCTCGCTGAGATCAGGAATGGGGTCGTACATCTCCGCGGGAGAAAGGGTGATCTGATTAATGTTGCCGGGAGGAAAGTGGCCCCGGAGCAAATTGAAGAAATTCTGCGAACGTTCCCAGCAGTGAAGGAATGCGTCGTCTTTGGAATTCCTGAAAAAACCGAAACCAACCGTGGAGAATGGATTGTGGCATGCGTGAATGTCCATCCCGGGACCGAGATAGCCCAGTTAAGAAATCACCTCTTGCAGCAGATTCCCGCATGGCAACTGCCAAGAGAGTGGTGGTTTGAACCAACCTTAAAAGTGAATCTGCGGGGCAAGCTTTCCCGAGCAGAGTGGCGGAATACCTATTTGAAGCGAAATAGCTAACCCATGATTGGCTAGGCCTTAGCCCATCCCCAAATCTTTTACAAAATTCGCATCCTCACGATACTGTTTTTCATTTATACCCAAAACAGAGATCACAATTTGTTTGACCTCTCGCGAAATATCGCTCCGAGTCCACGAAATTTCTTTTGCAGTTGCCGAGTAGGGCAGGAGGTCATTGATCGTTTTTAAATTGGCTGGAATGAACTTTTGATAAGGTTTACATTCGTGTCGGAGGTAGGCATTAAGCAGACAAGCCAGAGTAACTCCAATGGCGCACCCCGAAAGAGCGGAATCTAAGTTCCGGCCAAAGCCATTCCAAATAAGAATGAAGATGGCGAAAAATGCAAACCAGAGGGTAAGTTTGATGGCCTTGTCAATTTGCGCAGAGACTTCCAAAGAGGGCCAGAAACGCGCGTCAATCGCTCTTTGCAGGCCCAGCCAAAAAGTAGCTTCTTCGGATTCCGTGACAAGATCACGCAGGGGCAGTTCAGGCCGCACTTGTTTTCTTTCAGCGACATTCATTTTAACCAAAGCCCGCCGTAGTACATAAAAACATCGTTGATTCAGGCATGCAGGATTTTTCGAAAGGATCAATTTAGATTCTATAGCTTGCACCAAATCGTAGGGAGTGTGTATCCGCTCCGCCTCCGCATCTGAAATAGAAATCCCGAAACGCTCTTCACAGGACATGACCAGTTCGAACCCATCCATTCCCATGAAATGGCAATAGCATCTTTTCTTATGATGTCAACGCTGCAACCTGGTCAAACCATTCCCGCGATCAAACGAGCGGCTTCTTCGCGGGCCCATCCGTCCGATTCAAAAATGGTTCCCAAATCCGGATGTGGGATTGTTTTGTGAGATTCCATCGTGCGGGTGACGATCTGGGTGATCCCGATAAAACTCAAGCGACCTTCGCAAAATGCATCCACTGCAACTTCATTCGCCGCATTCAGCACCGCAGGAAGGGTCCCTCCCACCGTCCCTGCTTCCCGGGCCAGGGTAATGGCTGGAAAACGTTCAGGATCCGGTTCTTCAAAGGTGAGGGAACCAAACTTCGCGAGATGAGTCTGGACCCGGTCACTTGCCACCCGTTCAGGGTAAAGCAGCGCATATTGAATAGGCAGACACATGTCCGGGGTGGATAGCTGCGCGAGGATCGAGCCGTCCACAAACTCAACCATCGAATGAACCACGCTTTGAGGATGGATAATGACGCTCACCCGCGCCATCTCGATATCGAAAAGCCAGCGAGCCTCAATCATCTCCAGCCCCTTGTTAAATAAAGTGGCCGAATCAATTGTTATTTTCCGACCCATCACCCAGGAGGGATGCTTCAGGGCTTTTTCAAGGGTGATGTTTGCGAACTCAGCGTGAGGAGTGGCTCGGAATGGCCCTCCAGATGCCGTTAGCCAGAGGCGACGAACAGAGTCTGCAGGCTTGCAGTCGAGGCATTGAAAAATTGCGGAGTGCTCACTATCCACTGCCAGGACACGAACGCCATACTTCCGCGCCTCGTTCATCACGATCTCCCCGGCCATCACCAAAATTTCCTTCGAAGCCACCGCGATATCCTTGCCGGCACGGATGGCCGCGAGGGCGGGTTTTAATCCAGCAGTTCCCACAATGGCGATCAGGACGATGTCCGCGCCCGGCAGAGTCGCCAGGCGAATCAGGCCATCTTCTCCGGAATACACCTCGGTTTGAGCGCCGAATGCCTCTTTTACCTCCGCTGCTTTTTCAGCTTTTAAGACTGAAACAGCCTGCGGTTTATGTCGGCGGGTTTGCTCGATGAGCAGGTTGATATTATTTCCAGCCGCGAGGCCGATCAGGCGAATTCTATCCGGCAAATCTTCAGCCACTTTAATTGTGCTTGTGCCGATGGAGCCCGTGGAACCGAGCAAAACAACGTTCTTCATGCAATCAATCGCGGATCAGGTAAGCACATGTCTCAAATAGAGATACATGAGCGGGGCATTAAACAAAAGACTGTCCATCAGGTCGAGAATGCCGCCGATCCCCGGAAAAAATCGGCCGGAGTCCTTCACCCCCGCCTCACGCTTGAAAAGGGATTCGATCAAATCTCCCAGGACTGCCGCGCAACTCAGGAGGACACCCAGAACGACAGCGTGCAGCGGAGTTAACTGCGGCATTTTTGCGGCTGCCAGATGCGCGAAGAGGAGGCTTGCCCCGGTCGAGATGACAATCGCACCAAAAAATCCTTCCCAGGTTTTTCCCGGACTGATTCGTGGAATCATCTTGTGTTTGCCGATCAGGGAGCCGGTGACATAAGCGCCCAGGTCGCTGAATTTTGTCACGAGGATGAAGTACAACACATAAAAGGCCCCGTGAACATTGGGGAAGAAGTTGATCTTTTGAATGAAATTCAAAAGCCACGGCACATACATCAAGCCAAACAACGTCGTGGAAATTGCAAGAATTCCCGCTGTATTGCTTTTTGAAAGGAATTGGCGAACGCACAATCCAAGCACAAACAAAATCAGAAAACTGGTTTCGAAATCGTTCGCATCACCGGGGCCAGCATATCCGGCCAGCGCGCCTGAGAGAAAAAGAGAGGTGCTCACCATCAGGAGAATCCCTCCAAAAATTCCCCAGCCTTTAAAACAAACCAACCCTCTTTTCCCCACCAAATCGTAAAACTCAATCAAGCCCGTCCCGGCAAGGACCATCATGATAAAAAGAAAAACATAGTCGGAGATAAGTTTGTTCCCTGAAAAAAGGGAGGCAATCACTATGGCCCAAAGAATGACTGAACTGATCAGGCGACGAAAAAAAATCACCTTTTTGGAAGGTGACGCAGCTTTCGGCGGTTGAGTTGCTCCGGGCATGGGGCAACACGTTATTGAACCTTTGTCAGCTGTCTAGAGGAAAGAAGGAACATCAGGAGCCTATCAGCTCCAACTGATAGGTTTGGACATCTTGAATTTGCGGCTCCGCACGAATTGTTCCCTGAACCGGCGGGTGGGCAGGGCGGTTTTGGCATGCATTTTTTCGTAGGTCTGGTTCCGGATATCGGAAAAATTGGACATCCACCAAACCTTCATCCAAAACCAAACCATTTCAGCAGGCCCACGTTCATCATAGCGGCGCATGCTCGTGATCGCCGGGGTGCGCCGGATATATTTATATCTCCCGAACCGCGCGAGCTTTTTCATCAGGTCGCTGTTTTCCCTCAAGTAAAGCATTTCATCAAAACCGCCCACTCGCTCAAATTGGCGTTTCCAGCAAAGGATCACTCCCGAGCTGCCCCAATGAAGATGCGAGGCATGCACAAAATTTTTGAAAAAATAGATCAGGCGATAAGCGCCACGTTTTGTATCAGGCGAACCTTTCAAGGTCCCCATGGCACATCGTTTTGTGAATTGGTTGGCGATAATCTCAAGCGCGGTAGGCTCGAGGATCGTGTCCGCATCAAGAAAAACCAGCAATTCACCGCGCGCTTTGAATCCGCCGAGGTTCCGCGCCTTGCCCAGGCCCCTTTCCTGGAGATCAAATAACTGGTCGCAATGCCCCTCGGCTTCCGCCACTGTGCGGTCTGAACAACCGTTCGCCACCACGATCACTTCAAAATCACGGAAGGTCTGTTGTTTGAGTGCATCCAGCGTGGGACGGAGAAACCCTTCTTCATTATGCGCCGGGATGATCACTGAAATATAATAACTCCTGGAATCCTTGTCCCCGGCCTGCTCCTGCTTCGTTTCAATCTGATCCATACCAAATGACCTTCTAGATCATTTTAGTCGATGGGAAACAGCAGTGAAACGGAGCAGGGCCCTGAAATTCACTAAGGGGAAACTACCGTCGCATCTGGGTATCCCGCTGCGACCAGGAAGCATTGGGGTGGGGGAAATCGAGATTGAAATGGAGGCCTCGACTTTCCGGTCTTTGAAGGGCACACCCAATGATCAATTCTGCTACAGTGGCAATATTGCGCAGTTCCAGCAGGTCACTTGTGATTTTGAAATCCCAATAAAATTCCTGGATTTCCGCCTGGAGGTTTTGAATGCGGTTTTGCGCCCGGCTCAAACGCTTATTCGTTCGCACGATTCCCACGTAATCCCACATCAGGCGGCGGATTTCATCCCAATTATGTGAAATGACAACCAGTTCGTCCGGATTACTGGCCTTGCCCGATTCCCATTGCGGCAGCTTGATATTGGAAGCCTGCGGGCGGACTTGCACAGCTTTTTGTGCCGCCCGATGGGCGCATACCAATGCTTCCAATAGAGAATTGCTCGCCAGGCGATTTGCCCCGTGAAGTCCTGTGCAGGCCACTTCACCGATTGCGTAAAGCCCCTGCATATCCGTTTCGCCATCAAGATTAGTCATGACGCCGCCACATTGATAATGGGCTGCCGGCACCACAGGAATGGGATCTTTCGTGATATCGATCCCGAACTGTAGACAGGTCGAATAAATGTTCGGAAAACGCTCAAGGACAAACCGGGCCGGTTTATGTGTGATATCCAGCCAGACATGCGGGGCGCCGCTTTTTTTCATTTCGCTGTCAATGGCCCGTGCCACGATATCGCGCGGTGCCAGCGAAGCCATGGGATGATGCTTGTCCATGAACTCCGCCCCGGCGAAATCCTTCAGAATGCCTCCTTCACCCCTTACCGCTTCGGTGATCAGAAAAGACTTGGCCTTTGGATGATAAAGGCAGGTGGGATGGAACTGGATGAATTCCATGTTGGCTATCGGCGCTCCCGCTCGATACGCCATCGCCACTCCGTCACCTGTGGCAATGTCAGGGTTTGTGGTATAAAGATAGACTTTGCCACAGCCGCCGGTCGCCAGAACAATCTGGGGAGCGGCAAAGGTTTCAACCTGGTTCAGGATTTTGTTCAGCACATAAATGCCGAGGCAACGGTTGGGTCCCGGCTGGCCAAGTTTGGCCGAGGTAATCAGGTCGATGGCAAAGTGGTTTTCCAGGATCGTAATGTTTTTCTCCCGAGAAATGGCTCCGAGCAATGCCCGCTCAATTTCACGCCCGGTCACATCTTTTGCATGAAGTATCCGCCGTTTGGAATGCCCCCCCTCACGTCCAAGATCCAGTTCACGCGCGCCGTTGCCCTCCGGGATGAGCCTTTCAGAAAAGCGCATTCCCAATTCAATCAATTCCGCGATCCGGGCGGGCCCTTCCTGCACAATCGTTCGAACCACTTCTTCCCGGCAAAGTCCCGCCCCCGCCTCGAGGGTATCGCGCACATGCATTTCAAAGGAATCCTCCTTTGACGTGACTGCCGCTATTCCCCCCTGCGCATAGTTGGTGTTGGATTCAGCCCGGTGCTTTTTTGTAATGATCGCCACCCGCCCATGCTCAGCGACTTTCAGTGCAAATGAGAGCCCGGCGATCCCGCTTCCGAGAATGATAAAATCAAATTGTTCTGTTGCAGCTTCCAATAACAACTGGTTTTTATCGGAGGAAGGAGTTTACGCAAAGGGTTAATTGTCCCTGGGATCAGCTGTTGATCAGGCAATAACGGTTTGCTGCCACCTTCTGATAGGCGCGGGTGCCGATCCGGGTCGCCAGCGGGAGATGAAGAAATGGAAGAATAGGCCAGGCCAGAGGAAGGTACTTCGCAAGTTTTCGAAAGGCCAAAAAACCGCCAAACCATTGACCGGAATGCGTTCGAACCATCATTTCCTGTGCGCCACGTTCCAGGTCGAGATCAGGAAACTCCAATGAAGCCTCAGGAGAGTGCATGTCAATAAATCGCAAGCGATGGAAAATATCCAATGCACGCACCACTGCAATGCTCTGCCTGCAAAAGGAACATTTCCCATCATAAAAGACCGGCAGGGGAGGAGAAAGTTTAAGAAACCTCGACAAGGCATTCCTGAAATTTGCAAACGCCTGATGGATATGTTGCGGTTCCACAAAAGTAATATAAGCGCTGACCATGATAACACCAAACAGGGGAATGTTCATAGTGTAATCGATCCCAAGGTGGAGCAGGATTCCGGCGAGGAGGACCCAATAACGCAGTTCCTTGATCCAGATCAGTGTCCCCATCGCAAACTCGATGATTAACGTACCCCATGTCCACAGCTTGATCGTCCAGAGGTGTTCGAAAATATACGGCAGGGGAAATCGCCAGAACTCCTCCAGCCGCGTGGTATAATAAACCGCGGTCCCATTCATCCACAGTTCTCCCCTGATTTTCCACAGGTAGGCAGTGAAATAAAGCCAGGCGGTTTGCAATTGAATCAACCTGAGAACCCAGGGCGTGATGAGGGCAGGGGGGCCTTGCTCCTTTCCACGGGCAAGTCGAATCAGCCGATCAATCGACAGGGCTGCACCGGCAGGGCTGAATATCAGAAAAAAAACGCATATCCTCAGGAAGGAATCGCCACTGTTCACAATCAGCGGATTGCGATGGCAGAGCGATGTGAACGTCAGGAACAGGAGGATAAGATTAACCCGGGTGGCAAACCCAAGGGTCACAAAAATTGCACTCAAAACGTGGATGAAAAAAAATGAAAAAATCCAGGCATTGCCATCCGGGAGAATCCTGAAAAGATTCATTCCCTGCCCTCCGTTGAGTAGTAAAGCGGTTTGCTCGGTCAGCACACCATCCCCAAAAAACTCCTCAACATCCTCAAACAAAATGCCGGCATTCCATAAAAAAACCAACCCTGTAAGAATGCGATAAATGGCCAGGGAAGTGGGAGCGATCGGATCAAAGAAAAAGCGGTTCCAGGCCTGCGCTAATATTTTCAGGCTCACGGTGCATCCTCTCGTTTGACTTTATACTCATGAAACTCAAAAGAGGATTTTTTCTGGTACTCCGGGGGAATGGGTTGATGGTCCGTTCGCAAAGGCTGCGGGATATTATCCCATCGGCGAATCAGCTTTACCGCAACGGGAGGATTCGTGGGGAACCAGAATTTTCGCGCAACAAACCGTGAGGTATCGTCCCAAACGATTTCATAGGAGTCACTCCTTACCCGTTCCCTCCATTTTCGCCATCGTTCCTTGTTCATCCTGCGCCAATGACTCATCTTTTCAGGTCGCGGAAAGTGCCAGGTCTTGATCCCCCCATTGCTGTAGGTGATCTCCGCAACCACGTCGAAATTCACCATCAAAGGAGTCGGAGCGAACATGTCCCACGAATGCCATAAGCCGGTAAACAGCACATACTTGTGAAAGGGCCTGGTAAGACGCTGACGAAATGGAGAGGTGGGCAGCCCCCACAGTCCTAATGCAATAATGTGGAAAACGATGAACGCGTTAACAAAAACCCTTTTCCAGATCGGTTTAATTTCTGCCATCCCACATTCTCCAGGAAAGCGTTCTACCTGAAATTTCCTTTTTCGTCACCCACACTGGGGTGGTATTCACGCACGCAGGATTTAAAAGAAGTCAGTTTCTTTCCCAAGGCGTCGTTCCATGTCCTTGATGATCGGTAAACACCGCGCCAAAGCATTTTGCTCTGTCTGGCCGGGGAACGATTTCAATTCAAGCCTCACAGCCGCAACCGTATCGCCGTTATGATCATGCAGCGGCATGGTGACAATCACATATCCCTTCTGCCTGCCAAAATAGCTGCTGCCCCGCTCAATCACATCAAGCTCCACCTTTTCGGCCAATTTTCCTGCATCCGCTGGATCGGTGGTTCCGATCACCTGGATTGGGCCGTCCTTCTCCTGGCGAGCATAAATCCGCACCTTCAAAACGCGTGAATATTTTTCCTGCGTTTCACGGATCAACGCCTGGGCGAGAGATTCACGCGGTTTGTAACTGATCCGCGTTTCGGCAAAATAACTGACTGAGTCCGACTTTGTCCAAAAGGCAATTTTCCCGGATGTAAAAGAGTTATCGGTCAAAGTGGGAATGACTTCCTTGCCATTCAACCAGCAACTGATTTTGTTGCCCATGCATTGGATTTTAAGCTCATGCCATTTCCCCGAGGGAATTTCGATTTCAGGACCGATAGGGGCACTGCGCTGCCCTTGCACCACTTTGAAAAAGCGGAACGTATTTCCCGTGGAGCTTGCGCGAACATAATAATAATTCCGCTCATCCTGATAACGGAACGCAATGCCCGCCATCCGGTCCAGGACTCCCGAAACTGTTTTAAACCGGGTTGTGAGGGTGAAATCCCCGAAAACCTCATTATCATAAACCAGCATCGGATAATGTTCATCGAGCGGGTTTCGGGAAAGCTGAGCCAGAACCGGTTTCCTCGAAATCGAGGCACTTCCGGTCAGGGATGGGAGCAGGGACGGAACTTCATCCATGATGACCCGCCATTCCCCTGGTTTTCCTTCTCCAGCCACAGTGCTGATGAAGCCAGAGGGAGTTTCGTTTTCCGGTGTTTTTGAGAAATCAAAAGTAAGCTCTGCAGCCGAAGCTGTGAAAATCAAAGCAAAAACCAAGGGAAACCAACGTAACATGATGGGACATAGTACATGGCAAAGATTCGAGAAAAAGAAAAAAGGCGGCCTGAGAGGCCGCCCGGTTCCTGTTCAGATCACTCGTTATTGGCTGCTCTGACCGGAACTGCCAGTCTGGTCGCTTTGGCCGCTCTGGCTTGAACCAGAACTGCCGCTGCTTTGATTCGATTGGCCACCCAACCCTGATGTTCCGCTTTGCGAGCCGGGTTCCTGAGTACCGGAAGCTCCGCCTGCAGGACTATTCGTGTCAAAAGCGCTGCCGCTCTGAGAGCCAGCACCTGTTCCGGATGCGCTACCCACCTGGTTGGTGTTGGTTGCGCTCAAGCTGCCATAACCGCTGGACTGCGAACTGGAGCTGACGTCAGAACTGGATGTTTGAGAGCTGGTATCAGTTGAACTGACCCCGCTGGATGATCCCGTTTCTGAATTCCCTGCCCCGCCAGTTCCGCTCTGGCCGCATCCGACCAGTAAAACTGAGGTTGCAACCGCGATGCACAATTTCTTCATTTTAATAACCTCCTCTTAAAGCTCTATCTGAGCCATGGTTGGAACTTGCATCACTCCATTGCAGAACTCCATTCAGGGATTCACTGAAAACAAAGGCAAACTCCCACTGACTGATTCGAAACAAGGCGATTCATCATTTTTCTTTGAAGCAGATGCCGTGAAACCTTACCGTTGGATTTTCTGATGAAAGATTTTAACTCATGAGTGTTCGGGTTCGATTCGCTCCAAGTCCGACCGGCTACCTCCATATCGGAGGAGCGCGCACCGCATTGTTCAATTGGCTCTACGCAAAGCATACCAAAGGCACATTCGTCCTGAGAATCGAGGATACCGACAATGCCCGCAATTCACAGGAAGCCGTGGAGGTCATTCTCCAGGGATTACGCTGGCTCGGTCTCGAATGGGACGAAGGACCCACAAGCGGTGACGCGAAGCAACCCTCAAAAGGAGAGTTCGGCCCCTACTTCCAATCCCAACGCCATCATCTCTATCACAAGCGGGTGCAGGAGTTGAAAGAGAAGGGCTTCGCCTACGACCATGAAGGGGCCGTAAAATTCCGCATGGAACGGAACCCGATTACCATTCCTGATCTTGTGGTGGGGAACGTCCATCGCGAACTGACGGATCGCGAAAAGCTGGACCCGGACTTTGTCATCGTCCGCTCGGACGGTCAGCCCGTGTTCCACCTCGTCAATGTCATCGATGACCTGGAAATGAAGATCACCCACGTCATCCGTGGTGAAGATCATTTGGCCAACACGGCAAAGCACCTCGCTCTCTTTCGCGCTTTCGGAGTGGAACCGCCGCACTATGCCCACATTCCGTTGATCCTGAATATTGACGGAAGCAAAATGAGCAAGCGCGACACCGGGGCCTCTCTATCCAATTATATCGAGGAGGGATACGCCCCTGAAGCAGTGGTCAATTACCTTTACCTTCTTGGCTGGTCACCCAAGGAAAACAGGGAAGTAATGCCACTTCAGGAAGTGGTCCAGATGTTCGACCTGCCACAAATCCTGCGGCATAATGCCCGGTTCGATTTGAACAAGCTTCATTGGATCAATGGCGAATATATTAAATTAATGTCGCTGGAGCGTTTTACAGAATTTGCGGTCAAGGCCCTTCAACGAGTGGGCCTCAACCCGGAAACCTATCCTGTTGAATACACACGGGCAGCCATGGCGACGATCAAGGAAAAGATCAAGCAGTTCACCGAAACCCCCACCTTTGGCGCCTTTTATTTTCAGGAGCAGGTGGATTTGGAAAATCCAGCTATTCGTCCTGAATTTTCAAACGAAGCCATCGAACGCCTGCGCCACGTCAGGGAGGCTTATGCTGCTCTGGACTCATTTACAATCGAGACCACCCAGGCAGCCTTGAAATCCGTTGCCACCGCCCTGGGTGTCAAAATCGGGTTGCTCGTTCACCCCTTGCGATTGGCCTGTACCGGAAGCGAAGTCGGTCCGGGATTATACCAATTCCTTGAAGTTCTGGGAAAAAAGCGAGTGCTGGCACGTTTGGACCGGGCGATTGCTCTGAAATAAATTGAAAGCAAACCCCGCGATCTCCTTTTCCTTCACTCTTTTGCCAACCCTGTTTACTATTCCCGGATGAAATATGCTCTGCGATCTTTGGCCGTCGGAGTTTTCCTGATCATGATTGGCTGCGCCACCACTTCTCATTTGCAATACCCTCTCGCCCACAAAGGCCCGGTCGTTGAAGAATACCACGGGACCAAAGTAGCTGACCCTTATCGGTGGTTGGAAAATCCCGATTCCCCCGAATCGCGTGCCTGGATCGAAGCACAAAACAAAGTCACTTTCGGGTTTCTCAATCAGATAGAGGAACGTAGTGCGATCAGGAAACGGATCACTGAACTCTGGAATTTTGAGCGTTACGGCATTCCTTTCCGCGAAGGAGGCAGATATTTCATCAGCCGCAACGACGGCCTCCAAAATCAAAGCGTTCTCTATTCCCTGGAAAGTCTGGACGCGACACCTCAGGTGCTCCTGGACCCAAATAAACTAAGCCAGGAAGGCACCATCGCACTGAAAGGATATGACATCAGTGAAGATGGAAAATTGATGGCATACGGACTCTCGGAATCAGGATCCGATTGGGAAACATGGAAAATTCGAAATGTCGCCACTGCTGACGATACCGGTGATGAATTGAAATGGGTCAAGTTTTCAATTGTTTCCTGGACCCGCGATGGCAAGGGGGTGTTCTACAGCCGTTACGACGAGCCGAAGGATGGCAGCAAACTCCAATCAGTTAATTACTTTCAGAAATTATATTACCACAGGATTGGAACACCCCAGTCAGAAGACATCCTCGTTTATCATCGGCCTGACCAGAAAGAGTGGGGTTTCCGCGGCTTCGTCACCGAAGATGGGCAATACCTGGTAATCGTTGTGAGCCAGGGAACGGACACAAGAAACCGGCTCTTCTACAAGAAACTTGGTGATGGTGCAAACCTGGCTGACGGAAAAGTTGTTGAGCTGATTCCTGACCTGGAGGCCTCTTATGAATATTTTGGCAATGATGGAAAAATGTTCTTTATCCAAACAGATGCCGGCGCTCCGCGAGGAAAAATCATTGGGATCAATCTCGATCAGCCGGCTAAAAGTAATTGGACCGTTCTGGTGCCTGAAAGCGAGGAGACGCTAAGTTCGGTTTCCTATGTCAACCGTCAGTTCGTGGCGAGTTACATGAAAGATGCCCATTCGCGGGTGCGGATTTATCATCCGGATGGCAAACTCGACCGGGAATTATTATTGCCTGGAATCGGCACCGCAACCGGCTTTGGAGGGGAGCCGGATGATACCGAAACTTTCTATGCCTTCACCAGCTTTACCGCGCCGGCAACCATTTACCGCTACGATTTCAAGACAGGCCAGAGCACAGTTTTCCGTCAACCGAAACTCCTCTTTGATCCATCCCAATACCAGACTACCCAGGTGTTTTATAACAGTAAGGATGGAACAAGGGTCCCGATGTTTATCAGCCACAGGAAAGGATTAAAACAGAACGGTTCAAACCCAACGCTGCTCTACGGGTACGGCGGATTTAACATCTCACTGACACCCTCCTTTTCCCCTTCAGTTTTGGCCTGGATGGAAATGGGTGGTATCTATGCGCAACCGAGTCTTCGTGGCGGCGGCGAATATGGAGAACAATGGCACAAGGCTGGAACCAAATTGCAGAAGCAAAATGTGTTCGATGATTTCATTGCCGCGGCTGAATACCTGGTTAAAGAGGGATACACCTCGTCCAAAAAACTTGCCATCGCTGGGGGAAGCAACGGCGGTCTCCTCGTTGGTGCCTGCATGACTCAGCGACCCGACCTCTTTGCCGCAGCGCTTCCCGCAGTCGGGGTGCTGGACATGCTGCGATTTCATAAATTCACAATCGGGTGGGCCTGGACCTCCGATTACGGCTCCGCTGATAATCCGGAAGAATTCAGTGCCCTCCTGAAATACAGCCCGCTGCATAACCTTAAACCGGGCACAGCCTACCCGGCCACTTTGATTACAACCGCTGACCATGACGATCGCGTTGTTCCTGCGCATAGCTTCAAGTTTGCGGCTGCATTGCAGGAAGCCCATCGCGGCCCAAATCCAGTACTGATCAGGATTGAGACCAAGGCAGGACACGGCGCTGGAAAGCCCACCGCAAAAATCATCGAGGAAGCTGCTGATCGATACGGGTTCCTCGCCGAAGTTTTGGGAGTGAAGCTCCCTTACTAGCTTGTGAGCATCGCTGAGAACCTTTCCAGCATTGAAGCGCGGATCACTGAAGCCTGCCGAAAATCAGGGCGCCACAGGGAATCCGTGAGGCTCATGGCGGTGAGCAAAGGGCAGCCGTTTTCCGCTATCACTGAGGCAGCTGCCCTCGGCTTGACACTTTTTGGAGAAAGTAAAATCCAGGAAGCGAAACTCAAGATCTCCGAAGCCCCCGCACGCTGGCACTGGCACATGATCGGCCATCTGCAATCCAATAAATGTCGCGACGCCGTCCATTTCTTCCGAATGATTCACAGCGTCGATTCCCTGTCCCTGGCAAAGGAACTGCAAAAATGCGCTGAAAAATCAGGCAAGACCGTTCAGATACTGATCGAGGTTAACATTGCAGGCGAATCGACCAAGTTTGGCTACAAGCCTGCGCAGTTGCTGACCGAGTTGAAGGAACTCAACGGGCTGAATCGACTGGAATTGCATGGATTGATGACCATCGCGCCTTACACGCAGGATGCGGAAAAGGTGCGTCCATTTTTCCGGCAACTCAAGCACCTCAAGGCCCAATGTGAGCAGGAGTTGGGTGCGCCTTTGCCTGAATTAAGCATGGGAATGAGTGGCGATTTCGAAATTGCAATCGAAGAGGGAGCAACAATCGTCCGGCTCGGCACTTCATTGTTCGGCGCCCGTCCTCCCGTTCGATTACGCCAGGGTTCTGGTGAATGAGGAATTCCATGCCTGCTCTTAAACATTGAGTCGATTTCCAAACCGATTTACTGTTTTCAAATGGCAGATGCCACCGGAACAAGCCCGATAGTTGATCCCGCAAAACCTCTTCCCCGGCCACGGCTGACTTCTCTGGATGCATTGCGAGGTTTCGACATGTTCTGGATTATCGGCGGAGAAGCAATCATTCACGCGCTCAATTCATTTGGCTCATTTGGAATCTTTGCGCCACTCGCCCATCAATTGAACCATAAGGATTGGGCGGGATTTGCATTCTATGACCTGATCTTTCCACTGTTCGTTTTCATCACCGGAACCTCCCTCGTCTTTTCTCTCGGGCGAACCATTCGTGAGCAAGGACGGCAAGCTGCACTGAAGCGGCTTTGCTGGCGCGCATTTCTTCTCTACCTCATCGGGATATTTTATTATGGCGGTTTTGCCAATGAATGGCCGCAGATGCGATTGGTGGGAGTGCTCCAGCGCATCGCGGTGGCTTATTTCTTTGCTGGTCTCATCTTCTGCTTTTTCGATTGGAAAGGGATCATGGCAACAATTGCAGCAATTTTGCTTGGTTACTGGGCCTTGATGGCCCTGGTGCCGGTCCGTGATATTCAGCTCACCCGCGAAAACGTTCAAAAACTCAGTCAGGCGAGTGGAACAACCAATGTTTATGAGTTGTACTATCAAACCGAAAAGCAACGCACCGGCGTGTTTGAACCAGGTCTAAATGTCGCGGATCATTTTGATTTCCGTCACCTGCCCGGCAGGAAGCATGATGGCCACTATGATCCGGAAGGAATATTGAGCACAATCCCTGCGGTGGCGACCTGTCTCATCGGTGTGCTCGCCGGGCTGCTTTTAATCTCTTCCCGAACAGATCGACAAAAGGTTGCCTGGCTGGTTTATGCAGGGGTGACATTGCTGTTGGCCGGTTTTGCCTGGGCTACCGTGTTCCCGGTGATCAAGAAAATCTGGACCTCCTCCTATGTCCTGGTTGCCGGGGGATATTCTGCGTTGCTCCTGGCCTTCTTTTACCTTGTGATCGAACTTTGGAATTACCGGGCATGGTGCAAACCTTTTGTCTGGATCGGGACCAATGCCATCACGATCTACCTCGCGACGGAATTGATCAGTTTTCATGAAATTGCTGCCCGGTTTGCCGGAGGCAATGTCGCCCGGCTTCTTGATACTCATCTTTTAGAGGGAGCGGGACCATTCCTGATAAGTGTGGTTGAACTCAGCCTTGCGATCCTCTTTTGTCGTTTTCTTTATCGGCGACAAATCTTCATTCGCCTGTAGCTCTCTTTTTTTAAAACTGTCCCCCTATTTGGGAATTTCCCCGAGTTGATTCTCTTCTCTTCACACCGATTGTGCAGTTGTATCTAGAGCAATTTTTTTAACGAAGGAAGTTTATGAAAGATGATCGTTCACAAAAGGGAAGAGATGCCAACAGGGACCCAATCACGAGCGAACCGGGATCACATCCAGTTGGGACAGGGATCGGCGCTGCTGCCGGTGGCGCTGCTGGGGCGGCTGCGGGTGCTGCGGCCGGAGCAGCAGTGGGTACGGCAGGGGCGGGCCCGATCGGCACGGGCATTGGTGCTGTGGCCGGGGCAGTGATTGGAGGTATGGCGGGTCACGGAGCTGCCGAGGGACTGAATCCTACCAATTCTCCGGATGAAGGCCGTTACATTGATTATACTGTGGTTGATCGAAATGAAGCCAAAATTGGAACGGTGGAATCTGTCTGGCTTGATCATAATTCAGACCCTGCCTATTTGTCGGTGCGGACTGGCTGGTTGGGAATGGGGCGCACCTATGTTGTGCCAGCTCAAAACGCAGATGTGCGCCAACGCAGTCGTCGCATCCGCCTTCCTTACACCCTCGATCAAATCAAAGGGGCGCCTGAATTTGATGCCAACGCACACCTTCAAACCAGTGATGAAGAAAGAATCGGTTCCTACTATTCAGGTTTTGGCTTCCGCCGTGACAATTGGGCCAATGATCAGCAAACCAATACTTCGCCCCGAAATGATCGATTTGACCGAACACGCACCCTTGAAGGAAGGGACGAGGCCCGGGTCCAATTAAAAGAGGAACAGGTCACAGTAGGCAAACGGGAAGTCGAGTACGGAGGAGTGCGTTTGCGCAAGGTGGTTCGCACCGAGACCGTCAATCAACCGGTGGAATTAAAGCGTGAGGAAATCGTGGTTGAGCGTGTTCCTGCGACAGACGCCACCGCGAATGATCTCGATTTCACCGAGGAGGAGATTTATGTGCCGCTTCGTCGCGAAGAAGCGGTTGTCGCCAAGGAGGCGCGGGTGACTGAAGAGGTCAGGCTTGGCAAGCGTGAAGAGCGTGAGCAGCAAACTGTTTCTGAAACCGTTCGCAAGGAGGATGTGGAAATCCAGGAGCAGGGGACTGAATCGCGCATGAAAGGCAGCGCTGAAACCGGACGTCCCAAGCCGTACCAGGCAAGAGAACGCAGCCGTTCCTGACCATTCAAACGAATGCGGCAGGATCTCCTTGCCGCATTCAGGACTTGGCCGCAATTTTAAAGCGGTTATGCTGACGGAGTGACGTGGCTCCGGATTTTATTTTTACCACTTCTGCTGGCTCAATCACTGCTGGCTGCCGAGGCAGAGGGCAGGATCATCAAGGTGTTGCCACACTTTCTAGATCAGGAGGGGCGACATACCTTGCATCCCAGTTTGTATGAACGGGACGCTTACCAGGCTTTTTTGCGAAGCCGCCCGGAAGATGTTTCCGCCTTGCGTTACGATATTCAATGGAAAGCTGGAGGCAGCGAAAATCTGATTTTGAAGCTCGAGTATCGCGGTAGTAAAATGGAGCCGGGAGAAACGAAATCGATTTCACGTCCGGTTAAAAAAAGGTGGTTTGGTTCCTCCTGGTCAGCGATTCAGTTGAACAAGGCGGAGTATGATCAGGCAGGGGCAATCATTGCCTGGCGTGTTTCCATCTGGAAGGGGACACAGCTTCTCGCGGATCAAAAATCGTTTCTTTGGTAAACGGGTTAGATCTCTTCCAATGCTTTGCGCAGGAGGCGCTCGATTTCTGCCTGTTGCTGCCGGGAAGTGATCTTGGTGAAATCAGCATTCCTGATGTAAAAGCTGTCAAAGGCGGCCCCTTTTTCCGTGATGATTTTTGCCAGGGAAAGATCAATTTCCAAATCGCTCAAGGTTTTTGAAATCACGTAAAGCAACCCGACGCGATCTTCTGTTTCAATATCCAGCACCGTTCTTCGTTCAGAGATGCTGTTATCAAAATAGATGTTGGTAGGCATTTTTTCTCCCGCTGGAGATTGGTAAAGGCGATTGGGCGTCTTTTGCCTGCCATCAACGCAGGAAGATCGATCTCCTCGTTCAAGGCTTTTGTGAGGATTTTCTCAAACTGTTCCTTCTCCTCTCTCGGTGCCAGGCCGCCGGTTTTGGCGTCTGTAACATAGAAAGTATCCAGAATAATTCCATCTGAACGGGTAAAAATGTGGGCGCTCAGGATGTTCATCCCTGCGGCAGTCATGGACCCGGCAATTTTACTGAAGAGTCCCGCCCGGTCCCATGTGCAAACGTGCAGGGAGGTGTAACCGCGGTTTGGCTCATTATGCCAGGTAAGGACCGGTTCCAGGGCCTTGTCCTCCTCCGCAAGTTGCAGATGCATGAATCGGTGGGCAAGGGTCAGATCGCTCACGATCTGGCGGGACGTATGGATTTGAAAATAACGGGAAGGCAAACTTTCGAAATGCGCATCAATTTCCTCATCGCTGAAGGTCGCTGGCAAGGAGGCCTTCACCTCTGTTTTCAGCAGTTCAAGTTGATGTCGCTCAGCCCGGAGAAACTCGGTGCTCCCTTCGAAAAGGGCTTTCGTCCGCTGGTAAAGGCTCCAGAGCAGCGAATCCTTGAACCCATTCCACAAGTGGTCGCTCGTCCCGAGGGAGTCCGCGAGGGTGTGTAACGTGAGCATCACCAGGTTGTCCCGGCTTTGGATTTGCGAGGCGAACAGTTTAATGACGTTTAAATCATCGAGGTCCCGCCGTTGCGATGTCAGGATCATCAACAAATGATTTTCGATGATCAACCTGAGGCTGTGGGCGGTTGCCCCATCCAGCCGCAGGCGCTGGGCGACCCCAATGGCCAGTTCACCCCCAAGACCTGCGTGGTCGGTTGTCTCAAAGGCTTTCCCTGCATCGTGAAGCAACAGCGCCAGGTATAAAACAAAAGGCCGTTCCACATTATGGAACAATTCCGAGTAATTGCTGAAAGCGGGCTCATTGAGATTCCATAACCGGTCCAGTTTCTCCAGACAGACCAGCGTGTGCTCGTCAGCGGTGTATTGATGGTAAAACTCATGCTGGACCCGGCAGGTCAGGTTGCCGAACTCCGGGATGAATTTGCCCAAAAGGCCGACCTCATGCATGGCCCGCAGGATGGGCGCAACATTCCCCCGCTGGTTGAGAATTTCGAGGAAGGTTTCATGAACATGCGGGTCCTCAATAAATTCCTGGGTCACGAGGTGGAGTTCATTCCTGATGCTTTGGGCAAGGTCCGGGTTGAGCCTGACTCCACGCTGTTGCGCATAAAGAAACACGCGCATGAGACGCCGCGGTTGCTCGCGGAACGGTCGCAAGGTCTGGATTTCACCATCAACAATTTTGAAGCCATCGACCATTTGCTGGGTGGCGCGTTGTTTTCCTTTCCGGATCAGATCACGAATGGAAGGAAGTCTCTTTTCTTCAGGAAGAAGGGCTAAACGCTGCTCAAGAGTGCGGGTGATCAGGTAAATATTGCGCATGTGGAGATACACATCGCTCATGAACAGTTCGATTCGTTTGCTGGGGGAGCGTTCGGTGTAACCAAGCGCATAACCGACCGAGGGCTGGACGCTTTTGCTCAGGACGTCGACAGCGCGTTTGGCCTGGTAATGCAACTCATTGCGCACCCAGAGCAAAAAGTCGTAAGCGGCATCCAGCTGCTTTCGCTCGGCCTCGGAAATCAATCCTTTTTCCTGGAGTTCGGAAAGGCTGCGCACTCGGTATTTGAAAAAGGCCATCCAGAGCAGGTTTTGGTAATCCCGCAATCCGCCGCACCCGTTTTTGATATTCGGCTCCTGCATGGATGCAGAATTTCCGAATTTTGCCCGTCGTACTTCCTGGTCCTGGATTCGGGCCTGGATGTAAGCGCTTTCATAACCGCGGACGCATTTTGCCAAAACCACGGCTTGCATCCTCTCGAAATGGGATTTGTCTCCGGCGATATGCCGCGCTTCGATGAGCGCCGTTTTGGATTGCATGTCCTGGTTTGCCACCACCACACAATCTTCGATGCTTCGTACGGAATGGCCGACCTTCAGGCCAAGGTCCCATAAGGTATAGAGCAGCCCATCGGTCAGTGCGCCGAGATTCGGTTTTGCTTTTCCTCGAGTGACAAGGTCCGGTTCATGCAGAAACATGATATCGATGTCACTGAAAGGATTCAGTTCGCCGCGGCCATACCCTCCAATTCCCGCGACTGCATATTTGGGGATGGGAAGGTTGGCATGCTGCAGGTTGTTTTGCACAGCCTGGAGGATAGAGCGCAGCAGCACATCCAGCACCGCGGCGCGGGCGCGGCAAACTTCGCGCCCCCCGGCTCCGGCTCGGTGAAGGTTTTCCACGCGGCTGTGCTCCAGTTTCAGAAAATCCTTGAATCGACTGAGTTCTTCAGAGGGCTTTCTGTCCGGCGGCAGCACCAGGCGGCGTTGTGCCTCGACTTCAACTTTTTCAGCAAAAGTCAAAGCATCCGCAGGAACTGTTTTAGGATCTGACGAGGGAACTGACAAAGGGGCTAAAAAGCGTAGTTTGCTGTTAAGGTCACACGGTTTTGGTCGTATTCCTGGGTTGGAATATTCGAGTCCTTGGTAATGTAGTCGTATCCAAGGCCGGTGGAAAGGTGTTGCGTCAATTGATATCCTGCGCTGATGCCCGCGCCGATGCGCTGAAACTTCTCAGCCCTGGGGCCGCCCACATCCTTGCTGTCTTCATAAAAAAGATTGGTGCTTAACCGCACGTCCTTGATCACATCCCAGGTGATGTTGTGCCGGGCAATATAACTCTCAAGGAAGCTGGACCCAATCCCCACGGATTCAGTTGTTCTGCGGCTTAGTGCAAGTGACTGGGAAATATATTCATTGAAGCTGTTCTCGAACTCGACGTCCGCGTAGAAGGATACCGGTGCTTCGGTGTCGCCGATGGCCCCTGCCGCGACAATTTCATATTTGCTGAAGCCCGCGCTGACGGAAAGGGAGGTGTAGCGGGAAATCATCCACTCAATAAAAGGACCCACTGTGTAGTTGCGCGAATCGTTGCGATATCCCTCGTCATATTTCGTAAATCCGACCGAGGAACTCAACCCCACCACCAATGCTGGGCTGAAGGTGTAGCCCGCTCGCGCAAAAATGGAATGCAAAGTGCGATCTGAATTGGAAAAGGAATCATTATACACATACAATGTGTGGTCATAGCCCACGGAGAATTGCCAATCCTTCAATTCCCAAGAGGTCAGGAGACCTGCGGTGTTCTGGAATTGTCCGAATTCAGCAGTATTGGCCACTGATCCATTCCGGATTGGGTCCTGAGAATAGGAAAAGCGGTCATGCACGTTGAAGCGGAAAATACTGACCAAAAAATCGAATGAAATATCTGAACTGGTCCGTGGGCTGACCTGCAATCGGTTATTTTCAGAATTTTCGAGGTAAAGTGAGTATCCCACCCCTGTGTCCAGGCTCAGGCGGTTATACTCTGTGATGGGCCACACGGCGCTGAGCGTGGCAAAAGGGGTGATGATCACATCGCTCTCCGGGTCGGTCGGGGAGGTGTTGATGTTATCATTGTACTCCACTCCGAGAGTGGCCCCGGTGCTGAATTCGATTGGCCCCGCTTTGAGATTGTAATCTCCCTGTGAATAGCGGGCGGTGCGGTTTTTTGCGTAGGCCCTGGTGGCACGGGCAGCTTCAAGGCTTTCCTGGGCATGGGTTTCGGTCCAGCCAGCCAGTCCAGCAAGGGCTGCGCAGAGGAGAACGCCCTGTTTCCGATTGAGCGGAGATTCAGCACGAGACATGCCCGGAGAGTAATTGGAAGCCGAGCCGTTGAACAAGCGAAGATTCGATGCTGGAGCAGGGGGGATTCGAACCGCTGACCGCAAAATGCTCAGCACAGCCGCTCAATAGGCAGCGCAGAGAACCATCGGAGCGGTGTCATCAGTAACTTTTTTAGCGAAAGCTCGCGGCGGTTGTGAAAAGGTTAGACGGCGATTTGGGATGGGGGAGCGGTAGGGGTAAATGGATTTTCGGCGGTGAATGGGTTTTCCAGGTGGGCTGTTTGACTGTCAGATGGGGCAAGCTCCTCAATGAATGAGGGGGTGAGGGTGATTGGCGATGCTGCTGGCAAAGCGGGTGAGGGAATGGAGAGCGGTTGCAATTCCGTGTTCTGAGAGTGGCCTGGGGTGTTCGCTTTTGCTTCTGGAGCAGTGGAATTGGGTGAGGAATTGGATGAGGAAAGGGGTTGTGACTGGTTCTTTTGCTGGAATTTGAGTTGGGCCAAAGCGAATTTTTTTGCGGCAAGTTCCTGTTTTTCCCTGGCGAGGGCGAGTTTCCGTTCGGCATGGTCCTGTTTTCGTTCGGCCAGTTCGATGCGCA
>JANRLX010000110.1:0-5285 GCA_033762115.1 Verrucomicrobiota bacterium
GCTGCCTTTGACTACCCCTTTTTTTTTCTGTTAAAATAGGGGGGCCTCATTGTTGCGTGCCCATTGTTATTCGATAAAAAAACGCGGCTCTGCTCCCAGCACGGCAATGTCATTGACGCAATGATTCACAAGATCCTGCCCAATCGTGTCATGCCGGTCCATCGTGAAAGCGATCTTTAGCTTTGTCCCCACTCCATCCACGCTTGAAACCAGAACCGGTTCCTTGTATCGCCGTATATCCAGTTGAAAAAGACCGCCGAAGCCGCCCACTTCTCCAAGGACCTCCCGGCGATGTGTCGAAGCCAGAAGATCAGGCAACGTTGCCTTAACCTTGTTCCCGAGATCTATATCCACTCCTGCGCGTGCGTAAGCTTTTTGTGCCATGACAATAAACACTGCATCTT
This sequence comes from Verrucomicrobiota bacterium, assembly GCA_033762115.1. GTDB lineage: Bacteria > Verrucomicrobiota > Verrucomicrobiia > Limisphaerales > SXQI01 > JANRLX01. The sequence continues at coordinate 405 of JANRLX010000110.1, forward strand.
TCGCGCAACCGCTCCGCCTGTCCAGAGTGAACTCACCGGCATCCACCAGCCCACATGCAGTGGAGGGAACTTGCTTGATGGTTCGGGAGAAATACTCTTCCGCTCCACTTCTTCTTTAAATATGCACGATATTTCACTCAGGGATTCGGCATTATAATTGACAAACTTAATACATTTCGTATTTATAGAAAATGCGCCCTGGATCACCTTCACGTGCAACTGCAAGGGTCCCTGGTTTTACTCTCATTGAACTGCTTAGCTCGATAGCGATCATTGCAGTCCTGACTTCACTTGTTTTATCAAGCACCTCCAGAACGAAATTGAAAGGGCAAAGCGTCAAGTGCCTTAATAACCTGAAACAGATACAACTGTGCTGGATGTTATACACTGCTGATTATAACGACTCAGTTCCTCCCAATAAATCAGTAAGAACTGATTGTTGGAGAAGCACCCCTGACTCATGGATTGGTTCTTCAAACGCGAAGCATGATCAAACCACCACAAACATCATGTCCGGCCTTTTATTCCAATATGACTATAATCGGTCTGTTGCTCTGTATGTCTGTCCTGGAGACAAGTCGAAAGTCCGCAATTTGGATGGGTCGACAATGCCCGCAACAAGGACACGAAGCTATTCGATGAATGGTTTATGGGGAGGTAGAACAAGTGAAAAGCAGGCTGTCATCAATAAGGTGTCAGAAGCGCTTACACCCGAAAGCACTTTTGTCCTGATTGATGAAAATGAAGACAGCATTGATGATGCGCATTTTCTCGTTTGGCCTGCTCCTGATAAAAGATGGGTCAACATGCCCGCTGGGCGACATGGACAAAGCGGAATCTTAAGCTTTGCTGATGGCCATGTTGAGAAATGGCAATGGCTTTCAGCAAAATCTTTCCGAAACAGCGATCTGGATAATTACTGGAAAAATGCCCAACCAGGTGCTGACCAGAAGGATCTGGAACGGTTACAATTGGCAACGATTCCGCCGTTCCAATGATCTTTTAATCATAGGCATCTGCAAGGAAGGACATCTATATAGTCACGAAGGGGTGGCAATCGGCTTTCCCCCTCCACTCTCCAGTTTGATTGAATGGAAATAATAAAATGCAAGCAGGCCGAAAAGCGCTAAAACGAGGCAAGTGATCAGCTTCATGGAAGCGCTTGCTGAAAAGCCTAAAAATTGAAACAGGCAGTTGTTAAATTCACCGTTCATCATCATGGGCAGGTAAAGATCCACGATCGGTGCGCCGTAAGTGGCGCCCTCAGCAAAGGGGAGTGTCATCCAAGCCATCAGCGCGCTCGTTATGGAAAGCGACCCAAGTAATAACCCGATCAGCGGAAATTTCAGAAGGCCGTACCAACATGGAATAATAAAAAATGGGATGATTGGGCTCAGATAGCGGGGACCGAATGAAGGCCCCGCCTCCCAGTCCCAGGTCTTTCCTGAAATAACCACAATCTGTAAAACGATGGTACCAAAGCTGATCAAGGTAAATTTCGGAAGACGTTCAAATAATGGCCTGAATCCAAACCATGCAATGGCTAAAAATGGCGAGGTAAATAAAAGACCCCTGCTGGGACCAAAAACCAGCCGAAACATTACGTCGAGATCAGGATAGTTGATCCCCAGCAGTCCCTGCTTCATCTCCGGGAAAAACGGCTGCTCCATATAGGGCAACACGAAGAGGCTTCCCATCGTTGCGGAATTGTACCAAAGGATCGTCAAACAGGGGATGGTAAATGAGGCCCAAAATGGTAATGATTTCAAAAAGGAAACCCCTAATAAAATCGTGATTGCGATGACCACGAGTCCGGCGGTGTACTCGGAAGCAAGGCTGATTCCCAGCGCAGCACCGGCAATGCACCTTTCAGCATCAGTAAATACCGCATCTTGACGGGCATGTCTGTTATAGGCGAAGAGAAGTGCGATACTTAACAGTGAGATGACGAGGCTGTGCGACCACAGTGAACTCAAGTAAACCAATGGCATCCCTCCGAAAAATATAAAGAACAAAGTCAGTAAATATGCTGCCTGATGGGTTTGCCTGTCGCATTTGGGTATTTTGAGAGTCCGAAAAAGACCCCACGCTGTAAGGGCCGCAATCGGGACTGCTCCTGCCCAGCTTAATCCTGTCCAGACCGATTTATCATCGTTGACCTCTGAGTAAAATGTCTTCCACCATAACACACTGCCTGCAAGAGCAAGCAGGCTTGGAAACGGTGCCTTGTCAGAATAAAAATGCCCGTTCGCAAAAGCCAGGTCAGGTGTTTTCTTCTTCCAGTCATCGACATGCAATTGTCCGTTTTCAAGAATCGCACGGACAAACAGCACACGAGAAATGGGAGTAGGGCATTTATCAATGTCTGTATGGATCATGCACCCGAGAACGCCAAGCGCAATGGCGACGGCGGCGCTGAGTTTGGCTGTCATTGACCCAAAAGGGAGTGGGCGCACTCCCTGTTCTCACATCACATTAACGTCCCTGTGCAATTAATGCCCACGTTCGTCGTGGAGGGGGTCGCATTTGCCCAGTCGCATTCGCAGCTTTCGCTTCCTGCGCATCCTGCGTGAGAACCAGTGATGATAATTGGAGGCAGTCCCGCCACTGCGCTACAACTTCCTGAAGGAGCAGGGCCGCAATTCCCTCCCTGGCCACTTAACGTGTAACTGGCACAAGATCCGGAACAACTGTTATTATATCGCGTGCAATTCGCATATCCAGGCGCTTTTACTGCCTTACATTGTTGATACGTTGCTGCATTGACTGGGGCCATCATTAACAGAAGTATGCCGACATGTATTTTTAGTTTCATAGGTTTTGAGTGGTTGCTTTCCTGGTGCGCATCCCGCTTCGCAACCATAAAACAGGAGGCGCAATTAAAAATATTCCCAGCAACGAATATACGATCAAGTCACGGCGGACCCACGGCGGCAACAAAGGAGCAGCCTTTATTTTTTGCTGGAGGATACGTTCTGCGTCCGGCGGCACTTGAAATAGCTCCGTCGTTTTATATTGAATGCTATCGATATTACGGTCTCGTTTGGAAAAGCGAAAATCGACCACCCCGAAGGTGACCCCTTCCGGGGGCTTGGGAGGCGCAACCTCGAACGAATAATTCGTGACGATACCAATAAAGCGTCTGCCGATGTGTCCTGGTTTGCCGACGTGGTTTTCTCGATAATTTTCCATGACAAAGCGTTGAGGAAATGAAAACCCATTGATGTTTGTCCTATGAGTTACATAATAAACGCCCCCTGTCTGCCCTGGCGTGCCCGGCAAACGTTCCGTTACTCTTTTTGAAAACCATTCATTAGGCTGTGTTTCTCGATGGATCAGATCGGAATCTTTTGCATCCTGGCGCCGTTCTGGATCATGTACAAACGCCGCGAATTTAATGAATCCCCCTTCCTCAAGGTAATCCGCCCTAAATAAGTGAGCTCGTGCCCCCATCTGGGGGATTTCCCAGGGTGCAGGGATATAACGATTGGTTTGAAGAACAGCTACGGAACCAAAAACGAACCATGGCACTTGAGAGTAGTAAGTGGCCACTGGGAAATCTGTCGCGTGGATCATTGCTGTATTGATCGGTTTGGTCGTGTGCTCATCAACATACATCGCGGTGGCCCCCTTTTTCCCCAAGATGGTGATCGTGGCCCCAAATGGCTGGACTGAGAAAACACGCCATTGTTCTCCTGATTGCTGAAATACAAATGGGAACGTATCCACCTTGTTCGATTCACCAGTGGCACTGAAAAAATGGACCCTGATTATTCCTTCGGCCTGGAAATGGCGCGGCACAGCATTTCCGAAGATGCTCGCGCTGAGCGTAACCGCCAGAAGGAGCAGTTTTAGGAGGCCGGTTTTGTTAACATGAGCCATAAATTGGATAAAAGTAAAAAAAACAATAGCGTTACGGAAATGAACGGAACAAATTTTGCCAGAAGAGGGACCATTAAATCGAGTGAACCCAGGCAATCGCACTTGATTTTCCCAATGAGTGCATATGCCAACAATCGATAAAAAAGAAAAAGCAAACTAATCCAGGCAATCGACATCAAACCGTTTCGAGGGTCTCGCCTGCTTGCTTTTGAAGACACTCCAATCACAATCAACTCGATCATCGAAACGAGGATCAAAAGCTGGAATGAAGAAAATAGAGGCAATACCAGGTCGGCATCTCCCAGGGCTTGCGAGTTTTTAAGCGCAAAACCAAGCTTTAGAATTGCCGTGCCGCCTAAAATTACCCACGACATATAAAGGTAAACACGTATCCAGTCCTGCTGTTTTCGTGGTGAAAACCATATCAGATTTGCGGCATACGGTTGGTTCATAATATTGCGTTTGCGAGAATTCTGCGTGTTGCGTTCCGCAGTGTCTTATTGCCGCGGTCCCTTTTTCTAAACTCCTTCCACAAACGGTAACAACCTCTCAGGTCTTCAATGGCAGTTTTCAGGATTTTCACCCTCGAATCCTGGTCATCCACCCATTTCACGGGAATTTCTTTGATTTTAAACGACTCATGTTGCGCAAGGAGCAATAGTTCGGTATCGAAAAACCAATGACAGTCCTGAATCCGGGGAACCAATGAATCGCAGGCGCACCGGCTGATCGCCTTAAATCCGCATTGTGCGTCTTTAAACTGTGCTTGAAACCACCCTTGAAGCAGCAAGTTGTATCCTCGCGAGATCACTTCCCGCTTTAAGCCTCTTCTGGTCCATTCAGGACGCAGCAGGCGGGAACCGATACATAAGTCGCACTCCTTCTGGAGGACAGGGTTGATGATTTGAGGAAAAAATTCCAAATCTGTCGAGAGATCCACATCCATGTACGAAACCACATCCGCCTTCGAATGTTGCCAGGAGTGACTCAAGGCTCTGC
>JANRLX010000111.1:0-97806 GCA_033762115.1 Verrucomicrobiota bacterium
TCATTGAACTGGAAACCGGTAAAGCCGTGACAGCCATTCCCGCCTCAACTGGCGGAACGGTAGGTCGCATCTCAGTGAAATCCGGCGATAAAATTTCTGTTGGCGCAGTATTGATGACTGTCTCCGGAAATGGGGCAGCTCCTGCGCCTGTCTCCAAACCGGCTGCCCCCAAACCAGCGAAATCCGCTGCAAAAGCAAAACGTCCTGAACCGGAGCCGGAGCTGGAAGAGGATGAGGCAGAAGAGGTTGCGTCCGATGAAGAAGAGGATGGCGAAGGTTCGGCAGCCGAACAGGCTGGTCTTCCCATAGCTGCTTCCCCATCAGTTCGCTGGATGGCCCATGAATTGGGGATCAACCTCCGTAAAATCAAAGGGAGTGGAAACGGCGGCCGGATTCAGGGGGAGGATCTCCGCAATTACGTTCAACGGCTCATCAAACTTGCCCAAAAAGCTTCCGCCCCGGCTTCTGGTAAGACAGGGGCGGCAGCGCCTGTCCCGGAACGAATTGATTTCTCACGCTGGGGTTCGATCCTCAAGAAGCCAATGACCCCGCTACGGCAGACCATCAGCCGCCGGATGGTCGAAAATTCAGTCTCCATTCCGCATGTGACTCAGTTTGACGACGTGGATGTAACCGCGCTCAACGATTTGCGGAAGAAACTGGCTCCCGCTTATGAAGCCAAAGGCACACGTTTGACCCTGACTGCCTTTGTCATCAAAGTGGTGGCGAATACGCTGAAAAAATTCCCGCTGCTGAATTCCAGCGTTGATGAGGTCGCCAACGAAATCATCCTCAAGGAATATGTGCATATCGGGATTGCTGTGGATACCGAGCAGGGATTGCTGGTGCCGGTGATTCGGGATTGCGACAAAAAATCCATTTTGCAGCTTTCACAGGACCTGAACCAACTGGCCGAAAAAGCACGCGAACGCAAAGTGACGATGGAAGAGATGAGCGGCGGCTCCTTCACCATCTCGAACCAGGGGGGAATTGGTGGAGCGCATTTCACTCCGATCATCAACAAACCGGAAGTCGCCATTCTTGGCCTTGGACGCAGCGCAACCAAAGCGGTTGTGCGCGAAGGAAAGATTGAGGCGCGCCTGATGATGCCAATCGCCATTTCCTATGACCATCGGATTATTGATGGAGGAGAGGCGGCCCGGTTCACGGTGGAACTCGTCCGCGCTTTCGAAAATTTCAAGGAAGAGGACGCTAAACTTTAAATCAATGGAGCCCATTAATACAGATATTGTCGTCATCGGGGCAGGCCCCGGCGGGTATGCTGCGGCATTTTATGCTGCCGATCATGGCCAAAAGGTCATTCTCGTCGAGCAGGAGAAACGCCTGGGAGGTGTTTGCCTGAATCGCGGTTGCATCCCTTCCAAAGCGCTGTTGCACGCAGCCAAAGTCATGGAGGAAGCAAAGGAATCCGAGAAACGTGGCATTACTTTTGGTGAAGCGAAGCTTGATGTGAACAAGATGCGCGCATGGAAGGATTCGATCCTCACCAAACTAAGCGGTGGCGTGGCCCAACTTGCCAAGTCCCGCGGAGTGGAAGTCCTCTCCGGCCGTGGATATTTTGAGGATTCCAAAACCTTGCGTGTGGAGACGGAAAAAGGGCAGCAGTTTGTCCAATTCGGCAAGGCGATCATCGCGGTCGGTTCCCGTCCGGCGTTGCCCAAGGCGTTTGACCTGGGATCCGCGCATCATGACTTCCACCGAAGCGCTGGAGATCGAGGATGTCCCGGAAAACCTGCTCGTGATTGGCGGCGGTTATATCGGGATGGAACTGGGCACCGTTTACGCCGCATTGGGCAGTAACGTCGTTGTGGTCGAAGCCATGGATTCCATCCTGGCAGGCGCGGACCCTGACCTTGTCCGCCCCGTTGCGAAGTACGCCGAAAAACATTTCAAGGAAGTTCGCCTCAAAACCAAAGTGGCCTCCATGTCCACGGTTGGAAAACAGGTCAAGGTTGTCATTGAACGTGACGGCAAGCAGGTCGAGGAGCTTTATGACCGAGTGCTGGTGTCCGTGGGAAGAACACCGAACGTCAATGATTTCGGCCTCGAGAACACCAAAGTGACCAGGGATGAAAAAGGATTTATCCAGGTCAGCCCGCAACAGCAAACAGCAGATCCTGACATTTATGCCATCGGCGACGTGGCCGGTGGTTTGTTGCTCGCGCACAAGGCTTCTCGTGAAGCCCGAATTGCAGTGAATGCAATCCTTGGGGAAGAGGGGCCCAGCGACAAATTTGTTATTCCAGCAGTGGTCTTTACTGAGCCTGAAGTGGCCTGGGCAGGAATCACGGAAAATGAAGCACGTGCCAAAGGGATCGAAGTTCAGGTTGCCAAATTTCCATGGGGAGCGATTGGCCGTGCGTTGACCTTTGACAAACCGGAAGGGTTGACCAAACTGATAGTCGATCCATCCAGCGAACGAATTCTCGGAGTCGGCATTGTTGGCCATGGGGCAGGGGAATTGATTGGAGAGGGGGCCCTGGCCATTGAGATGGGCGCCACTGTTCGAGACCTGGCCATGACAGTTCATCCGCATCCAACTTTGTCTGAAACCTTGATGGAGGCGGCGGAAGTGTTTTACGGGCATTCGACGCATGTTTTTTCGCGTCGCCGCGCGGAAGCAACCGCATAACAACGGCAGCCTGGCGGAACCGCCGCGCAAGAATTTATGAAATGGTCATTAAGTTCCTGGGCAGGAGTTCTCCTGCTCTCAGCGGTCGTTTCCCTCGGAGAAAACTGGCCTCGCTTTCGTGGTCCGACCGGGCAGGGCATTTCGAGCGAGACCGCAATCCCATCCAGCTGGTCCCCAGGCGAGGGGATTAAATGGAAAACTTCGATTCCCGGCGAGAGCTGGTCTTCCCCGATTGTTTGGGGGGATTCCGTTTTCCTCACGACGACCGTTGAAATGGGGCAGCATTGCCACGTGCTTTGCATTGACCGGAAAAATGGCGAAATCCGCTGGAACAAAAAAGTGTTCGAGCAGGTGCCACTTCGCAAGGAGGGGAAAAATTCTTATGCCAGTTCCACTCCGGTGACGGATGGCAAATCTGTCTTCGCGGTGTTTGGTGATGGATCGGTGGCAGCGCTTGATTTTAATGGGCAGATTCTTTGGACGAACCGGGATGTTAAATTTTACAGCCAGCATGGGTTGGGCGCATCGCCCGTGCTTTACCGTGATCTTCTGATCATGCCTTTTGATGGCAGCAGCACAGGTGAAGATAAGACTGTGGGATGGCAAAAGCCATGGGACAAATCATTCATCAACGCTTACGACATCAAAACCGGCAAAGTCCGCTGGACGGCCAAACGTGGCATGTCGCGCATTGCGCATGTCACTCCCAACCTGCTGGTGGAAAATGGAGAAACTCAATTGATCAGCGGCGCGGGGGATGTGGTGCAGGGATTCAATCCAGACACAGGGGAGCTGATCTGGACGGCGGCCAGTCGCGGGGAAGGTGTTGTTCCATCCATTGTCATTGGGAACGGGCTGATTTTTTCGGCGTCAGGTTTTGAGAAATCCACCATTCGCGCCATGAAAACGGGTGGGAAGGGTGATGTCACTGAAACTCACATTGTGTGGGAACAGACGAAGGGAGTTCCTTCATTGTCCTCGTTTGTGCTGCACCAGGATTATCTTTTTGCGATCACGGATGGCGGAGTGGCTTCCTGTCTGGAAGCGAAAACGGGAAAACAACTCTGGCAGGAACGGGTGGGTGGAAAACACTCTGCCTCGCCTGTGCTGGTCGATGGAAAAATTTATTTCCTCTCCGAAGAGGGGGAAACCGCAATGATCGAACCAGGGCCTGAATTCAAAATCCTTGGCCGTAACAGCATCAACGAAAAGTGCCAGGCGTCCATGGCGATTTCCCAGGGGAACATCTTTATTCGTTCTGAAAAAAAACTGTTCTGCATCGGGAAATGAGCATCTCCACCGGCGTTCGGTTTTCCGGTGCGATTGAACTGGCGCCCGGATTTGTTCCACGCCAGAAGATTTCCCATGTCCTGTTTGATTTCGATGGCACACTCTCCCTGGTCCGGGAAGGCTGGCCAGACCTGATGCTGGAGATGTTTTTGGAGCGCCTGCCTCCACTCAGTGGCGATTCGCCGGAAGAACTTCGCAAATTGCTCTTTAGTGACATGATGGAGTTGAACGGCAAACCTACCATTTTTCAGATGGAACGATTTGCCCGGCGGGTCGCGGAACGAGGAGCCGTTCCTCTGGCAGTTACGGAGTACCTCGCTGATTTCAGCGGACGGCTCCTGAAAAAGATCAAGGCCCGGACAGATGGAATGGAGAACGGTTCAATTCCAGCCTCAAGATTTTTGCTTCATGGCGCGCGGGAGTTTCTCGAATTGCTGAGAGAGAGGGGGTTTCAATTATGGCTGGCCAGCGGCACAGATGAAATTTCGGTTAAACGGGAAGCAGCGCTCCTCGGGGTGACTGAATTTTTTGGATCGCACATTTATGGCGCGCAGGCGGACCCAACGGCATTTTCCAAAAAACATGTCATTGATCGGTTACTGAGGGAGAATGGAATCACAGGTGAGCAACTTGTCGCTTTCGGGGATGGCCATGTTGAAATTCAGAATACGAAAGAGGTTGGTGGGCTGACCGTGGCGGTGGCCAGCGATGAAGCAAACAATGGTTCGGGCAGAATCGATCCCTGGAAACGCGCACGCCTGCTTGATGTGGGCGCAGACATTGTGATCCCGGATTTTCGCGATGGGGAAGCGTTGTTGTCACTGATTTCTGGCGCCGCATGAAGCCATACGCCCAGCTGGATATTGGGAAGGTAAAGGTATTCCCGCTTGTCTCCCGCCGGAGCTTGAGCGAGGTGAATGCCTTGATGGTTGATCCGGAAGCGCCTCTGCAACCGATCTCCGAAAACAGCAGCGCACGAATTCGTGACTGTGCGGATAAAATAAGAGAGGCGATCAAACGACGTGCCGCTGTGATGCTGATTTACGGAGCGCACCTCGTAAAAAACGGCGCTTCATTGATCGTGCAGGAATTGATTCGCAGCGGGGCGGTGAACCATCTTGCCACGAATGGGGCCGGTACCATTCATGATTGGGAATTCGCCTGGTTTGGTCAATCCACCGAAAGTGTGGCGGACAATGTGCTGACCGGAACATTTGGAACATGGGATGAAACGAGCAGGAACATTCATATTGCATTGCTCGCAGGCGGCACGCGAGGGGAGGGCTATGGCCAGTCGCTTGGCCGATTGATTCATGAGGAGGGAGTTGAAATCCCCCCAGCTGCAGAGCTGAGCAAGCTGATCGTCAATGATCCCAATCACCCGCTCACAGCCGCACGGGCAGAGTTGCTTGCGGCGATCAATGATCACCGGTTGCCTTCAGGCTGGTATGCATTGCCGCACCGCTGGAAAGGAAGTTCAATCCTTGGGGAAGCCGCACGGTTGAACGTTCCCCTGACGGTTCATCCTGGGATTGGATATGATATTATTTCCAATCATCCAATGTTCAATGGAGGAGCCATCGGTCGCGCGGCGGGGATTGATTTTAAGGTGTTTGGTGCAGCGGTCTCCAACCTTGATGGAGGTGTGGTCCTGAGCGTGGGGTCGGCCATCATGGGGCCGCAGGTTTTCGAGAAAAGTCTCAGTTGCGTCAATAACCTCCGCATCCAGCGGGGAGAACCGATCATTCGCGACCATTCCATTTATGTGGTAGACCTGCAGGATGGCGGGAATTGGGACTGGACCAGGGGAGAACCTCCAAAGGATAACCCCGCTTATTATCTGCGATTTTGTAAAAGCTTTTCCCGCATGGGAGGCGCCATGCATTACCTGCAATGTGATAACCTCGCGTTCCTGCACCATCTTTATCAGGAATTGAAAAAGCCGTGAGACTGGAACGGTTTCATCAGATCACTTCCAGTTATCCGCGGTTGCGCATTGCAATTGCAGGCGATTTCTGTCTGGACAGGTATTTCGAAATTGACCCTGCGCGCGCCGAGGTTTCAATCGAAACCGGCCTTGAGGTCTATAATGTCATGCGGGTGAGATGCCAGCCGGGTGGTGCCGGAACCATTCTTAATAATCTGGCAGCGCTTGGGGTGGGGCAGATTTTTCCAATTGGGTTTTATGGGGATGACGGGGAAGGTTTTGAGTTGCGGAGGTCTCTTGCTGCGAGGCGGGGAGTGGATTTGCGTCATTTTATTTCCTCGAGTGCTCTCAACACATTTACGTATAGCAAACCATTGGTGCTGGAAGCCGGAAGAAGCCCGCGCGAATTGAATCGGCTCGATCTCAAGAACTGGAAGCCCACCGACCAAAATGTGGCCCAACAATTGGCTAAAGCCATTCGATCTGTCGCGGAGCAGGTTGATGCGTTGATCGTGCTGGATCAGGTGGATATCCCTGAAACCGGTGTCATCACCCGCATTGTCCGGGAAGCTTTGGGAGAAATTGCCGCAGCCCACCCTTCGCTGTTAATCCTTGCTGATAGTCGTCGTGGATTGGGGGATTTTCCGAAACTCGGCTACAAAATGAATGCGCAGGAACTGGCACGGATGCGAAAGATGGGTGGAGCCTTGAGCAAGACGGAAGTCCAGGCGCTGGCCAAGGATCTTTCCCAGGAAACAGGGAAAGCGGTTTTCATCACAATGGCGGAGCAAGGGATCATCGGTGCCTCACCGGGGGAGATGCCGATCCACCGTCCCGCGCTGCCGGTGCGGGGAGAAATTGATATCGTGGGTGCAGGGGATTCTGTCACGGCGAATCTTACTGCGGCTTTGGCGGCCAGGGGTACCATTGCAGAAGCATGTGAGCTCGCAATGCTCGCTTCCTCGGTGGTCATCCATCAACTCGGCACGACCGGCACCGCTTCCGTGGCACAAATGGAAGAATTTTTGGAGAGTTGAATCGCATGCGTCACCGGCGTCAATTCCTGATCTGCTGCTGTTTATGCTTCGGGTTTCTTTCCGGTTGCGCGACGACCCGGCAATCTGCGGAACGTTTTGAATTTGTCGAAACCCACATGGGGATGCCGGTTCGAATGGTTTTTTATGCCGCTGATGAAACTCAGGCCGAAAAAGCTGCGGATGCAGCTTATGCGCGAATTGCGGAACTGAACCAAATTTTCAGCGACTATGAGGAGACGAGTGAAATCAGCCTTTTGATGCGCAGGGCCGGGAGCGACAACTTTGTGCCTGTGAGCGGTGAATTGTGGGAGGTCCTGAAACGTTCCCAAAAAATTTCGCGCGAAACGGAGGGAGCCTTTGACGTGACGGTCGGTCCGCTGGTGCAGCTGTGGCGCCGGGCAAGACGGCAGCGGGCGTTGCCTGAACACGCGCTCCTGGAGGAAGCAAAAGGCCGGGTGGGTCACGAAAAAATAGTCCTACGAGAGCAGGACCGGTCCGTCTGCTTGAAAGTGCCGGGAATGCGACTCGATTTTGGGGCGATTGCCAAAGGCTATGCGTTGGATGAGGGATTAAAACAATTGAAAGCGCGAAAAATTTCACGCGCTCTGTTGAACGCCGGGGGGGACATGGCCATTGGAGAACCGCCTCCCGGGCAAAAAGGTTGGCGGATTGAATTACCGTCGGTGATAGCAGGAGAGCAGGGGCGCACGAATTATTTGCAATTGAAAAATTGCGGATTCGCAACTTCCGGAGATTCCGTCCAACGATTGGAACTGGATGGAAAACGCTACTCCCACATTGTTGATCCTCGCACCGGGGTTGGATTAACGGACCAGAGCCAGGTGGTGGTGGTTGCAGGTGATTGTGTGACGGCGGACAGCCTCTCCACCGCTGTGAGTGTGCTTGGGCCGAAGAACGGTTTGCCACTGCTCAACAAATATGAGGCGCAGGGACGAATCGTCCATGCGCCTGCTGAGAAGGTTCGGGAATATTCGACTACCGGGTTTAAGCGGTTGGTCGATTAACTAACTTTTGCTGTAAATCCGGTTGGCTTCGTCCAGTGTCTCTTTCGATCCGATATCGTACCAAAGTCCCGGCACGGTCCAGGTGTAAACAGCGGTTTTCGGGTAGAGCCATTGGACCAGGCGTCCTGGCTGGTCAGGATTATTTCCTTCCGCAACGTATTGATTGATCATTGGCAATGTCTGCTTCGGATAATAGTAAAGGGCGATGCCGATCAATGTGCTGGTTGGGTTTTTTGGCTTCTCCTCGAAGGAGGTGATCTTGCCTGCGCCATCCAGGTTTATGGAGCTGTATTTTTTCACCTGTTCCAGGCTGCCCACATCATAAACGCCAAGGACCGGGGCATTTTTCTGACGACAAAATTGTCCGAATTCTTCGAGGCTCTGGCTGAACAAATTGTCTCCAGCCACAACGATCAGATCGTCATTCACATTCTCTTTGGAGATGACGAGGTTGAGGTCACCGATGGCGCCAAGCTTGTTTGTGTCGTCGGTTGAACCATCGTTCACGATGGTAAAATCGAGCTTGGCCTTTGTCCGGCGATATTCGTCAGACCATTTTTGGAAATGATCAGCGAATTTCGCGTTTGTGACCACGTAAACACGATCGATGCCGGGGATAGGCGCGAGGTTATCCAGCACATATTCGATCATCGGCTTGCCCGCAACGGGAAGCAGAGGCTTGGGTTGAGTTAAGGTGAGTGGATAGAGCCGCGTTGCGTATCCTGCGGCCAGGATTAATACTTTCATGATTCCGGTGATCTGTGGTGTTCAAACAGGCTTGGGGCAATCTGCTGTGCAAATGCCTGCGCCCGCGCTTTGATTTCTGCTCCCGATTCGCATTCAAGCGCGAAGTCGGCCAAAAGTTTTGCTTCGGATAGTTTCAACCTCCTGATGAGAAATTTTACTTGTGGGACATAGCCGGGAGCAACGCTTAATTCATCCACACCCAATCCCAGGAGCAACGGCACCATGATCAGGTCACTGGCGATTTCTCCGCAAACGCCGGTCCAGATACCCCTGGTGTGGGCGGCCTCCACGCTCATCCGGATCAATTTAATGATCGCAGGGTGGGTTGGTTCATACAAATGGGCGATCTTCTCGTTAAGACGGTCCACCGCCATGCTGTATTGGATCAGATCGTTCGACCCAATGCTGAAAAAGCGTGAGTGCCTGGCCAGGGTGCTGGCAATGAGTGCGGCGGAGGGAATCTCGATCATGATGCCGATTTCGAGGTTCGGGTCAAAAGGCAGTCCCTCCCTGGTCAATTCGAGTTTATATTCCGCCACGAGCGCATTTGCCTGTTTCAATTCCTCGAGGCAGGAAATCATCGGGTACATCATCTTGATGTTTCCCTCGACGCTCGCCCTGAGAATCGCCCGCAGCTGGGTCCGGAACACTTCCTTTTCCTGGAGACAATAGCGGATGGCCCTCCACCCGAGGAAAGGGTTCATTTCCATTGGCACCTGGAGATTGGTGAGAAACTTGTCGCCGCCCAGATCCAGGGTGCGGATCACCACCGGGTTTGGTTTCAACGTGGCCGCCACTTTGCGGTAAGCCTCGTACTGTTCCTCCTCGCTGGGCAATTCCTCCTTGTTGATGAAAAGGAATTCCGTGCGGAAAAGCCCCACTCCTTCCGCGCCTGAATTCTGGACTGCCTCTGTATCCGAGATTTGTCCAATGTTGGCCGAGAGGGTGATTCGCCGCCCATCCAGGGTAACGGCAGGTTGGTCAATGATCTCCCGCAATTTTTCCTGGATGCTGATCTTTTGGCTGACCAGTTTTCCGTACTCGAACAGGGTCTGGTCAGTGGGATTGATGATGAGTAATCCGTTGTAACCATCGAGCAGGGCATCCTCGCCGTTTTCAACTAGGTTGCTGATGTTGTGCACTCCCACCGCTGCGGGGATTTGAAGCGATCTGGCCATGATCGCTGTATGGGAAGTCTGTCCGCCGATATCGGTGACGAAACCGAGCACCAGTTTTTTATCAAGTTGGGCTGTTGTGGAAGGGGAAAGATCGTAGCTGGCCAGGATGCAGCGGCTCTGCACTCCTTTCATCGGGGAATCCTGCCTGCCCAGCAGGTTGTTCAGAATTCGAGAGGTGACATCGCGCATGTCCGAGGCGCGCTCCCTCAGGTAATCATCGTTGATTGAGCCGAGAGTTGCAGCGTATTTTTCCGCGACGCGGCCGAACGCCTGTTCCACGTTGACTTTCTCCTCGTTAATCACGCGGGTGACTTCATCGAGCAGGGTCTGGTCTTCGAGGACAAGAAGATGGGCATCAAAAATACTCGCGTCATCCGCGCCCATTGCCTCGCTGACCTGCTTCTGGACAGCGAGGAGTTGCTGGCGTGTCTGGATGATTGCATTTTCGAGGCGGGAAAGCTCCTGTGGGATCTCTGCTTCAGTGATGCTGTGGGCAGGAATGCATTCGGTGGGTTTTCGGAGAATAAAAACTGGCCCATGGCAAACGCCCCCTGACACGGGTATCCCACGGTAGACTCGTTCACCCTTACGCGAAAGCTCGGGCATAAATGATGATTAACCACCCTCCTGACATTTGAAAAGCATTCTTTAGAACGGGCTCCGGGTCAATAAGGGAGGTTACCAAATCAACATTTTTTAGTTACTTAGACTTTGAAGCCGGAGTTTTTGCCGGGGCCGGAAGGGGTGAGGATGGTGCCTTGGAATCTCCACCCAGCAACGCTGTAATTTCCGGCGGCAGATCGAACACGGAATCAGGCACCTTGTCTGATTCCACGCTTTCAAAGGTCATCACCTGCTGGAGGCCGGACATTTTTTGGATCATCTTTGTCGGAAGGGTAATATCGCCAAATTTTTTGTAGTCCCCGATCACGGTAGTGACGGTGACTGGCCCAAACTGAGTTTCCTGCGTTCCGGTGTAACCGGATTGCAAACCGGTTTCCACATCATAATACTCAAAAATTTCCTCTCCATTTTTTCGCACCAGCCTGAGTTTATAGGATGCACGCCCCTCGAAATTCGTTTTAGTCACGGTTTCGAGCGATTTGTAATCATCGAGTTGATGCAGCACATTATAAAAATCCGCCTGCCGGACCATATCTTCGAGGGCTTTTCCTTCCAGGATGGTTGGACCGGTCAACGGGTTGATGCTCCATCCGATCTTGCCGTTATAACCTTGAACAATGGGGCCGATCCCCTCCAACTCCACCCGTGCGACTAATTTGTTCGGTTTCGCGGCAAACACATTCAAGGTTCCGTTGATCCCCTGGCCAGGCGTTTCCACTTTTCCTTTCATATGGTGTGAGGTGTGGTTGAGGAAATTTGATTTCCCGCCGAGCTTTTCCACGTAATTGGACAAGATCGTTTCCGCCCTGGGCAATGGCGTATTGACAAGAGCGGTTTTGCCTTCCTCCTTTTGCGCGGTTGTTTCAGTTGCGTGGGATGGCTGGAATAACGCCAAACATGCGAACAGATAAATGACAGCGGCAGTTTTCATTTTGAGCGGGTTTCCTTGGCGATCCAGTCAACAGCTGCCTGCAAAACGGGATCTTTGTTCTTCAGCAAATCATTTCGTGTGAGTTTGATGATCACGTCCGGCGTGACTCCCCTGCTTTCAAGCCGCTGATCATTGGGCAAAATGTAATCTGCCAATGCATGGTAAAGCAAATCTCCATTCGGGAGCCGGTCAAAAATTGCTGGCAGAGCCTGCCCCGTGGTTGGCTCTCCAATAATACGTGCACGGCCAATCGCCTGCATTCCACCCGCAAATAGTTCAGAAGCGCTGAGGCTGATTGGGTCGACCAAGATGGCAAGCTGGCCTGAAAACGGCTCCACCCGCTGGAGGCGGGCGCTCACTTTTCGGGGCAGAATGTTAAAAACCATCTGATTATCCCGCATTTTCATGGTCCCGAGCGAGGTCTGGTTTGTCAGGAGATGGCCTGATAAACCCAGGACAAATCCAACAATCCCGCCTACGTTCCCTCGCAGGTCAATGATCATCCCATCAAGTGTGCGGAATTCCTCGATGGCCTCATTAAAGGCATTTGCGTTGGGCATGGTCCATTGATTGAACCAGAAATAACCAAGCGGTCTGCCCTCCTCGACTTGCAATATTTTTTGCTCATGTCGCGCATAAAGCGTTGGAAAATTGCCTAATTTAAAGGGCACTCCTTCCGGGGCGACTCGTTTCACCCTGAGGGGATGCGGTCGGTCCTGATCATCCAGGAAAGTAATATTGATCTCCGAACCGGGAGGGCCTTTCAACAGCTGCATCACACCGCTCCATTGCTGGAAAATTTTCATCGCTGCCATGTCAGCCTCTGCCAGTTCCTCCAGATAACCCTCCATTTCGGTGCCATCGATTTCCTTTAATACCCAGCCCGGTTTGATTGGACTACCCTCTTCTGACAGCTCCCGATTAATGGAAGAAACCATTGCCTGATCCTCTATAATTCGGATTTCAAAAGGGGGCAGACCGGATTCATTGGCTGGCGGAGCGGAATTCTCCGGTTCCACGGTTGCAGACTGCTCTCTGGCAGGCGGCAGGGTGGCATTCGTGTCTGGGGAGAGAGACGTGCCAGTGGGACGCCCAGGAATTATGGAAAGATGGGAGTGCCCCAGCAGTTGCAACATTTCCTCCAGCACTTGCCTCAATTCCGGGGTACTGTTTGCCGCAAGCGCCCGAGGGCGAAACTCCTGACGAACTTTGTTCCAGTCAATGCCATTAAAATTTGTGTCAAAATGAGTGTCGTTAATGATCTGCCAGGCGGCATCGAACGTCTCGGCGGCCTTGTAAACTGGCGCCGGTTTGATTTCAGATTTTTTATGGCTGCACGCTGCCAGCAGGAGCAGAGGAAGCAGCAGCAGCAGTCGCACAAACTGAAGGAGTTCGCTCATGATTCCTGCGAATCGATTCCCGGGCAACAGGAGCCGGAAGCCTGATAACATTCAGCGCACAACGTTTTTCCGGTAAAATCATAGGCACCATACCTGCCGCAATGATCACAGACGTTTTCCTGCTCAGATTGAATTCCCTCGCTCATCGGGTGCACTGTTTCACGGATTAATGAAAAGCGCCAGTGGCGGGTTGATTCATCAAGGTCACCGCCTGGATTGCCGCTTCAATGGAGATTGAATTCATGCAGCGAAAATCGATTGGGCATTCTTTCCGGAAGCAGGGGGCGCAGGGAACCTCAGCAAACAAGCAGGCATGATCGGTTGTACCCGGCAGGCCGGGACCTGTCAGATCATGCGATGTGCTGCCGAAAGGCACGACCACCCGGGTTCCAAGTGCAGAAGCCAGATGCATCGGGCCGGTATCATTAGTCAGCAATACCGAGCAGGAGGAAAGGACCGCGCAAAGTTCGCGCAATGATGTCTTTCCCGCGAGATTCAGCACATTGATTCCATGCTGCTTCAACTCCGCTTCAATCTGCCCGGCAAGCTCGATGTCAGCGGATGATCCAGTGAGGAGAAAGGATGCGGGCAGGCGTTTTGACAGACCAAGGGCTGTTGCGATGAACCGTTCCTTCGGCCAACGTTTTGCCGGACCATACTCGGCTCCCGGATTGAGTCCGATCCAGGGCCCCTGCGCCACACCAAATTTTTCACAGGCCGCTGTTTTTTCGCTGGCTGACAGGTGCAATCGCGGTGCGATCAGTGCAGGATTGGCTCCAAGTGCCGAGGCCAGATGCAGATACTCATGCAGTTGATGAGCGGCGGTTGAAAACCGTTCCCGCCCGGAAGATCCTTTGATTCGCTGCCGGATTTCTTCGTCTGAACGTTTGTGCATGAGAACCCGACCAGAGCGTTCTTCAACCGGATCGGTGACAAGCAATTTCCGCAATTGCCGCGCGTAACCCACCCTGCGCGGCACACCTGCCAGAAAAAGTTCTGCCGCCGAGCGGAAGGAATTCGGAAGCAACAATCCCACCTCGGCATGGACCTCATTTAACCGGCGCGAGCGTGTGAACAAGCCTTCATGGGAGGAGAGCGAAAGGATGTGATTGACCGCTGGGTGAGCCAGGAACAACGGAGCAAGCTTTTCCAGCGTTGCAAGAGTGATCTCCGCATTTGGAAACGCCTCACGCAGCCGCAACAATGCCGGTGTGCTCATGACAGCGTCACCGAGCCAGTTGACCCCTCGAACCAAAATTCGTTTGGGTGGTGGCATGTTGCGGAGGAGGCAAAAAGAAAGGGACAGGCGTCACCTGTCCCTTCGAAAAATGGATTTCAAATTAATCCTGTGCCCAGAAATCAATCACGAACACATCGGCAAGAAGCGGTCCCACCAGGGCGCCGAATTCCTTATGCGCTGGATGCTCCAGGTAGATATCACGGTCCTTCTCGCTTTTGAAAGTCAGGATAAAGCCGTGGGTTGTGCCTTTATTATGCTTTTCAGGGCTGTTGTTCAGGCCCCATTCGAACGATTTGATCTCTTTGATTTTTTTTGTCAGACCGCGAAATTCATCTTCAACCTTTTTAATATCTTCCGCAGAGGCGCTTTCCTTGAATTTGAATGCAACCACATGGCGAAGCGTGTCTTTTTTCATCATTTTTTTTGAGTCCGCTGCGTTGACGGACAGGAGCAGTCCAGTAAACAGGCCGGAGAGCAGCAAGGAAGTAATCAGTTTCATTGAGTGGAGCGTAGGTAAATTTCCTGCTCGCGGCAATCCTGTAAGCAAAGCGACGGAAATGGGAGTGCTTGCAACTCTCCAATCCTGATTCCAGTATGAACTGATGCTACTCTTTGTTCAGTCGGTGTTGATGGCTGTCATGCTCGTTTATGGAGTGGGATGCCAGCAGACTTACAAGGAAGCTGTCACGGGCCCCACCCAGGTTCATGGCCCGCTGACAAGCAAGTCACGCATCTATGTTGCTCTGCCGAGCGATGCGATGGATAAAAAAGCCACGGTCCCTGGTTCCGGCACTTTGACAGCCAAGGCAATGGTCACTGCCCTGACCGCCCGCACCCGTGGAGTATTTATTGGGAAAGCACCTGAACCGCTGGAGGATTCGTTGGCGGCGGCGCACGGTTTTCAATGTGATTATGCCATCATCACCACCCTCGTAAAATGGGAGGATCGTCCCACTGAATGGACCGGTGTTCGCGATAAATTGACCCTTCAGATCGATCTCTACGATGTTCGCACAGGTCAAAAAGTGGATTCCCGCCAAATTGAAGGAAAAAGTGCATGGATGAACGATGGAGATGATCGTCCTGAGCATCTTCTCAAAGGTCCCATTGATAATTACGTCGGTTCCCTCTTCCGTGTCCTGCATTCGCCCACGCTGCTGAACTAAAGCCAATTCTTTACCGCTTTCCCTGAATCAATCTGTAGCGGGGAATCCGATTGTGAAACCGATTTGGCGGGCGGAAGGTTAATTTATTGGAAATGCATTCACTGGGAATGTGGAGGTGGTACGCGTAATCAATCCCACCCACACAGCCACCTTCACATCCCGGATTTTCTGCCGATAAAAGGGGCAGGGGTTTGAGTGCCGGGTATGGGGTTGAAGGTTATTAAGAGGTCTGTTATATGTTGTCTGTGAGTGCTCCTGACCAAAGTATGGTCGCGCTGATGTTGATGCTCCTGCTTGGGTCAGTCATCCTCGTTGGAACATTCCTGGCAATACTCACCGCCCATTGGTTGCGCACGCGCAAATCATCTTTTCTTTTGGGCTCATTCCCTTCCGCTGCCTACCCGCGTGAAACTTCGGAGCGGACCCTTTCAGAACTTTTTGAACGCCCCGTGCGGTGGCTGACCATTCGTCATCAGAATGTGGCAGCAGTCCAAAGGGCCCTCGGCTTGCATAAGGCCGCCCTTTGCGGCTGGACAGAAGCGATCGCGCATCTTGGTGACCGGCGTCTCTTTATTTCTCCTCCCATCAAAGGCTGGATCCTAGTGGTGGGGCAGTCGCTGCCTGATCCGGCTGACGATCCGGACCGCTGCTTTCATTTCATCACACGCCTAAGCCGTGAGCTGGGGCGTGTCCAATACTTCAGCTACAATCGCGCCGTGAATCACCATTGCTGGGTAAAAGCGGACGCAGGGGTGATCCATCGAGCTTACGCCTGGGCGGGGGAAACAGTCTGGAATCAGGGGGAACTCACTTCTGCTGAACGCAACCTGGGATTGAAATGTTACGATTATGGCGAAAGCCCCCTGGTATTTCCATTCACAGCTCGTGAATCACATTTCGCAAATGGAGATAAAGTGGTTCTGCTTGCCAGCCAATGGAGCATCGATCCGATGGGCATGGCGCATCTTCCACTCTTGTCACATCCAGGGATTACGGGGGAAATCTCGGCCAAAAGCCGTGGATTTCCAGGGTAAAGGTTTATGGTTAAGATATTTAACAAGGCAACGGGGGAAATGTTGGGGCGCATTACCGAGGAGCAGCTTCAATTTCTGATGAATAATCTCGAAGAGGAGTCGTTGCAGGATAATGATTATTACCTGACTGCGGAAACCATCGATTCTTTTGCCACCCAAAATGCTCCAGAACAACTGCTTAACATCCTTCGTTCAGCCATTGGCGGGAATGGTGATGGAGAGATCCGTTACGAACGGGATGAAATCAGTTCGTAGGGGCGTTACCTGCTTTTAACATCATTTGTAAGTTGCTCGAAGTAAATACCTTAATAAGGTTGGCTTCAGGGAATTCAGCTATTTTTCACCACCAGGGCTTGACCTTTTAATGGAAATCGCCATCTTACGGGGCTCTTTTTGCGAGAGTCATTTATGCAGCATATTCGTAATATCGCAATCATCGCTCACGTGGATCACGGCAAGACCACGCTGGTTGATTGTTTGCTCAAACAGTCCGGCACATTCCGCAGCAATCAACAAACCGAGGAGCGGATGATGGACTCCATGGATTTGGAGCGTGAAAAGGGAATCACGATCCGCGCCAAAAACGCTGCCTTTAAGTACAAAGATTACCACGTTAACATTGTTGACACTCCTGGCCATGCCGATTTCGGCGGCGAAGTGGAACGGATCATGAACATGATCGACGGGGTGTTGCTCGTGGTGGATGCCGCTGAAGGTCCCCAGGCGCAAACCCGTTTCGTTCTCCGCAAAGCCCTCGAAGCCGGGGCCAAGCCAATCGTTGTCATTAACAAGATTGATCGGGACAACGCCGCGCCACATAAGGTCCTCGACCAGGTTTTTGAATTGTTCATGTCGCTCCACGCGACGGATGAGCAGTTGGATTTCCCTGTGGTTTATGCCAGCGCCAAGCAGGGTTATGCCAAGCTGGAATTGAACCAGGAAAGCAACACCATGGAGCCGCTGTTTGATGCCGTCATCAAGCACATCCCGCCTCCCCAGGTGAAAGAAGATGCCGAATTCAAACTGCTGGTTTCCAACCTTGATTATTCCGATTACCTGGGGCGAATTGCCTTTGGTAAAATCCTTGGGGGAAAAATTCGCCTTGGCGACCCGATCGCCTGTATTCATGGGGATGGAAGGCGTACCTCTTCCAAAGTCACCGCAATTTTCCATTTCCAGGGAATGGCCCGTATCCAGATTCAGGAAGCCAGTGCTGGGGATATCATCGGAGTGACCGGTTTTGAAGATGTGTTCATCGGCGAAACGATTACCGATACGGTGGATCGTCAACCGCTGCCTTTTGTGCCGATTGACCCGCCTACGATCCAGATGGAATTTGCCGTCAACGATGGCCCATTGGCTGGCCAGGAAGGGAAACTGGTCACCGCCCGCCATATCCGGGAGCGTTTGCTCAAGGAAACACGGACGAACGTTGCCCTCAGGGTGGCCGATACCGAAGCGCCCAATATTTTCGCCGTCAGTGGACGAGGCGAAATGCAAATCGCAATTCTCGTCGAGCAAATGCGCCGCGAAGGTTATGAAGTCCTCGTTTCACGTCCTGAAGTGATCTATCGCAAGGACAAGGAGGGCAGGCTGCTTGAACCGATTGAACGCCTTTATCTAGAAATTCCAAAGGACGCGATGGGTGACGTGATGCAGAACCTCGCCAACCGCAAGGGTGAAATCCAGAACATGGAGCACCATGGCGATGAGGTGAGCATCGAAGCGTTGATTCCTACCCGCGGCTTGATTGGTTTTGAAACAGACCTCGTAAACCAAACTCGCGGTCTTGGCGTGATGAGCCATCTGTTCCACGAATATGGAGCGGACCGTGGTGAAATTGCTGCCCGCAAGAACGGGTCTCTCGTGAGCATGGATTCAGGCGAGGCCACAGCTTACGCCCTGAACATGGTGCAGGAACGGGGACGCCTCATGGTGGAGCCGGGTGACAGTGTTTATGTGGGCATGATTGTTGGAGAAAACGCCCGTGAAAATGATATTCCGGTCAATCCATGCAAAGCCAAGAAACTGACCAACATGCGTTCCTCTGGTGATGGGAAGGGCATTCAACTGGATGCTCCCTTGAAGCTTTCACTCGAACGGGCGCTTGAGTACATCGGTCCTGACGAGTACGTCGAGGCCACGCCAAAAAGCCTGCGGTTACGGAAAAAAATCCTGGATGAAACCCAGCGCAAACGTTCTTCCCAGAACCGGATCATCAAAGTGGAAGAAACCGTGGTCGCATAAGTTCAGATTCAATTTCAGCCCGGCATTTTAACGAATGCCGGGTTTTTTATTGTCCTGAGCCCGGTTGCATCAGTCCAGATCAGGACTCTCAAATATCTTGCCACCGGTTATGTCTGTATTTATGAGATATTGTTCACTGTGAAAAGACGCTGGATCATTGTTCCCGTTCTGTTCAGCGTGGCGTTGATTCTCCTTTTCGGGCTAATCACGCGGCGGCATCGACAGGAACAGATGCGGGAACATCGTTTTGACCAGGCAATACTCCAGACAGCTCAGCGGTATAACATTGATCCTGCCCTGATTAAAGCGGTGATCTGGCAGGAAAGTCGCTTTCGTCCTGAAGCCCGGGGTGCCGCAGGAGAAATCGGCCTCATGCAGGTGCGCGACCTGGCAGCGGAAGAATGGGCTGAGGCGGAGGGGTTGGAAAATTTTTTTCATGAGCAAATCATGGATCCGGTAAAAAATATCCAGGCTGGCAGTTGGTATCTCGCGAAGGTGATGAAACGGTATACAGACACCGATAATCCGATTCCCTACGCCCTGGCGGATTATAATGCCGGTAGGACGCATGTGTTGAAATGGATCAAGGGAGAGGCGAAAACAAATTCAGAGGCGTTCCTGAACCAGATTGCATTTCCCGGCACACGCAAGTATGCAGAAAATGTCATGAACCGGGTTCCGGAATATCAGCGACAGTTCACACTTGCGGCTCAATCCACCCCGGCGCGTTGATCCGCTCATTATTGCTGGTAGGCCTTCGGATTTTTCATCGTTTCGAAGAACTCAGCCTGCATCGCTTTCAGGTTGTTACCATCACGCGGGATTGTGATGGCCATTCCATCATAATCGACCGCTTTGGTTAAACAGTTCGGATTATAGAGCTGGAAAATCCAGGGCGCATCACCCCACTGGTTGGCTTTGCCATGACCCTGGAAGGCATATTCCCGAAGAAAATCGCAGAGCGGATTTTTTGGAAGTTGGTTAAATGGCTCCGGGTCCCATGAGCTGACCTGGTCCCAAAAATAGCCGCGGGCCCAGTTGGCAAAAACAAAATGTTTCATCGTGATGTCCCACGCCCAGCCATCGGAGCCGTTGTAACCGCGCCCATCAATTTGAAATACAATGATCCTGTTGGTAATGGATGGGTCGGTCAGGAATGCGCTCGCAACCGTCGTGCAGGAACCACCAACAAAAAGGAGTAGCGGTTTTTCAAAAGTTGCTTTGCGGGCTTCCGCCAGAATCAACTCGCTGCCGGCGGTTTTTTCGAATTTGGTATCTTCCAGTTTTCCGCTGGCAGGCTTTTCAATGGCAACTGTCGATCCGATTACCGCGTCCGGAATATTCCGCATCCCGCTGGCACGAGCGAGTTTCAGGAGGCGTTCCACTTCATCGGTCTGCTGCTTTAATGTGTGCGCATACTTTGTCTCCCAGCCAAAGGTGCAGCGGGTAACAATATTTCCCTTAAGCTTTGCCTCACCGAGGCTTGCCTTTGCCCAGATGTAGGCGGCGTCAGGCACATCAGTCCACCAGTCATTATCATAGATAATGGGACAATCTGGAGAGACTCTTGCCAGGCGCACACCGCCATCCTGAATTTTGTATTCAGGTGGAACTGCCCAAAGTTGCGGGCACTGAACGCACGCTAAAATAAGTAAAATCAAGTGAATCAAACGCATATTCTTAATTTTCAACTGCAACGGAAGCCGATTGTTCTTCCTGCGCTGCCTTGAAGAGGATGGCAATATCATCCTCCAAACCTTTCTCATCTTTTTGATTGGGACCAACACTGTAAATCAAATAAATCCTGCCGGTTCGTTGAAGCAGGAGTGCTTTTCCGGTGTACGGGTCCAGGGGAACACTCTTCATGTAATCGCCGGGCAATTGATCCAGAGATCGTAAAATTTTCCTCTCTTTTAAATCGTAATGACGAACAGCGGACGCTGCTGCAACTACTTCAAGGCGAGCCGTGGCAAGCTCCCTTTTGGCTTTGGTCTTATCAATTATTCTTTTTTGGGAAATGCCCAATAATCTTAAGACACCCTCCAGGAGTTTATTCGGTTTTGATTTCAGCCTGAAGTATTCCTCTCGTTTTATGACCTCATCGAAATGAATCCTGCTGCTTTTCACAATCTCCAGTCCGGCTGCAAGCTCAGCAGATTCAGATAGTGAAAGTTTCTCCACCAGTTTCATGAGCGGTTCCAAAGCCATCGATTGAAGCGAGATCCCAACCAGAGCGGCAAGAATTGGGCCTTTTTCAGAAATCTGTCCTGCCTGAATCAATTGCAGGTAGGTTTGGGCGGCCTGGTTCCATTCCTTGTTCGCTTCCTCAAACTTGCCTTTGATACGATAGGCGTAGGCAATTTTTCTAAATTCAGACAAGCCAGAATTTGTCATTCCTGTAGGAGAATAAACGGATTCCGGCACTTCCCCTGGCAGGCGAACGGCCTCGGCGATTTGTTGAAATGCGAGCAGGTTATTCGTGACGAACTGCCCAAAATTATTCGTCACCGTTGAAGGATTCTCGGTGAAGGAGTTGGCTGCCTTTACCAGCAAATCATAACTGTTCGGATTCGGAGCAGGCGGCAGCAGACTGCCTTCCGGTTCAGGTGTGGATGAGAGGTAGCCGAGGACCAGAATCAAGGCGATGATGACTCCGAGCGTGATCCATGTCCTCTTTTTTGGCTGCGAAAGCATGATTCATTTTAAATAAGCATGCCTTCCCTGGCCAAGCTATTATGGGAGATGGTGTCGACTACTTTTCAGTTTGCTCTGGATTGGTGAAGACTCGGGATCAGGACAATCAAGGTCAGGTAGAGAAGGGTGTAACCCAGGGTAATGCCAAATCCCGGAAGGACGCTGCGTTCCTTAAATCGGAGCATATTTAAAGATTGGAAGCGTAGGCTTTCAATTTCCTGTACTCCGATAAAATCGAAATCAGAGCTGATACCAGAGCCCTTGTCTGCAGGAAAACAGGTGCTGCTTTCGGGGTAATCAGCTCGATTTCGAAAGGTTTGGGCCGGATTTTGGGAGGACCACTTAAGGCGCCCTGATATTCAGCGCGAATAATTCCATTGCGGGATTGCAGTCCATCAATCAAACCACTCTGCGCCAGCGGCAACAGTTCTCCGGCAGCTTTCAATGCAGGTTCGATCAGGTTCCGGGTCAATGTGGCCCCATGAACAAATCCGTGCATTCCATCTGACGAATCGCTGGAATGAAGGGAGACCATTCCATGAAAGGCGTGGCTGCAAATTTCCCGTTCAAGGAGTTCCACTTCAGGCTCCACCGAGTTGTTCCAAAACTCCCGGTTAAGATCTCTTCCCCGCCGTGAGCAACGAGTATTATCTTCATAACCAGTGGGGTTGCAGAGCGGATAAATGAACAGGCAAAAATCCTTCGCAATGGCGGGCTCTGACTCGATCACCTGGATAAATTGTGCCAGCGCAGACGGTCCTTCCGGTTCATTGCCATGAATCCCTGCAAAAATCCCCAGGCGAATCGGATCGTCCCCCCCTTTTGGGCCGATGAAAATGTAACGAGGCAATCGATAGGATTGGCTATCGACCTCAAAACAGGGCAGAGGTTTTGATAAAAGGCTGTGCGAAGTGGTGGACAGCTTTTCCAGAGGCGCAAGAAAATCCTCTATGGATCGTCGGCTCGCACTCACGCGCGTTGCTCCTGTAGGCTGGTGGATTGAGAAGCTCATGCAATGTGGCATGATGCGGCCCTGCTGCCAGGGCCGCATCATGACTCGGATTTAAGGTTTATAGATTTGGTCAAATGTGCCGCCGTCATCGAAATGCTCTTTTTGGGCCTTTCTCCAGCCGCCAAAAAGTTCATCGATCGTGAAGAGGTTCACCTTGGGAAACGCATTGGCGTATTTGGCCGCGGCGGATGGAGCGTTGGGGCGATAATGATGTTTCCCAATGATTTCCTGCCCTTCATCTGAATACAGGTATTGCAGATACGCCTGGGCCACTTCAAGGGTCCCTTTCTTTTTTGCATTCTTGTCCACAATCGCAACTGGCGGTTCAGCCAGGATACTGACAGAAGGCACAACGATCTCGAATTGTCCTTTGCCCAACTCCTTTTGAGCGAGGAATGCTTCATTTTCCCAGGAGATGAACACGTCGCCAATGCCGCGTTGCACAAAAGTGGTCGTTGAACCACGCGCCCCGGAATCAAGCACGGGAACGTTTTTATAAATCTGCGCTACAAAATCCTTGGCTTTGGCCTGGTCATTGCCATGTTTTTTTAGGGCATATCCCCAGGCGGCAAGGTAATTCCACCGCGCCCCGCCAGATGTTTTCGGGTTTGGTGTCACCACGGAAATCCCGGGCTTGGCAAGGTCATCCCAATCCTTCACCCCCTTTGGATTTCCTTTCCGAACAAGGAAAACGATGGTGGAGGTATAGGGCGCACTGTTATTGGGGAAACGTTTCTGCCAGTCTGCTGGAAACAGCCTGGCCTTGTCGGCAATTGCGTCGATATCATATGCCAGCGCAAGCGTGACCACGTCCGCGGAAAGGCCATCAATGACAGCCCGGGCCTGTTTGCCCGAGCCGCCGTGTGACTGCTGGATCGTTACGGTATCGCCGCTTTTGGCTTTCCAATGCTGCGCGAAAGCAGCATTCAACTCCTGGTAAAGTTCCCGGGTGGGATCATAGGAAACGTTCAACAGGGTGATATTTTTTGCAGCGCTGTCTGTGACCAGCGCAGCCGCAACGGCAACAACAGTCAGTAAGGTTTTAATTTTAATGTTCATATATAGTGTAGTGAATAGGTTAAAATGAGATTTGGCCGCGGGTCAGAAGCACTTGTTCTCCCTCCTGGAGCAGAGAGGAAGTCCCTCCATCGAAATCAGTTTGTTCATAGTTCACCTGGACCTTGAAATTGCGATTCAGGTGCCAGTTAAAACCGGCTGTCCATGAGAGTGCCTCATTTGCCGAACTGGCAGGACTCGCAAAAACGGGGAAGGCAGCGTCATCCACTTCCAGCCCGCTCACGCGCGCCGTCAATTCCCACGCCCCCCAACCTTCTCCGCCAAGGGCAAACGGTTTCCTGGGATTTACTGCCTTAAAGGCATTCTTTTCACCCGTTAAAAAATAGGAAGCTGAAACCTGCCATGCGCGGTTTTCGATATTGCCAAAAGTGGCGGCCCCATCATCTCGACGGAGTTCCTGGTCGGAAATCGCATATTCACCCAGCAGTCCAAATGGCCCGTAATAGTAATAGAATTGAGGGCTAATCCTCCAATTCTCTCCATCGGCAACCACATTGGGCGCGGCTGCTGTTCCTGCGCCGCTGCGAAATGCAAAGAAGCGCTGTTGTCCCGGAGTGGAATAGGCGCGGGGAGCCCCTTCCCGGTTTCCATAAGTACCGGCAATCCCGATACCGAGCCCTTGCAGGCCTTCAATGTCCGAACTCTTGAACGGTTCAGCAAAAATGCGGGCTGCAATGTCCTTTTCATCGTCGCTGGATTCAATATCTGCGCTTCCCCCATCCGCAACACCATTGAACGCACCAAGCTGGTAAGTGAGCGTATTCTCAAAAAGCGTACCATGCACCATGACGCCCACATCCCTATTGGGCAGCAGTTGCGTTGGATAGGCGCGCTCAACAAAAAGAAGGTTCCCTCCGGATTGCAACCTTTCCAATCCCACCGGCTCTTTGAACTTTCCCGCCTGGATATTCAATGCGGGCCAAAGTTTGGCATTGAAGTAGGCATCCTGCACATAGGCATCATTCGCAGCGCTGCTGGTGACGCCGGAACCGAAATCGAGCATTAAACGATAATCGAATTTTTCGAATACAGTTCCTTCGAAAATCGGTCGAACCCTCCGAAGCAGGAAGGTATCATTGGCTGTCCCTGCGGAATGATCATCCAGGAAAAAACGACTGTCCGCCTGGATGTAGCCACGCAGCTTGAGAACGAAATTCGTATCCGCGGATTGAAGAGAAAAGCCACCTGCCCCGGCGGTCAGAAGAGGGGTGGTTTTAGCCTTTTCCGCCGAAGCTTCCTTTTGCAATTCCAGTTGCCGTTTCAAAATTTTAATCTCCTGGTCAAGCTGCTCCACCTTTGTCCGAAGCTCCTCCTGCTGTTCGGCCTGCACTGGGCCGGAAAAAGGTTCGCTTGAGATGATTCCGAGTGCGATCAAAGCCGCCACCCGCCTGTAATTGTTCTGCATGAGTAATTAATTTCATAAGAACCTCCGGTGGTCCGGTCAGTCGCTCGATTTCTTCTGTTTGACCTCCAGTTGTCCTGGTGAGCCAGCCTGGGGGAGGGTGCAGTCAGGAATTTTTCAAACGCACTTTTTCTTTGCGTTCGATCTGCACGACCTTTCCGTCCTGCACAACGATTTCCACTGAGCCAAAACGAATGCCACGAATGGCATTGAGAATCTGCTTCTCAGTTTCGCTCAGGCAAACTCCTGAATCCTGTTGACCTCCGTCCATAGCATATTGCGAGCGGTTCAAAAATCCATGAACCCAGCCGCATTTAAATATCTCTAGCAACTTAGTAGAGATTTAGCAAGGGGAAAAATGGGAATTTTTTATCACGCGTTTTCTGCTTCCAAAAAAAGCGGTTTAAAAATGCCAGAGTCCGCGACTTTGAAGGGCACTTTCTGCTTAAATTGGCTGGTAGGACTCTCTAGAATTCGAAACTTTCCGGAAGAATGGCATTGGTGATGAGATTTCCTTTTGACTCCGATCTTTCCTTCGTTATTCTGTCCGGCCTATTTTATGGCGAAATTGACCGTTAACGATCTGGATGTGCGTGGGAAACGTGTGCTGATGCGCGTGGACTACAACGTTCCCATGGAAGAGAAGAATGGTCAGATGATGATCAATGAATCGGCGCGTATCCGTGAGACCTTGCCAACGTTGCGGTTGCTTGGGGAAAAGGGTGCCCGGATTATTTTGACTGCTCACCTGGGCCGTCCGGATGGAAAGCGGGAGCCGTCGATGTCACTGCGCCCTGTGGCGGCCAAACTTTCCGAATTGCTGGGCAAGCCAGTGGCTTTCGTGGATCAATGCGTTGGGCCTGCGGTGGAATCGCATGTTGCCGGGATGAAGGATGGGGAAATTGTTTTGCTGGAGAATGTCCGTTTCCATCCCGAAGAAGAAAACAATGATCCTGGATTCTCCGAGCAATTGGCCCGGATTGCGGATGTCTATGTCAATGATGCGTTTGGCGCTGCTCATCGGGCTCATGCCTCCACTGCTGGGGTTGCTGAAGTGATGGCCAAACGTGGCGCACCTCGCGCGGCAGGGTTGTTGATGGAACGTGAGCTGAAGTTTCTTGGCGAGGAACTCGAGAACCCAGCGCGCCCGTTTGTCGTTATCCTGGGTGGAGCAAAAGTTTCTGACAAAATCAAGGTGATCGACCGCCTTTTGGAAAAGGCGGACACGATCCTAATCGGTGGAGCGATGGCTTACACTTTTAAATTGGCTCAGGGCGCCAGCGTGGGTAAATCGCTGGTGGAACCGGACCGGGTTGGTTTGGCGAATTCAGCCCTGGAAAAGGCCCGCCAGAAGAACATCCCATTTCTGATTCCGACCGATAACGTGATCGCCAATCCGGTGGATAGCGGAAAGAAGAATAAAAAGGGAAAAACAATTTTTGACCTGCAGAATCCTCGGGTGAACTCGGCGCGTGACATTCCAGCCGAAGCTGAAGGAGTTGACATTGGACCGGCTTCGGCAGCGACTTACAAAACGGAGATTCTTAAGGCGAAGACGATCCTCTGGAATGGGCCGATGGGAATTTTTGAAGATTCGCGGTTTGCCGAGGGGACATTTGCCGTGGCCCGCGCTGTGGTGGAAGCCACTGAAAAGCATGGCGCCAAAAGCATCATTGGGGGAGGGGACAGCGTGAAGGCGATCAACTCCTGCGGACTGGGTGACAAAGTGACTTTCATGAGCACTGGGGGGGGGGCGAGCCTTGAGTTTCTCGAAGGAAATATTCTTCCTGGGGTGGCAGCTCTTTCCGACAAATAATTGAGCAGGTTCCCAAATGGACAAAGAACGCAAATTAATCATTGCTGGCAACTGGAAGATGAACAAGACCGTTGCCGAGTCGCTTGACCTGGTTGAGGACCTGAAGCGGGAACTGGCAAGCATCAAGGAAGTGGACATCGTGGTATGTCCGCCATTCACAGCGCTTTACAGCGTGGGCAAAGCGATTCTGCACTCGAACATCCGCCTTGGCGCTCAAAACATGAGCGAGCATATCAATGGAGCTTACACAGGGGAGATCGCAGCTGGGATGCTCAAGGAATTTTCCGTGCGTTACGTGATTCTTGGCCACTCGGAGCGTCGTCAGTACCAGAAGGAAAATGACGAGTTGATCGGCAAAAAGGCACAGGCGGTTCATGCTGCTTCGCTGAAACCGATTGTGTGCGTTGGTGAATTGCTGGAGGAACGGGAAGCGAGGCAAACGGAAAAAGTGGTGGAGCGTCAATTGAAAGGATGCTTGAGCGGTTTGTCCCCACAGCAGATGGAAGAAACAGTGATCGCTTACGAACCTGTTTGGGCAATCGGCACCGGAAAGACGGCATCTCCGCAACAGGCCCAGGAAGTTCACGCATTTATCCGCAGGCAGGTGGCTCAATTGTTTGATGAGACAGTCGCACGAAGGGTGCGCATCCAGTACGGTGGCAGCGTGAAACCGGCAAATGCCCGGGAATTGATGAGCCAGCCTGATGTTGATGGGGCGCTGGTTGGTGGAGCGTCACTGGAAGTCCGCAGTTTTTCTGATATTATCAAGAACTCGATTTAAATTTTTTATGAGTTTTCTAATTGGTTTTTTAACATTCCTCCTCGTGGTGAACTGCTTGTTTTTGATTTTGCTGGTGCTCGTTCAGCTGCCTAAAAAAGAAGCGGGCGCCGGGATCGCCTTTGGCGCGGGGACTACCGAAGCGATTTTTGGCGCGGGGTCAGGCAATGCGCTGACGAAAATGACAAAGTATGGGAGTGTAAGTTTCCTTGTTCTATCGCTTGTGATCGGGCTGATGAACATGAACCAAACCCAGGCTAGCCGACGCAACATTGAGGAGGCCTTGAGCAAGCAGGCAAATGCTCCCGCACCGGCAATTCCTGCCGCAACTCCGGCAAATCGCCCTGCGACAAATCAATTCTTCCCATTGCAAACTGCGCAGAGCAATGTAACCCTGACCTTGCCAGCGGCAACGAATGTTCCTGCCGGCCAAACCGCCACGAACGCACCAAAATAAATCGGTTCCATGTTGATTTTGCGCAACACCCTCGAGTCACTCTCGGGGGTGTTTCGCTTTTTGCTATTCTGCCTCGCGCTCTGCCTGGCGGGATGTTCGAAGATGGAGGAACGCGCCGACCTGGTGATCTGCAATGGCAAGGAACCGGAATCGCTCGACCCTGCAATCCTCACGGGCATGCCGGATGGGCGGGTCGCCCTGGCGTTGTTTGAAGGGCTCACCCGCTATGACCCAAAGGACTCCAGCCCATTGCCGGGTCTGGCTGAGCGATGGGAAATTTCGGAAGATGGCAAAACCTACACATTTTTCATCCGCGCGAATGCGGTGTGGTCCACCGGTGAACCGATCACAGCGCATGATTTTGTCTGGTCATGGCTCCGGGTGCTTCACCCGGACACAGCAGCTGATTATGCCGGGAATCTTTATTATATCAAAAATGCCGAAGCCTTTAACACAGGAAAATTGACGAACGCTGCGGAGGTGGGAGTGCAGGCATTGAATGAGCGGACTTTGAAGGTGGACCTGGTAAATCCGACTCCGTTCTTTCTGGAGTTGTGCGCGTTCTCTCCGCAAACGGTGGTGCCCCGCCAGGTGATCGAAAAGCATGGTGATCGATGGCTGCATGTCCGTCCCCTGCCATCCAGCGGGGCTTACGAACTGGTTTACTGGCGATTGAACGATCGCATTCGAGTGAAGAAAAACATGCGGTACTGGGATGCGCAGAATACAGCCAGTGAGGTGGTGGATTTTGTCCCGGTGAACACCGCGACCACCGCGATCAACCTCTACGAGACAAAGCAGGTTGATATTATCTGGGACAAGGATTCCATTCCCAGCGAACTACTGCCAGTTCTCAGAAAAAGGCCGGACTTTCATCGCTTCCCGGTCCTCGGCACCTATTTTTATCGCTATAATGTCACCCGAAAACCGTTTGATGACCCGAGGGTGAGAAAAGCGTTATCCATGGCGATAGACCGCAAAAAAATCGTGGAAAAAATCACCGCAGGCGGAGAGCTGCCCGCGAATTTCCTGGTCCCGCCAAACTCCGGGAAATATCGGTCGCCGGAGGGTTTGCCTTATGATCCCGAGGCAGCGAGGAAACTTCTGGCAGAAGCTGGATTTCCTGATGGAAAAGGGTTCCGCCGGTTTAGTTATATTTTCAATACTTCGCGTGAACATCAAAGAATCGCGGTGGAATTGCAGGAAATGTGGCGGAAGGAGTTAAACATCCATGTGGACCTGAAATCTGTGGAGTGGAACGTGTTTTTTCGTTTTCAAACGGAACTGGATTACGATCTGGCCCGGAGCAGTTGGTTTGCGGATTATTCGGATCCGAACACTTTTTTGGACTTGTTCATGAGCAATAATCCAAACAACCGCACCGGCTGGCGGAATGAGCGCTACGATACCCTGCTGCGGGAGGCGAATGGCTTGAGCGACGCTGTCGCGCGGGAAAAAGTGCTGCAACAAGCGGAAGCGTTGATGGTGCGGGATGAATTGCCAATTGGCCCTCTTTTCATTTATCAGGGGTTCAACATCTGGGACCCGGAGCGGATCACTGGCGCATATACTAACCCCCGTGATGAACATCCCACACGAACTATCAAGCGATTGAAATGATTCGGTATATCATCAGGAGAGTCCTCTTTTTGGTGCCGATGCTATTCCTCATTAGCATGCTCGCATTTGCGCTGGTGCGGGTGGCGCCCGGAGGGCCGTTTGATAAAAACCGGCGTCCGGCTTCGCCCGAAGTGGAGAAACGGTTACTCGCCAAATATCATTTGGACAAACCCTTGTGGCGGCAATACCTCCATTATCTTGGTGGAATTCTGCAAGGAGATTTCGGTCCCTCCTTAAAACAACGGCACCATAGCGTGAACGACATTATTGCGGAAGCGCTGCCTGTTTCTCTGGTACTGGGAGGGCTCTCATTTTCTTTGGCCATGGGCATTGGAATCCCGCTCGGTTTTTATACAGCCATCGGAAAAGGAAAATTGTTTGATTACACCGGCACCTTTATTTCCATCCTGTTCATCTGCGTTCCCGGATTGGTGCTGGGGCCGTTGCTGGTAATGATTTTTGCCATTCAGCTTCGCTGGTTTCCAGTGGGAATGCTGGGGAGCGCCTGGCATCTGGTGCTGCCGGTGCTGACGTTGGGAATTTACTTTTCAGGACGAATCGCGCGGTTGATGCGGGAAGGGATGTTGAATGTCTTGTATTCCGAATTCATCATGACTGCTCGCAGCAAAGGGTTAAGTGAGACAAGGCTTTTATGGAAACATGCGTTTCCGTTGGCAATCGCCCCGGTCCTTTCCTATTCCGGGCCGCTCCTGGCTGATTTGCTGACAGGCTCTTTCGTGGTGGAAACCATTTTTCAAATTCCAGGCCTTGGGATTCATCTGGTGAACAGTTCCCTGAGCCGTGATTACCCGGTGATCGTCGGTTTGGTGATTTTGTACGCGTTTCTTTTGATGCTGCTGAATCTCCTGGTGGATGTGATCCACGCCTGGATCGATCCTCGCGTGCAACTCGCTTAAAAAGGTTCCTGTGACAAAAGGTCAAAGCGTGGGACTGATTTGTCCCGTGGCCAGCATGGCGCGAATTTTCTGGATCAATTCGTCTGCGGTATAAGGCTTCTGAAGAAATTCCAGTTTGCTGTCTTCGATTCCATTCTCTAGGGCCACATTCCGCGTGTAGCCTGAGGTAAACAGAACGGGCAATTCAGGCATCGTGGCCTGGATTTTTTTCGCCAGATCCGGCCCGCTCATCCGTGGCATGATCACATCGCTGAAGAGCAGACGAATGGGAAATTTTCGGCTTTCAATGATTTGCCAGGCTTCCTCCCCATTTTTCGCGGTGATGACCTTGAAACCACTGCGGCGAAGAACCAGTTGCGCAAATTCGCGTAAACTCTCTTCATCCTCCGCGACAAGAATGGTTGGTTCGCTGTCAGTCGTCGGCTGTCCTGAACGAGCCGGTGGCAATGCGCGCTTTGGCGTTTCAATCCGAGGCAGGTATATCCTGAAAGTGGAGCCTCGACCCATTTCGCTGCTACAGGAGATATGGCCCCCATGCTGGCGGACCATTGCGTAAACGGTCGCTAATCCAAGACCCGTGCCGGGTCCAACTTCTGTATGGTCGTAAAAAGGTTCAAAGACATGCAAACGCGCCTCGTCCGTTAAGCCGTAACCGGAATCAGTCATGCTCAAGGCCACGTAGTCACCCGCGGCAAGGTTTCCGATCATGGCGGCTTTTTCAGGGGGCAAGGTGACATTGTGGGTTTCCAGAACCAGTTTTCCACCCTCGGGCATGGCGTTGCGTGCCCTGACAGTAAGGTGGATGAGGACATTTTCCATTTGGGAAGCATCCGCATTGACACTTCCAAGTTCCGGTCCCAGGTAAGTCAGCAACTGCACTTTTTCACCAAGGAGGCGGGCAAGAAGGGAACGGCTCTGGGCGACCAATCCATTCAAATCCATCGGTGCGAGGAGAATGGTTTGTTTCCGGCTGAGCGCCATTAATTGTTGGGTCAATGAAAAGGCTCTTTCAGCGCTGGAGGTGATCTGTCCAACGTCTGTAACGAGTTTGTCTCCCGGAGGCAGGGCAGATTTGATCAAACCGGCATATCCCACGATGACGGTAAGCAGGTTATTAAAATCGTTGGCAACACCCCCAGCGAAACGTCCGATGGATTCCATGCGCTGCGTGTGTTGCAGTTGTTCCTCCAATCGCTTGCGCGAGGTCACGTCGCGACAAATAATCTGGGCGGCATTCTCCCCATGATAAGTAATGGCGCGAGCGATCGCTTCAACAGTCAGGATGGTGCCGTCCAACCTTAGAATCCGTTCCTCAAGTAACGGCCCATCCGTGCCACTCATTGTCTGGCGTAAATGTTCAGTAACAAGATCCCGGTAATTGGGATCAATAAATTCCAGGAATGACTTGCCGACCAGGTCCAGGGGACTTTGTGCGCCAAAAAGCTGCACGGCGGCTGGGTTCACATACACGAACTTGCCATCGCAACAAATGAACGTGGCTTCGGGAGAAGATTCAACCAGCCTGCGGTAACGTTCCTCGCTTTCCCGCAGCGCGAGATCAGCCTGTTTTTTTCGACGGCGCAGCGCCGCTTCACGAAGTTCCCGGTCAATTGCCGGTCCCAGCCGGGTCAAACGATCCTTCAGCAAATAATCGTGTGCTCCCGCCTTCAAGGCTTCGACAGCGGTCTCTTCACCAATTTTGCCGGAAACAATGATAAAGGGAACATCATGGCCGGTTTGCTGGGTCATGGCGAGGGCCGCAAGACCGCTAAACTGGGGCAGAACATAATCGGAAATGATCAGGTCCCACTGTTCGGACAAGGCATGCTGTAATTGCGCAGCGGATTCGACGCGAGTGTATGCGGCCTTGTAACCGGCGCGCTGAAGGGCGTGGATCAGGAGTTCGGTATCGTCCTTTGAATCCTCTATAATCAAAAGCTTTAATGGAACACTCATACCTCGCCTTCAAGGTTTTGCTATACGCTGATTTGTCCAAACCGGGCGCAAATTCCTCCAGAAATCCTTACGGGTTATACAGGCATTTTGAGTGCCATCTTTGCACTGCAATTTTTGACCTGTTTTACTCCTTTCTCATTCAATCTACCAAAAAACAGGACAAAATTGTCCAGCTTTTGCACAAGGTCAAAT
The DNA here is from genome assembly GCA_033762115.1 of Verrucomicrobiota bacterium. GTDB lineage: Bacteria > Verrucomicrobiota > Verrucomicrobiia > Limisphaerales > SXQI01 > JANRLX01. Next base: position 32,421 of record JANRLX010000111.1, read on the forward strand.
CGCAGGAATGAGACGAATGCTGCTAGCTTTAAAGCACCGAATGTTCCCGGCGCCAAACCAGGTTCGTGGGAAGGGTCAGGAGAAAAGTTGTTCCATTCTTGCCGGTTCCTTCCAATTCGAGGGCTCCACCCATGTGATTTGCCAATTGCTTGCTGATCGCCAGCCCCAGGCCAGTCCCCCCTTCCTTCGTAGAGCGGCAGGGGGCAAACAGATTGGCTTTGATTTGCTCTGGCAGACCCGGACCGTTGTCAGAAATCCGGAAGTGAATTTGTCCTTCAATCTCAGTGATGGAAAGCTCGACCTTTCCGATATTTGCCGGCAATGCCTGGACCGCATTCTGCAACAGGTTGACGAGGACGAGGATGATCAGGTTCGCATTTCGATTGCTCAGTTGCCCCTGGGCATCTCCTTTGATGGATAAAGCAATATTTCCTTCCTGTGCAATCGGTTGCACCTTGGACTCGATCATCTGGATAACTTCAGACAACGAAAGGTGATACGCGGTCTGCCCCTGTTCCTCCTGAAGGATGCGGACGATCTCGGCAATCATCGATTGCATTCGCTTGGTGGAGCTCAAGGCAGTTTGCCAGTCGCTTTCCCGAGGCGGGATTTTTTGTTCGAGTCGGCTGGAGGCGAGCAGTTGCAAACCGAAGAGCGGATTTTTCAACCCGTGGATCAGGTGAGCGGCGACAGCGCCAATGGCGGAAGTTTTCGCGGCGAGGGTTAGTTCATGGTTTGCATGCAACAGATCGGCAGTGCGTGCGCTCAGCTGTTCATTGGCATGTTGCAACCGTTGAAAGGCCCAGCCGACAGCGACGACAATCACCGTTCCGCCAATCGCAAAAAAAAGCAGGCCGTGCCGAAAGAGGTGCCGGTCCATGACCGCAAATTCCCGGGCAACTCGTTCGCCGTTAAGCAGAAACTGAGCGGCGCCCAAAAAATGTTTTCCCGATTCGGCGTGCAGCGGAACGATGGCTTCAATCAATGGAAAAACCTGCGCTTCCCCGATCGGCTGCCGAACGGTGGGGTTGATGTCGGCTACCCGCGCTTTGGGGTGAAAGTGGCTAACGGATGCGAGGTTTTTCAATTTGAGGAGATCGTCACTTCCCAATTCTGAACGGGTAACACCACTGGGAAACGCAGTAATGAAACGCCCCTCGGTATCAAAAAGGCGTATGGCGCTGACTTCACCGCGGAATTCGGATGCTTCGAGAATCGCCCCCAACCTTGTTTGCGCATCAGTAAGGTCCAGGCCTTCCTGCTCAAGGGCCTTTTGGTTTACCACCGTGGCCGCATGGAGCACTTCACTGTCCTGTTGGAGAATCTGCTCCCTGAGGGTACGGCGCAAATCGGAGATGACCAGAATGATGCTTAACCCAAGCACTGCCAGGATCAGAGAGATGACCAGCGCGGGGATGATCTGCGGTTTGCCAAAGCGAAACAGGGAGCGGCGGGTTTGCGTTTCAAAGGACATTTTCCAGATCGCACGAATTTTGGGCAGTTCAATCAATCCGTCGATATTGATCATGGCTTAAATCCTCTCCTTGCACAATTCCCTGATTTGTGGGGCGTAAAAGCTTTAGCAAAGAGTGTGCCTTTGGGAACAGCGGGGAAAAACCTGATTTTCAGGGCTAAAATTCGTAATAAAAACCAGTTTCGACAATATGTGCCTGGTATTCATCTGAAACATGGTTGCCAGAACCCAATTCATAATTGTATTCCCCAAAAGCGGAGAGTTCCTTCCAAATTTTTTGTTCCGCCCTGAAGCCTGCACCAGTCTCGGAACGGCGACGCAACGGCGGATCAGGGGGTTGAATTGTTTGATTCTGGTAACTGTATTTTACGTATCTCCCTGAGAGAGAGACTTCTCCGGTTTCCCAGCGCCATGTGAGACCGGCGGTCAGGCGAAAGCGGTCATAATCGAAGTAACCGGGTCCATTGTCCCGGTTGAAAAGATACCCGGCCTTGAACCGGCCTCGGCATCTTCTGCGGGAATCAAAATTGTGACGGAGTTCCAGTTCTATCTCCTGCTGGGTAAATTCCAGGGAACTATCGGGAATAGCTGAGGAATCCAGTTCCAATTGTTCACGCTCATCATAAAAGCGTTTTCTCCAGCTAAAAGCCAAACTTGTTTCGGAGCGATGACCATACTTTCTTCCAAAGCGGAGCTTCTCTCCCCATTCCCAGGTATCATCAAGCGGAGACTCATAATTTTGACGGGCAGCGGGTAACTCGAGTTCCAGAAAATATTGTTGCCAATGCTTTTGTAAAATTGGGGTCAACCCCAGGGTGTGCGATTTTAACGGGAGGGATTCGAGATTGGTTGTGGTAATGGAAACATCCACAACCTGATCATAATAAAGATAATCCGCTTTGATTCCTGCGATCCAGCCATTGGCAAAACCATACTTGTAATCGGCCTGGGCCAGGAGCAGTTGCTCTTTATTCACTGTGTCACTGGAAAGGTAGCGTTTGTCTTCCAAAGTAAGAAAAAATGTGAATTCATTGCTGTCATACGGCAGGCGGAAAAGGCTGGCATCAAGCATTCCTCGAATAAAAGCGCTTTTCTCATGGTTGATCTCGGAATGGAGCACATTATCCGAGTAGCCGACGCTGCCGCCGACCGTTGCAAAATAATCCCATGATGATGGCTCAGCAGCAGCCAGAGCAGAGCCGCTGAACGGAATCAAGCAGACCAGGAGGAGTATGCGGATGAGATTCAATCAAATAAAAAACCAGGCAAAGTTAATTTGCCTGGCTTTTGTTAAGTAACTTATTTCGAGTTGTCTAGCTTGGTGTGAACAGTTCCCAAATCATCTTAGTCGCGATCGCGTCCCCCGCGGCCCTCCTCGGCTTTCTCACTTTTAAATTTCCGGGTCTGTTCCTTGACTCTGTCCTTTGCCTCATCCAACTGTGCGGAGAATTGTTCCTTTAGGGCGTCCTTGCTCTCTCGCAATTTTGAAATGGTTTCCTTACGATCTTCCCTGGAAGCCCCTTTTTTCTGCCGTTGAGTCTGTTTTTGTTGCTCGATAAATGCACGGCGTTGGTCCTCAAAGCTTTGAACCATTTCCTTGACGGCGGTGGGGGTTTCCGGGACGTCTGTTTTCTCAGGGCGTTCCGGCTTTTCCTGATTAGGCTTCTCTTCCTTCGGCTTTTCTTCCTTTTCGGGCTTTTCCTGTTTTTTCTCTTTTTCCGGTTTTTCGGATTTGTCAGGCTGGTCCCCGGCGGCCATCAACTCAACAGCACGAAGGTTGGCTGCCTGTGCATTGGCTGAGGTTCCAGCCATCAGGCCAAGTGCAAGAAGGGCAGCCAGCGTGCTAACTTTTAATCGATTGGTTTTCAAGTTCATGGCGAAGGCTGGTCTTGAGCTTCCTGTTCGTTCATCGCTCCAAGAACAATCTCCACATTTTTGGATATGCAGGCAGTGTGCCAACTATTTTATCCTATAAATGACCTTTTCGAGGTTCTTTTCTTAAGCGATTCTCTCGCAAGCCGTTTTTGTTTGGGGGAAAAGACCCAAACAGGTAGTCGTTAATTCTCAATCTGGCGCCGTTTCTCGTTTCGTCCCTTGCGCTGCCTGTCGGGCAAATACCTGGCGAATAATTTCTTCGATTGGGACTTCCTGAATATCGATATCAGAAACCGGCAATTCATCAAGCAAGGCTTTACAAACAGTGATTACCCGGTCTCGACTGACCTTGAGTTTAACGCTGGCGCTGTTCTGTTCGACGACGGTCCCATATTTGGCAAGGGAGTCAGCATTGATCCGATCAGCGGCCTCACTTTGGATGGTGACCAGTTTGAAATCTGCGAAGCGGTCCAGGACTTCCTCCAGCTTGCCATCAAAAAAGATGCGGCCCTCATCAATAATGATGACCCGTTCACATAATTCCTGAATGTCCGCCATATAATGGCTGGTCAGGAGGATGGTGGTTTTGCGCCTGGTATTATGTGAGCGAAGAAATTCACGAACAGTTTTTTGTGAAATGACATCGAGCCCGATGGTCGGTTCATCCAGAAAAAGGACCTTGGGATGATGCAAAAGGGCAGCGATCAGTTCCATTTTCATCCGTTCGCCAAGGGAAAGCTCGCGAACCATGACGTTTAGCTTGTCTTTAACATCGAGCAATTCGGACATTTCATCGACAGTGCGGAGGAGTTCCGAATGGGAAATGCCGTAAATCCTGGCATTTAGTTCGAGGGATTCACGCGCAGGAAGATCCCACCAAAGCTGGTTTTTTTGGCCGAGGAGCAGGGCAAATTGTCGTCGGTACCCATCATCCCGCTGCCATGGGGTGTAACCAAGGACTTTGGCGCTGCCTGAAGAGGGATAGAGAAGGCCAGCCAGCATTTTAAGAGTGGTGGTTTTGCCCGCGCCATTCGGGCCGAGAAATCCGACGAATTCTCCCTCGGCGACCCGGAACGTGATATCGCGGGCGGCATGGGTTAACTCATATTCCCGTTTAAAAAGACCGCGCAATGCGCCTTTGAAACCAGGGTGCTTTTTGTAGGTGCGGTATGTGCGGGTAAGGCCCTCCACCTCGATGACCGGTTGGTGTCTGCTATCCACTTGCAGGAGCAGATTAGAGGGGCTTTTCCGCGATGCAAGTCGCAAGGATCAACGTTGCAACTGACGCTCCAATGCGCTGACAGTCTGCCGGACTGTAGCATCCACTTCCATGCGATCCTTCACCAGGCGGCAGGCATGGAGGACGGTCCCATGGTCCCGGCCGCCAAACGCTTCGCCAATGGTGTTCAGAGAGGATTCGGTCAGTTGCCGGGCAAGATACATCGCGATTTGCCGGGGAAAAGCAATGTTTTCGGGGCGTCGTTTGCTGGTCATATCCGCGACACGGATATCAAAATGTTCAGCGACCTTTTTCTGGATGACTTCAATGCTGATGGAAAAACGGCCTTCTTCGCTCAAGACATCCCGAAGCAACCCTTCGACCATTTCGACGTTCAGCTTTTTACCCGTCAAAGAGGCGTAGGAGGCAACCCGGATCAATGCGCCTTCCAGGCGGCGAATATTGGCGCGAATTCGCGTGGCCAGAAAATTGAGGACCTCCTCCGGAAGCTCGACCCCCATTGACTTCTCTTTCTTGCGGAGGATCGCCACACGGGTTTCGATATCTGGCGGCTGCATGTCAGTAACCAGCCCCCATTCAAAACGGGAGACCAGACGATGCTCAAGATTTTGAATTTCCGCAGCGGGACGGTCGCAGGTCAGGACGATCTGTTTATGCGATTCGTGCAGGGCGTTAAAAGTATGGAAGAATTCCTCCTGGATACGTTCCTTGCCGGCAAGGAACTGGATATCATCAATCAACAGCACATCAGACTGGCGATATTTTTTGCGGAACCGGACCAGTTGATTATTCTGAATGGCATCAATGTATTCGTTGGTAAATTTCTCGGAGGAAACATAGGCCACCCGAGCACCTTTTTTGCTGCTGGCGACGTGTTGACCGATGGCATGGAGCAAATGAGTTTTGCCCAGGCCCACCCCACCATAGAGAAAGAGCGGGTTATATGATTTCCCGGGGTTTTGTGCGACAGCGAGGGCTGCGGCGTGGGCAAAGTTATTATTATTGCCGACGACAAACGTCTCAAAGGTGTTTTTTGGGTTGAAGAGCAGGTCACGTTCTTTCCCGGAATTGGCCGCGGGGTGACGTTCCTGCGCCTCCTCATGAAGCACCTCCACCACCCGATTATCGGTGCGGGATGAGGAGGCAAGCTGCTGGTGGGAGGATTGGTTCGAGACCTTGAACTTCACAAGCAGTGAGCGGCCTGCGGAATGGGCAAGAACATCCTGGATCAAACCAAGATAATTGTCCTTGAGCCAGAGTTCACAAAAATCGTTGCTGACTTCGAGAGTGAAGGCATCCTCTGATACGCTTGCAGCCCTGATCGGGGCGAACCAAAGGTTGTAAATTTCTGCGTTGAGGATCGAGCGGAGTAACTGTTGGGAAGCCGTCCAGATTTTATCAGCTGGAAGTTCCATTGGGGCAGAGGTTTTCACCGATTTATTCACGTTCTGCTTGTTACCGGCTCGTAACAGAGATTTTTACCGGGGTGGACAGCCGGTGACAAAGCAAATTCCCAAATAAAATTGTCACAAAGCTCGGCGCTGTCTGTAGTGGAGACGGAAAATCTCTGGTAAACATTTTGTTATTAAGACCTTATGTTAATTGCAGTAGGTCGGCCCTGATGCTCGGATCGTAACAATTTCTAATTGCTGATGGAGCGATCGTGCGACCTCCAGATGTTTAGGTGAATTGAGAAAGCGTGACGAGGACAACATATTAACTCTTATTGCCAAGTTATTCACAGTGCGAAAACGTGCACTCAGGGAGATGGTAATCCTTGCCAAATGGAACCGAGTACGCCTGGCAAAATGAATTGAAAAGAGGGGAATCATATTTTCAGGAACAACTTTCGGCGATACATCCAGAAAAGAATCAGCCAAAGCAGTAGCAGTATGGTCATCCCCTGGATCAGGGAGGAAAAGGAGGGACCGAAAAGATTTAAATAACCGTCGCCGAGATGGGTTCTAATAGCGCTGCGAAAAAAGCCGATAAAAAGCCATTCCATAACATAAGCGGCAATGGAGTTCATCCCCACGACGACCAGAAAAAAAGACCACTTTTTCCACCTTTTGAAATCGATAATGGCGTAAAATCCCGCAAGAAAGAGGAAAGCAAAACCGCCGCTAAATAATGTCCAGGCCGGGGTCCAGATTCGTTTGACAATGGGACAAATCCCGCTCAGGTGCAGCAGGGATCCAAGGAATAACCCAGAAATCCCGGCAATGAGCAGGCGGATCATCTTTTCTTTCGCTGTGGTCTCCCGCTGGAGCCAGAGACCGGCAATTGAACCGAGCAGCATGGTTCCAAGGGTGGGAATAAAACTGAGAGTGGAGTAACCGCCGCCATTGTTGAGGAAAGGACGTTCCCTGGGAAAAAGGTTCATGAACCAGGTATCAAAAGCCCAGGCGAAATTGCTGTTTTTGTTCCAATGCGCGGCAAATCCGCTCAAATGATGCGGCCAATCGACGGGAACTCCGGCCTGTTTCCAGTCAAAGTCAGGCCCGGGGAGCGGGTATAACGCGAATGCCAGCCAATAACCGACCATCAATACAGCAAACCAGAGCCATTGAATCTTTTCGGTTTTGCGACCGATCAGGAAAAGGAAGGTGTAGCCAAGGCCGATTTGGGTAAGGGTATCTTCAAAAGTGTAATTGGTGTGAGGTTTGCCGATGGAACGCAGGAAGATGCCGAGGAAAATCAAAATCAATGAGCGACCAATGGCATGACGGAGCATCTGGCCAAACGTTTGGCCTTTTGCCACACGGCTTGCGAGGGAAAAAGGGAGAGCCACGCCCACGAGAAAAGAAAAGGAGGGCTGGATAAGGTCATGCAACGTGCAGCCGACCCATTCCACATGACTTTGATGGTGGGCTAAAAATTTCCAGAATCCGCTGTCCGGATGTTGCGAGGCGACCTGCCCCAGCGCGAGAACTTCCCCGAGCATCAGGAGCATGACAAGGCCGCGGTAGGCGTCAATGGATGCCAGACGCTGTGGCAAAGCGGTCGCACTACTTGCAGGGTTCACAGCGAAAGAGTAATCGATGGCAGTTTTGCCACAAGATTCTTCCGGTCTTGCCAATTTTTAACTACGACCCACTCTTTTGGTGATGTCAGAATCGAGTTATTTGGCGACTGCTTTTCAGGGGAAGAAAACGTTGCAGGGAAGTTTGCGTTTCGAAGGGGAGACGCTGCATTTCGTTTCGAACGACGGAAGCCACGAGATGCCCCTGGGTGGGATGCGAACACGGGTTGGTGGATATAATGATGAACAAATATTCTTCGAGCATCCATCGCATCCTGAATTTTCCGTTTATACCCGAGACAAGCGGGTCGTGGAGGATGAATGCCTGGCACGCTTTCCGGATCTGGTGGCGCAATTGAGGGGTGGCCAAAAACGAAAAGTTTCCTATCGCAAGCCGCTGATTTTGTTGGGGGGGATCGTACTATTTTTCGTTATGCTCCTGCTGCTGCTGGTGATGCAGAAGGACCGGATTGTCGAAATTATTGTGGACAGGATTCCCCTGGAATGGGAGGTCAAGCTTGGGGAACAGTTGTTTAAGGCTGTGGCAGCTGACGGAGGGCTGGTTTCTGACCCGGAGCAGCAGACATATCTCGAAAGTGTTACGGGTCCCTTATTAAGGGGGGTGGACACAAAAGGCTTCACGGTCCGGTTTCATATCAAAACCGATACCAACGTGAACGCCTTTGCAATGCCGGGAGGAAATGTCGTGGTTTTTACCGGGTTGCTGGAGCGCGTCTCCCGGAAGGAGGAGCTTGCTGGAGTGCTGGCGCATGAAATTGCCCATGTGACCCGGCGGCATGGGTTTCGTAAATTAGTGGAATCCGCAGGAATGCTGTTGCTGGTGCAGGCAATCGTCGGAAACCCGGAAGGGATCATGGCAATCATCACAAGCAATTCGCAACGCCTGTTGAGCCAAAAATTTTCACGCGATTTCGAGCGGGAAGCCGATGATGAGGGGTGGGAATTTATGGTGGCGGCGAATATTGACCCACGAGGAATGGTGGATTTTTTCAAAAAGCTTCAGCAACTGGAGGGAAATGGAAGCGGCAGGACTTTCGAACTGCTTCTGACCCATCCAACGACGGAAGAACGGATTGCGCGGTTGGAGAAACGTTGGGAAAAAATGGAAAATAAAACATTTCCTCCGCTTGGCCCATCCAAACGGGAGTAGCTCACCTGGCGGATTTGACCTTCAGGTTGCGAATCTTGCGCTGGATTTTGCTATAGCCTGAATGTTCCCGGATTTTTGCGAGATCCGGATCCTCCGCGAGCCATTTGAAATCGCGATAGCCGAAATCAATGGCGTAACCCAGAGCGGTCAAGGCTTCATCAAGCCGGTCGGTAAGAGAGTAACTGCAGGCAAGATTATATTGGATCAACGCATCACGAGGACGCAGTTTGGCCAATTTTTCATCAATTCGAAGGCCGTGGCTAAATTTGCCCCGTTTGGTGTAATCGTCACCAAGGATCTGCAACGCGTCCACGTAAGCTGGATCACGTTTAACCACACCCTCTAAAAACCCAATTTCGATGTCCAAATCCCGGCGTTCCTGCCGGTTCAGCCTTTTGCGAGGCGCTGGTTTTTTAGGCATACAATATTGCGCGCGGAATCATTACATAGCGGATTTTGAAGTCAAGCAACTCACCCGCCGTAATTGTTCCTCCATTGTGAAAAGCAAGTTACATTCCACCCTGAGGAAACGATGTGTGTTTACCCTTAAGCTTTTGTCAGGCCTGGTCGCGGACCATCTCATAAAGTCGATTCCAGCGACGTGGAAAATAATGGGCTGAAATGGTTTGAAAAATGATCTGCCGGACGTTTTTACGAGGAATTTTGATTGGGATTCCCGGATCAAGAATTTTGCCGATTTTAAGTTTTTGAACCGTTTGAATACCAATCAGGACAGGCCATGCACAGGCAAGGCGGACCCTGACCTGATTCCGCGGCAGCGCATTGGTGTATCGCCAGCCAGCTTCGAGGAAATTTTCAGCTTTTTTCAGAAGCGGATTGTAAACAGCCCGAAAGGTGGGTTCATTGTTGGGATCGAGCAGGGCGGCAGGAGCCATTCCGATCCGGTTGAGTGCTTCTTCCGGGATGTAACAACGGCCATTTGCCAGGTCTCGTGGAATGTCTCGGAGAATATTGACGAGTTGAAGGCCCTGGCCGAAACGCTTCCCATCTTCGAGAAGCTGCTTCCTGAGATCAGCGGTGGCAGGAAATAACCGAAGCAAACAGATTTCTGTCCAGAACTCACCCACACAACCAGCCACCCGCCAAGTGTAATCCTCCAGTTCATCCGTGGTCTTGAGCGCGTGGACAACGCCGGGGTGAGGAGTGCCAAAGCGGCGCAAATCCAATTCCTGGCCACTGGTAATGGTGTCCAGCACCTGCTGGATTAATCGTCGTTCTGTTTCCTGGGTGGAGCGAAGCAGCTGGAGGACGCTGGGAAGCTCTTGCAAAAGAAATTTTTCAGCGGAAGCGGACTGGCAGCTGGCGAGAGAAAAAAAATCAGGCGCGGGACCAGATCCTGAAAGGATGGCGGCGCGGAGCTCTTGCAATTTCTGCAACCTCTTTTCAACGGGCACCAGTTCAGTGTCCGCAATGGTATCTGTAGCGCGGGCCAAAAGGTAGGCCAGGCCGATTTGCCCTCTTACAGCCGAAGGCATGACCCGGATGGTCAGATAGAATGAGCGTGAAACTGCCTTAAGCAGGGGAAGCAATTCCTGCTGAGGTCGGGATGACATTGGGATCAAGGGGCAAGCTGTTTTCGCCAGCGGGTAATTTGCTTCTTCACCTGTGCAGGAGCTGGTGCGCCAGTGATGTCGCGGAAGCTCATGGCTTTTTTCAGATCGAAAAGTCCGTGGACCTCCTTGTCAAAAAGTTCATGGACTGTCTTGTACTCGGCAAGGGTCAGTTCGTTGAGGGGGCGCCCGCTTTTTTCAGCAAGCGCCACCAAAGCGCCAACTGCATGGTGTGCCTGGCGAAAGGGCAAACCTTTACGCACCAGGTAATCAGCCAGATCGGTCGCCAGCAGGCCGACATCCGCGGATGCCTGGGCGCAATTTTCAGTGAGGACGGTGGTATGACGAAGCATGGCCGCGTTCAAGCGGACTGTTGCGCGCACTGTATCCACCGTGTCGAAGAGATGTTCCTTATCCTCCTGCAGGTCGCGATTATAGGTCATGGGCAACCCCTTCAGGAGGGTGAGCAACGCCATGAGATTCCCAACCACTCGACCGGATTTACCGCGAGTGAGTTCAGCAATGTCCGGGTTCTTTTTCTGGGGCATCAGGGAGGAACCGGTGGTATAGGAATCAGAGATGCGGATAAAAGCGAATTCGCTGCTGGACCAGAGGACCATATCCTCCGCAAGACGTGACAGGTGCACTGCAATCAACGCGGCGAGACTGCAAAATTCCACGGCAAAATCCCGATCGCAAACGGCATCCATGGAGTTTTGGGAAACAGCGGGGTTTTCCTTGAAATCAACGAATCCGAGCAGTTCGGCAACCATTTCACGATCCAGGGGCAGGGTTGACCCGGCAATCGCGCCGCTCCCGAGAGGACAAATATTCAAACGTCCAAAGCAATCGGTCAGGCGCCCGGCATCACGTTCCAGCATTTCCACATAAGCGAGCAAATGATGCGCAAAGGAAACAGGCTGGGCTCTTTGAAGGTGGGTGTAACCGGGGATGATTACCTGCTCATTCTTCTCAGCCAGTTCGACCAATGCGCGTTGCAGGTCTCGAAGTTCTTCCAGAAGTGCGATCATTTCATCCCGGAGCCACATGCGGACATCAAGGGCAACCTGGTCATTCCGGCTTCTGCCGGTGTGAAGCTTGGCCCCGGCAGGGACACGGGCAGTCAACGCAGCCTCGATATTCATGTGGACATCTTCCAGTTCAGGCTTCCAGGTGAACTGGCCAGCCTCGATCTCTTCACCGATCTTTTCCAGGCCGCGACGAATTTCCAGAAGTTCGCTTTTAGTCAGCACCCCGATCTTTTGAAGCATGGTGGCATGGGCAATGGAACCAAGGATGTCATGCTTCCAAAGTCGCCAGTCAAACGAGATCGATTCCGTGAAAGCGGCGACATCAGCGCCAGGGCCAGATTCAAATCGTCCGCTGCGGGAAACCGGTGTGCTCTTTTTCTTCATCTGCGTGGGTCATGGTAGAGCGATGGGCGCAGGTTGCAATGCTGGGCTGAATGGTCGATGACGATTTCCGGGGCGGGTGAATGAGATAAATAACAAAGAACACTTGAACAAAAAGCGGTTCGGGCTTATATCTGTTTTTGTGAACAGTATCAAGGGCCGTGGCGCCGCGGAAAATCCTGCCAATCGTTTCGAGGAGATTCATCTCCAGAGGGACATCGACTGGAACCCGGAGGACGATGGCCCGCTGCATACCCGCATTTTTCACGACACCACGCAAAAGATCATCAATTACAATGACAGCCCTGACGTGGGATTTGATGCGAGCGTGAATCCGTATCGCGGTTGTGAGCATGGCTGCATTTATTGCTTCGCGCGTCCCACCCATGAATATCTGGGGTTCTCATCCGGGCTGGATTTCGAAAGCAAAATCATGGTCAAGCTGGATGCGCCAACTCTGCTGCGCAAAGAGCTTTCCTCACGCTCATGGAAACCGCAGGTGATCGTGATGAGCGGGGTTACGGATTGCTATCAGCCACTGGAACGTAAATTGCGCCTGACACGCGGCTGCCTGGAAGTCCTGGCGGAGTTTCGCAACCCGGTCTGCATCATCACCAAAAACCATCTTGTGACTCGTGATGTGGAACTTTATGCGGAACTGGCGCAATACCAGGCCGCTGCGGTGAATATTTCCATCACGACGTTGGACCCGGAATTGACCCCGATCCTTGAGCCGCGCGCATCGCTGCCAAGAATGCGCCTGGCGGCAATCAGGGAACTGAGTGCTGCCGGGGTGCCGGTCGGCGTCATGGTCGCGCCGGTGGTCCCGGGAATCACGGATTTCGAGATGCCGCAGATCGTTGCGGCGGCGGTTGAAGCCGGGGCAAAGTTTGCCGGATATGTGCCGGTGCGTTTGCCTTACGCGGTAAAGGATTTGTTTGATACCTGGTTGCAACGGCATTTTCCTGACCGCAGGGAAAAAGTGTTGAATGGCATTCGCGCCTTACGTGACGGAAAATTGAACGATCCCAACTTTGGATCGCGCCTGGAAGGGAGCGGACCTGCTGCGGAACGGCTTTCAAAATTATTTGAAGTGTCCTGCCGAAAGGCCGGGTTGCCCAATGAACGATCAAGCCTTTCGACGGCGGCATTTCGGGTGCCTTCCGGCCCGCAGATGCTTTTACAATTGCAAGGTTAATTCAAAACCCGCTATCAGCGCGGCTGTCCGATTCGGATGAGATTGCCGTCAATATCAACGACGGCGAACTCACGCATTCCCCACGGCTTATCCTCAATGGCGTCCTGGCGCGGGATTCCCTTTTTTGGTAACTGCGCGGAAGCAAAAGTGCAGTGGATGCTGTCCACGTCCAACACCCTGATGTAACAGCCTGCGCTCGATTCGGCAGGAACCAGTTCCTTATGGGTAAAAAAGTGAATCTCAATCGTGCCGCGCGTCAGGATCAGATAATCACCAAAACCATGAATCTCTCCCTTGAAACCGAGTCGTCGATAAAATGCCAGCGTGTTCTCCAGCGAGCGACTGGGCAGAATGGGAATCGCAATGTCCTGCTGTTGCATGGTGGTGGTGCAGTCCTGTTTCGAAATCTATTTTGCGAAAACATCCAGAAAGTGCAAATTTTTTGCCAGTGACTGAAATAGAGGAAACCTATTCCCTGGGAAAACCGCCTGTATGGCAGTTATTGCAGGAGAAGTCTTCGTTGACCGCGTCGATGTGGAAGAAGGCGTGCCCTTTGGCCTCGAGTTTCTGTAGATCGGTTTCTGCGCTGCCTTGAGCCAGAATTGTGTGGCAGGAATTACAGCTGCTCGCGGCGATCATGCGCCCATCGGTGCTCTTGTGTTGGCCATCGTGACAGCGGAAACATCCAAGCCATTCCTTGTGGCCTATGTTATCAGGATAAGCACGCCAATCCGCTTTCATCTCAGGGAAGAAATTTTGTTTGAAAATGGACTGCGCCGCAGCGATTGCCGATTCCATGCGTGGTTCTGCTGGATACAATGTTTTCAGATGTGCTGAGATCCGCGCAACGGCTTCCTCCTCGGTTGAATACTGAGCAGTCAGCACCGCGACCACGTTTGATTTAACCCACGGGATTGTTCGGTCAATTTTCCCTGCCATGATCGCTTCATCCACTGCGTCATTTGGCGTGGAAAATTGATGTGCCGGACGGTTGTGACAATCCATGCAATCCATGGTTCGCACCTTATGCTTTTCCGGTGCATCCACAAAACCGGGGAGGCGATACTCCCTTTGCTGTCCTTTGCTGTCGGTCACGCGCACCCAGGGAATTGTCTGACGCTGGTCATCTGTCGCAAGGTATTCCACCTTGTTCGCCAGGTTCATGTGCCAATGAATTCCTCCCACATGCTCGTTACCGCCTCCAACATTCAAGGACAAACGTACCGCGAACGCAGTGTTCGTTTCATCCGCTAAAAAATGATAGTAGGTTCGGTCCAACTGCCCGGAATTTCTTTCAGGCCAGTGACATTGCTCACATGTCTCCTGGGCCGGACGCATGTTCGGCACAGGGGTTTTGATCGGCCGGTTGTAATCGCCTGTTAGGACACCCACCAACTGGTGTACTCCATTCAATTTGGCTTTCACATATGCGCTGGCGCCGTGCCCCACGTGACACTCAACGCAATCCACTCTTGCGTGCGGCGAATTTTGATATGCCGTATACTCCGGCTTCATCGGTGTGTGGCAGGCCTTGCCACAAAATTGATTTGATTCCGTGTAACGATACGTTTCATAGCTACCCACCGCCGTCATCATGGCAAAGATCGCCGTGCCAAATGCAGCGCCAGCCAGAATCCTGCGATCACGCGGTCGCCGAAGATCGATCATGATGGCTGAAGGGGCTTCTGTCCCGGCCTTTTGTCGATGACGCCGATGAATCCAGATGCCCAGGACCGCGAGCAGGAAACCGAGTAGCATGAACCCTGGTGCCACGACATACGCCAGCAATCCTATGTAGGGGTTTCCGCCGTGTGCGGTCATATCGATCGCAAACAGCAGCAGGAAAGCCAGTAAACCTCCCGCTGCAAGGATCGTTCCTGCCAGCGTCAGCCAGTTTCGGGACAGGCCAGGAGAATGCCTGGGCTGGTTTGATTGGGACACGCGCAGTTCCTACTTTTTGAAAGCGCGCATTAACGTTACCAACTCCTTAATCTCGTCGTCAGAAAGTTTGTCTCCGAATGGTTTCATCGCTTCCTTTCCCTTGATTGTCTGACCTTCCTTGATCGATTTGAAAGCCCTTGCGTCGTCCAGTTCGGCCTGCACTTTTTCATCTGTGTAGTCCCTCGCGCCAGCCTGTTTTCCCATGCGTGTCTGCCCTTTTCCATCAGGTCCATGGCATTTTGCACAGTTTTTATCGTAGTTTGTTTTTGCGTCAGCCGCGCTGCTCGAAGCAGTTAGCAACACCATTGTGCAGATTACGGTTAGTAAGGTTTTGCTTTTCATAAAATTCTCAGAAGCGGAAACGAAAAGCCGAAGACAAAATGTGCGCTTCGTAATCATTGCGACCTCCGAAGGTCTTATCAGACAAGGTGACCCACCCGTATTTGAGGGTCCATTGCATCGCACTGCTGAATCGATGTATCAGCGTCCCGGTGATCCCATGTTCCTCCGCCGACACCAAAAAGGGCACACTGACTGCCGAATTGTCAGAGAAGTTATCCGCATAGTACGTGAAGTATTGCGCCAGCAGATCAGTCTTTTCCGTCAATGCGTACCCCGCAGTTGCGGAGGCATCGATATAATCCTGGATCGATTTTTGTACCGCATTGGCTTGTCCGGCACTCGTGCTGAATGGAGTCTGGGTACGGTCCAGAACGTAATTCACCGCAGCCTGGAGGAGCAACCGTGGCAAAGGCGTCCAGGTAATGCTCTCTCCAATGATGTGTGAAGTCATCTCTGCGCTTTCCACTTCGCTCAATCGATCCATCCGGCTGTTGATCGTTGAAATCTGGAAATCATATCGAGTCACCAGCGACAGCGATTGGATTGGTCGAAGGCTTATCCGGAAATTAATATCATCCGTGGTGAAATCCTGGTCACGAATGTAAGCGGGGTAACGATCACCACCTGTATTTAAAGTGCCGTCATTAGTGTGATCATAATCATTCCGGCGTTCCTTGTGATAGTATTGCGCGGCAAGATTCAATCCCGCTTTTGGATACCAGTTTGCGCCTGCAACATACTTTTGAGTAAAGCGTGTTGAATCGCTATCTCGAGAGATGGAAACCACCGGAGGCACTCCGTCCTCCAGCACCATTTCCCGTTCTCGCAGATCGCCATCACCCTGCAGCCATTCACCGCGGACATACAACACCCAGTTGGTGAGCCCCGTATAACGCGCTTCCAATCCTTCACTCACATCCACAAAGCTGCGTTCACGCGTGTTCTCGATGGCTTCAATGATCGCTGGCAAAGCCGGTGGTCCACCTACATTCGTTTCTTCAAAATCCGAAATTCCATCCTGCTCCTGTTTCTCGGCCCGGATGGACGGCACAATGGTGAGGTTCTCCCACGGCTCAAGCATTAAGTTCAAGTTCAGCACATGCTGATCGATTTTGGACCCTCCGGAGAGATCGAAAAATCCTTCATCACGCTGCTGCCGTCGTGCAAAGAGAGGGTCATATAACGCGTCATAATCAGCACCGTAAATGCGACTGCCGCCGATATCGGTGTCCAGCTTTGTGAGAGAGTAACCAGTCGTGAACAGGATTTTTTCGGAGAACCGTGTTTCCTGAAAAGCCCGCACGTTGAACAGATCTGTCTCTACGATTTCCCGTTGGGTCAAAAAGCGGTCTTGCGCCTCGCCCGGACGTCGTCGCATGTTACGCGAGTTGTCCTGGTCGGAATGTTCATAGCGTAATCCGACTCCAAATCTGGTATCCGCGATCGTATGTTCGCCATCCAGCCTGAGAATATCCCGATCTTCGTCGAGATTATAAAAACTCGGCACTATCCCACGCGTTTGCCCGGCAGGTAAGCCAAGTCCGGTATCTCCCCAAATTGTTGAGTCCTTTTGGCCGTCTCGGGTTTGGCGCGAGTAACCAAAGCGAATAATCGGCGCGTCCGGTAAGGTCAACCCGCCTTCAAAGAACAGTTCGCTCCGGTCAACGAATAGTTCGTCATCGTACAGATCAAAAACCCGATCGTTGATCGGCAGATATCCTCCGGTACCATCATACCAGGTACGAAACTCCCGGTAACCAGCCCGTAGGTAACCATAATCCGGATGTTTATATCCCAACGTTAAGGAATAATCGTCATTGTCGAAGATTCCCCGGCCATCCACTTCCAGGAGCCCTTTAGGCCCGACATCCTGTTCGTAATGGAAATCGGTAACCCCTCCATAGACATCTTTCGGGATCTGATGTCTCTCCATGAACTGGGCTTCGTTTCCCTTGATAAAATTCCCACCAATGGAAACTTCAAGCCAGTTCCTGTAATCTGTTTCTTTTTTGGTTTCTAATTTAGGCGCTTCTGGCTCGGCTTTGACTGTCTGCTTCTCTTCACCAGCTGCCAGTGCAGCGCTGCACAGGCATGCCGCGGCGCATGCTCTCCTGAGACTGGCTTTTATCCACCGTGTTGAACTTGTTTTCATAGTAGTTCTCCAGCTGTGGTTTTAGAACCGAAGTGATGAACTGATGTGCGAACCATGCACGGCCTCATGACAACCTGCCGTCCAGCAAGTGCCCCGTGAGAGGAACTGGCTGTGATCCCGTCCTCCAATGAAAATCGTTGCGGGCGGAACCTGCTGTTGAAAATGGCATTTCAAGCAGAGGTTCTGGTTGCGTTGGGTCAATAATTTGTCATTGGTGGTCCCGTGCGGATCGTGGCAAGTGGTGCAACCCTCCCGAACCGCTTCATGCTCGAACACAAACGGTCCGCGTTGCGCAATGTGGCACTTGGCGCAGGTGTCTGAATCAGACGCCATTGTAAAAGGCCCGCCCGGTGTCGCCTGACCTTTATGCGGATCGTGACACTCGCTGCAACTCATCTTTCCATCGCCAATCGGATGGTGGTGTGGCAGTTGAAACCGGCCTTTCATCTCCAGGTGACACGAGAAACACACTTCCGGATCACGGTTCGGATTAATGATGGTGTTCCGTGCTCCTCCAGATTCGTTATGCAAGCTGCCGGGGCCGTGGCAACTCTCGCACCCCACATTCCTGGCGTGATCTCCCTTTGCCATCAGCCGCGCATGTGTAGCCGACCCGAAATGCGCACTCACCCCGCCATGGCACTCCGCGCATGTTTCCGAGCCCACGAATGTGGATCCCGGAATATCCGGTGGTACAAACAAAGTTCGCTGAACGTTTACGCAGGATATCAATGTCGCCAGAGACAAAAGCAAAAGCGCAATGGCTCCTGCTCGACGTACTGTTTTCTTCCTGCCTGAGCACAAACCGCGGGTTGGGGCTTGGTCTTTCATATCTCCACCAGGAGCAATTCCTGATCAGTTGAATCGCAAAAACAATCGCCTGGGTAACTCTTTTCGCGCTTAAGCCTAGGAAGGTGAAAAACTTTCCGCTAACCGTTTCTTGGCTTTTTATTCTAATGATGAAAAATTTTAAGTTTGGCCCCCAGGAACGGTACAACCCTTTACGCAGGCCTCAGCCACAAGTTTGGAACGGCGGCAAATCCCTGCCTTTTTTTGCCTAAACAGAACCTGCGATTCGTGAAGAACACCGCGTGCGCAGTAAGAACGCTGCCAGAAAAACAATCGCTTGGATCAGTCTTGTCATTATTCACGAACGTTGAAATGACTCCATCAGCCTTAAATCTCCCCATTTATTCCACGGTGACACTTTTTGCGAGGTTGCGCGGTTTATCCACGTCGCAGCCGCGGCAGACTGCGATATGATAGGAGAGCAGTTGGAGGGGGATCACCCCGAGTAACGGAAAAATCGATTCAATCGTCGGGGGGACATAAATCACATCCTCAACCAGCGAGGTGATGGACTCATTCCCTTCCGTGGCGATGGCAATGACCGGGCCTTTCCTGGCTTTGATTTCCATGAGGTTGCTCAAGGTTTTGTCATAGAGACCATCACTGGGAGCGAGGATGACCGTAGGGGTTTTCTCATCGATCATGGCAATCGGCCCATGCTTCATCTCTGCGGCGGGATACCCTTCCGCATGGATGTAGGAAATTTCCTTCAGCTTCAACGCTCCTTCCAATGCGACAGGAAAAGTGTATTGCCTGCCGAGAAAGAAAAAATCCTCCGCTGCCGCATACTTTTGGGCGAGGGTTTTAATCCTGTCGTTTTGCGCTAGAATTTTTTCGATTTGGGACGGGACTTGCTCAAGGGCCTGGAGCACCTGTGAACCGCGCCGGGAGGACAAGGTGCGGATACGGCCCATCAGCAGCGCGAAGAGGGTGAGAACAGTGACCTGGGAGGTGAATGCCTTGGTGGAAGCGACCCCGATTTCCGGTCCCGCATGCAGGTAAATCCCGCCATGCGCTTCCCGGGCGATGGTGCTTCCGACCACATTACAGATGGAGAGGACCGGATGCCCGCGCCGTTTTGACTCCCGCAAGCCAGCCAGGGTATCGGCGGTTTCCCCGGATTGGGTGATGGCCAGGATCAAGGTGTTTTTTTCGATTGGAGCATTGCGGTACCGAAATTCACTCGCGTATTCAACTTCAACAGGGATGCAGGCGAGGTCTTCGAAAAGATACTCGCCCACCAGGGCGGCGTGCCAACTGGTGCCGCAGGCCACGATCACGATTTGATCCACCGCGCGAAGCTCAGCGAGCGAGACGTTCAAGCCGCCGAATTTGGCAGTCACTTCTTCGCGATCAATCCGCCCGCGCATGGCATTCTGGACAGTGCGCGGTTGCTCAAAAATTTCCTTGAGCATGTAATGCGGAAATTCCCCCTTTTCACTTGCCTCAGCGTTGAATTCAATCTGGCTGATCTGGACTTTGGCGGTGTCCGAACCCAGGTTGTTGACGGAAAAATTATCTCGGGTCAACGTCGCCACATCATAATCATTCAGGTAGACGACCTGGCGGGTATGAGCAACGATTGCGGTGGCATCGCTCGCGAGGAAATTCTCACCTTCACCCACCCCGATAATCAAGGGAGAGCCGCGCCGCGCGCCAACAATAAGTTCCGGGTGATCGGCGGAAATAACGGCAATACCGTAAGCGCCGATGACCTCCTTTAAGGCGTTCATCACCGCCTGTGTCAGGATGTGGGTACCGTTTTGGGATGGTTTCGCTTTGAGTTTGTCGTAATGGCTGCCGATCAGGTGTGCAAGCACTTCAGTGTCGGTGGCGGATTTAAATGTATGCCCTTCCTGAATGAATCGTTCCTTGAGTCGGTCGTAGTTCTCGATAACGCCATTGTGGACAACGGCGATGCGCCCGCTTTCATCCGTATGGGGATGGGAATTTTCGTCATTTGGGGGGCCGTGGGTGGCCCAGCGCGTGTGGCCAAGGCCGGTGTCACCGCTCAAGGGTGAGGAGGAGAGAAGGCGGGCGAGCCCTTCATCGATTTTCCCCTTCTTTTTGCATGTGTGGAGGGTTTGATCGCGGAGAACTGCTATTCCAGCGCTGTCATAACCCCTGTATTCCAGGCGTCGAAGCCCTTCCAGAATAATGGGGGCTGCCTGTTTTTTTCCCACATAACCGATAATTCCACACATAAAAACTCTCGCGCGAAAATGCGCCTCATCAAAACGCAATACGTTCCTGGTCGCGCCGGGTGAGAAAAATCTCCTGTTGCCCCTTGCACTACCCCTGATCGGAAGGGTATATCAGCAGCAACAGTTCGCAAGCAAAGGATGAGGTTATGCCGTCTCCGAAAGTCCAAGCGGTCAATATGGGTTCAGTTCTCTCCGTCATCATGGGGGGCGGACAGGGAACACGACTTTTCCCCCTAACCAGGGAGCGTTCCAAACCGGCGGTGCCATTGGCGGGGAAGTATCGCCTCGTGGACATCCCGATTTCCAACTGCATCAACTCCGGGTTGAAAAAAGTTTACCTGCTCACCCAATTCAACTCCGCCTCGCTCCACCGGCATATTTCGCAATCGTACAAGTTCGATCATTTCACCGGGGGGTTCGTCGAAATCCTGGCAGCCGAGCAAACGTTCACGGATACTTCATGGTATCAGGGTACCGCGGATGCCGTCCGAAAAAACCTCGTCCATTTTCTCAACCATAGTTTTGAGTACGCATTGATCCTGAGCGGCGATCAATTATACCGGATGGATTTTTCCAAAATTCTTTACCAACATGTGGCGACCGGAGCGGAACTGACCATTGCCACCATTCCCATGCCCCGTGACCAGGCGCCCTCCCTCGGGATCATGCAAGTGGATGAGGATCGTCGCATCACGCGATTTGTGGAGAAACCAAAAGAACCGGAAGTGATCGATTCCCTGCAGATTCCCCGCGAATGGTACCGCCAGTTCGATATCCAGGGTGACCAGGACTTCTTCCTCGCCTCGATGGGAATCTATATCTTCAACCGGGACATCCTGTTGAAGCTGCTCGACAACAACTTTACCGATTTTGGCAAGCACATCATTCCCGGCGCCATCGGCAAGCACCGCGTTTATTCCTATATTTTTCAGGGCTACTGGGAAGACATCGGGACAATCCGGAATTTCTTCGAGGCGAACCTGAACCTTGCGAGCGAATTGCCCGCCTTCAATTTTTTCGACATGGCTTCCCCCATTTTCACCCGGCCACGGTTCCTGCCCGGATCAAAAATCAACGGCGCGGAGATTGATCACGCCGTGATTTCGGATGGCTGCATCATCAATCACGCAAAAATTTCCAACAGCATCGTGGGGATTCGAAGTCTGGTGGACTCCGGTTCCTCGATCAACCGTTCGGTGGTGTTGGGAAATGATTATTTTGAATCTCTCGATTCAATTCAGGAGAACGAATCCGCGGGACGTCCCAAAATGGGGATCGGGAAAAACACCCGGATCGAAAATGCGATTATCGATAAGAACGCCCGGATCGGGGACCATTGCGTGATCACCCCTGCCGGGAAACCGGAGAATGTGGATCATCCCCTCTACTACATTCGCGATGGCATTGTCATCGTGCCGAAAAATGGCTCGATCCCCCACGGGACTGTGATCTGATGGTTTAATGGGCAAAGCCGCGTTCCTCCTCCGGAAGCGGTTGTCCACGGGTTTCCGGCATAAACGGAATCACCAGCAGCCCCAGCACGAAAATGGAACACATCGCAAGCCCCGCGTAACGAAGCGGTTCCTCAGTATTGTGAAAAACCTTGCTGCTCAGCAACCCCAGCGTCCAGGGGCCTGAAGCGGCGATAAAACGCCCGACGTTATAACAGAAAGAAGTCCCCGTGCTGCGCAATGACGTGGGGAACAGTTCAGGAAAGTAGATCGCATACCCCCCGAAAATTCCCAGCATGAAAAAGCCCATGATTGGGACCAGCAAATAAATATGCCACGGTTCGCGAACGATCCAGAAAACCAGTGAGGTGGAAACCATCGCCCCGACAAAGGCGACAGCAAAAGCGAGTCGGCGGCTGGTCCGCTGGGTGAACTTGGTAAACGCCAGCATTCCCAGAAATGCCCCAGCGTTGAGCATCAGCGAAGTTTTTCCTTTCCAACTACCCACCGCGCCTTTCAGTTCCGCTCCGGCAAGCCCCTGTGCTGCCAGAGATTTTTCCATCACTGAACCCACCAGGTCCATGCTGTAAAAAACAATTCCCCAGAGGGCGATGACACCAGCGCAAGCCAGGACCATTCCGATCAACGCATTTTTTCTCCAGCGAGGGTTGCTGAAAAGGGCGGCATACGATCCCGCTTTGCGGGATTCTTCCCTGGACATTTTCACCTTCTGCCATTTTTCAGGCTCTTTCAAACGCCAGCGAACAACCAACGCGAGCAATGCGGGAAACGCGCCGATTACAAACATGATTCGCCACTTGGCCCATGCGGAAGGCATGCCGCCGGAGCCTTCCCAGTGGCTGAGGCCCATTTCAATCAGCGCAGCGCTGACGTTGCCGACTGCTGAAAGCGCCTGCAAAAGGCCTAGGGCATGAGGACGGGCCCGGTCAGGCATCACTTCCGCAATCAGCGCCACACCCACGGCAAATTCTCCCCCAACGCCGAGACCGGTGATAAAACGATAAAACGCAAAATCCCAGAACCCTGTCGATAAAGCGCTTAAACCCGTGCAGAGGGAGTAAACAAGGATGGTGATCATCATTGTTTTTGCGCGGCCAATGCGATCCCCAAGCACGCCAAAAATCAAACCGCCAGTCGCCCAGCCAAGCACAAAAATGGCGGTGGCGTAGCCGCTGTACTCGTTGATGTTTGCACCCGGTGGCAGAAGATCGCGCATCGCAGGTGCGCGCGCGAGGAGAAACAGTTGCTGGTCCAGGCAATCGAAGAGCCACCCAAGCGCGGCGACGACCAGGACGAACCAATGATATCGATTGAGTTCACGCCACCACGGTTGCGAATGATTCATTGTTGGTTCATTTCCGGCCATGCTACTCCTCTTGCGTTTTTTTCAGGGACGCTGTTTGGGTAGCATAGAAGTTGTGAGTGAGCCAAGAGCAATCAGTAAAACAAACCGCAAGAGATTGCCAGGCATCAGGTCACATCGTTCCTCCATTTTAGAAAGCGTTTCCAAAAAGATTCAGGTTCGATCTGGAAAAACTGGAGGCTCGCTTTCATTCGGGCTTCCGCAAGGAATTTTCGTTGCGCTGACCTCAGGAAATACAGCGCGACAAAAACATTCAAAATAACCCAGCTCACGTAAGCTTCATAAAAATCCATTCCTTGAGGAACCGAATCAAACAGGTTGAGCAAAAGCGTCGCTGAGGCAAAAATACCCCACGGGACGAACAACACGCGGGAAACGGCAATTCCAGCAGCCTGTTGCGGCTTTTTTGAAATCAACGGCGTCCAGAGCCCCAGATAAGTAATGGCAAGGACATCGAGAGTCATGCAAATCCAGGTGCCGACAAAAAAGAAGATCTGAATGTCATCTCCATCATCACTATATAAAGTCCACAAGGCAGCGATGCTGAACAAACAGGTGAGAAAATAGAGAATCCACATCTGCCGCAAAACATTAAGAAACTGTCCTTTAATGATCTCCTGCAATTTGAGCGGCGTGGAAAGCAGCATTTCCAATGCTCCATTCGCGTGCGCTTCGGTCAATGGCTTGCATGCCACCGCCGCAGTCATTATCCGCATCATCAAATGAAAAATCCCCGCCACGATCAGGAAAGCGTACCCAAGTTGAAGCGATTTGTTCATCGCATAAACTGAAAAGGTGATTCCGATCACGAGGATGATGATGACATATCGGTAAATCGCATCGGTCCGGACACGGCTTCCGAGCCAGATCCAGGGGTTGATTTCCAGAAAGCGCTTCCGGTATGCGGTTCTCTTTTCGGCTGATCCCAATTGCCACGTCCGCCACCGTTCCCGCCAGGAGTGGCTCTTCAAAGTTGGCTCCTCCTGCCATTTGTGCGGCAGCAACAGGCAGGCGGACCAAAGAAAAATATGTCCCATGACATGGCAGACAAGAATCGAGATCCAGAAATCAGAAAAAAGCCGGGCCATTCCAAGCGTCCCGATCCCGCTCATCTGCATTGCGGGGCTGAACCATTCAATCACCCGCGCGAGATCCGGCATTCCGTTATACCTCGAGAGGTTGGCCAGCCCCGGTAATCCAAGCCAGAAAACCAGGAGCGTGACATTAAACTGACCAACCATTTTCTGATATTCCCGCCCATTGGTGGATATCAACAGGCCCAGGCTCATGGAAAAAAAGATGGTGTTCAGCAGGGCGATGCAGACGACCAGCACATCCATCCATCCCACTCCACCCAGCAAAATAGCAATGGAGAGAAATGGGACAATTCCCAACAGGCCGACCACCGAAGCGAAAGAATGGGCAACCAGCTTTCCCAAAACAATATGGTGGGTTCGCATGTCTGTCAGGAATAACAGCCCAAGGGTCCCCTCCCGTTTTTCGCTGCTTAACGCGTCAGCAGTGGTCATTCCCGAGAACAGCGCCATTAGAAAAAGAATTCCCGTCAGTGAATTGAAAATCTGTTGACCGATCATACCGCCTATCGGTGCGCGAGAGAACCCCCATAGCATACTCGCTGCTACCAGCAGAAAAACGAGGCCAATGATCCAGCGGGAGCGGAAAGTGGCGGGCTTTTTTGACGCAACCAGCAATTCTCGCCAGGCAATTGGGAACGCACTGCTCGTCCGGTTCCAGAGAGGGCTTGATCCAGGTATGGTTGCCATTCGACTGCTGCCCAATCTGAATTGTCACATCCACTCTGACAATCGGAAAAGATCATCCACGCGCCCTGATCCCGGTTTCAGGCAGTCATGTGAAGTAAAATCAGCGCTGTTCACCATTTCAGAAATTCACGCCCCGGCGACAGTTGGGGTAATATGAAAAAATTGTTATTGGCAGGTGTGGCATCAATCCTTCTCGCTGGCTGCGCCAGTCAGAGCGGAGGCATGGGAAGCAGCAGTGGCAGCACGACCGAATCAGGCAGCGGAAGTTCCTGGATGGACAATTCGGAAACCGGCTCGGCAGGGGACACCACTTCGGCAGAATCGGGCGCTGCAAGGGGCAGCACTGGAACTGGCGGCACAACTTCGGGCGGGACAGGGAGCAGCACCTCCGGTGGTTCCGGAAATCGATAATCCTCTTTCGACAGCAAACTTGTTCAGGCGGGGTGATGGCACCTCGCTTTTTTGCTGTACAATGCTCAAAAAAGCATGACGTTTGTCCCGTTCCTCTTCTACAATGGCAGCATAACCAATCAAAATTATGGCTGAAAGAATCGGTTTTGTCGGGGTGGGGCGGATGGGGGCAAACATGGCTCGTCGCCTTAATGATCAGGGCTTCAAAATTACAGCCGTTTACGATTCGCGATTGTCCGTTGCACAGGAAATCGCCAAGGAGTTGGGAGCCGAAGCCTGTCGTACATTACCGCAGGTGACGGAACTTTCAGATATTGTCATCACGGTGGTCACGGATGATAAGGCCATGAACCGCATTTTCAGCCGCCTTGGCAAAAGCCTTTTTACAGGTGCCAGGGGAAGGCTGTTTATCAATTGCGCGACCCTCTCTCCCAAGGTTCATGTGGACCTGGAAAGAAGGGCGCAACGCGTGGGGGCCCAGACTCTTGAAGCCTGCATGGCTTCAAGCATTACCCAGGCGCGGGAAGGCACGCTGTATTTGATGCTGGGCGGAACCCCAAAAGCTTATGAACGCGCCCGTCCGGTATTGGAAAAGCTAAGCAATTCCATGCGCTATATCGGCAAAGCCGGTGAAGCAGCCAAGGTCAAGGCGCTCGTCAACATGGTCATGAATATCAACACCGCCGGTCTCGCCGAAGGGCTCGGCCTGGGGCAGGCGCTGGGACTTGATCTCTCGATGCTCCGGGAAGTGTTTTCCCAAACGGGTGCCAATTCCCGAGTACTTCAGACCGATGGGGAGGATATGCAAAATCGGGAGCATTCCTGTTTTTTCTCCGCCGCGCACGCAGCCAAGGATTCAGGAATTGCGGTGAAGCTCGCCAAATCCGCTCGACTCCAGTTGCCACTTGCCCTCGCCACCAAAAAGCAATTTGACCGGATGATCAAGGAAGGTCTCGGTGATCTGGACAAAAGCGGGGTGGCTGAGCTTACGTTCAAGGGGCGGCTGAAAAAGAAACGATAGTTAACGCAATGTCTCACGCGCTCAAACGGGACCCTGCCTCACGCTTGAGCCGCTCAATCCCGTTCGGTCTGGGAGAGGTCAAGCCGCGTCATTTTCGCGACATGGCGAAAATCTTGTGGGAAAATCGAGACAATCTTCCTTACGCCTACAAAGTCCTTACCCGTGGAGTCTGTGACGGTTGCGCCCTCGGCGTGGCGGGGTTGCATGATTGGACGATCAACGGGGTCCATCTTTGCATGACCCGCTTGAATCTGTTGCGATTGAACACCATGCCGGAATTCAATCCGGAAATTCTGCAGGACGTTTCGCAATTCAACAGCTTTGATAATCAACAATTGCGCCAGCTTGGGCGCCTTGCCTGCCCAATGGTCCGCAAAAAGGGAGAGCGCGGTTTTCAGCGGGTCACCTGGCCAGAGGCCCAGGCCCGTCTTGGCGCGCGCTTGCGAAAAACCGATCCACAACGAATGGCATTTTTTGTCACTGCCCGGGGCGTGACCAATGAGGTTTATTACGTGGCGCAAAAAGTGGCCCGGTTTCTCGGCACGAACAACATCGATAATGCCGCCCGCCTCTGCCATGCTCCCTCCACTGCCGCGATGAAATTCGCGATTGGTGTTTCCGCCAGCACCTGTAGTTACAAAGACTGGTATGGGACGGACCTGGTCCTTTTCTTCGGTTCCAATCCCGCCAATGACCAGCCTGTGGCCACCAAATACCTGCACGAAGCCAAGCAGCTTGGAACGAAAGTCATTCTGATCAATCCTTACCTTGAACCCGGGATGCAACGCTACTGGGTGCCTTCCTCAGCTTCGAGCGCCCTCTTCGGAACTGATATTGCGGATTACTGGTTTCCAGTCGCGCAAGGGGGTGACATCGCATTCATTTCAGGCGTCCTCAAGGTCATGATCGAACGCGGCTGGTGCGATGAACAATTTATCCAGCAACACACACTTGGATTTGATGCGTTGGTCCGGCAGCTCCAGCAACTGGACTGGCCGCAGATCGAGAAGCAATCCGGGCTTCCCCGGGCGAGCATGATTGAATTTGCCGGACTGATTCATCATGCCCGGACTGCTGTCCTGGTCTGGAGCATGGGAATTACACAGCATGCCTATGGTGCGGATGCAGTTCAGATGGTCCTGAATCTCGGTTTAAGCAAAGGATTCGTCGGACGCGAAAAATGTGGCCTCATGCCGATCCGCGGCCATTCTTCAGTCCAGGGAGGCGCTGAAATGGGGGCCTACTCAACGGCATTTCCCGGTGGCAGGGCGATTACCTCCGAAAATGTCGAAGAGCTTTCCAGGGCATACGGTTTTCCGGTCCCTGATTGGGCCGGTCTGACCACCCCTGAAATGATCGAAGCCGCCGGGCAGGGGCAATTGGATCTGCTGTATTCACTTGGTGGCAATTTCTTGCGAACCCTTCCTGAACCGCAATCTGTCCGTGCAGCCCTTTCGAAAGTCCCCGTTCGCATTCACCAGGACATCATCCTGACCGACCAGATGTTCATCGAACCGGGTGAGGAAGTGTGGCTGCTTCCTGCGAAAACCCGCTATGAACAGGAGGGAGGCGGGATCGAAACCACCACCGAAAGACGAATTGCGTTCAGCCCGGAGATTCCTCGTCAGCTTGGGGAATGCAAGGCAGAGTGGCGCATTTTGCTGGATCTTGCCTCCGCTGCCTGGCCCGAAAAAGCGCATTTGCTTGGCTGCGCCTCAGCCCAGGCAATTCGCAATGAGATCGCCCGCATTGTTCCCTTTTATGATGGCATTCAGAATTTGCAAACCACCGGTGATGCCATTCAGTACGGTGGCCCGCATCTTTGTGCCAACGGCCAGTTTCCCACGCCTGATGGCAAGGCCCACTTCCGACCTGTTCCATTGCCCAACCTGCATCGAGAGAGCAATGAATTTGAGCTGAGCACGCGCCGTGGAAAGCAATTCAATACACTCATCTATGCCGAGGTCGATCCACTCAATGGCGCATCGCGGGATGCTGTCCTTATCAGCGCCGAGGATGCGCAACGGCTGGATCTTTCCTCCAACCAGCGCGTGCGCCTGAAAAACGACCTTGGTGAGTACATCGCGCGGGTGATGATCGCACCGATTGCGCCGGGAAATGTGCAGGTCCATTGGCCGGAGGGAAATCATTTGATTCGAAAAGGGGTGACCGATCAGGCCGGTGGTGTGCCGGATTACAATGCCCGCGTGCAAATCGAAAAAGTCCCATGAACCCCGGCGTTCGCGAGTTGCCCATTCTTCGTTGTGCAGCCAACAGCAGCGCAGTTTCACAGGTGGACGCCGTTTCAGTCGAGGAGCCGATTGAATTCCGTATTGGCGGTGAGGCTATTTCAATCACCATGCGCACCCCCGGGCACGACGATGAGCTTGCTGCCGGGTTTCTGCTCACGGAGGGCATGATCCAATCGCGTTCCCAAATCCTGGAAATTGCCCCCTGCCCGCAACCAGCCGCAGGTTCTGTCCTGAATCTTTTTTTGACCCCGGAAGTGGTGGTTTCATCCGCTGCCTTCAGCCGTCAACTGCTTTCCAATTCAAGTTGTGGAATTTGCGGAAAATCCTCCATGGAATCGATTTACAATCGCTTTCCGCCGGTCCAATCCGCGATCAAACTGGCTGCCGCAATCCTGTCGGATCTCCCCAACAAACTCGCTGCTGCTCAACAGCAGTTTTCGCAAACAGGCGGTTTGCATGCCGCTGCTCTTTTCAATCCCGAAGGATCGCTCCTGGTATTGCGGGAAGATATCGGGCGGCATAACGCGGTCGATAAAGTGATCGGATGGGCCCTCTTTAATCTGCCGCTGCCTCTTTCGAGTTCCATCCTGATGGTGAGCGGGCGTGTCTCATTTGAGATCGTTGCCAAAGCCGTGGCCGCAGGAGTTCCTGTAGTGGCTTCCATCTCAGCTCCTTCCACCCTGGCAATCGAGCTGGCAATCGGCAATGAAGTAACCCTGGCAGGGTTTGTCCGGGGGCAAAGTTTTAATCTCTATTCCAGGCCTGATCGGCTCACCGGGATCACTTGACAGTTTGGACTTCGGAGGGAACTTACCGGAATGAAACCACAGGGAAGGGGATTTAGGGGTCTGGGTTTGCTGCTGCTGGCCTGCCTGTTGGTGACCGGCTGCCAGACAGTTTACTACCAGGCCTGGGAAAAATTCGGCAAAGAGAAACGTGACCTCCTCAAGGACAACGTCAAGGATGCTCGCAATGAACAGGAGCAGGCCGCCGAGCAATTCAAGGATGCCCTGACACGGTTAAAGGAAATGTACGGTTTTCAGGGAGGTAATCTCGAAAAAGCATACGACAAGCTAAAGGCAGATTATGACCGCTCCGCCTCACGGGCCAAAGCTGTCTCCTCCCGCGTTGAAAAAGTGGAGCAAATCGCCACGGACCTGTTTGCAGAATGGGAAGCTGAAATCAAAAACATGAGCAATGACCGCCTGAGCGCAAACAGCCGCGCGCAACTCCGGCAGACTCGTGAAAAATATGAGTCCCTGCATGCTTCCATGAAAAAGGCTGAATCAAGCATGCAACCTGTATTAAAGCAGTTTCAGGATCAGGTGCTCTACTTAAAGCATAATTTGAACGCGCAGGCGATCGGTTCCTTAAAAGGGGAAGCGGTTGATATTGAAAAGGAAATCCAGCGTTTAATTAAGGACGTCAATGCTTCGATTGCTGAAGCAGACGCTTTTATTCAAGGGATGGAGTAATTCAGCCGATTTTCTCTTGACCCTGAATAAGCAAGGGTTTAGCAAAAGTTCACGCACTCGCCTGCGTTATCCCAGGCGTTTACACTAAAACCTCAACCCTAAGTTCGAATCAGTGCCATGTATTGCAAACGGTGTTTGACTGAGCTCAAGCTTCAGAACAATCGCTACGTGTGTCCTCGCTGCAAACCGAAAAAGCAGCAGCATCAGAAGAAACGTCGATAAGGCGTCGAGTCGCTCAGGCATTCACTTTTCACGAATCGGTTTTTGATGAACCGAAGCGGGCGCTTTTCTCTTGGCCTAATAAAACCGGCAGCCTCAATTGCCTCCGCCTCCTCCCCGTGCCATCTTTCCTAAGGAGGATTTTATGGATGAAACAAATGTGGCAGGGATGGATGAGGAACTGCTTTGGGCGACTAAATCATTTGCCATTGAGGGAATGACCTGTGACCGCTGTGTCGAAAAAGTCACTCGTACTTTGCAGCAATTGAACGGGGTTAAAGCGACCGAAGTGAACTTGCAGGACGCAAAGGTCACCGTCACCTTCGACACCACAAAAACTGATGTACCGACATTGCACGAAGCACTGTTGCGAACCGGTTACCGCCCCGCCTTGCGAGTCAACGGCAATAATTAAATACAGAGGGTCAAAGGGGCAGGGAAGGCCTGATTTCATTCATTTTAGGAAGCCCCAAAAATTTCCTCCTAATTACTAAAAAATTAGTTGACGAAAATTCGCACTTTGATTTTAATTACTAAATCCTTAGTTTAAACATCCTGTATGCCTCGTAAAAAATCAAAAACATTGACCGACGCAGAGCATCGCATCATGGAGGTTCTCTGGAAAAAAGGTTCCGCTACTGTCGCCGAAGTCGCTGAGGAACTCGCCGGAAAGGATGGGTCAGCCTATACCACCATTCTTACCTTGATGAGGATTCTCAAGGACAAAGGGTACCTCACAACCAGGAAAGAGGGACGTGCCCTTGTGTTTACCACCCAGGTGGACCGGGAAACTGCCGCTCGAAAAGCGGTCCGTCAGCTTCTCACCAAATTTTTTGCCGGATCGCCCGGAGAACTGGTCCTTGCATTTCTGCGCGAGGATGAAATCAGTGCCGAAGAATTGGATGAGTTGAAGAAAAAAATCAAGGAAACCGGAGGAGTTAATGAAAAATGAACTTCAAAACTGGACCGACTTGCTCCTGGTCGCCCTCGCGAATGGGATTTTGCAGGGAATGGTTCTCACCTTCGTCGTTGGGCTTGGGTTGAAACTGGTCCCGCGCCTGAACGCGACAACCCGCCATGCCGTTCTCTTTTGCACGTTAATCATTGTCACGGCATTGCCATTTGCGAACTTTCTGAATCGCTCTCAATCCGTTCCTGCTGAGCCAAAGGTTCAAACTCCATTGGCGATGGAAACGTTTCATTCCTCTGAAAACCAGCTCCCATTCAATCAGGAAACCGAAAGTTACGTTGCCGCTGAGATGACTATTAATACAGCCGAGGGTTCTCAACCGGACATTGTTCAGGATGGGGAAGTCATCGCTGAAACTGCGGAAATAGAAAATTCCGACCCCGCTCCAACCGCTTTGGAATCGGCTGCGCCTGCGCTACCGCCCCATCAGATTGAACCGGTTTCGGTGGAAGTTCCACACCTTTGGGAGAATTTGCTGTCCAGTTTTCCCGCCATTTCTCGCGAGTGGAGCGTTGCAGTTCCAAATTGGTTTGGAGTCAGCCTGTTAAGTGGGCTGGCGCTGATCGCATTGATCCGGCTGGGCCGATTGATCATGCAATTGGAACAATTGCGAAAGCTCAAGCAAACCGCTTCTTCGCCGAACGAACAGCTTACCGCCCTTTTCCTCAAGCTGACGGGGGAAAAACAATTTAAACGAGCGCCGGTCCTGGCGATCTCGCAACAGGCCCAGGCCCCCATGTTGGTCGGGTTTCGGCACCCCGCCGTAATTCTTCCCACTGCGCTTGCGCAGGACACCGTAGGAATTGAGCAGATCCTGCGACATGAACTGGCCCATCTGGATCGGGATGATGATTGGAGCAACCTGGCTCAGCAACTGGTCAAAAGCCTTTTCTTTGTTCAACCAGCCGTGCACTGGCTTTCGCGCCGCCTGACTATCGAGAGGGAGATTGCCTGTGACGATCATGTTCTCGCCGCCATCCAGGCGCCCCATGCTTATGCACTCCTCCTCGCCGAATTTGCCGCTCAGCACCGGAATCAAGTCACGCTTTCAGCAGCGCCCGCTGCCTGGAGCAAAACAAGTCAACTCAAGGAAAGAATCAATATGATATTAAACTCTCAAAGAAACTCCTCGCCTCGCCTTTCCCGCGTGGGGGTGGGGTTGCTCAGCGTCGCCGCAATAATTGTCGCGGCTTTGGTCATGGCTGGGCCGCGTCTGATTATTGCCGACGAGGCACAGCCTGAACAGGTGGATGAAACATCCATTAAAGAGGAGTCCGCCAGTGAAGTGAGTGCCCCTGTGGAAACGACCATTTCCGCCAATGGGCAGGATCTGGTCGTCACGGCGCCCAATGTGGAAACCACCATTCATTTTTCGCATGGTGATCTTGCGCAGGCTTCCGCGCCACGCCACAAACCACATCCTTACCCAATGCCCACCCCTGCCCACCCTGGTGCAGCAAATCCCCACCCTGCCCCGGAACCTCCTGAAGCTCCTGACATCCCCTCTGCGGACATTTCAAAACCTGGAGGTTCAAAAGGCTATTTCGGGCACGATGCAGACACCCATGAACGATTGGGCCGATTGGAACGGCAGGTGCAGGAGCTGCTCAGGCAGCGCGGTTCTGCCGGAGGCTCTGCATTCAGTTACCACGGATCCGAAAAGGGACCCTACTTCGATCCTGCAAGGGATATCATCAGTAAAGAGCAGATCGCCGAGATTGAAAAACAGGCCCGGAAAGCGGCTGAGCAGGCTGATCGTGAAGTGAAAGAGGCAATGAAGCATTTTGATCATTCCAAAAATTCTGCCAAAGCTCAGGCCCACGCTTGGGATTCTCAGGAGCGTGCCCGGAAGCGGATTGCAGCGGAGCGGCAATTGCTTCAGCAGCGCCAGAAAGCCCTGGAAATGGAGGCCAACCATCTGGAGCGGCAGATCGAACAACTCGAGCAGGAGGAAGAAAAGCTGGAGGAGCAACGCAACGAACAGTTTCAGCAGGGAGAAGAGAAGCGTCGGGAAGAGGAAAGTAAAAAGAACAAATCCAGCGTAACAGCGCCTTTCTGAGATAACCTCCAGCCTTCTGATTCACTTTGGAGGCAGGTACATATTCCATACCTGCTTCCAAAAACGGAAAATCCCTTCCACCCTTATGAAACTGCTTCCTCCGCCTCAGGCGCAACAAATCACCCCGGCTGTCCACCTCGAATTTATCCAGAACCAGGCTCATGTGGCTGATGGCAAAGGTCTGGAAGAAATCGAAAATTACCATCGGTCTCTCTTTTTACATGAGCACGCGGCTGAGATCGAACGGGCTCATCAGGAAGTGCGCATTCATCAGGATCGCCTGACACATTTGCAGCAGCGGCTGGATCAGACCCAGGCCCGCCTTGTCACTTTGGACCCACATATTCCTGCCATGCAGGATGGTGAAGCCGACGTTAAACCGACCGCTCCCTGGAATTTCTGGGACCGCACAATGTTTGCCTCAGCTTTTTTGGCGATCCTCGTTCTGATGGTATTTGGTGTGTTGAACATTTCCTTCAACCTCCTGGAATCCGGGCTTGTCACCTTCATTGAAAGCCCTGTCCGCGCCTACTTTTGGGCGGCGCTGCTGCCCATCGGGGCATTGGGAGTGAAAGTGGGTTGGGATTGCCTGCGGAACGCGCGGCTTCGCGATATTTACCTCTGGTCCAGTTTGGCTGTCGGCGTCCTGGCAGTGCTCGTCTGGGTGGCGGCTTATTCTGCGATCTACCCCACTCTTTCCAGGAGCACAGCCGAACAGATCGAATCACTCAGTGTCTTCGATGAAAAACAACCGAAGGAGTCCGGCTTGCTGGGAATGAATTCCGCCGGAACGAAATGGGTTGATATCATCGCCGTCGCTTCCCAGGCCATCGCCGAAATTTTTCTCTCCGCTGTCCTCGGGATGTACATGACCACTCTTTATAATCGGCATCGACCGGTCCAACTGGCTTCCAACCCATTGTTCACGCAGGTGGAGAAAGAGCGGTTGTCATTGCAGCAAAGCGTCGCCACTGAACGTACCGCGCTGGCCCAGGCTCTTGGCGTAAAAAGCCGGTTGGAAAATCAACTGTCTGCGCTGGTCGCCTACGCAAAATCAATTTACCAAAAGGAAACAGCATTGATTCGCGATCAGGTGCATCAAAAAAATGTGCTTCTCGAACAAATCTCAACGCAGTTGCGCACCCAACTTGAAACATTCGAGCAGGGGCGAAATGGAAATGGACACGGCAAATCTTCATTGATCTCAGGAAGGAGCGCAGAATGAATTTTCGAAATCTAATCGTTGCGACACTGCTGGTTTTCTTCACGGCGATCTCGCACGCAATCGAAAACGCCAGGGCCAAAACGCGTTACGTTGTGGGGCTTTCACCCTTTTTGGAAAAATCCTCCAAGGATGAGGTTTATCGGCGAGTCGCAACCTTGTTGGTCGAAGATCTTCCCATTCATTCTTCTCTGACACTTTATGATGCCTACCATCTCCGCACGATTACCACCTTCGAAATTCCCGATGTCTTGGCTTTTAAAACAGGCAGAACACGGGCGGCGCAATTCAAGGGGGAATTTCGCAAATTAAAGGAATTCCTTGCCAGCGAATCCGCCCGGCCCAAAACAGAACTTGATTTGAACGGCGCGGTTCGGCTTCCACAGTTCCTTGACTTTGTCGCGGAGCATCAGGTCAGGGAAGCTTCCCCACTCACGATGATTATCCTCGGTTCTCCACTTTACCTGGACCAGAAGGAACCCGGCTTTTCTATGGTCAACGGCTTTTTCCCTTCTGATGGACATCTGCTTGCCACTCGTGAGCAATCCATCTACGGAGCCAAAAATCGTTCAGGACTCCTCAACAACCTCTCCCTTCATTTCGGTTATTTTGGCGATCCCTGGTTGAGCGAATTGCATCAGGAAAAGATTGGCCGGTTCTGGTCTCTTTATCTCAAGGAACAAGGCGCGGTTCTCTCCACCTTCACCTCGGATCTCGCTACCGTATTCAAAGCAGCGGCTTCGGAGAGAGGCGAAATCCGCCGAAATTACGCAGAGTTGGACCGGACTGCCTCCAAGCTCGAAATGTTGCGAATCACTCGGGACATCGGAGTCACCGATTGGATTACCCGCGAGTTGCCCGCCAACCTGCCTCAACCACCTCCCGGCAAAACTGTTGGGCCGATGAAGATCGGGATTCGCTGGCAGGGCAATCTCGACCTCGATTTGTATGCGAGCGCAACCCCCGATTCCGAAACCCTTTTTTTCGAGCACACCCGTGCCCCCGAGGGATACTATTTTAAAGACCACCGCTCCTCCCCGGAGCGTGAGTATGAGTTTATTGAATTCGAAACGCCCGTTGATCTTTTCAAGCTGCAGGCGAGTATCAACTTTTACCACGGCGATGCCCCGAACGGGGCGACTGGCGAAGTGCGGATCGAATTTGACGGGCGGATTTACACCGGTTCATTTACCATTCCTGCTCGGCATGGAAATGAAGGAAGAACAGGCCGTCACCAGCAGGATTTCTGGACGAAAATTGATCTTCTTAAAATCCTGAAACTCACCCCGGCCACAGCTGCGGGGTTGTGATGCTTACTTTTTGATAAACTGGCTTTCGATAAGCCATTTTTCAACCAGCATAGGCCATTCGGAAACATTCTTGCCGATCTTGCGAAGACCATACCCATGGCCACCGCTCGGATATATATGTAGTTCGGCGGGAACACCCGCCTTCTTCAACGCAAGATAATAAAAGAGGCTGTTCTCCACCCGCACCGAGTCATCTCCAGTCTGCACAATAAAGGTAGGAGGAGTGGCTGCGGAGACTTTCATTTCAGGACTCAATTCCTCCGGTTTCTCTTTGTTGGTCAGGTAGGCTGAATAAATCAACACGGTGAAATCAGGCCGGGCGCTGAGTTTATCCGCTGCATCAATCAGCTGATAGGAACGTTCCTGGAAATTGTTGCTCGTTACCGCGGAAAGGTGGCCCCCTGCCGAAAACCCAAGGATACCCACGCGCTTTTCATCAATCCCCCAATTCTTAGCCTGCTGACGAATCAGGCCGAGCGCCCGTTGAGCATCCTGCATCGGCGCAAGATGCCGTTCCTGCCCTTTCCTCGCTGGAACACGATATTTCAAGAGAACCGCATTGACCCCAATCGAGTTCAGCCATTCGCAGATCTCCGTTCCTTCAAGGTCCATCGCCAGGATGTGATATCCACCACCGGGGCAGACCAGCACCGTCGCGCCACTGTTCTTTTCCTTCGCTGCGGGATAGAACGTTATCGTGGGCACAGAGACATTCCCCAATCGCACCACTCTCTGGCCAGCCACCAATCCTCCCTTTTCATCAGTGGTGTCTTTTTCCTCTCCGATCGTTCCTTGCTCGCCAGGTGGCGTCCCTGGCCAAAGTGCGATGGGCTCCAATGGTACTGCTATCAGGCTGGTCATAACGGAAATCAGGGAAAACGCCGTGACGAGAAGGAAAATTCGAACGTGCATTCCGCCATGAAATTGGATTTGAGGGAACGAGCAAGAAAAATAGCTGCCCTCCCTTAATCATGGGAGCAGCAGCTTCTTTCAAACCGCTTCCGAGGCGGAAGCGACCATATGATCAAATGAACTTACTTGCGACGCGCGCAACGGGATGCCTGGATGCTTTTGACCGCAAACATCGCCAGTGGCAGCAGGCTGTGGATAAACTCAAACTTCACAGCAGTTTTCAGCGGGTCGCGTCCATCCACAGGCCGTTCCTCAGGCTGGTGTGAGGCAGGTGTGTGCCGTCCCCGAGGCACCATCATTCCCAAAATAAATGCGACTCCTGCTGCAATCCCTATTGAAGTCCATGCATTTGCATGCACGTACTCATCCGTGCGCAACGCTGCATATTTTCCCTTCTCTCTGGCGGCCATCTGTAATTCATTCAGCGTGAACTTGCCGCTCCTGATTCCGTCTCGCACCTTCTCGCTCACAGAATGCAGGTGAGCAGCACTTTTCTCCATGATTTTAGGCATAAACCTTCCTTTCCATGGAATCAAGATAACGTGTCCCCGCAGGATGAAAATCAGGGGAAAACCGGATCAATCGTTCCGATATCACCTGTGAACTGAAACCTGTTTGTGCGCTTCACCGGCTTCACGTGCCAGCAGCAAGGCTCCGCGCGGCACCACATCCTCGCCAAGCTTCGCCAGCGCAATTCGCGGACCGGGATAAAAAGCTTCCATCAAATAGTTTGCCAGGAATCGCTCCACCGTCGAAACCAGCAACTCACCCATGAGTGACAATCCTCCACCCAAAACCACACTTTGCGGATGACATAAATGAATCACGTGTGACAAGCCAAACGCCAGGTCATCGCAGGTCTCTTGCAGGATTCGCATGGCCACTGGATCAGCCCGTTGAACTGCGGTTGCCAGATGGCGTGCCTCACCCCCTTCTGCTGTGACCAGGGTTTTGAGCAAACTGTTCTCTCTGCTTGCGAGTGCCTCACGAATTTTCCGGTCCACCGCCCATCCACTGCAACTCTCCTCCAGAATGCGCCCATCCTTTCCAAGACGCAAATGCCCGATCTCCGCTTCCCCAGGCACAGCGCCATGATAGATTCGATTCTCCACCACCAATCCACCTCCGACACCGCTGCCCATTGTAATGTAGAAAACGGGATTAAATCCAATTCCTGAACCAAGCAACGCTTCAGCCAATGCAGCCGTGTTCGCGTCATTATCCACCCTTACCGGTGCTTTGGTTAATTCGAAAAGCCACTCTGAAATCGGAAACTCCGACCAACCCTCGATTTGGTGTGAACAGGCTATCTTCCCTGTTTGCCAGTTCACCGGCCCGCCAAAACCGACTCCCACTCCTTTTAACAATTTCCCTTCCAGCAACCCGGGCAACGCGCTGCTAATCTGGTAACGAATCCCTTCCCCACCTTTGCTTCGCTCCACGTTAAGGCGGACCCTCTGAATAATCTCCGCTGACTCATTCCCCAAAACCAACTGCAACTTGGTCCCGCCAATTTCAATTCCTAAATACATCGAAGAAAATTCCACATTAACCATACGGATTTTGCGGGCGAAACTGCTCGATCAACGCTGTCAGCTCATTGGCCTGGATCGGTGTGCTGAGATATCCATCCATCGCGACAGAGAGACGGCGCTCCTTGTTCGCATCCATCATGTCCGTTGTCATGGCAATGACTTTGACCGGCTTTTGTGTGGATTGTTCCTTTTGGCGAATGGCTGCCAACGTTTCCAAACCTTCCAGGTGAGGCAAATCCATATCCAGAAGCACCATGTCATAATGCTGCCGCTCAAAAATCGCCATCGCTTCCCGAGCGTTTCTCGCAATCGTTACTCGGTGCCCCTGCCGCGCCAAAGTCCCCATCGCAATTTCCTGGTTCAACTGGCTGTCATCCACCACCATGATCGTCAATGGCAATTGACGTTCCGAACGCTGCCGTGGCGCCGGTTCCCGTTTTGCTGGTGATGCCGGAACAGCCGCGCTCTCAGGCGCAATGATTTCCTTGAGCACTGAGGCCAGCTCGGATGGATTGATCGGCTTGCGCACCGTGCGGGAAACTCCAAATTTTTTATAATCCTCAATCGGGTCATCAGGTTGCAGCAGCAGGACCAGTGGCGTCGAACGGTGCCGGTCATTCTCCAGCAATGTTTCAACAATTTGAAACCCATGCCGATCTCCAGCATGGGTATCGATCAGCACAGCGGCAAAACGCCTTCCTGCTTCATGGGCAATTTCAAGCACATCCATCACTGAGGCTGGCTTTTCAATCACCGTGACCTTGAATCCCCAATGTTGCAGCAGATCATTCAGGAAACGGCGGGTCGTCAGATGCCCTTCCACAATCAGCAGCGGCTTGTCCCGGAACGATTCGTTGATTTCAACGCTCGCATTCTCCTGGGATTGTGCGCTTCCAAAACCGGACGTGAAATGGAATGTCGTTCCACCGCCCACTTCACTTTCCACCCACAACCGTCCATGCATCATCTTGATCAGGCGATTGGAAATGAGCAGCCCAAAGCCCTGTGTTCCGGCAGTGAACAGCGGCATTTCAGGCCCCGTGCTGTAAGCTTCAAGAATCTTCCGGATTTTATCCGGTTGCATCCCGATCCCGGTGTCCCGCACGGAAAAATGCAAATCCACAGCCGGGCGCGGGCCTGCTTCCAGGATTGCCTGACTGTTCAACTCTACCTTCAGCACCACCTCCCCTTTTTCCGTGAACTTGATCCCGTTATCCAGAAGGCTGTTCAAAACCTGGAGCAGCCGTCCCTCATCTCCGAGGATAACCGTCGGCACTCCAGGAACCAAATGATACAGCAGTTCCAATCCCTTCCGTCGGGCCGCTCCCGCATGCGCCCGCACCGCTTTATCCAGGCACTCTGCAAGGTTGAACGGCAGGTACTCCAGCTCATTGGAAGAGCTGTCGATTCGGGAAAATTCCAGGACATCATTCACCAATCGCAACATCGATTGCGTCGATCCCTTGATCAGGTCCAGGTACTCTTTTTGATGAGACGTCACCGGTGTGCCGAGAAGCAGGTCAGTCAACCCGCTCACCCCATTCAGCGGGGTGCGCATTTCCTGGCAGATACTGGCGAGAAATTCACTTTTGGAACGATTTGCCCGTTCCGCCAATTCGCGGCCCCGTTCCAGTTCCATTCGTTTAGCACGTTCTGTGCTGATGGTTTGAAGGAACAGGATTGCCCCGCGAATCTGCTCTGCTTCATCCTGCCACGGTTGCATTTTCCAGCGCACATAATCGTACGTCCCATCCCGCCGCAGCAATCGGTCCTCCTCCCGTTCTTCACTTAATCCCTGGAAACATTTTGCCGATGCGCGATGCCACCGTTCCTCCCCTTCACGAAACAAGGTCGGCAACGATTTTCCCATCACATCCCCACGGTCCAGGCCCATCTCAATGAGAAACCGATTGCTTACCAGCACCACCCGCATTTCTCTGTCAATCACGAGCAGGTTGGCCGGCGCTTGCATCACCGTTTGCGCAAGGGCCCGCTCCTGTTCCATGTGCGCTTCACGCGCCGCATGCTCCCCGGTGATATCCTCTACCAGCCAAAGCGTGCGCCCTTTCCCCTGCGGCAGGGCGTGCAGCGCCACCATGACCGATTTCAACCCCGTTTCCAGCCGAAGCTCCCGTTTGCCTGACAAACCATTTTCAACCCCCAGCAGCAATCCGTTCAAGAGATGCTCTTGATTAGAAAAAAGGTTTAACCACCGTTTCTCTGCCAGGTCAGGCCAGCTCCGTTGCGTCAATTCCTGGAATCTCCCGTTCGCGCTGATGCATTGATGGGTCGAGTCTGTGATCAGCATTCCAAAAACTGAATGCTCCAGCACATTGCCCTGTTCGCTTCTGCTTTCGGCTTTCTTTTCGCAAACCAGCAGCACGAAATACTCAGGACGCCCCTTTTCCAACCGGATTGGCACCATCCGCAGGTTGAATTCAGCCGAAGCGCTTCGGTTTCGGCAGGTAATCTCCAATTCCCCGGACAGTTCGCACTCCGGCGTCCGCAACGATTTTCCATCACTTTCCAACCCCAGTTCAAACAATGAAACCCCCACCAGTTTGTCTGCGGAAATTCCAATTAAATCAGCGGCGGCCGCGTTCAAACTTTCGATCTCATACCGCGAATTCAATCGCAGCAAACCAATCTCATCCAGGGTTTCCGCGAGCAGGTGCGATTCCACATGCCGCAGCTTTTTCGCTTCCAGCGCTTCCTCCTCCGCCGTCAGATCCATCACTTCCAGCAGCCATTCATCCCCGCTTTTCAGGAATGACAACCGAACCACAGCCGCGCGTTCACCCACCAGCCAACGATCTTCAAAATGATGCGCCGCCTGCTTTTCCTCAATGATCTGACGCCACTGCTCACGCCCGGACGGACTTAGCAATTCCATCAACTCGACTTTGCTTCCCCCGATAAACGACAGAAAACTGCGATTCAATTTTGCAATCGCTCCACCCGCATCCAGCCGCGCCAACGGCCTGCTCGATTCCTCGAACTCCCGCTCCAGCTTTTGTTCCAGGCGGATGCTCTCCTCTTCCAATCGGTGCGCTCGCCTCTGCTCCGCGTGCAGTCGCTGCTGGATTTCCACCTGTCGCGCCAACGATTGCAAACCCTGCTTTTGCGCCAGATCCAGCGTCCGCGCCTTGACATCCAGCACGCAAATCGCTCCCGCCAGTTGATTGTCTGTGGACACCAGCGGCGTGCCGGCAAAATAACGGATATTCGGCTTCTCCTTCACTGCGGGATGACTCGCCAGCGTCTCATCATTGGCCGTGTCAAAAAGCTCGAAAAAATAACGCTGCGTCGCCGCAATCGAACAAAAAGTGGAATCTTCGAAGACTAAATCCCAGGCCGCGTCAGCAGGATAAACGACTTGCCATCCGTCACTGTTTCTCCAGCAAATAAACGCCAGCGGAACCTCGCAAAGCGTCTGCGCCAGCAGCAGCAAATCCCGAAAGGCCTCCTCCGCCTGCCCCTTGGTTTGTCGGTCAACAGGCCTGCGAACACATTGAAAAAGAGGTTCCTCCCTCCGGGGCTTTTCAGACCCGACGGTGCCTGGAGTTTGGGACTCTTTTTTGGACATGGTCTCTCAGGCCAATAAATTGACCTAGACTAAAGCAACTCAGGTTCTCCCAGGCAAGGCAATAGAACGTCAAAAACCTGACCGCTGTTTATCTAACTATTCTTTCATCATGATGATAAAATAGCAACCATAAAATGGGGAAATTGCCTGATGTAGATCATTGTCCATAATAATCTCAACCCGAACAACTTGCAAATAAACAAAGGCCCTGCCCTTGACGGATCGCTCCTGCTCATCGAAAATAGTTGCCTGTCTTGGGGGCGTACTGGTTTCGACTTGAAAGATACGCCAGAGGCGGCATGCCGAGGATGATTCGTTGGCCTCGTAAAAAATCGGATCAAAAAATAAAAGCTAACAATGAATTAGCCCTCGCGGCCTAAGTTGCCGTGACGTTCACTGGTGGACACCTGCTACATCGGATGAACGCAATTGCAGGTTAGGTGATTGCGGAGACCGCGCGTTCCTCACCGAAATAATTTCATGCGGACTATGCAGTGCGACTCGGGCCGGGGCGTTATCGCACAGCAGACAAATTCACCTCGGATAAGCATGTAGTCGCGGCTGGTTTACCGGTCAAGGACGCGGGTTCAACTCCCGCCGCCTCCACCATTTTCTAGGGTGTTCGAACCGGCCTTTAAATGGGGTTCGATTTCATTGCTTTAAAGGCTGTTCAACGCCGCAATCAGAAAACAGGCGAGGGAACCGGACAGTGACCAGATAAAGGCACTCGTTCCGAATTTGTAAGACTGAAAGGTTCCGAAAATGTGGCCACATCCAGAAAATGCCATCAGACCGCAAAGTATGACGAGCTCGGGATTTCGAATGGCAATCATTGCAGCAATAGCTCCTCCATAGCTTTCGCCCATAAAATCCGCCTTCGATATTTTCAGGTATTTAACCAAAGCGACCACGTCTTTTGAATGCTGCTCGATACTTAATGGCCGATCAGCTATATCAGCGGTTCGGCCATGTCCCTGAAGATCCAAGGTGATGATCGTATGATCCATGTAGACGAGAGGTTTTCCCTCTCCCTCGATCTGATAATACATTTTTAAGCCGTTTATCTCGGCGTACTTTCCGGACGGTGGGCGGTTGGCGTGAGCCAATGGTCGGGAGCAGGCGAGTACAAGCAACAACGTAGTGACGACTTTGAACGGGGTAAGCTTCATTTTCGGACGCTCCTCTTTTTTGACTTCTTGGGAGGATGAGCGTCTTCCCAGCGATATTTTTTTCGAGATCCGGTGCCAAATTGATCAAAAAAGATATCGAGAAAGTAGTTCCAGCCCCTTTTATGACCTTTCGCATTTCGTGTATTCGGAAGATCAGAATGCACCAACGTCATCAACGTTTCTTTCCCTTTCTTTTCAAAGGTGATGGTGACCGTCGTTTCTTTTCCACTGGTGCTAGGAGACATCCAGGTGTGAACGAGTTTGCGTCCCCGTTGAAATTCGGTGAAGCGTCCATAATGAGCGGTTCCTTGAAGCGTCCAGTAGAAGAGGCCGCGAATTTTCGGTTGGTAGATATACTCATCAGCAGCGTTCCAAATGGTGCCTGATACCTTTGGGCTCAACCAACCATCAAAAATCTCGATGGGCGATCCCTGTATTGTTCGCTGAAATTTAAATTCAAGAGTTTTTTCGGAGTTCATAGTTCACCTTTTCTTTTTGTTTTTGAAATGCTGTTCAAACTTATCGAGGCGCTCGTTCCAGAACCGCTCATATTCATGCACCCATTCGGCGACAGCCTCCAGAGGCTCCGCCTTAAGGGAAATGAGCACCTCTCGGCCCTGCCTTTCGCGCTCGATAAGGCCCGCTCGTTCCAGCAGTTTTAAGTGCTTTGTGACTGCATTCAGGGCCAGATCAAACGGTTTTGCGACGTCAAGGAAGCGCGCCGGTGCAGAAGCGAGCTTTCCAATAATCGCTCTCCGAGTCGGATGCGAAATCGCGGTCAGAACATCTGAAAGTTGATCCATAAATTCATTACACCATAAGGTGTAATGAATTGCAATAGAAATTAAACCAGCAATAATTGGCACAGATTGATCCTCCACCATTCCTCAACGGGAACGATGCGTGGTATGGAGCTAAAGTGGGTATAACGCTTCGATCCAGACTTTCATCTCTCCTTCGCCCCGGTTGGACCAGAGGTAGTATGGGATAGCGGTGGC
Organism: Verrucomicrobiota bacterium; assembly: GCA_033762115.1. Lineage (GTDB taxonomy): Bacteria > Verrucomicrobiota > Verrucomicrobiia > Limisphaerales > SXQI01 > JANRLX01. Next base: position 76,630 of record JANRLX010000111.1, read on the forward strand.
GTGGACGCGCTCGTTACCGCGCATGAGCATGCCTTCCAGGACAGTTGTCCCGCCCAGGAGGTCGGGGCGGTGACGGGTTTCAAACTTCGCGTTCTCGGGAAGAGTGAGGTCCAATACGCGTCCGCCATTATCCGCTCCCTCGAGGCAGTAGAGAATGGGACCGCGTTGGAAGGCAACTTTTCCCGCGCAGTCTTTGACTCGCTCGTTCGCTATAATGCGCCGCGTTCCCATCGGGAACTCCAGGTCGATTACGTCACCGGATTTCCACTCCCTCTCCAGGGAGGCATAACCGTTGGTGAGCACGCTGCCTAAGGGGGTCAGGCTGCTGTTTACGCTGAGCTTTGCGCGTTCTTGCTGTGCGTCAGCGAAGCGGTACAAGTCACTGGGCACAACCTCATTTCGGGCCCAGCCGGGAATACGGACATGCAGGCGGGTGAGGGTGGCACTCTGGTCGGCGGCTTGCAGCCGAATCCGCACTTGGCCGTTCCATGCGTAGTCCCCTTCCTGCATAATTTTCCAGCGAGTGCCAGCGGCCTCCACTTCGGCAGTGCCCATGATGAACAGGTTCACAAACAACTCGTCGGCGCGCGTGGCGTATGCGAAGCCGGGCAATTGCGGGAGGTAACGGGCGAGAGTGGGCGGACAACAGGCGCAGGGGAACCATTCCTTGCGCGTGGCTGAACTTTCGGCGTGCGGGAGATTCTTTCCATCGGCGGGGAGCCAGCCGAGGTTGAAGCGATACTTGCCGTCTGAGGCGAGCGGGCAGGCGTAGAAGTAGCGGTCGCCGGAAACGGAAACACCGGCGGCAAGGTTGTTGTAAAAGGTGCGCTCGATGACATCGAAATAGCGGGAATCGGGTTCGTTGCGAAACATTCTGGTGGCCCACATGGGAAAGGAAACGGCGGCGCAAATTTCAGTGTAGGCAGTCAAGCTCGGGAGATCGTAGGCGGTGCCGAAGCCTTCGTTATCGTGACGTGAACCGATGCCGCCGTTGATGTAAAACTTGCGGCTGGTGACATCGTGCCAGAGCACCTGGAGCGCGCGGTGATAACGCTCATCTCCGGAAAGCCGCCCTACATCGGCCGCTCCGGAATAGAAGTAAGTGGCGCGCGGCGCTTGACCGACCGCTTCCCGCTGTTCAAAGAGCGGCGCATGGTCCTGCGAGAATTCACCACGTTTGTCCCGCCCGCCAGCTTCAGTGCCACGGAGATCAACGAAAAACTTTGCCAACTTCCACCAACGATCATCACCGGTGACATCGGACAAAGTGACGAGGGCGGGCTCGATTTCTTCATGACCGCAGACGTCCAAACGTTTCCCCGGGCCGAAGAGTCGATCAATCAGGCGGGCCTTATTTAGCGCGACATCCAGGAACGTGCGTTTTCCCGTCGCTTTGTAATGGGCGGCGCCAGCTTCGAAGAGATGGCCTGCAGAGTAGAGCTCGAGGTCGTCACCAAGATTGCTCCAGCGCTTCATTCGCTTTGGCCCTTTGCCGCGCTCGCTGAGTTGAATGACAGTACGAAGGTAGCCATCGGCGTCCTGCGCCTTTGCGATGATGCTGATGATTGCGTCCACCTCGCGTTCCAGTTCCGGATTGGGCTTCTGACTCAACGCATACGCCGCAGCCTCAATCGCCTTGTAAAGAAACTCATCGGAGTTCGGCAGGCCGAAGTAATTGCCATTTCGCAAACCGGCGACTTTCTCAAAATTCGCGATAATCCCCATGTCGCGGCACATCTGCAAATTGTGCGGCACGGTTACGCTCCTGTTTCTCTCGAGGATCGGTGCCCAGAAAGAATCGGTCACCCTGATATTTTGGAAGGGCACGAACGAAAGAGTGGTGTCTCGAATCAACCCGGCGCCAAATGTGCAAAATGCGGTGGTGAGGAGAAGCAGGATTCTCATTGTGCAGAGGCTGAATGGATGCATTTCATGGGGAGGGTAGCAACCGCGCTAGCATCAGCAATGCGCAAAGCTTGCGCATCATGAGCATGGGAGGCGAACCCGACAATGGTTGTGAACGAGACGTGCCGCCTGGATAATGAGTGAAAGCTCGGACTCCTAAGCTACTTCTGATGATTGCTATTCGGGACGCCAGCGATAAAGCAGGTTTTTTCCGCGCCAGTCTTCCTCGACAAGGATGAGATATTCCCCGTCCTTTCGGCGCATCGCCTGAACCGCATACGGCATGTCCTGCCAGCCGGCATTTCCACCGACTTCAGGCCCGGGCACGAACGTTCCGACATGTGAACCGTCTGCCTGTTTGAGGATATGAACAGGTTGTTTTCCATCCTCGGGCTTAACCATTCCGACGAACATATAATCACCCGCTATGGCGAGTGATTCGGGCGAGAGAGGCTTTCCTTTCCCTTCGCCGTCCGGATTCAGCGGGAGCTTTATTGTGTAGCGCACCGCTTGCTTTCCTTTTAACCAGCCATCGTAGCGCCGCAACGTCTTGCCAGCGACTCCCCATGAGTCGATCTGTTCACCTTCGAGATAGCCGCTCAGGTAAAGCGTATCGGTGGAATCATCGTAAATGATCCGTCTTACAATATTGAAATCCGCAGGCCATGGCCATGCCTCCGGCTTTTCAGTCTCGAAGCGCGGTGCCCCGTCAGGATTCCAGCCACGGAAAGCGTGGCGCCGGATCTTCTTATCGGGCGCATCGCCGTGCCACACATCGCCATTGCTTGCGATGTGCCAGGCCCAGGTTTCGTCTTTTTCGGTAATGAGCCCGGCGGGCTTGGCCAGGTAACCGTCGGGTTGCTCGAAAGTGAAAAATCGAAACCCGCCGCCATACTGCCCGATTGTATAGAGCAGGCGACGCCCTTCGAGACGTCGCAGATAAGCAGTCATTGCCGAGTTCGCGCGGGGGTCCTCCGGGTGTTTGACGTGATCCACTGTGGTGGCGCGTTGCCTCCAAATGAGACCGCTCGCGCCGGAGTCGAGATCAACATCAAAAACAGCAGTTCGGCTATAGATTACCTTACCATCACTCTCCGGATCGAAACCGTAGGTGTCCACAAACGCATGGTTCGCAAGTTCCCAGCGAAGCTGACCGGCCGGAGTAAAAGATCTGAGCACCAGGGTACCGACAGGGGCTCCGTTGAAACCGAGTGCAACATAAAGGTTGCCTGCTGCATCCGTGCCGGCCCCGCGCGGCGAGTAGAGCTTTGATGGAGCACTGAGGCCAGCCGTTCCAGAACGCAAACCGCCCCGTTCGCCGAAGGTCTGGACCAGTTTTGGATTCCCGCTGATCTCAAAAAATTTAACTTGTTGATCAGGTCCATCGTCGCAAACAATCAAGCGTCCGCGCATATCGAAAGAAAGTGCTGTAGGCTTGGCAACTTCCCGGAAGGCTGAGTTCTGTCCAAAGCGATCATGCTTGATCTCCACCTTCCCTACCGCGTTCGTGAGCACCACGTTTTTGAGGATATTCGTTCCGGCGATCACCCACACCGAAAGATCCGGAGCGAAGACTATGTCCTTGAGATCTTCAACTGGGGAACTTGCGAGCAGCGAGAAACGTTCAGGGCTGCGCAGTTCCAGGCGGTTGGTGTAGGCAATTGCAAGCCACCCATCGCGCGCGGCCAATCCTACGGCTCCTTTCGGCATCTCAAATTCCTCCTCGAACTTCGCCGAATCGAGATTGCCAGGTGTCCAACTGAACCGCAAAAAGTGCGCTCCTTTGTTGGCGATGTAAATGTTCGTGCCGTCGACTGCGATCGCCTCGTTTCCGGTATTCCATCCCCAGGCGGTCTCTTTCTTCGACTCCTGCTTCAGGAGCACGCGATTCACCTTCCCGTCCTTGTACAGACCGACACATCGTCCGGCCTCGTCCCAATCTGTGCCTGCCAAAACGGTTCCGTCGGCCGTTACTTCAATTTCGTCCGCCCCGTTCTGAACCCAGTTCCCGAAACCATTCGGACCACCATCTCCCGGGAAGGAATTACCCACCCAACTGGTCGAATAGCGACCAGGAGGAGCTTTAAAATGCTCTGCAGCTCCCAGGAATTTCGCACCCAGTAAGATGATCAAAGCGGCGGCGGCAAAATAGATCTTACTCACGTGGGCGATCTTACATCCTTCGTTGCGGAAGCATAAGATATTTGTTTCCAGCTTCGTAGCCTCCGTATGCTAACGCGGACTTTTCAGCGGATCTCATGAAAAGTAAGGAACAATGATTCTCAGCAATCGGGCGCAAAACTTTCGACTCCCACCATCTACTTCCGTTAAGGAAAATTGGGAATTTTCAACCACGAAGAACTGGGGTGGCCAACGGGATTCGAACCCGCAACAACCAGCTCCACAAGCTGGGACTCTACCATTGAGCTATGACCACCATCGCAGGTTAAAAAGAGTAGGTTGCCCCCATCATCCAGTCAAGAAGCCGTTTCGCCGAATCGGGTCCCTGGACCTACATCACCATCCCGCCATCCACCGTCAGGACCTGCCCCGTGATATATTTTGCGGCAGGGCTCGCCAGGAAAAGCGCCGCGGAAGCGATATCCTCCGCCTGCCCAAAAAGCCCCAGCGGGATCCGCTTCAATAATTCCGTCCGCGCCTCCTCCTTCAACACAGCGGTCATGTCCGTTTCGATAAATCCTGGCGCAAGCGCATTCACGTTGATCCCGCGCGACGCGAATTCCCGCGCCACCGATTTTGTGAACCCGATCAACCCTGCCTTGCTCGCCGCATAGTTTGCCTGCCCGGCATTCCCAATCAATCCGATCACCGAGGCGATGTTGATGATCCGTCCCGAGCGTTGCTTGAGAAAGCTCCGGGTAAACGCCTTGGTCATCACAAAGGCACCGCGCAGGTTCGTGTTCAACACCATGTCCCAATCCTCTTCACTCATCCGCATGAGAAGCCCGTCACGCGTCACCCCCGCGTTATTCACGAGAATGTCTACCCGGCCCGCTTCCGCCAAAATCTTTTCCGCACCCTCTGCCACGGCGGCGGCATTCGAGACATCCAGCGCCACTGCCCAGGCCTTGCGTCCCAGCGCTCTCACCTCTCCCGCCACTTTTTCGCTGTTTTCACTCGTCCGCGAAACGCACACCACGTCAGCCCCTTCTTCGGCAAATTTCAGGGCAATCGCCCTTCCGATCCCTCTTCCAGCCCCTGTGACCACGGCAATCTGATTGGCAAGTTGACTCATCATTTGCGCCAAAGTTCTCCATGCCGCAGCCTCCTTGTAAAGCAAAAGGCGCGACTAAAAAGTGCTGATCGGCGCCGGTTTCAGAACAATCCAGAAGCGGCTGCCCTTTCCCAGCTCAGAGACCAGCCCCACTTCACCACCCATTCGTTCCACTGCTTTCCGCACAATGCTCAACCCGATCCCGGTCCCCTCATACGACTCATTCACACGCTCGAAAATCTGGAAAATTCGTTCCTGATGCTCCGGCGCAATTCCGATTCCATTATCCTCCACCCAGATCCGTATCCTCTCTTCGCGTGTTTCCGCCCGGATTCGAATTCGTGGAGTCTGCCCCGGCGGACAAAACTTGATTCCATTGCCAATCAGGTTCGAAAAGCATTGAGTGAGCAACGATTCCTGCCCCAGCACCAATGGCAGGTTCCCCTCAATTTCCAGGATCGCTCCAGGCGGTTGAAACCCAGGGTACTGGCTCGTGATGTCTGAAAGCAATTCATTCAGGTTGACCGGGCTCAACTTCAGTTCCGACCGCGCCACCTTGCTATAACTCAGCACATCCTGGATCAACGAATCCAGCCGTGTCGCCGCGCGCCGTATCCGCTGGGTATAATCCGACCCCTCCGGTCCCAGTTGCGGGCCAAAGTCATCATCCAGCACTGAGGCAAACCCTTGCATCGCCCGCAGCGGCCCGCGCATATCGTGCGAAATACTGTATGAAAACGATTCCAGCTCCGAAATCGTTTCCTGTAATCGCGCCGTCCGCTCTGCCACCAATGCCTCAAGATGATCCGCTTGCGATTGCAACAGCTCTTCCTGCTTCTTTTGACGCGTAATATCCACCGTTCCCCCAAGCATCCGCAGCGGTGTCCCGTCTTCAGCAAACAGCACCCGTGCCGCAGTCCTCAGCCAGCGCACCTGCCCATCCGGCCGCACCGTCCGGAACACCAACTCATAAGGAGCCTTTTCCTCAATCGCACGTTGGATTGCCTTCTGAACCATCGACGCATCCTCTGGGTGGACTATCCTGGCAAACGCCTCCACCGTCCCGCCAAATTCCCCAAACTTCAGCCCATGAAATTCATAAAGCCGGTCCGACCATGAAACCCGGTTATTCCGGATATCCCATTCCCATACCCCCAGTTGTCCTGCATCCAGCGCCGTTCGCAATCGCACCTCGGTTTCCATCACAGCGGCTTCCGCCGCTTTCCGTTGAGTAATGTCCGTCGAAATGCCCCCTATCGCGTAAACTTCACCGGCTGAGTCCATTAAAGGAAACTTCGTGCTCAGGTAAATATGCAATCCATCCGCCTGGATCGCCTCTTCCTCAAAATGCAATGCCTTCCTCGCCTCCACCACCTTCTTGTCATTGGCCATGAACCTTTCCGCAATTTCACGAGGGAAAAATTCCTCCTCCCTCTTTCCAATCATTTCACCCTCCACCTTGAATAATTGACGATAGCGGGCGTTCGCAAAAAGTATCCGATGATTCAGGTCCTTGATATACATCACAGCATCGCTGTGATCGAAAAACGCCTGTAGCTGCGTCTGTTGCTGCTTCAACTCCGCCTCTACAACCCCCCTCCGCGCAATCTCATCTTCAAGACTTCTGCTGTTTTCGGACAACTTCGTGGCTCGAGAATTTGCCTCACTCATGGCAAGCCGCAATTGTTCACTCACATGAATGATGATCCCGCTCGTGAACACGTACACAACCGCAGGGATCAACCCTGAAACAAATCCATGATCAAACCGGTCGGTCGGCTCCAGAAAAAGCAGGTAAGCCGCAACATATCCCAGGACCATCGAAACAATTCCGCATACAGCCCCTCCTTTTACCGATGAAAACGCCACTGCCGCGAAAATCGTCACGTAGGGAAAACCGGTGCCCAACAACGGAGTCAATAACCAGCGCAGCAGCACCATTGAGAGGGTCGCAACCAGCATCACCCCCCATTCCCCCGCCTTAAATCCTTGTCGCTCTTCCGGTTGCTTGAATCCTGATTTCATTCCAACCTCCCTCCCACCACTTATCATTGCAAACTCGCTATAGGATGCAAGTCGATCGCTTAAAATGCAAAAGGCGGCTCGCATTTAACGAATAACCGCCTTTGGCTCCGAGAGCGTAATGGATTTCTCCCCATCCGACTCAGCGTCCCATTTCCCCTGACGCTTGGACCAACTTACTTAATCACCAAAAATCCCGCTATTGGGACAGTTTGGGTCATTCCCTTCCTGTATTCCACGAGGCGGGCAGGGCTCCACCCTGAGGGACGGTCTTCCGGATTGGCGTTAAGATACCCTTTGCCTTGCCGATAGGATAAAAAGCGAAATCTCATATGCGGGAGTGCAACGCTCAAAACAGTCATTTCAGCCGAGTGATCAACCAGATCGCTTTGGAACTGATTTACCTGGAACCAGGTAAGGACATTGGGCTTTTACCCATCAATTCCCTCCTGAACGAATTGGAAGACCTTAAAGAGGTCCATCCACACCTTATTTCCGGGGTTGCCCGCGCACGTGAATGCATCGACTACATTTTTACCACTGAATCTGCCGCGTTTACCTCGCAGGACATCGAACTTTTCAAGCAATGGACCCTTTGGGCCCAGGACTCCATCCGTCTGCTCAATGAAGGTGCATCACCCTCTCCGTTTAACAGCAATCCCGAGACACCCTCTCCCGCACCACCCGTATCCCATCTCTCCCCACCAGAGCACATCGCTGCGTTGACCCCGCCCGAGGATGATTTTGCCATTCGACTGGAACTCGAACGTGATGGAGACCTCCTCCGCGAGTTCGTTTCAGAGTCCCAGGAACATCTTGCCAATATCGAAAAGGGAATCCTCAAACTTGAGGAAAACCCAGAGCATGAGGAAACCCTTAACTCCATCTTCCGTGCCTTTCACACATTCAAGGGTGGCTCCGGATTCCTGAACCTCAAACCGATCAACAAGCTCGCTCACGAACTCGAATCACTCCTTGAGAAAGCCCGCCAGAAAAAACTCAAAATCACCTCCCCAATCATTGATTTGATCCTGGGCGGACGTGACCTGCTCGAACAGTTCGTGACTGCCATCGATGCTCAGTTGAATGGCGCCGGCGCTGGCACCCCCATTCTGATTCCCATCCAGCATCTGCTCGATTCACTAAGCCACACCATTCATTTTGGCGGTTCCGAGACTGCCTTTATCGAACGGACCGAAACCCAGTTTTTTACCCGTGAGGACGGGGAGGGAGGGCTGAAAGCCATCAGGGCAGTCAAGGTTGACATTCAGAAATTGGACAACCTGCTCGACCTCATCGGGGAAATGGTCATTGCCCAGTCACTTGTCGGGCAGGACTTCGCCGTGAAAGGCAGCGGGGACCCTCGTCTTTCACAGAATCTCGCTCAATTGCGCCGCGTCACCAGGGACCTCCAACGCACCGCCATGTCTCTTCGCATGGTGCCCATCCGCAAAACATTTTCAAAAATGGAACGCCTCGTCAGGGATGTCGCCCTCAAGGCTGGCAAGGAAGTCAAGCTCATCATCTCCGGCGAAGAGACAGAGGCAGACCGTACCATCGTCGCAGAAATTTCCGACCCGCTCATTCACATGATTCGCAATGCCATCGATCATGGAATCGAAAAACCGGAAAATCGGCTCGCTCTCGGAAAACCATCCTGCGGCACAATCTACCTGAACGCCTTTTACCAGGGCGGAAATCTGATGCTCTCCATACAAGATGATGGCGCTGGATTGGACCGGGAACGGATCAGGACCAAAGCCATCGAAAAAGGTTTGATCACGCCTGACGCCACCCTCTCTGAAAAAGAAATTTTCGGGTTGATCTTTGCCCCCGGCTTTTCCACCGCCGAACAAATCACCGATATCTCCGGCCGTGGAGTCGGGATGGATGTCGTCCGCCGGAACATCGAAAAAATTCGCGGTAAGGTGGACATTGACTCCAGGAAAGGATGCGGCACCACATTCACTATCTCTCTCCCGCTGACTCTCGCCATCATCGATGGCTTGATCGTTCGTGTCGGGGAAGAACGTTTCATTTTACCCACCTTGTCAGTGCGGGAATCATTCAGGCCAACCCCGGAGATGATCACCAGGATTGGTGGCCGGGATGAACTGGTCGATGTCCGTGGGCAACTCCTCCCGCTGCTTCGATTAAAACAACTGTTCTCCGGGCAGCCCGATCTTTCCGACCCCTCCGCCAGCACTGCCATTATTATCGAAAGCAACGGCGCTCACCGTTGTTTGCTCGTCGATGACCTGATCGGAAAACAGGAGATCGTCATCAAGAGTCTCGACGCTATTTTTTCCACAAACCCGTTCCTCGCAGGGGCTGGCATCCTTGGCGATGGCAGGGTGGGGCTGATCCTCGATATTAACAATCTGGTCCATTTCAAAAATGCACTCCATCAGGCCGCTTAGAACATTTTAAAGGCATGAAAATACTAATCGCAGAAGACAACACCATCTCCCAGGAACTCCTTAAAAAGATCCTCCTGACCCGTCCCGGTTACGAGGTCGTGGTCGCAAATGATGGCCAGGCCACATGGGAACTCCTCAATGGGGGACTCCGCCCCGACCTTTGCATTCTCGATATCATGATGCCCAAGATGAGCGGGCTCGAACTGCTCACCAAAATCCGCGCGGATGATCGCATGAAAAATTTCAAGGTCATCCTCTGCTCGGCGCTGCGCGACCGTGAAACCATCTCTCAGGGTGCTGCGCTGGGAATCGAATATTACATCCTCAAACCCTTCCGTCCCGACCTCGTGCTTCAACAGGTGGACAAAGCCCTCAAGTCAGCTGAAATTCTCAGCGTCGGTGAAATTACTGAACTTTCCACCCGCATGGGCGTTGATGAATACACCATCAACCAATCCCTCACCACCATGAGCCAGGAAGTCCGGAAAGGGATCGACCAGGTTCGCGCCGCCTTGACCTCCTCCATATTTGCCAACCACCTCGGCAAGGAGTCAAACGCCGAAAAGAACAGCATCCAACTTCACGCCCAGAATATTTCCACGCTGCTGAATCAGTTGGAAAAGGAAGTCCAGGGCCTTTCAGCAAAGATTCCGGAGCTTCCCATGCCCACTGCCATGGCCATCTGAGATGCCTTCTAAATGGCTTCTGAGTTTAAGCCTGCCGCTTCGGTTTCGGGACCATGAAAGCAATCAGTCCCATCGCCAGCAATGAACAACCCAGCAGGGACAACGCAGCGACATTGCTTCCATCCGTATGCTTTTTGATATAGCCGACAAGGTACGGCCCAAAAAAACCTCCCAGGTTTCCTACCGAATTGATCAGCGCTATCCCTCCTGCCGCCCCAGCTCCAGTGAGAAACGCCGTCGTCATCGCCCAGAACGGCGCAATCGTTGACTTCAACCCCGCAAAAGCAATCGTCAACCCTGCCATTGCCAGGTACGGGTTCGTGAAATAGGCCGCCAGCGCGAAACCAACCGCTGCCGTAAATGCCGAAAGTCCCACATGGGCGCGCCGTTCTCCCGTCCGGTCCGAATTCCGCCCAACCAGGAACATCGCCACCCCGGCCACGAAATAAGGTATCGCGTTCAACAACCCCACCGTCGAATCACTTTGCCCGGAAAACTTTTTCACAATCGTTGGCAGCCACATTTCATATCCGTAACCACCCACATTCATCAGGAAATAAAGCAGGCAAAAAACCCACACCTTTCCACTTTTGAACACTCCCGCAAGGCTGTGGGTTTGGGAAGGCCCCGCCTCTTCCGAACCCTGCGCCACCCGCTGCTTCACCCACTTTTTCTCTCGGTCCGAAAGCCATTTCGCACTATCAGGCCCGTTTGGCAGCACGCACAGCACAACAATCCCAAAAATCACTGCCGGTAACGCCTCCAGAAAAAAGAGCCATTTCCACCCAGGCATCCCCAGGACCTGATGCATCCCATCCAGGATCGCACCCGAAATCGGCGAACCGATCACCCCCGCCGCTATCCCCCCCAATATGAAAAGCGCAATCGTCCCCGCCCGCTCCTTCGGCGGATACCAGTAAGTCAGGTAAAGAATCACACCCGGAAAAAATCCCGCCTCCGCTGCCCCAAGCAAAAAGCGCATGACGTAAAACATCGTCACCCCTTTGACAAACATGAACGACATCGAGACCAGCCCCCACACAACCATGATCCTCGCAATCCATATCCGTGCGCCCACCCTGTGCAGGATCAAATTACTCGGCACTTCGAAAAGAAAATAACCAATGAAAAACAACCCCGCCCCAAGTCCAAACACCGCATCATAATCCTTCGGTTCCACCCCGAGCACCTCTCTCAGGTGTAACTTCGCAAAACCCACATTGATCCGGTCGATGTAAGCGATGATGTAACAAAGGAAGAGCAGGGGAATCAGTCGGCGCGTCACCTTCTTCATCAAGGCATTCTGTTCCCCCTCCGTTAAGCTCCCCGCGTCGGCAGGTCGACCAAAATCCATTTCGTTCCCGGCTGGTGGTTGCATGAGATGGCTGGAGTCTCCGGGAGCGGGAACAATCGTTCAACTAAAAAAACCGCGTCCCCTCACGCGGTTACTTCCTGGCCACTGCCGCAGTCGTCTTTCGCAAACGATTCGAAAGCTCAATCGCAATATTCTTCATCACCACCATCCCCAGGTGCGGTTCCCGTTGGACAAGGTTGTTGAATGCACTCCGTTGAATCACCAAAAGAATTGTCGCCTGGTTCGCCACCGCGATCGCATTCCGGGGAGTCCCATCAAGGAACGCCAGTTCCCCAAAAATCTGCCCATTCCCGATGCTCGCCAGCGGTTTCGCTCCCTCCTCGATCACAATATCGATCTGCCCCCGCATCACCACATACGCCTCATTCCCAGAATCACCCTTGCTGAAAACCTTTTCCCCGGGCCGATACAATTTCTGGGTGAACAACCGCGCGATCTTTCGCAACTCCCCATCTCCCAGCCCTTCGAAAAACGGCAGCCCCCTCAGCAAATTGATGATCGCCACTCCCACCTTTTGATCCTGGAAATTATGGTCGATCACATCCGCCACCGCTTTCGCGCTTGCGGTAAAGCTCGGGTTTTCCAGGGAGTAAACCATGTTCAGCTTCACCAGCTTCACCACATCCGCAAAACTCCCATCCTTCGAGTAGATCGCTGGCAGATACGCAATCGGCACAAAACCCAGCTGCTCCACCGCCTTCAATAACCGCGGCGCCGTCATCAGGATATCCACCTCCACATACACCGCATTGAACTGCTCCTGCGCCAGCTTCATCGCCTGCTGGAACAACGCCCCCATCGAAAGGTCATCCTGCGAAAAACTGTCAAATATCCGCACACAACGGTCCAGCTCATCAAACACCAGCGCAACCCCGGCCACAAACTTCCCCTCCCGCTGCCCCAGCAACACTTTCGATGCCGGACTCCCCGGAAGCCTCAAATATCCAATCCCCTGGTTGAAAAGCCCTGATACTTCCAATGGCGGGTTGCTTCCCTGCGCCTGCATCCGCCACAACTCAAAATCATCCATCGTTCCCTCGCTGATCAGAAGGTCCGTCTGCAATGGATATCCTGTCACCCCATCCCGGATCGACACCGGATTGGGAATGTTCAACTTCGAGAGCACCAGCGTCGCCAGTTCACTCACCTGCGAGAGCGATTCGGAAATCGGAAACCGCTTCACCGCGTCCGGCACGCTGAACCGGAAATAAAACAACGTCCCCTCCCGCACCTTGTTCATGTGCTTGAACGGCTGGAAACCCACGCAGATGAACTGCGCCTGCTCATACAAACGCTGCAACGCGGAATCCGACGCGAACACCCGGCTCACCAGCACCTGCTGCCTCTCACGCGCGATCTCATTCGCCTTCGTCAGCAGCGCCATCGCCGAACCATCCCCAAACGCCTCCGGCCGGTTCAAATGACGGCCAATATTCGCCACAGGATTGTTGTTTGCCGAAAGCGGAGGAAGAAAAGTCAGCGCCGATTGAAGTTGCGTTCCCGTGTCCGCCACCCACGTCTCCACATCAGCCCCCTCCTGCAACTGACTCGCGATCAATGCCGGGTCATACGCCTGTTTATCCGGGTAATCCGCATCCAGGGTCGCCTTGAGAAGCGCGATCCATCCCGGTACATCAGCGGCAGTTGCTTTGCGAATTGTCAGCGCCATGATCAGAAATTCGACGTCACCTGTTCCTCAAGTGTATCTTACCAGGGATTGTTGAAAACAAAAAAGCTGCCATGCAAATTTTCATCAGGATTGCTGTAGGCTCCAACCCTCCAGTTTGGTCAACCATGAGTTGAAATGAGGGCATTGATTACGGATCGTCTGCAACCCAATCTCAAGAATTGCCAATGATCCGAGAAGCGGTTTCTCATACTTTTGAACCAAGTTCTTTATACGTTTTGATGGGGCGTCTTTTGGAGAATCGTTTATTTCTTCAGGTGATGCGAATTGATCCCGAATCACTTGAAATTGGGAGGTTAAATCCTCGCGGTTGATCGCCTTTGCAAAGGCGGGACAATTACTGAACAGCAGCCCCTCGAATTCGTGCATCATGACGTAAGGCAAAAATCGTGGCTTATCATTTGTGCCGAGTGAAGACGAAATGTCCTGACGCATTCCTGATTCAACCAAGTCGGCTTTTCTCTCAAAACTAGCGTTGGAGGCCTCCTGACGCCCAGGCCAGTCGGATGGGAGACCATAATAATCGATAAGCGTTGTCGAAAAACACTCCTGGTCCTCCTTTAGATGTTTAACGATATCATTCCGAACCGAATTCCATGGGCGAATTCCACCGCGACGATCTCGCTTTCTCGCGTTCCCTACGAGGCGTGCGCTGACGCTAAAAAACCCAAGACTATACAAATGAGGAGCAAGAATTTGATTTACAAACGTCTCTTCCGTTTGGCCCTCAACATGAACCAGAAGTCGTGCCATCAGTTTTTAACCTCCGCTGGGTCGGCCACCAATTTCATTCTTCTCCCAAAGCTGCCCCAGGCTATACTCATCAAGCCAAACCTCCAGCTTTTCAGGATTTAACCGTGTAAAGTGTGTTCCGCCATCGACCCTGTCCGCCACCAAAACATCTTCAGGCTCAAAATGATCAAGCAATAATGACGATTGAGTAGAAACAATTACCTGGGAGGTAACTGAAGCTTGCTTGATAAGCGCAGCCAGTAACGTGATGGCATAGGGATGCAACCCTAACTCTGGCTCATCGACAAGGATCACAGAAGGGCGAAGGCTTTCCGGTTGCAAAAACAAGGTTGCCAATGCGACGAAGCGCAAGGTTCCGTCAGAAAGGGAAGAAACGTCAAAGTAGCTGTCGCGGCCTTGATGTTGCCACTCCAGCCGTATCTTCTCAGGATTCAAACGTTGAGGCTCCAGCGTAAAATCTTTAAAAAAAGGTGCTACCTGCTGCACCGTCTTACGAATCAGTCCATATTCCCCTTCATGCTGTTTCTTCAGCAGGTATAGGAACGCAGGCAGGTTTGAAGCATCAGGCCGAAGAAAACGGTTATCATTCACATCTGCAGTCTTCTTCATGGGTGACTCCGAACTCGTATCGTGAAAATGATACAATCGCCAACTGGCTAAATGCCGGCGTACATGATTTGCTATTGGGTTATTGGAACTGCTTATTCCTGCTTCTTCGCTATAGGAAAGGATTCCTTGGGAAAATGGCTGAGGGTATGCCTTATTCCAAAAACTCACAAATTCGGAGCTGGGTCTTAACCCGTCAGCATTTGTCGCGCTAAGACTGATTTCATAGGCATTTCTTTCTTCTTTAAAAGACAGGCTTATTGAAAGTCCTGGAGTCTGCCTTGATCCAAAATGCAAAATTTTGTCTGCCCCGCCAGCCCGAATCACATACTCCTGCAAACGACCTTCTCGAATCGCGTTTAAAAATGAGAAAACCCCGATGAAATTCGACTTCCCGGAACCATTCGGCCCAATGACGATATTGATCGCGCCTAGTTTAAGATGCTCAACAGAGGCAATGCTCTTAAACCCTTTGATGCTGATTGAATCAAGTTCCGGCATTTCGATGAATTACTCGATCCAGCATATACAACCTTAAATGCGTTGAAAAATCCTAAATAAAGAAGCTTAATGCACGGAAGTCCTCACCAACCTGGATAGCCAGTCATGGCCAGTCTGGCGCTGTCCGGAACCATTGGTGCCCACGACAGGACTTGAACCTGTACGATGTTACTCACTAGAACCTGAATCTAGCGCGTCTGCCAATTCCGCCACGTGGGCATTCCCGTCCGGGGCCTCACATTCTCGCACACGCGAAAATCTATGCAAGCCCGCCTCCGGCAATCGGATTCATTTAATGGGCAAACCTCCCCGCGCGGCAAGCAAAATGAACTTTCAACTCCCTCCTTCAAAATAGCCTCGCCTTGCTTCCTTTCCTCCCTTAAGCTCTTCATAACTCAGCAGCACGACAGCTTATGGATGTCATCTTCGCATGCAGTAATTGCCGTCAGCAACTCGAGGCCGATGCCTCCCTCGCAGGCAACACAATCAACTGCCCCTCCTGCAACAGCGCCATCGTCATTCCTGAACCCGATCCGGCCAATCTCCGCACCTCCCACGCCGCCACCAATGCCGCCACCAAGGAGGAAAAACATTTTCAGGTCCCCGTTTCCGATGGCCCCACCGCCACCCTCATCAAAAAACCAAACCCTCCATTGGAAGCCGCCGCAAAAAACTCCAGTGAAAAACAGGTCCGCATTAAAACCATCAAACACACCGAATGCGTTGAGGTCGGCCATGACCGCTTCGATGAAGTGGTTTCCAATTTCCTCGGCAAAATCGGCGAACAAAACATCGTCAACATCTCCACCATCGCCTACTCCCACATCGACCTCGGTTCCCGCCAGATGCTCACCGATTACGGTGTCATGATCGTCTATAAAGGGTGACAATGTTCCCTCTCGGTAAGTTTTGCCTCGCAGTCATGTTACTGCTCCTGGTTCCCGGTTGCGCCCATTCTCCAGTTTCCACCACCCAACCCCATAACCACTCCTCCAATCCCATTGTCCCCTGGCTTCACGGCAAACCCATCCTCCTCTGGTTCGCCAGCGTCCACTGCCCCATCTCCAACCGCCTCACGCCCACCATGCTCACTCTCGCGCACGACTATCGCGAGCATGTTCAATTTTATATTGTTTACCCCAATCCCCAGGAAACCGAAGCTGAAATCCACCACCACTTGCGGGAATTCAAAATTACTCTGCCTCACCTCCGCGACCCTCACCTTGCACTGGCCCGCTGGTCCCGCGTCAAAGTCACCCCGGAAGTCGCCCTCTACGACCCTCAAGGCGCCCTGATCTACCATGGCCGCATTAACGACCGCTTCCTGGCTCTCGGCCAGGCCCGTCCCGCTCCTACAACCCATGAATTGCGCGACGCTCTCGACGCCCTCTTGCAAGGTCAATCACCGCAAATTTCCCATGCTCCAGCGGTTGGATGCTATATTTCAGGGATCGAATGAGCATTTTCTCTTTCATTTTCCTCCTGCTTGCGTTCATTTCCTTCTCCGCAACGCTGCATGCCCAACCCACCTTCACCAAAGATATTGCCCCCATTTTATATACCCAATGCATCACCTGCCATCGCCCCGGCCAGGCCGCTCCATTCAGCCTCATTCAATATGAGGAAGTCAAAAAGCGCTCCCGCCAGATTGCGGAAGTCACCGCTTCCCGCTACATGCCACCCTGGCTCCCCGATCCCTCCGTAAACCACTTCGTCGGGGAACGCCGTCTCACTGACGCACAAATCGCTCTCTTCGCCGAATGGCATCGCTCAGGCACTCCCCAGGGAGATCCCTCCGCCCTCCAGCCGCCTCCCAAATTCAATGATGACTGGCAGCTTGGCGCCCCTGATCTCATTATTCGCTTGCCCCAGGAATTCATCCTCCCGGCTGAAGGACGTGACGTTTACCGCAATTTTGTCATTCCCATTCCCACTCTTTCAAATCGTTACGTCCGCGGCTTTGAATTCCGCCCCGGCAATCTCGCAGTTTCTCATCACGCCTTCTTTCGCATGGATCGCACCTCCAATTCCCGCGCCATTGATGCCCGTGAACCCGGCCTCGGCTTTCCCGGCATGGACACACCCTCCACCGCCGAAAGCCCCCAGGGCCACTTCCTCAGCTGGCAACCCGGAAAACGCTCCTCCTTCAACCCTCCCGGCCTTTCCTGGACGCTCCATCGCGGTGCCGACCTCCTCATCCAGATGCACCTTCAACCCACCGGGAAACCGGAGCCCTTGCAGCCTGAAGTCGCCCTTTATTTTACCGATCAACCACCCACCAACCAACCCTTTAAACTCAACCTCACCTCCTTCCGCTTTTCCATTCCTCCAGGCGATACCAATTACCTCGTCACCGACTCCTACACCATCCCTGTTGATCTCGATCTCCTCCGCATCCTGCCCCATGCCCATTACCTCGGCCGTCGGCTGGAAAGCTACGCCATCCTTCCCGATGGCTCCAAAAAAGATCTCCTCCTCATTCCTGAATGGGACTTCAACTGGCAGGGTGATTACGAATATGCTCAACCCATCTCCCTCCCGAAGAATTCCGTCCTCCACATGCGGTTTAGTTACGACAACTCCACCAACAACCATCGTAACCCCGGCAACCCTCCCAGGCAGGTCAGCTACGGCGTCCAAACCACCGATGAAATGGCCGAAATCTGGCTTCAGGTTCTCCCCCGCAACACCAATGACCTCGCCCTCCTCCGGGCCGACCACGAAAAACGCGCCCTTCGCGACATCCTTGATTACAATCAGTATCGCCTTACCCTTAATCCCAGGGATCCCAAAGCCCACCTCCGCCTCGGCCAGGCCCTTCTCGCCCTCGGTCAGCATCAGGACGCTCTCCTTTCCATTCGCAAAGCCGCCGAACTCGATCCCGCTTTTGATGAACCCCTTTACCAGCTCGGTGTCATGTCACGCATGTCCGGCGACCTTGACAACGCAAAACGCTTCTTCAAGCGGGTCATCACCCTCAATCCCGCTTACGCTTTGGCTCACGGCAACCTCGGCCTCATCTCCCTTCAGGAAGGGGATTTTCGCCGCGCTGAAAGTTACCTCAAAAAAGCCGTCGAACTTGACCCTCTCGATTTCATCTCCCATGACAGCCTCGGCCTCATCTATCGCGAACTCGGCCAGCTGGATAAAGCCGCAACCCACTTCAAGGCCGCTGTCGAGGCCAACCCCGCAGACCCAGAAGCCAAAGCCCACCTCGAAAGCCTGCTCCAGCTCAGGCAAGGTCTGAAATGATCCTCCCATCACCTCCAGGTCAGCCCCTTTTTCAGTCATGTCAATGGATGAATCAGCCATAAAGTGGTTGATTATCATCCAGAAGCAACCCGCGTGGGGAGCGGGAAAGAATCAGAATATTCTGTACAAATAGGTAGTGCTGTTCTCAAATACAACTGTTTTAGTTGACAGCTTCCACCAAAACTGCCACTCTCATCCCGGAAAGGAAAACTTGAAAAATAGATAACTAGTCAAAACAACATAAACCCACTGGCAGATGGCCTCACGCAGCCACCCGCTGCGCTTGAAAATTGTTACGGCCCTGGAACAAGTCCCCGTTGATCTCTCCTCCACGGCAACTCGTTCGATGGCCACCCGCTTGATTCAAGCACCGCCACCCTCCAGCCAACAACAACCACAAAAAAGACCAGTCTCCGGTCCACCCCATGACCATGCCCGTGACCCACCGGAGCAGTCCCCAAACCTATGACCACCACCGAACACCATATCAAAACGGCATTCCCCACCCACAGAACCATCCCACCCCTCCAAAACAACGACCACTCTGCGACCACCATTTCCCACTTATTCCCAGTTGCTCCTGCGAACGCAGCGAGCAGCCCAGCCCATGCCAGTACCAAGACCATAAAATCAGAAACCTCCACTGAGCTTGAATCACCACACCCTCACCTCAATGGGCTGCGGCTCCAAAAACCGCGCGACCTCTCAGTCCGCCTCACCCCCGCCGAAAAACAAATCCTCCTCCAATGGCTCGAACAACACACCTACAGCCACGTCATCGAACTCGCCGCCCAACCCACCCCCATCGGCCTTGGCAAACAACTCACCCGCTCCACCCTCTCCCGCTTCTACCGCAAACACTCCCTCCAACTCAACAAACGCCGCCGCCTCCAAACCCTCCGCCAGGCCATCCTCCCCACCGCACCCCAGCCCCAGACCGAACGCCTCACCGCCTCCATCCTCATGGAACAACTCTTCCACCTCGCATCCGAACCGCTCGACAACCTCCAGGAACTCAACACCGCCGCCACCATCTTCGCCAAACTCAGCCGCGCCTCCCTCCAGCGCGACAAACTCAACTACCAACAAGAACTCCCTCCTCCCACCCTCGAAGAAGACCTCAACCAGATTGTAAAGGGACAAGCGGTTTGATACAGATGGACAACGGTTTGATACATAACTCCCTTTCCCTGGGTTCGCTTTCCTTGTCATTTCTGCTCCTTTAAAGGCTCTTTCAAGCCGGTTGAAATCACTTCCGCCCACCGCCCAATCGGGCATTTTTCCGATCGCAGCCATGCCTTAAGCTTGGTGCAGCCACAGGCGGGGTGTTTACACTGGCCGAGCCCGAGTCTGGCCGTCCCATCCCAGTAAGAGCAAGGGGTGCCGACTGTACCGGTACTCTTGCCTTGGCACCCGCCCTCGATCCTTGCTCGGTATTCGGCTTCAGACACAACCTCAAATCCGGCTGCTGCCCACCTCAGCATTGCGCGGCTGAAGTTCCTGGCCAGTTCGGTCGGGCTTGGCTCCGTAACGGAAGGCCCTTTAAATTTCACGCAACCACACTCCGAGGATTTGCCATTTCACCGTTTCAAAAAAGGTGGTGGTGAAGGCAAAGCCGATTAGCGGCTCTCTCACCTCCAGTTCGGTGGGCAGGATATTGCTTGCTCCAAATATGTCCGGGTAGGCCGAATAGCGAAACGTGTGTAAGCGGGGTGTGGCTGGGGAGGGAAAAATGGGGTTATCAGGAAGCGCATAAACCGAGACTACGCCAGGTGGGTAGCCAAAGCCTTCATATCCCCGAATGGTGACTCGCGAGGGAGTTAGACGCCATACTCCGGCCTTTACCTTCAAGACGAATACAGGTTGGTAATTAGACGGGCGGACAGCAACCGGAAGGCGCAATATGTTTTCTTCCTGCCACGCTTCAACCTGCGTTTCCAGCCACGGGTCTAACTCGTAAGCTGGCGCATCGGGCGGTGGTGGACCAAAATAACCACCTGGCGCAATCGCGGTGATCTCAAATTGGGCCCGAGCGCAGGGAGGAAACAGGCAACAGCGGGGCATTAGCTAGTCGGGTTTTCAGGTTTCTTGTAAAGCGCGGACGCCAGGAAAACGCACTGCCATTCCTCGCCGTTCACGCACACGTCAAATTCGCGCGGCTGCATCGGTCCCGCAGAGATTGAAGCGGCTGGAAACAAGGAAGGGTCAAGACGTATCTGGCCGTTAGCTGGCGACCGAACAACCACTTGCTGAAGTTCTCCCCCGCCGTCATTGACGTGGCCGCGCGGCATGGCCTTGCCGAGCTCCACGCTACCGCCGCCGCTCGATGCGCCAGTAGCGCGGGTTGTGGCTGTGGTGTAGCGCATCCGGTTTCGCGTCATCCTGAGCAGGGCCATGATATCATCCCGGCCCAGCAACTGCGGCGCACCGATGACAATTGTAGTGGTGCCGAGGGTGGCATCTTCCGTCACCGACTGCACCAGCGCCCGCATAGTCTCCCACTCGGGACGGCCACCGGTCAGGTTGAGTCTCTTGCCCATGGACAACACTCCCGTAACATCCTGTTCCACAAGCACGATCTGGCCATCAAAATGCAAAATATTTGTGGCCCTCCACAGGGCCTCAGCCAGGCCAATGGGTTGCGCTTCACCAACCTCAATGGCCAGAGTCGAAGAGTAACGGTCACTCGTCAAGTCGGTGGCCGTGACACGCACGTTGACGTCACGGTCCTTCTC
>JANRLX010000112.1:0-24458 GCA_033762115.1 Verrucomicrobiota bacterium
CTGCACAACGTAATCTAGCGTTGGCACGGCTGGCGGCATCTTTGGAAGCGGCGATCACCGCAGGCATTCCCATCATCCAGGCGTGGGAACTCGCAGCGAAAGCTTCCGGTTCCCCTTACCTAAAACGGATTTTGACAGCAACCCGCCCAAGGATGGAGCAAGGTGAAACTCCTGCTGAAATTCTGCAAACTTTGAAGTCATTCCCCGAATTGTTCGTGAGTTCCTATACTGCGGGTGAAGTCAGCGGACAACTGGATTCCACTTTGAAACGGCTTCATCATTATTATCAGTCAGAGGCCTCCGCAAAACTGCAGGACATAGCGGAATGGCTCCCGAGATTGGTTTATATTGCGGTGGCGATTGGAATCGCGTTTCAAATCATTGGTTTCTACAGCGATTATTTTGGTCAGGCCGCAAAATTCATGGAGTAAGGAGGGCGGATGACGGTTGAAGAAATTTTAAAGAATGAAGAACTGCGGCGATATGAATTTCCGGTCACATCCAATCGCATTTACTTAAGTCATGCCGGAGTTTGTTCTTTGCCAAGGCGTGTTGCCGCAGCAATGAACCAGTTGGCAGAATCCTCCATTTCGCAGGACCAGGAAAGTGCAGCCGGCCACGAATTGTTTTCAGAGACAAGGGCCCTGGCGGCGCGATTGATCGAATGTCAACCCGGGGAAATCGCTTTTGTCGGCCCCACTTCTCTTGCCTTGAGCTATGTTGCAGGGGGTATTTATTTTTCCCGCCACTCGAATGTCCTGATTTATCATGATGATTATCCGGCAAATGT
Organism: Verrucomicrobiota bacterium; assembly: GCA_033762115.1. Classification (GTDB taxonomy): domain Bacteria; phylum Verrucomicrobiota; class Verrucomicrobiia; order Limisphaerales; family SXQI01; genus JANRLX01. Next base: position 791 of record JANRLX010000112.1, read on the forward strand.
TTATCCCTGGATGACCCTCGCAGATCGTGGAGTCGAGGTGCGACTGATGAACATCAGGCAACTTGGCCGGATTCGTCCCCAGGATGTCACAGGGCAAGTGGATGAAAATACAAAGTTGGTTGCCCTCGCGAGTTGCCATTACCTGGCAGGATACCGCATCGATATCGCTGCCATTGGCAAGGAATTGAAAGAGCGAAATATTCTTTTCAGCCTGGATGCGATTCAAACACTCGGCGCGTTTCCCACCAAAGTGGAATCCGTGGATTTTCTCTGTTCTGGTGCCCATAAATGGCTCCTGGGTCCGTGCGGTGCCGGATTGATGTACGTGCGCCAGGAAATCCAGGAAAAACTACGCCCGATCGCCCATGGCTGGTTCAATGTTCGAAGCCCGAATTTTGTGGCATCAGATGAAATGGTCTACCGATCCGATGCAAGAAAGTACGAGGCCGGAACCCATAACCTGGCGGGCTTGGCAGGGTTAAAAGCTTCACTGGAATTGATCCTGGAATTGGGAGTGGACAACATCGCAGCTGAACTGCTCCGGAAACGGGCATGGGTCACTCCCGAACTTCAAAGGAAAGGGTTTACTGTATTGCAGGCGGATTCGCCCAAACAGAATTGGGGAGGTATGTTTTCCTTTTATGCAGAAGGAAAAGACATGGCAGAATTGCATCAAAAACTAGAAGCCGCTGGAATTTGGGTCAACCTGCGCATCGATCGAACCGGAAAAAAATATATCCGCATCTCACCCCATTTTTTTAACACTGACGAAGAACTGAATCGAATGCTCGAACTTCTTTGAGCAATGGTCGATTGTGACAAGAAAAGAATGTTGTGCTCGCTGCCGTCAGCCCTAAACTCCCCATCCTGAATGAGGGCTGTACAATTGTTATTTAGTCCGGGCGAGACCTGGGAAAAGATTGCTTTGGAAAAGCGTAGTGTGCTTTTCATTTTTTTCATCTCTGTATTACCCGCAATGCTTTTGGGTTACGGCGTCGAGGCATATTCAATGGCGACCTGGGGAGTGCGCCGGGGGGAGTTTGGCCACCTTTCCACAGTCAGCCAGGAAATCGCGCTCAAGGTTTTCCTGATCAACCTCGCGCTGGGCACGATGAGCGTTTTTATCAGCGCTTATATTGTTAAAACCACGGCTGAAAGTTTTCATTCACAAGTCACTTTTAGACAAACCTTCGCCGCAACTGCGTATAGTCTATTACCGGTGTTCCTGCTTCACATTTTCGATGCTGTTCCCATGATTCCAACCTGGGCTTGCTACGGAGTTGGCATTGCCCTCGCGCTCTGCTGGCTTTACCACGGAGTTGGAATCGTGATGAAACCTGAGCAGACAAAAGGCTTCGGTATTTTTATTTTCAGCATTGTAACACTGACTGTAATTACCGCGTTTACCCATTTCGTGGGGATTTGGGTCATGGAAGGAAAGCTCTGGAAAGCGAATCTTTAAAAGATTGCCTTTCATCTTGAGCTTGTTTCAGAAAGCGACGACTCATTTCCATCACTTTCCTCCATTCGCAAAAACAAAAAAGCCCGGCTTATTCAGCCGGGCTTTGTTTGAGAGCTTGATTATTCCACCTGGACTGCCCGGTAGAAGCGGGCATCATCTTCTCCTGCATCAAGGTCAGTGATGGTAAGCTGTCCGCTGGCGGTCGTTTGGGTGTAAAGCGTCGTCCAGTCCACGAGGTTTGTGGACACTTCGATGCGGTAGGTTCCGCCCGCTTCCCCGGTTATTGTGAAGGTAGGTTTGCCTTCAGTGCTGATCGTAGCATCAATATTGGCAGGAATTGGCGTGCGGCTTGAAATGTAGAGCGTATCGCCACCGATCGTTCTTGTTAACGAAGTGGCATCCGAAACCTCCACCTGTTGAATTTCAATCGGCCAGCGATATTTCGATGTGATCCCTTCCTGCGCAACAAAGCTGAGCCGGAGCAGTTGTCCAGCGGCTCCATTCCACAGCGTGGGTGTTGACATGGCCCCAGAAACGAGGCCGGACTGTGCGGAATAATTATTTGCAGGAGCCACATTCCACAGAACGAGGCCTCCTGATGGAACCAGAGTTCCAGCGCCAAGGGACTGTGAGCCCGTTAATCTCAAAACATCAGCGGGATAGGAAATTTTAAAGGAAGCCCCGGAAATAGGAGATTCCACATAAACATCGCCTGTCACAGTTACGATATCACCGGCTGAGACTATCTCATTGGAAGTAGTCAGATCCACGTAATCCAAAACCAGAGGCACATTAGTAGGAGAGAGGTTTTGACGCGCCAGCGCGTTGTTCTCCCCAGAACCAGGCTGCGGATCCAGCCCTACAACCGCTCGAAGCACGCGGATGACATCCCCTGAATCAACCTGATTGTTAATGTTCAAGTCGTTTCCGGTGACATCCCATGGCCGAACTTCCTCCAGTTCCGTGACCATTCGAAGAATTATCCCGGCATCACCTACGTCCAAACGATCATTTGCGTTGTTGTCGCCCAGGTAATCGCGTTGAGTAATATTGACAGAAGAACCCACCAAGGCAGTGCCGAACAGAAGTTCATTGCCTGTCTGATCGTAGATGCCTACCAACTCCAGATCAATTGATGTGACCAGGTTGCTAGGAACACTGCGAGTGCGGAATCTGATTGAACCGAGTAATTCGGAATCAAGCGCACCCACTACAGCCAATTTCACCTTTCCATTACCGAGATCGTTGACCTCCTTCAAGCTATGGTCGAGTTGGTAATTCCATTCAACAACTGGCATCCGCAAATAATTGGTATCATATGCGATGATGAAAGTAATTCCGGACACTACACCAGTAGAAGTGAGCCTGATGGGCAGTTGCACAGCAGCCCCTTCCTGCCTCGCAGGAGCGCTGCCAAGGGATAGCACGCGGAGAGGAGTCCAGATCGTTGTGACTTCGTTACTACCGAAATTACCAAATTCATCTTCAGCTATAATAGTGAAGATGTTGGTTCCTGGAACCATTCGTTGATCCAGAACTTCGAAAAGCGAAGTTTGAAGGATCAAAGGTTGCGGGGGTGCTCCATTCCATGACCAGGTCGAATTAACAATTCGCGAATTATCCTGGATGGAACCACGCAGGTGGAATCGTTCATCGACGGTTTCACCCGCCAGAGGAGAGTCGATCACAATAACGGGCGCCGAATCGTCAGCTGGAAGAACGGTCAGCAGCGCTTCAGAGCTATCCACGAACTCTCCAGTTGCGAACGAAAGACGAGCTTTGTAAGTTCCCGAATCAGCCAAAGAGACGCCAGGAAGAGTCAAAAGATCATTTGTTTGGTTTGGCAAGGAATTCGTTCCTTTATACCATTGAACGGATATTCCGGGGCGCGGAGTGTAACCCACCGAAAGTTCCACCGTTTGTCCTTCCCAAACAATCTGTGAAACTGGATGCGAATTGATTACAGGCAAACTTGGGAAAGGAAGAAAGCCGTTGGTAAATCCACTTCCAAACAATCGGATTCTGTCAATCGAACCCGTAAATCCTGTCGGTCGATTTATGTCCCCGCCGATGGAAGCAATATACGAAGGAACTCCGCTAAATATGATCGGAGTGAGGAGCGGCTTGAAGCCAACGAGTTGCTTATCCACAAAGAGTGCAACACCCGATTCATTAATGATTACACCGATATAGTGATATTTGCCATCCTGGGGAAGTGGCCCAGTTAATGTGAATGAATTTGCGAACGCGACAATTTTGATAGCCACGGCTTGCGTTATCGAATCATAGCTAAGTCGAAACTCACTAGTCCCAATGGAGCTTCGGATCAGGAAAAATGTTTCATTCCGGTTCGTCCCAGAAGGATTCAGGATTGCTTCTGCGGTAAAGTTTGTTGTGATTCTGTACTCTTCACCTCCACTTGCACTGAAAAGACTGTTCCGGTTGGTCTTAAAATACACTGCCAAGGAACCTTCGCCTTCCACTACATTGGTATAAACTGCAGTCCTGCGGCTTGGTGTTGATGTTGCATTGTTCGAGAAAGAGGAATAATCACGCAAGCTGATCGCGGTCACATTATTAGTGCCTTCTTCCATTGTCCAATCTCCCAGGAGCCCTGAATAATCCAAAACCGTTAAGAGTGCAGTCCTGCTTACCACGCTACCTAACTCATTCGCAAGGACTACAGAGTATCCTCCAGCGGCGCTGGATTGAATGTTGCTTAACACAAGCGAAGAATTCGTGGCGCCAGTCAAAAGTTCAGTCCCAAAAAACCATTGATAAACAAGATTTTGCCCCATTCCTGCGACCGTGAACGTTGCATTTCCGCCCACATTTACAGTTCGGGAGATAGGCTGCAGTGTGATTATTGGTGGGTCAATGGATGTAGTCCCTGGAGTAAAGGGGAAAAATTCCTGTGGTCCAAGCACCCCTCTGGTAATCCGAACCCGATCCATTGAGCCATGATAGTAATACCCCGCAGATGAACCGCCCACATACAAATCGACTGGCCCACCCGGAGGAAGCCCAGGAAGAATTGTTACGGTGTTAGATGCCGCGAGATTCCCATCAAGATATAACTTCAAGGTATTGTCGTCACGAACTGCTGCAATATGATGCGCGAAATTATCAGAAGGAATAGCAACCCTGACATATTCCTGAACATTCGACTCATCCTGCAGATAAAAGGTCACTTCACGGGTCTGACTGCTATAGCCCAAAGCATAACCAATCTTGTTATTTGAAGGATTTTGAGCCACCACCAAACCACGTTGTTCGGTATTCAAGTCTCCGGGATTAATCAATGCTTCCAGCGTAAAGCTTTCGGCGCGGAAATTAAAATTACTGGTGGCAACAGGTTTGAATAGCGCACTCGAAGGGAATGCCATCGAAATACTTTCGTTGGTGCCAGAGATATATTTTCCATAACCTAGCACTCCGTTGGGTGACCCATGATTGCCCTGCCCCGAATAATCTACAACGTTGGTCACAGTCTGCCCTAAAACCCCTTCTTCAAATGTCCAGTCAGCAACGGTCTGCGAAGGAGGCGGAGGGCTAACAAACGCAAATTCTGAGGGATTTAGTGCCTTCTTTGTCATGCGGACTCGATCCAAAGTTCCGTTGAAATTATATCCCGCTGACGACGCCCCCACCCTCAACTCCACCGGGCCGCCGGTAACAGGCAGGTTCGGCACTATTGTTACAGCATTAGATGCAACCAAAGATCCATTCACATATAACTCAATTTGGTTTCCATTCCGAACTGCAGCAACGTGGGAAAATGAGTTGGTAGGCAAATTACCTCGCACGAATTGCTGAGTGCCGGATGCGTTTTGCAAATAAAAGGTTACCCGCCCCTCAAGCCCATCATACCCAATAGCATATCCGATATTTCCATTTAGAGGATTTTGCGCAACAACCACACCTCTTTGATATCCAAGATTTCCCGCACCTGGCAAAACGATGACCTCAATTGTGAAATCATTGGTAGAGAAATTGAAATCAGAACTCGCCTGAGGCATAAATCCACCAACTCCTTCAAAAGCTAAGGAAACAGCCGCGTTTGAACCTTGCTCCGAGGAAACATAGGTCAATCCCCCGAAGGAGATGCCTGAGTGACCTCTGCCTGAATAATCAACCAGGTTCGTTGCAATCTGACCGTTGCCCCCCTCTTCAAACGTCCAGTCAGCAACAACCAGATTGATCGGTGGCTCAACTGGAGGGTTGGTAACACCAGGTAGAGCCCTGTAGACAAGTTGGACACCATTTAAGACCGAAACTCCATCCAATCCAGGGGCCGAGTTGATATGCAACTCTCCCGTATTTGTTAGTGCAATTCCTCTAAAGGCCACGTAGTGAGATCCTTCCACCCAATTGTTCGTGTCATTCCAGTTTGTTGAAGTGGATGTGCTGTTGGTCCCAATCAATCCGCCCGCTGCATATAGTGAAATAACAGAATTCTCCCCGGGCACTTGCCCATGTGCATAAACGTAAACATCATACTCGCCTGACGGCAACCCGCTGAAGGTCAAACCTATGCTCCCGATCTTGTTGGACGGATAGAGGTAGCTTTCGAACATCGCGTCCGGATGATCTGTCAACCATAAACCCGCTGCATTGGTAACCAGAGCGGTCACTTGTGCGGGCGTTTGGTCATGCCAGAGAAGATTCGACACAACGCCGGTACTGCGCCATTCATTTGCGGAAATATCCCTGCTGTAAACATTCCAAAAGTCGTTTGACCCTGCGCCAACGGCTGCCATCCCTGTCTTGGAATGCACAAATGGGTTCAGGTGCCCAGTTAAATCGAGGTTCAGGTAAGAATCAGCGTATAATAATCCACTGAACGCGTACAATAATCCCGCCAACAAATATTTCATAACATGAACGGCCTTAGCCCTCGAAGAGCTTGATGAAAGGAGAAAAAACGTCAAGCACTTAATTTTTTTCCATCATGATGGCCGTATTCCATGCTAAAAACTCCCGAATTCCGGGTAATTTCATGATCAATTTCAACTCTGGATAGTACCGAGGTTCAACCGCCTTGACTTGAATATTGGGAATATTTGTTAAATCCCTTAAGGTTTTACCGATGAATGTGGGAAATAAATTTTGATATGGAGTGTGAAGCCGTTTTTTTCCGATTAACAGATCATATAACTTAACTCCTGTCTGAGCTCCTAAAAAATGGAATGGTGAGAATTCATGACCACCCCAAGGCGACAACCAGTTCGTCCAGCTTAAATAAAAAACTCCCCCCGGGTTTAAAGTTTGAGGAATTCCATCATAAAGCCTGCTAGGCATGCGGAGATGCTCCAGCACATTTGAACAAATTACCAAATCATAAGATCCCAACTTTACAAACGAATCGGTTTCAAGGTTGAACTGGATAAAAGGTTCATTCCTGAGCGAAGGCTCGAGGAAATTTTGCTCATCCGAAAAAGTTACTTCGCACCCTTTTTTCTTAAGTTGCCCTCCGAAAATCCCATGACCGCACCCCAAATCAAGAACAGCTACTCCTTTGCCTAATGTGACCCCTTTCTTTTCAAGCCAGGAAATTGCGTCATCAGCCTGAAACGTGTAGAACGTCGGGTCGTCAGCTGCTTTAAGATGTTGACTGATAAGTTTATGAATGATCATGAGCCATGTCAGATTTACCCGAACAATACATTTACGCACGTTAAAGTTTAAGATCAGCGATGCGTTTTCTCATGCTTAACTGGCGCGATCCCCGCAACCCTGCAGCAGGCGGCGCTGAAAGAGTCACGCATGGATATTTAAAGGCTCTCGTTGACCGAGGACATCAAGTCTATTGGTTTACCCACCATTTCCAGGGAGCACCCATCACAGAAATGCTTGATGGAATCCATCTGATCCGGGAAGGAACCACCGCAAATTCCTGGTTGAAAGCGGCGCGCTGGTGCGCCTCACAGGTTAGGTTCGATCTGGTAATCGACCAGCATCACGGCATTCCCTGGTATGCGCCATGGTGGTGCCGCACTCATAACATCAGCTATATACATGAGGTATTGGGACCGATTTGGAATGCGTTTTACAAATGGCCCTGGAATCTCATTGGCAGGACTCAGGAGCGCTGGACACATTGGTTTTATCGCCAGGTGCCGTTTTGGACTGCATGCGAATCAACCCGTAACGACCTCATAAAAAATGGTGTTCGACGAGTTTCGATCATTCGATATGGCGTCTCCACAATGGCCCTTCCGCAACTTCCACCAAAATCCTTGTCATTACCATTGCGGCTGATCGTCGTTTCCCGCCTCGCCCCCAACAAGCGGATCGGAGAAGCCATCAAGCTGGTTCAGGAGTTATTACAGCGCAAAATACCCGCCACATTGCAGATTATAGGGAGTGGCGAAGAAGAACGCGCATTGCGAATTTTGGTACAGGATTATCAATTACAGAAGAGCGTTACTTTCACAGGACCTCTGCCTGAACAGGATAAAGACTTGGCGTTGCGCGAGGCGCATTTCCTGGTTCATACCAGCCAACGGGAAGGTTGGGGGTTAAATGTCATCGAAGCAAATGCAATGGGAACACCGGCAATCGTTTACCCCGTTCCCGGTTTGATTGAATCCACACTGCACCAAAAAACCGGAGTCGTTGCCGCTAATGAAACGGCCAAGGCACTAGCCGATGCAATTGAGCAACTCCTTCCAGTTCCTCAACATTATCAATACCTTCGGGAACAGGCATGGATGCGTGCACGGCAATTCCACTGGAATCGCATTCTCCCGATTGCATCTGAATGGCTGGAAGCACGGGCACGGGGGGATTCCATTCAAGGGAGCGAAGTGTTACCTCTTTGATTCATGCGAATTTTAGTCGTTCACAATACATTAAATGATTCGAAGTCCGTTTCCGGAGGGCTCCGTCATTTTCTTTTAATGGCCAATGCCTGGCATAAAATGGGCCATTCCACCGATTTCCTCGCAGCTGAAGCAGGGCGGAAAACAATCACAAACTTTGCTCCGGACGCCCACTTTATCTCAAGTGATAGTTTCTTTGATGCCACGAAAAACCTTGCTCAAACCTGGCGCTATTTTCCTGCCTATGGGTACCGACTCCTCACAGCCCATACAGTCAAACTCCCACACCATTACGATGTAATTTTGGCATCAACTCAACTGATCGTTGAAGTTTATCCAGCCATGGTCCTGGCAAAACTGCAACGGTCCAAACTGGCTGTCAAAATTCATCACGTGCTTGCCACCCAACGGAAGCATTTTACTTTGAATGATCGCCTTTTCCTCTGGTCAGAGAAAGTCACCGCTCGGTGGATCAACCGTCATGCTGATCTGGTCATCTGCGGCACAAAGCTGGTTCAAAATGATTTCAATCAATTAACCAGGAAGCTTGGGTTGCCACCAAAAGCCTCCACGACCATTGGATACGGAGTCGATCTGGAACCTTTGCTCAATATGGGTAAACGGGAAAAAATTTACGATGCGGTTTACCTTGGGCGATTGCATGAACACAAGGGAGTTTTTGAACTTCCCGGAATTTGGAAAAAAGTCACCGAACAATGTCCTGGAGCAAAGCTCCTGGTGATTGGAGAGGGTCCCCACCGTTCCCAAATGGAAAAACTATTCCAGCAGGAAAATTTAGCAAATTCAGTCACTATTACTGGAGCCATCAGTGAAGAGTCTAAAAATGATTTCCTGGCTCAGTCTCGATTGGGGATCACGGTTTCATTCGAGGAAGGTTGGGGACTTTCGGTAAACGAATTCCTCGCCGCCGGCATGCCAGTTGTTGGTTATTCGCTGCCTATATTTGATTTGGTTTTCCCTGGTCGCTTGCTTTTAAAACCATCGCGAGATCAAACCGGGGTGGCGGATTTGATCGTACAGCTTCTCAATTCACCAGAGCGGCAGTCCTTTCTTGGGCAGGAAGGTCGTGAATTTGTAAAGAGATACGATTTCCGCCAGGTCGCCGAAGAAGAACTGGGCGCTCTTCACTCCCTTCTCCAGAGGGACTCTACTCCTTCGGCAATTTGTTGACGCACCTGCTCTTCTCTCGTAGCGTCCATGACGGATTTTTCCGGAACGCATGATTGGTTATCTCATTAGAAAAGTGATTGGGTCAAAAAATGACCGTGAAATCCGCAAGCTGCGGCCTGTGGTGGCCAGGATCAATGAAATTGAAACTGGACTGCAGTCTCTTTCAGATGAGGACCTGCGAAAAAAAACTGCGGACTGGAAGGCAAAGCTCTCCGCCATTGAAGACAATCAGGAATTGGCCAGGGAGTTGGATACCATTCTCCCTGAAGCTTTTGCAGTAGTCAAGAATGCCTGCCGCCGTCTTTGCGGCAAGGAAATCATGGTCCGCAATCATCCTCTCAAGTGGGAGATGATTCCCTTTGATGTTCAATTGATCGGCGGGATGGCCCTGCACTCCCGAAAAATCGCGGAAATGGCCACCGGCGAAGGAAAAACCCTCGTTGCCACACTGCCCGTTTACCTCAATGCCTTGACCGGGCGAGGTGTCCATGTTGTTACTGTCAATGATTACCTGGCTGCGCGTGACAGCGAATGGATGGGGGCGGTTTACAAATTTTTGGGGCTTTCGGTCGGCTGCATTCTTCATGATCAAAGTTCCGAAGTCCGTCGCCAACAGTATGCCTGTGACATTACTTACGGCACCAACGCCGAATTTGGCTTCGATTACCTGCGTGACAACGGCATGGCCACCCGCCTGGAAGAACAGGTCCAGCGTGGCCATTACTTTGCAATCATTGATGAAGTGGATTCGATCCTGATCGATGAAGCGCGTACCCCACTCATCATCAGCGGCCCCTCTGTCGTCAACGCCGATAACAAATACGATGTTTACCGGCCCATCGTCGAAAACCTTTATCGGACCCAGGAAAAGCTTTGCAACCGCTTTCTTGTGGAGGCGGAACAACTGATCCAGAAAGCGGGTTCCACCGGGGGAACTGACAACAAATCGCCGAACCAGGAACTCGAGCGGGAAATCGGTTTGGCGCTTTACCGTGTGAAATTGGGAAATCCAAAAGCAGTCGGATTGATGAAACTGCTCGAGGACCCTGTCAATCTGCGCCGGTTAAACCAGACAGAAGGTCAGCTGCATACCGACACCTCCAAAAAAGAGATGTTTGAGCAGAAGGAAATGCTCTTTTTCGCGATCGATGAAAAAAGTCATGATGCCGACCTGACCGAGAAGGGACGCAACTTTCTCAGCCCTCAGGACCCTGATGCATTCGTTCTGCCTGACCTGATCACCGCTTTTCATGAAATCGATGCCGGACCGGAAGCGGACATGCAGAAGCGTCTGCAGGCCAAGGCAAAACTTCAGGCGGAATTCGAAGAACGCGCCCAGCGGATTCATTCCATCTCCCAACTGTTAAAGGCTTACTGTCTTTACCAAAAGGATGTTCAATACGTAGTGCAGGAAAACCAGGTCATCATCGTCGATGAAAACACAGGGCGCCTGATGACCGGGCGACGCTGGAGTGATGGGTTGCATCAGGCGGTGGAAGCCAAGGAGCAGGTGGAGGTCCAGCGCGAAACCCAAACCTTCGCCACCATCACCATCCAGAACTATTTCCGGCTTTACCAAAAACTGGCGGGCATGACCGGCACCGCGGAAACGGAAGCTTCAGAATTCTGGGACATTTACCATCTTGGAGTTCAGGTCATCCCCACAAACAGAGCGATTGCCCGCAAGGACCAGCACGACTCTGTTTACAAAACACGTCGCGAAAAATTCACCGCTGTCCTCAAGGAAATTCAGGCAGTCCATTCCCAGGGGCGTCCAATCCTCGTGGGGACGATCTCGGTTGATATCAGCGAGCAACTTTCAAAAATGCTGAAAAAGGCCGGAATTGTTCATTCCGTGCTGAACGCCAAATATCATCAGCAGGAAGCTGAAATTGTGGCAAATGCCGGCCAGCGTGGAGCGGTGACAATTGCCACCAACATGGCAGGCCGTGGGACGGATATCAAACTCGGCCCCGGAGTCTCTGAATTGGGAGGCTTGCATGTTATCGGCACCGAACGTCACGAATCGCGCCGGATTGATCGGCAGTTACGCGGTCGTTGCGCACGCCAGGGAGATCCCGGTTCCTCACATTTCTTCATCTCACTTGAGGATGATCTGATGCGCCTCTTCGGGTCAGACCGCATTGTGAAAGTCATGGAACGGGTGGGCCTGGAGGAAAACCAGGAACTGGAGCACCCGCTCCTCAATCGCAGCATCGAAACAGCACAAAAACGGGTCGAGCAGCATCACTTCCAGCAACGAAAGCGCACGTTGGAGTTTGATGATGTGATGAACAAGCAGCGGGAAGTCATTTACGGCTTCCGCAACGAAATCCTCCGGGCCAACGATGTTCAGGACCGCCTCATGGATGTGATGGAGGAAGTGGTCCTCCAGAAAGTTTCGCAGTTTAGCAGCCCGGAAACCCCTCCAGAAGAGTGGAACATTCGCGCTTTGACAGACTGGGTGAACCTCACGTTCCCACTTGGTGTGCCGGAAGGGGAAATCCTCAAGGTGGCAAATTCCGGGACTGAAGAGCCCGTTGAAAGCTCGATGTATGGCGGGCTAAGCGCTGCTCAATTCGCCGTTTGCGTCTTCATCTCCAACGCAGTGCGAGACGCCTACAAGCTCAAGATCAGCTTTGAGAATCCGGATGCCCTCCGGACCGTCGAGCGTTATACCATCCTGACTGCAATCGACAAACTATGGCAGGAACATCTTTATGGGATGGACAGCCTTCGGCACAGCATTGGCCTTCGTTCCTACGGTCAGCGGGACCCCTTGGTGGAATATAAGTCGGAAGCGTTCAAGATTTTCGAGGAATTGATGGTCAACATCAAAACCGAAATCTGCCGCAATATCTTCCTGAGCGCCTCCAGCCTGATGGCATTCCAGAAATTTCTTCATAACCTCCCCCAGCGCACGATTCACCAGGAGAGCAGCGCTTTTGGCGAGAGGAAAAGCCAGACCGCAAACGAAAACGCCAGCAACATGGTCAGTGAAGCCAATGAAGCGGTGGCTTCCAAACCGAAACCGGTCCGGTCAGGACCCAAGGTTGGACGAAATGACCCCTGCCCTTGTGGAAGCGGCAAGAAATACAAACACTGCTGCGGCCAAAACGGTTAGAACAGCCAGGTGTCAGCTGCGAAGCGCCTCGTCCGGGCGTTCGATGAATGCGTAACAAAGCAGATGGCAAATTCCCATCTGCACATCTTCAACACGGCCATAATGCTGGCTGTTGATGACGATGGTTTCCCTGGCGATTTCGCTCAATCTCCCTCGTTTTCCACCCACGATTGCCACCGTTTCAATGCCATTTTGGTTCGCCCACTCGAATGCCTTGACCAGATTTGGAGAACTGCCGCTGACGCTGAGCGCCAACAGAATGTCACCCGGCTTGCCGAAGTTCATTAATTGCCGGGAGTAAACCTCCTCATAGGAATAATCGTTTCCCAGTGCGGTGATCCAGCTGATGTTGTCATTCAGCGCCATGCAGCGAAACCGTTTCGGCAATTTGTCGGAGGCACCTTTCCCCAGGTCCGTGATGAAATGTGAAGCGTTGGATGCGCTCCCTCCATTGCCGCAGATAAAAATCTGGCGATCTTCACGATGTGCTTTTGCAAACCTCGCGATCAGGCTGGACACTTGTTCCACCGGGATGGAATCAAGCGCGGCCTTCTGTTGCATAATGTACTCTGCAATCCAGCTATTCACCAAATGAGTATTTCCGCTCAAGTGGATGGAATCAAGGATAGGCTGCAACTTAATCAACCACCACTTTGACGAGGAAAAAGAGTTCTGCCACCTCGGCCAGCGGGCGAACGGAACGGACAGTCACCCGCTCCAAATCACCGCCCAGATCCTGGACCGTTTCGATCACTGTTTCATTGGAGGCGGTGGAAAGAGAATTGGAAGCACTCACCTGAATCTCCACGCCGCTGGCAATTTTGTTCCGGGTAAAACTCAATCCTGCATAAACCTGGCCGTTGTTTTCCACCTGGATGCCGGCAGGTTTCTGGTTCGCCACAGAAGCCAATGGATCGGTCCCCAGCGCGAATTCAGCAAGATTGCTCAATCCATCCGCATCCGCGTCCTGGTTCATCCCGTCGTTGACTCCAGCAGTGAATCCTTTTCCAGCCTGCCACGCGGCAAATGTTTGCCCGCTGCTGCTGTTGGTATCCACGGTCAAGGTTGCCGTCACGCTCAGGACGCTTCCCGCGTCGTTCATGATCGCCACACTGTACTCACCACTATCCAGACTTGTGAGAGCAGAAAGTTGAAGGCTGGCAGAACTTGCGCCGGAGATATTGCCTCCGTCAGCCAGCGGTTCCCCATTCTTGAGCCAAAGGTAATTCAATCCCCCGGAACCGACAGCATTCACCTGAAGAGTGGTTGTCGAACCGGCTGGCGCGGTGCGGGATTGCGGCTGGGTGGTGATCGCCGGTGAACCTTCATTGAGGACACCGAACGAATAAATACCCCCTCCAGCAAGAAGAACACGTCCATTTCCAGCCAGAAGCGCCTGGACGTTTGGCACCCCGCTGTTCAGGCGGACCCAGTCCACACCGTTCGTGGTGGTGAAAAGCTCCCCGTTTGAAACCACAGAGTAAAAAGTGCCGCTCGCGAACACGGTACGGTTAAAGGTCGGACGGCTTTCAACCGGTGATGGCAATGGCAGCCGCTTTGAAATCCAATCCTGTCCATTCGTTGAATAGGCAACGTAACCATCCTTTCCTGCGGCAACAAACCGGCCATTTCCATACGCCAGCCCGGGAGTGTCGCCCGTAAAGGTCAGAATCGCGTTCCATGAATCACCATTGTTGAGCGAAATAACTCCATTACCGCCCTTCCCTGTCGCCACGACTGTCGAACCATTATGCGCCACAGCCAAAAACTCGACGTTCGAGGAAAGGCTCTTGTCCGTCCATGCGATCCCATCCTCCGAAATCATGATGAAACTTCCGGTACCGACTGCGATGAAACGACCGTTACTATAAGTCACTGCCCGGAAATTTTTTGTCGCCGGAACCGGTCCCTGCGTTGTGAGCGTCCAGTTCAAGCCGTCGGTGGAGTAGCCAACCTTTCCATCAAACCCTACCGCAACGAACCGGCCTTCGCCATAAGCCACCGCATCAAAGTCCGCCCGAACGATCCGGGACCTCCAGAGGTTTCCATCAGTTGAAGCAGCGGTGAAGCCGTTACCCACACCCACCCATCGCCCATTTCCCAGAGCCATGCCCTTGAACCCACCATTCCCTGCGTTCGCGTAACTCATTTTGAAAGAAATTTCGGCGGGCGCTCCAGACACAGGGGGAACTGAATCAACAGAAAGCCCATACTCCCCAAGCGCTTTCATGTTCTCGAATTTCACCAATCGATGCGGGGCTGGGATTGAACGGATCTTCGTCCAGTTCGTTCCATTGGTGGATTGCAGCAAGGTGCCGTTCTCACCTGCGATGAGGAAACTTCGATTGTCCGAGGCGAGGTTCAGGAAGGAGGAACCCACAAGATTTTCAGTTGTCCCGCTCTCCCGCTTGGTCCAGCTGCTCCCATCGGGCGATGTCAAAATCGTTCCGTTGTCCCCGACTGCAATGGTCATGGAAACAGGAGAAAGGGGTTGATAATTTTGATAGTACTGAGCGACATGGCGCAATGTCTCCGTCGTGCCGGAATTCAGGACGGACCATTGCTGCATTGAAGGGTCTGCCGAACGAACAATAGTTCCTTCCGTCCCGACAAAGATCACGTTCGCAAAAACACCCGCCCCGGAAAGGAGGTCATTTGAGGTGACAGGAGGGATCAGTTGAAAAGCTGGTGAATTGTTCCCTGAAGGAGCGTTGACCCGGATCATGGCACCGTCATCTCCTGCAATGATCGCTGAATGCACGAAATCACTGGAGGCAACTGTTCTCAGCGTTGCATCCACCAACGGCGGCACCACTCCATATCGGCTGAGGAAAGTGCTGTAAAAATAATAAATATAGCCGTGGTCACCCACCCAGTAAGTACCAAGGTTTGCGGCACTGAAGAAAAACCGGACGGGCGCAAAGCCCACAGGACCGGCAGCGGGTTTGTTGGTGGTTTCCTGCCCCACAAAAATCTGGTCGGTGATCCGACCTGAAATCAGGCCGTTATTGTTAAAGGAATAAGTTTGGAGAATTGTTTGCCGGAGGGTGTCCTTTTCAGGGGTCACCCAGACCAATCCATCTTCCGATGTCAGCAAATCCACCCCGGAAGCGATATAACGTCCCTTCCAGAACAGGATACTGTAAATATCCTCGGTATTATCCAGCCGTTTCCATGTGACCGCATTGGTTGAAATCCAGAGGTGGTTATTCGGGTCCTGGGCGAAGAGTTTTCCGTTGGCCCCTGCAACCATCTGGATGCGTCCGGTGGGAAATGCCGGTTTTTCCCAGGTTATTCCATCTGTTGAATACGCCAGGGCGGTGGTGCCTGCGACAACATAAACCCCGTTCTGGAAGGCGATTTTTGTTTCGGGATAGACGGATGTAAAAATATTCCCTGCATTGATATTCACCAATGGCGTCCATGTAACCGTGTCAGGAGAAAAACTGATTTGGGTGCCATTACAAATGACAAACTGACCATTCAAGAATTCAATTTGGGGATAGCCGTTGAACCCGCCGGGAACTGGTTGTGCCCCTGGAGTCCAGACAAACCCGTCAGGAGAGGTTTGCATCGACCCATCAAACCCCACTGCCGCAAAGAGGCCATTCCCATAAGCCACTCCGAGATATAGCTTTGTATTGTTGCCACGGGCAACCCAATCCACGGCGTTGGTGGAATAAAAAATAGCGCCTGAATCCCCCACCGCCACGTAATTGCCATTTCCGTAAGCCACCGAATTAAGATTCAAAGTCGCAGGTACTCCCGCAGGGTTCCATGACAAGCCGTCTGGTGACGTGGCGTAGGACCCCGATGGTCCAACGGTAATCAACTGATTATTGCCCTCTTTCATCTCACCGAGCCGTTCGAGAGATTTGGTTGGATTTAAAATGGATATTTTTCCACCAAAACTGGAGGAAGCCCCGAAACCGGGAGCAGAGTTCTTCGCGCTGATCCGAAAAGTGAGAGTGGTTCCATTATTGTTTTGAGAAACAGAGGTACTGACGACGCCATCGACAATCGTTCCGCTGGTGAACCCGCTACTGTTCGGGGTGTTCCAGGTGATGACGCCAGCGGAGTCAACTGTGCCACTCAGGTCTCCGGAAGAAGTGATGTTGCCATTGGCATCGACTGTGATGGCGACCGGTCCGGCGGGGTACTCAGCGATGGGCACCGGGCCATCAAAAGAAACATACATCGCGCCTGTATAAAATCCGGTGTAGGGCGAAGCAGCCAACAGCCCGGCGGAGGAGAAGAGCAGCGCAGCAGTAAGAAGGATACGACGGAAGAGAAGGTAACAAACGATCATTGGTGGTGGATTGTGCCACAAAAGTGTTCTTCCGCAAGAGGTTAGATATGGAAAACGAATCGACCGGATAGTGGGAAATCCGGGAGAAAGTGGGAATTAGTGGGAAATGGATGATTACTTAAAAACAAAAAAGCCCGCCGAAGCGGGCTAAATCAAGAGCAACAAGCCATAAGTTCAGGCCGGGGCCGGGGCGGCCGAACCCAGACCAGGCAACTTTGGCGGGGCTGGTTTGATCACTTCCGGAAGCGGAGTGGCCGCTTGAGCGCCGGATGGCGGCTCGCTTGGCTTTGTTGGTGGCGGAGGGGTAAACTGCCCCAGTTTAACAATTTCCTCCACTTGCGCGCCATCGAGAGTCTCATATTCCAGCAACTTGGTGGCAAGAAGTTCCAGTTTGTCCCGGTGGGTATCGATCAAATGCTTTGCCGTGGCATAAGCTTCGTCGATGATCCGCTTGACCTCATTGTCGATTTCCTGGGCGGTTTGCTCACTGTAATCCTTGCTCCGGATCATCTCCCTGCCGAGGAACACATATTCATTATTGTCGCCATACTGGATCATGCCGAGCTTGTCGCTCATACCCCAGTGACAAACCATGGCCCGGGCCATGGAAGTGGCCTGTTGAATGTCCCCGCTGGCACCGGTTGAAATGTCGCCGGAGACGATTTCCTCCGCGATCCTGCCCCCCATGATCATGGCGATCATATCGAGCATCTCCTTGCGGCGGCGGTTCAAAATATCCTGCTTGGGAAGTGACATGGTGGAGCCAAGCGCCTGACCACGTGGGATGATTGTCACTTTATGGAGCGGGTGGGTGTGCTCCAGCAGGACATTGACAAGCGCATGACCGGCTTCATGCCAGGCAGTAAACTTTTTGTCCTCGTCGGTCATGGCGAGGCTGCGGCGTTCACGTCCCCAGCGGACTTTATCGCGCGCTTCTTCCAGTTCGAGCATGCCGATCGATTTTTTGTTGGTACGGGCAGCGAGCAATGCCGCTTCATTGAGCAAATTCGCGAGTTCAGCGCCGGAATAGCCAGGAGTTCCCCGCGCAATAACAGCCAGATCGACAGAAGGATCGATCTTCACATTTTTTGCATGAACCTTGAGAATGGCTTCGCGGCCCCGGACATCGGGCAGATTGACGGTGATCTGCCGGTCAAAGCGACCAGGGCGAAGTAACGCAGGATCAAGCACATCCGGCCGATTGGTCGCTGCGATAATGATGATCCCTTCCTGGGTGTCAAAACCGTCCATCTCCACAAGGAGGGCGTTCAGTGTCTGTTCCCGTTCATCATTTCCGCCACCGAGGCCATGTCCACGGCTGCGGCCGACTGCGTCAATTTCATCAATAAAGATGAGGCAGGGAGTGTTCTTGCGGGCCTGCTCGAACATATCGCGGACGCGACTTGCGCCGACGCCGACGAACATTTCGACAAAATCCGAACCGCTTATGCTGAAGAAGGAAGCATCCGCCTCACCGGCAATGGCCTTGGCCAGCAAGGTCTTGCCCGTGCCGGGCGCACCGATCATCAGGATGCCCTTTGGAATCCGGCCACCCAGTTTTTGAAATTTTTTGGGATCCTTAAGGAACTCGACCAATTCGGAAACCTCTTCCTTGGCTTCCTCGACGCCAGCGACATCCTTGAAGGTCGTGCGATTTTTCTCCTTGCTGAGCATCCGGGCTTTGCTCTTGCCGAAAGAAAGGGCTCCCTTTCCGGCCATTTTAATCTGGCGAATAAAAAAGAAATAAATCAGGAAAGCGACGATCAAAATGGGCAAAATCGTAAAGAAGAGGCTCATCAGGAACGTGTTCGGTTCCGCTGTCTCAAACTTGCCGGAGTTGAGCAGCTTGACTTCAAGCTCTTCATTCAAACGGGTTTTGGTGCGGAAGGGAACGACAGTGCCGTTCGTTTCCACATATTTGCCGCTGATCTCCTGCAAGACAGAGGATTGGGGATTGTACTGAATGACCCCTTCCTTGACCCGGTTTTCTTCCAGCAACTGGACCAGCTTCTGCCGCGGAAGAGGTGGAAATTTGGCTTCCTTGTTTTTATTGAAAACAATGATCAGGGGAATTGCGCCCAGAATCAGAATCCAGATCAACCAGTTGCGCGGCGGAACTTTAACGTCACCGTTTCGTTTCTCGTTCCGATTGTTATTTGGCTTATTATCTTCGGACATTAAATTCTGGCAAAATTAACATCTTTGGACGGACAGCGCAAACTTAATCACCTGTAAGAGAGACTCAGGTGAACCAGACATTTTGGCATGAGAATGAACGATTCCGCTGCTTGCCAGAACCGGCCAAAAATGAAACTGTGATCGAATGAAATGGCTGTGGCTGATTTTTCTGCTCGCGGCTCCCCTCCAGGCGGGAACACCGCCCATTGAAACCATTCTGGAAAAGGTGCTGGCGCGGCTTGCGGATGCTGAGCAAATGAAAAGCCGCGATCAAATCTGGTTCAAAAAGCTTCAGGTGCGCCAGGAACTGGATGCTGAAAGCAAGAATTCCAAAGAAACGCATCGGTTGTACCTGGTCACTCATCGGGAGGGTGAAATGCGCAACAAGCTCCTGGAAATTAACGGTCAACCGTTAAGCGCGGAGAAGCTCAAGGAAGAGGAGGAATCAGGGGAGCGGAGGAGAGGGAACCGCAACCTGTCACGGGAATTGATCGAACGCTTCGAATTTACCGTGACTGGAGAAGCCGTGCGAGATGGACGGAAAATGTGGAAAATTCAATTTATTCCGCGCAAACCGTTGAAATCGGAGAAGGAAATGAGTGATCGAATCATCAACAGGCTTGAGGGAGAAGCCCTGGTTGACCAGGAGGATTATGAAGTTGGCATGTTGAGCTTTCGCCTGAAAGAAAAAGTCCGCTTTTGGCGTGGAGTGCTGGGCTCGGTGGAGCGCATGGAGTACTCGGTGGAAAAGAAACGATTGCTTAATGGTGTCTGGTTGCCCAAACGAAGCGAGTTTCAGTTGGTGGGGCGGAAGGTTTGGGACACGATCCGGTTTAAGATTACGGAAACAACGACGGAAAACGGCACCAACCCGGTGGCGCTTCAATGATCAAACGGGTCAACTGGCGCTTGCCAGTTCCATTTTGATGACGTTATGAAGCGTTTGGGCGAGGAGACTCACTTCATAAGGTTTATCGACGACCCCCAGGAAGCCATGCTCGCGAAAATTTGCCATCACCGGGTCCTGGGAATATCCGCTGGAAACGATTCCCTTGACCAGGGGATCGATTTCACGCAGCCGTTTCATGGCTTCCCGCCCGCCCATTCCCCCGGGCACCGTTAAGTCCATAATTACTGCGGCAAACCGGTTGACTGTCCGATAAGTTTCCGAATAGAGCTGAATGGCCTCATTGCCATCACGCGCTACTTCGACTTCATAGCCGAGATGGCCCAAAGTGGCCCGGGCGAGATCCAGGATCGCCTGTTCATCATCCATTACCAGGATGCGCCCATGGCCCCGAGGCGCTGCCTTGCGGGAGGATGAATTATTGACAATTGAGACTTCGGTTGTTGCTGGCAGATAGAGATAGAACGTGGTGCCCAAACCGAGCTTCGATTCCACGGTGATATAGCCTTCATGTTTCTGGACAATCGAATAAGCGGTTGCCAGGCCAAGGCCGCTGCCTGTTTGTTTGGTAGTAAAATATGGATCAAAGATTCGCCCCAAATGCTGAGGGCTGATGCCAACCCCGGTGTCCTTGACTGAAAGCATGACATAACGGCCCTGTTTCAGCGGCAAGCGGGATTCGGATTCCACTTCGACATTTTCCATCGCAATATGAATGGTCCCACCATCCGGCATGGCCTGGACTGCATTAATGACCAAGTTGTTGATGACCTGGCTGATCTGCCCTTCATCCACATCCACTGCCCAGAGATCAGGCGGGGCGATGGTTTGGCAGTTTACATTGGAGCCGCGCATGGCAAAGCCGGTGGAGTCCTTGACGAGTTCGATGATGGAAATTGCTTTCCTGATGGGAGCGCCACCCTTGGCAAAAGTCAGCAGCTGCTGGGTCAGATCCTTGGCGCGGAGACATCCTTTTTCCGCCTGGGTGAGGCGATCGAAAATCTGACTTCCATCCGGGGAGATCATTTTGGCCAGAGTAACATTCCCGAGGATGATGCTCAGAATGTTGTTGAAATCGTGTGCGATACCTCCAGCAAGCAGGCCAACTGACTCGAGTTTGCTCGCTTTGACCAGTTCCGTTTCGATTTTTCGTTTCTGGGTAATGTCGCGAAAAACAAGTACTGCACCGATCAGTTTGCCGTCATGGTCACGGATTGGGGCGGCGCTCTCGGTGACGAGCCGCTCCTGGTCGTTGCGGCAGAGCAAAATCACATGCTGTGTGGCTTCATTGTGTTCCGGGCGCTGAAGCACGCGCATGACAGGATTGCTCAATTGCTGGCGGGTGCGGTCATCAAGCGTTGGAAACACTTCGCCGATGTTTCGATGCAACGCTTCCGCCTGAGACCAGCCGGTGATTGTCTCGGCAACCCCGTTCATCAGGAGAATGGTGCCATGGAGGTCGGTTGCAATCACACCATCCGCAATGGATGAAAGGGTGACTCCAAGCCGTTCCTTTTCTGCTTCAAGGGCCATTTCAGCCCGTTTCCGTTCCTGGTCCGCTTCAGCCTGCTTATGGGCAATGCCCAAATATTCGACCACTTCCTTCAAGGTTGTGATTTCATGTTCTTCCCATGCGTGCGGCTCGGCACAATGGAAGGAGAGCAATCCGATCAGGCTGCTGGAATGGCGCACGGGCAGATCCAAAGTGGCCCGTACCGCCTGGCTGCCAGCCTGTTCAGCGAGGAAGGAAACGCGGGCATCAGTTGAGGTATCCGGGATGACAATAACTTCGCGGCGGCGGATGGAGGAAATGTATTCAGTTGCAGTCACCAAACAATAACGATTCCCTGTAATCGGAGGCAGGTCCTGGCTTCCCGCCGAAGCGGTCACCTGCAGGATGCAGGAGGTATCAAGAGTGGAATAGACGACGCGGTGCGAAGGGAAATAAATGGCAAGTTGGTTGATTGTTCGAATGATGATTTCCTCAACCGGAATTCCTGCTGCCATCACTGCCAGAATGCTGTTCAACATCGTTAACCGGGTCTGGCTGTCGATGAGAACTTGTTCGGTGCGTTTCTCGGCTGTGACATCCCGGATGGAAGCCACAATGCCGATGGCCTGGCAGCGGTCATCTGCCATTCGGGCAGCATTAACCGCGATGATGCCGCTGCTTCCATCAGGGCGCTTGATTGAATATTGCAATCCCTGGCGGGGGTTGTCCACGCGGAGCAGTTTTGCGAGAGAAATCAGGGCGCTGCAGAAACCTGTTTGACGATCCCGAATGTCCCAGCGCCTCTGCAAGGGCAAGGCTTCATCCGCCTGGTGATGGCCAAAAATGCGTTCAGCGGCGGCGTTGGCAAAAGTGACTTTGCCATTCATATCGAGAATCAAAACGCCGTCCGCAATGGTGTCCACAATGCGGGTGAGCCGTTCTTCACTTTGACGAAGCGCTTCTTCGGTCGTCCGTTTATCCGTGACATCGCGAGCAATTCCTTCAAAAGCGATGATTTCCTGGGAATCATTCAACACAGGAGTATGGCGCGTCTCAATCCAGGCGATGGACCCGTCACGTTTGCACAAACGAAAAGAAAGCGGAGCGTCAGAAATGGCTGGATCGGTAAAATTGAAAGGAAGGAGATTGATGTCCTCCGTCAGGATCAATCGGGTGATCAGCAGCGGGTCTTCATAAAATTCTTCAGGAGAATGCCCGGTGATGCTCTGAATGGAAGGAGAGACATAATCGACATGCGGGGTGGGACGGAGTTTGAAACGATAAACGATATCACGCGCATTATCCGCAAGACGCCTGAATCGCAATTCACTGTTCCGAAGGGCAGTTTCAGAGCGGCGCAGTTCATCGGACATTTGCACCGCGCGTGATCTGGCGCGGGCTTGGGTCCAGGCAATGCCGAACATGGTGGTGCTTAAGCCAAAGCAGGCAGCAAGAACCATCCAGGGCAGGGCTTTGTCAGAATCCGTATGAAAGGAAGGCAATGTGCTTGCCTGAACCACCCAGGTTCTACCGAAACGAGAAAGATCGTAGGTGGTCAGGAAAACGGGCGCTTTGGCGGAAGCTGCCTCTGGAAGATTTGAATACTCACTTCGTGTGGTGCCATCCGGCTGGAGAGCAGCGATGGAGAAGCGAATTTTCATGTCCTTCGTGTTGGCAAAAATGGAAGACCAGAAATCTTCGGGAACAAAGGAAGCAAAGACAAACCCGGAAAGGGACTCACGCCGTTTCAACACACTGTCCGGGACAACCTCGTTTCCGTACACCGGCAGATACAGGACATAGCCGGACCGTTTCTCTCTGGTATTCGGCTGAACGAGCTCGATCAGCGATGTAATGACAGGTTCACCAGTGTCTCGGGCCTTTTCCATCGCCTCGCGTCGATGCGGTTCCGAAGAAGCATCCCAACCCACCGCTCCCTGGTCTCCCTCCCGGACATCCCGCAGATAAATGACAGGGAAAAACTCCTCCTGCTCTCCCACGGGATAGATTTGGTAATCAGCCCTTCGAAGCTTGCCCTCCTGTTCATGACTCGCACGAGTGGCCGCAGTCACCCGCACCGCGTACCCGAAATCAAAAGTGCCGATTCCCTCCCGGGCAAATCGAATGCTCTCCAGGTAGTTATTCCATTCCTGGGAACGCACTGATCTGCTGGCGGCAAAT
>JANRLX010000113.1:0-22821 GCA_033762115.1 Verrucomicrobiota bacterium
AAACATGAACCGCATATCCATCAGCTTTCAAGGCCCGCAGGTTATCCACAAATCGCTCCATGCGGGAGACATCCTTGATTGACATCATGTCCTTGGCTTCCTGGGACATATTCGGGTTCCGCTCGAACATTTGCGGAGTGCACATCACCCCATCAGTTTTGCCCCACCGCTTCACGATATCCAAAAAGCCTTCCAGATTCAGATTGCTGAGGACAGTTTTAATACCAACACTGACAAATTTTTTCTGCTTTTCCCGTTCCGCCAGCATAAACTCGATGGCATTAATCGTCTTTTGAGTGCCGTTTGGATGGGGCCGAAGGATTTCGTTGATTTTAGGGTCAATTGATTCCAGGGAAATGCCAATATTGAACATTCCGGCATCGACCAGGGCGGCTGCAAGTTTTTGGTCAATCTTATAACCGTTGGAAGTGAATCGGAAATCGAGTCCCTGACTGCTGGCACGGCGCACCCATTCAACGACCTGGGGATTTACCGTGGGTTCTCCACCCATGTAGGAAATCAATGTCCCACGCCCTGATAGTTCAGCCACCTGATCAACTGCCTTGAAAATATAGTCGTTGGGGAAAACAATCCGCGAAATTTTGGTATAACCTTCTCCCTTGAGGATCCCATAATCACACATGATGCATTTCGCATTGCAGGGAGCCGCTCGCCAAAGGTGGACCGTCCGGGGAAGGGCAATAAAAAAGGGAGTATGATCAGAGACAATCGCCCGCACTTCCTTGCGTAAATAGGGAATGCCACGTTTTATTTTTCGCGGCAGACTGGAGATCGTCATAATTCGTAAAAATCCTGCAAGGACAGCCTTGCCCTTCTTCCATGGTAAGGGTGGCATGATCCCGGAATCAGAGTCAAGATTGAACTCCTTTCGCAGGATGCTTATCTGAACTTGTCGGAGGCATGGCAGATGCTATCATTCACGTAAGATGTCGTTTCGGGTTGATGATCGTAAGCCGCTCCGAATGGTTGCTTGCCCCGGTTGCGGGGCTAAAGTGTTCATTCCCGGGGATCTACCTCCTTTGTCAACGACTCCATGCAGCAAATGCAATTACTCGCTGATGATGCCGATGCAGTTGCGACAGTTTGAGTTACGCTTCCCTATTGCTTCCGGCGGAATGTGCACCGTTTATCGCGCCTTTGATACCATGCTTCATCGGGAAGTGGCAGTTAAGCTGATGAAACGGGAATTGAAGGAGGATCATCAGGCACTGGAAAGTTTTTTCCGCGAAGCGAGGGCCTGCGCCGCGCTGAATCATTCCAACATCATCCATGTATATACATTTGATGATTTCGAAGGGCAGCTCTATCTCGCGATGGAAATTGCGGATGCAGGAAGCCTTGACAGCAGGATTGAACGGGATGGGCGCGTTTCTGAATTACAGGTTCTCGATGTCGGGATCAAAGTCGCTTCCGCCCTGGATTCGGCTTTAAAGAAAGGTTTTCTCCACCGCGATATCAAACCGGGGAATATTCTTTTTAATAACGAGGAGGAACCCAAATTGGTGGATTTTGGTCTCGCCAGACAAGCTGAGCTGGGATTGGAAGATGATGGTGCCATTTGGGGAACACCATATTATATAGCTCCTGAAAAGGTAAAACGGGAACGGGAAGACTTCCTGGCAGACATGTACAGCCTTGCAGGAACGCTTTACCATGCATTGACCGGCAGTGTTCCGTTTGAAGCACCAACCATTGAAGCGGTGATTGCAGCGCATATACACACTCCCTTAACCCCCCCGAACGCTGTCCTTCCTGAGGTCAGCCAGGCTACGAGTGATGCGCTCATGCAGGCGATGGCGAAAGACCCAAACCACCGATTTCGAAGCTATGACGAATTTATCATGGCTTTGACAGCTTCACGTAGTCAATTGTTAATCAACCAGTTCCGACCAGGGGAGCCGGAAATCGTAAATCAGGTCAAGAGCTGGTGGCGTCGATGACCCTCTGAGGGTGGACCCATTGCAGACCGGGAATTCCCACTATTTCCCACTTTGTCCCGGGACAAAAGTCTGGACTCACCCGCACGGGCTGCTTCATCATTTGAAGTTTACAGCCTGAAGTAATGAGTAACGCGACAATGAGAGCCGTTGGGGTCATGCCCGGCCGAAGGGAAGTGACATTGGTTGAACATACCAATCCGATCATTACCCGGCCAAACGAGGTCAAAGTAAAAGCCCTGGAAGTGGGAGTCTGTGGGACAGACAAGGAAATTTGCACTTTTGTTTATGGATCACCTCCCCCGGGGTTTGAATATCTTGTCATTGGTCATGAGTCGCTCGGTGAAGTGATCGAAGTCGGGGCCAATGTGAAAGGGCTTAAGCGAGGCGATCTTGTAGTGCCTTCGGTAAGAAGACCTTGCTCCAATCCCGAGTGTCAGCCGTGCCGGGCTGACCTGCAGGATTTTTGTGCCACGGGTGATTTCACAGAGCGTGGAATCAAAATGACACATGGTTTCATGACCGAATTTTACGTGGACGAGGAAAAGTACCTCAATCCTGTGCCAACCAATTTACGGGAGGTCGCAGTTCTGGTCGAACCTTTGACCGTGGCCGAAAAGGCCCTGGCCCAGGTCTGGCAAACTCAAAGCCGCTTTCCCTGGATTGATAAATCAGCGCCATCCGACCAGCCGGGGCGCGGGTTGCGCGCGGTCGTTCTTGGTGCGGGACCGGTGGGAATACTTGGAGCCATGGCTTTGATCAGCCGCGGCTTTAAGACGTTTGTTTATTCCCGCTCCAAAAAGCCAAATTCAAAAGCCGAGCTGGTCGAGTCGTTTGGCGCAACCTATATCTCTTCCGAAAGCGAAAATGCAGAGCAGATGGCGGAACGGGTGGGGAATATCGACCTGGTGTACGAAGCGATTGGAACGGCAAAAGTTTCCTTCCAGGTGCTGAAGGTCCTGGGCACGAACGGCATTTTTGTTTTCACGGGAATTCCTGCTCCCAAAAAGGGAATTGAAATTGAAGGGGACAATATCATGCGGAACCTGGTACTGAAAAACCAGGCGGTGGTGGGAACCGTCAATGCTGACAAGGCCGCATTCCAGAACGCGATCACAGACCTGGGGATTTTCATGCAACGGTGGCCGGAAGCGGTGCGTCAACTGATTACCGGTCGCTATAAAATCGAGAGCTACAAGGACCTGCTTCTCGGGGACAAGAGTGGAATTAAAAATGTGATCGCACTGGATTAACGATTATGGCTGCGCTTCAAAAAAAGTGGGTTGATGTCTCGGTGCCGATCCGGTCGGGAATGGTTCATTGGCCGGACAATCCCGCAGTGAATGTTTCGCGGATGATGGACATGGACAAAGGCGCGGTGTGCAATGTTTCCATTCTTTCGTTCGGTGCGCATACCGGCACGCATATGGATGGCCCTTTGCATTTCGTCAAAGGCGGGGCGGGATTGGATACCATGCCGTTTGAGGCGACGATTGGGCCGGCTCGAGTGATCGAGATCAAGGACAAGGAATCGGTCAAAGTGTATGAATTGGAAAACCAGCGGTTGAAAGCTGGTGAACGAATTCTTTTCAAAACACGCAATTCCAAAAAATCGTGGAAGAGCGATGCATTCGATGATCACTTTGTGTATGTCTCGAAGGAAGCGTCACAATTTATTGTCGATGCAGGGGTGCAGACGGTTGGAATCGATTATCTCTCGGTTGGTGGATATTATAAGGATGGAGTCGAGACGCACCAAATCCTTCTGGGCGCGAAAGTCTGGATTATCGAAGGGATCAATCTGGCGAAGATTGCCCCCGGAAAGTATGACATGATCTGCCTGCCGATCAAAGTGGCCAACAGTGACGGCGCACCAGCCCGTGTTCTTTTACGGGCAAGATAAAGTTTTGCCTTCAGTCCCATGGGATTTTGTAAATTCCCGTGGACGGATATCGAGCGTTAAGGCATCCTGAAGACTGACTTCGCATGCAGAAAGCCTGCCCCAGATCAGGCTTATGCCTGCCGTTGGCTTGTTATGAGTTTGCGTGTAACGAAATTTTTTTCGACAGCCCCGGTTGTCACAATCCTGGCTCTTTCCCCGATTGCATTCAGCGCTGGCAGCCTTCCTCCCGCAGTCGAACGGAAAGTTGATTTTAAACAGGAAATTCAACCGATTTTTTCTGAGCGCTGTTACGACTGCCATGGAAGTAAAAAGCAGGAATCAGGCTTCAGGCTGGACCAGAAATCGGCGGCGATGAAGGGCGGGCAAACCGGTTTGGCGATTGTTCCCGGGAAAAGCGCGGAGAGCATATTGATCCAAGCGGTCGCCGGAGTTCATGAAGAACTGGCCCGCATGCCAAAAAGAAGGGAACCACTGAGCCCTGAGCAGATTGGTTTATTGCGTGGGTGGATTGATCAGGGGGCGGAATGGCCCGAAACAAATGAACAGCAGGAAAGTGGAAGCGGAGAGCATTGGGCATTCAAGGCGCCGGTCAAACCGAAGTTTCCTGACTTAAAAGAGAACAGCGAAGTTCAAAATCCGATAGATCATTTCATCATTGCCAAATTGGAAAAGGAAGGTCTGAAGCTCTCTCCAAGGGCGGACAAAATAACGCTGTTGCGGCGATTGAGCCTGGATTTGATTGGCCTTCCTCCCTCAATTGAAGAGGTGGATGCGTTTCTCGCTGATCAATCAGCGGATGCTTATCGGAAGCAGGTGGAGAGATTACTGGCTTCGCCTCATTACGGTGAGAAATGGGGACGTCACTGGCTTGATGCCGCACGGTATGCGGATTCGGATGGATTCGAAAAAGACAAATCGCGCAATGTTTGGTTTTACCGTGATTATGTGATCAATGCCTTTAACCGCGACCTGCCATATAACCAGTTCATTATTGAGCAGATGGCCGGGGACCAGCTTTCGAATGCAACGCAGGACCAGATTGTTGCCACTGGATTTCTCAGGAATTCAATGATCAATGAAGAAGGGGGGGTGGATCCTGAACAGTTCCGAATGGAAGCGATGTTTGACCGAATGGATGCCATAGGAAAAACATTTTTGGGACTGACCATTCAATGCGCGCAATGCCACAATCACAAGTATGATCCGCTGAAGCAGGAGGAGTATTACCGCATGTTCGCCTTCATCAACAATGATCACGAACCGATGCGGGTGGTTTATACAGCCCAGGAGCAGATGCAAAGGGAAAGCGTCCTGCGTCAAATGAACGAAATCGAAGAGGATTTGCGCCATCGTCATCCGGACTGGGAGGAAAAGATGGCACAATGGGAAGAGGGCCTTTGCCGACAGCCTGACTGGAAGGTGTTGAATTTGTCGGTGGAGGATATTTCAACAGGTGGCCAAAAATATCTGCCCCAGAAGGATGGTTCATTCCTGGCGCAAAGTTATGCACCGACCAAACACACCGTGCGGATGATGGTGACCAATGACCTGACAAAAATCACCGCTTTTCGTTTGGAATTATTGCCTGATGCAAACCTTCCCGCAAATGGGCCGGGACGCTCTTTCAAGGGAACCGCAGCATTAACGGAGTTCAAGGTGGAAGCAGCAGACGCCAAAAATCCCACCCGGAAATCCGAGGTGAAAATCAAGGCTGCGTCAGCGGATTTTAATCAGCCTGAACGTGAGCTGGAGCCAAATTTTGATGACAAGTCCGGCAAGCAGCGGAAAACCGGGCCGGTCCAGTTTGCAATTGATTCCAATCAGGACACAGCCTGGGGAATTGATGCCGGGCCGGGCCGGCGAAACCAGGCAAGGAAAGCGGTTTTTCTCTGTGAAACCAATGCCGCCTATCCAGAGGGCACCATCCTGACATTCCAACTGGCGCAAAATCATGGTGGATGGAACAGCGACGACCACATGAACAATAATTTGGGGCGCTTTCGCCTTTCCGTGACTTCCGCTGATGAGCCAGCCGCTGATCCGCTCCCGAAAACTGTTCGGGACCTGCTTTCGATTCCCCGCGGGGAACGTTCTCCCGCTCAGAAAGCAATTATTTTCAGTTACTGGAGAACCACAGTTGAAGATTGGAAAAACGAAAATGACCGAATCGAGGCGCTTTGGAAACAATATCCTGAGGGACAGACTGCGCTGACCTTGATGACGCGGGAGGAGCAGCGAGACACCCATCTGTTGCGGCGAGGGGACTTCCTGAAACCAGGCAAGGTGGTTGGCGCGGGAGTGCCAGCATTTCTACATCAATTACCGGAAAATGCCCCCCCCACGCGCCTCACGTTTGCCAGATGGCTTGCCGACGAGAAAAGTCCCACTACCGCGAGGGTGTTCGTGAATCGTTTATGGCAAAGTTATTTCGGAATTGGTCTTGTCAGCACGTCTGAAGATTTTGGGACGCAGAGCGAAACGCCATCGCACCCTGAACTATTGGATTGGCTGGCCACAGAATTCATGGAGCGGAAATGGAGCATCAAAGAGATGCATCGATTGATCGTTCATTCAGCGACATACCAGCAAAGCTCGAAAGTCACTGAAGAGTTATATGCCAGGGATCCATATAACAGGCTTGTGGCGCGCGGGCCACGTTTCAGGGTGGATGGTGAAATCGTGCGGGACATCGCTTTAAAGACGAGTGGCTTGTTGAGCGAAAAAGTTGGTGGGCGCAGCGTGATGCCCCCGGCCCCTCAATTTCTTTTTGGGCCACCCAACAGCTACGCGCCATTTACCTGGACTGAAGAAACCGGTGAAGATCGGTACCGGCGAGCGCTTTATACATTCCGTCGTCGTTCCACTCCCTATCCGATGCTGCAAACGTTTGACGTTCCCAATGGCGATTTTTCATGCGTCAAACGAACCCGGTCGAATACGCCATTGCAGGCGTTGATGACGTTGAACGAAACACTTTCAATGGAATGTGCCCAGGCCCTTGCGAGGGTGGTCCTGCAACATGGGGGAAATAATGATGAGGAACGAATCGAGTATGCATTTCGCCGAACTTTGAGCAGGAAAGCATCGCAGGAAGAAAAAGAGGAGTTGCTGAAATTATTGGAACGGCAGCGTGAACGAATCCAGCAAGGCTGGGTCAACCCTTCCGAACTGGCGACGGGAAAAAGTGAGGTGCCAAAGAACCTTCCTCCCAATGCCACTCCAACACAACTGGCTGCTTACACTGTGATTTCGCGCGTGTTGTTGAACCTGGACGAAACGATTACGAAGGAATGATATGACCAGCCTGGAACATTTTGTAACGGAGCAGAAGAAAGAGACCACGCGCCGCTGGTTTTTTAAACAATGCGGAGTCGGATTGGGGTCCATTGCACTCTCACAACTGCTTTCGCAAAGCGCCTCGTTGCAGGCGGCAGCCCTGGCCGACCCCCTGGCGCCAAAACGCCCTCACTTTGAGCCAAAAGCTAAAAACGTCATTTTCCTTTTCATGGCTGGAGCGCCGAGCCATTTGGAATTATTCGATTACAAACCGCAACTGGCCAAATTCAACGGCACACTTCCTCCACCGGAATTGCTGAAAGGATATCGGGCTGCGTTCATCAATCCCAACTCCACTCTCCTGGGGCCGAAGTTCAAGTTCGAGAAGCATGGAAAATGCGGGGCCGAGCTTTCGGAACTGCTTCCACACCTCAAGGAGGTGGTTGATGATATTGCGATCGTCAAATCGATGGTCACGGATGCTTTCAACCATGCACCTGGCCAGATCATGATGAACACAGGCTCACAGCAATTCGGGCGTCCGAGCTTTGGAGCCTGGACCACCTATGGCCTGGGCAGTGAATCGAGGGATTTGCCAGGATTTGTGGTTTTAAACTCCGGAACCAAAGGCACCAGCGGAGGTGCTTCCAATTGGGGCTGCGGATTTTTGCCGACTGTTTATCAAGGCGTTCCTTTCCGAAGCGGCGGGGACCCGGTCCTGTTTTTGTCGAACCCAAAAGGGGTTGATCAAGCCATGCAAAGAGATTCGCTTGATACCATCCGCAAACTTAACGAGCAGCGACTCGGCATTGTTGGCGACCCGGAAATCGCTACAAGGATCAGTTCATTTGAAATGGCATACCGGATGCAGTTCAGCGCGCCTGAACTGGTGGATCTATCGAAAGAATCGCGCGAAACGCTTGAAATGTACGGGGCCGAGCCGGGAAAAGCTTCTTATGCGAACAATTGCCTGCTGGCCCGCCGCCTGATCGAAAGAGGTGTTCGGTTTGTCCAACTTTTTCATGAGGCATGGGACCATCACGGTGGCCTGACAGGAGGATTGAAGGAGCAATGTCGCATCACGGATAAGGCCAGTGCCGCCCTGGTCAAGGATCTGAAGCAACGGGGGCTTCTCAAGGACACCATCGTGATCTGGGGTGGTGAATTCGGACGTACGCCGATGGTGCAGGGTGGGGATGATGGTCGTGATCATCATCCGAACGCTTTTACCATGTGGATGGCAGGTGGCGGAATCAAGCCAGGGTTAACGCTGGGCGAAACTGATGAACTCGGCTTCAATGTTTCGAAGGACAAAGTCCATGTGCATGACCTGCATGCCACGCTGCTGCATCTGCTGGGTTTCGATCACGAAAAGCTCACGTATAAATTCCAGGGTCGTAACTTCAGGCTGACCGATGTTCATGGGGAAGTGATTCATCAGCTCATTGTATAAGCTTCCGGAACGTTGAAGGAACGGCGACGTCCGCGCGTCTGGTCTATTGTAGGAGGTGTGACCACAACTGTGGTATGGACCTTTAGTGGAATTGGAAATTGCCGATAACATGGGAAGCTTATACGAGTGAAATGGCATAAAGGACTGCTATTTGGAAATACAGTCCCGGTCATCGAGGCGCTTTAAGGGCTCACATGCCAGCCTGCGCCCAAGTAGGCATAAGTAACTGGCAACGTTAATCTTGCATTCGGTTCCAGAGTCTGTGCAAAACACTCATGCGCAGGAATTAAAGGGGTCAGGTGCGAATGGGTTGTTAGTAAACAATTGTGACATGCAAAAAATCCTCGTTATCGAAGATACGCCAGAAGTTCGGAACCTGATTACCGAGAGTCTTCAGATCAATGGTTTCAACACCGTGTCTGCTGAGGATGGAGAGGAAGGAGTGCGCATGGCGCTGGCTCACTTACCTGACTTGATCCTTTGCGATGTGCAGATGCCGAAACGGGATGGTTACCAGGTTTTGGAAGCTGTCCGGAACGATCCCACCAGCAAAACCATTCCCTTTATTTTTCTTACAGGAGTGGCGGACAAAGGTCATGTCCGCCAGGGAATGAATCTCGGGGCGGATGATTACCTGCCAAAGCCGTTCATGATTGGGGAGCTGCTGGCAGCGGTGAATACCCGGCTTAAACGTGCGGCTGATAATAATCAGGCGCGGGATAAGCGCATGGAAGAGTTGCGGGAGAGCCTCAGCCTTGCACTACCTCATGAACTGATGACCCCGCTCAATGGCATCCTGGGTTTTGCATCTGTCCTGATGCAGGATGCTCAAAACCTTCCGCCTCAGGAAGTTTTGGAATTTGCTCAACATATCCATACATCCGCAAGCCGCCTGCAACGGGTGATCGAAAATTTTCTGCTCTATTCGCAGATTGAACTCGTTTTCACTGATCCTGCGAAGGTTGAAGCATATCGAAATGCTGATCCTTCAGCGGTGAAGAGTGTTTTAACCGATCTGGCGCGCAAAAAAGCGGACCAGGCTGGTCGTTCGAACGACCTGCTCCTCCAACTACAGGAGGGGGAGATCAGGATTGCACACCCTAAACTGGAAAAGATTTTCTCAGAGATACTCGATAACGCATTTAAATTTTCACCGCAGGGGAGCAGCGTGATTGTGACTTCTGGTGGGGATGAGAAATGGTTCCGAATCCAGATTACGGATCATGGCCGGGGATTGACCCCTGACCAGATTACGAAAATGGGGGCGCACATGCAGTTTGGGCGCAAGACTCATGAACAACAAGGTTCAGGCCTCGGCTTTGCCATTGCCAAACGGCTTGCGGAATTGCATGGAGGAACGATTATCATGCAGAGCGTTGCGGGACAGCGAACGACTGCTGAGATTTTGTTTCCTGTCTCCTAGCCGCCCTTTCAGCGGGTTTTCAGATGTTTTTCATTTGATCGGCTTTCTCTTTTCACATTGATCTTTGGTCTTTGAGGCGTATTTTCGCGCGGCATGATGGTGCCATTTACAAAAATGAACGGCGCAGGAAACGATTTTATCCTGATAGATAATCGCGCCGGTAAGATCAGTTTAAGTCCAGAGCAGGTGGTGCGGCTTTGTCACAGGCAACGGGGAATTGGGGCAGATGGTTTGTTTCTTCTGGTGCCTTCTCGAAGCGGCAAAGCTGAATGGGCCTGGGATTTCTTCAATAGCGATGGAAGCAGCGCCGATATGTGCGGCAATGGCGCTCGTTGCTTTGGCCGGTTTATCCAAAAAGTGGCTGGAGCTGGGACTCAAACGAGTTTTGAGACAGGCGCTGGCGTCATCAAGGCCACCTTTAGCGGTGACCGGGTCACTGTGAACCTGACGCCGCCGCGAGATTTGCGACTTAATGATTCCGTGCAACTCAGCATAGGGAACCATCTCATTCATTCGCTGAACACAGGAGTCCCACACGCGGTCCTGTTTGTGCCGGATGCGGACAAGGCAATGGTGCAGAACCTTGGCCATGAAATCCGGTTTCATTCTCATTTCGCGCCTCGCGGCACCAATGCCAATTTTGTGCAGGTGCTTGGTCCAAACAGCATTCGAGTGAGAACTTACGAGCGTGGAGTCGAGGGGGAGACTCTTGCCTGCGGGACCGGAGTTACGGCATCAGCATTGATTGCGGCAAAATTGCACGGTTTTACTTCACCTGTTCAGGTAAGGGTGCAGGGCGGCGATGATCTGGAAGTGCGATTTGCCTTGCAGGAGAACTCCTTTTCCGATGTGGCGTTGACTGGCCCGGCGGATTTCGTTTTTGAGGGGACCATCCAAATTTAAGCTGTTTTTTCCCTTACCGCACTTCATTATTTCCAAACTGATGTTTACAGGAACATACACTGCCATTGTCACTCCTTTTAAAGGAGGCGAGATCGATGAAGCCGCTCTTGCGCAATTGATCAAACGGCAGATCAAGGGTGGTGTGGATGGGATTGTCCCGGTCGGAACCACTGGAGAATCTCCCACGCTTTCGTATGAGGAGCATATCCGAGTGATCGAACTGACGGTCAAAGAGGTTTCCGGCAGAGTCAAAGTCCTGGCTGGTACCGGCGCAAATTCAACAGAAGAAGCGATTTACCTGACCCAGGCTGCTGAACGGGCTGGAGCGGATGGATCGCTTCAAGTGGCACCCTATTACAACAAGCCAACCCAGGAAGGACTTTACCAGCATTTCAGGGCAATTGCCAAAACCACGAAACTTCCCATTGTTCTTTACAGTATTCCGGGGCGTTGCGGGATCGAGATCGGAATCGAGACGGTCCGGCGACTTGCGACTGATTTCAAGAATATCGTTGGAATCAAGGAGGCAGGCGGAAATGCAGATCGCGTGAGCCAGTTGCGGGCGGCATGCGGACCCAAATTGATTATTCTGAGCGGAGATGATTCGTTGACTTTGCCGTTCATGGCAGTGGGCGCCGAAGGGGTGATCAGCGTTGCTTCCAATTTAATTCCAAAGGAAATTTCGCAAATGGTCCGGGCGTTTGCTGCGGGACAGATCAGCGCGGCACAGAGAATTCATTTCAAGTACCTGTCGCTCTTTCGAAATTTGTTTGTGGAAACCAATCCTGTTCCCGTTAAGGCGGCGCTGGCGATGAAAGGTTTGCTTCAGGAGGAGTACCGGCTTCCGCTGGTGGCAATGGAAACAAAGAATCGGGCACTGCTCAAGAGCACGCTCGAAGAGTGTGGATTTCTCAAGTCATGACCAGGATTGTCATCACCGGTTCCAAGGGAAGAATGGGGCAGGCGTTAGTTCGCTGCGCGACAGCATTTCCTGACCTGCAGGTGGTCGGCCAGATTGATACTGGAGATGATATCCGACAGGTGATCGAGGAGTGTGATGTGGTTATCGACTTCAGTTTTCACAACGCGACCCCGGATATTGCAAAAATTTGCGGAGAGTTCAGGAAAGCCCTGGTGATTGGGACCACTGGCCATCAGGATGGGGAGAAAGCCGCGATTTTAAATCATATCAAAGGAATTCCTGCTGTATGGGCCTCCAACTATTCCACTGGGGTAAACGCGCTTTTTTGGCTGACTCGAAAGGCAACTGAAATACTTGGACCTCCATTTGACCTGGAAATCATCGAGATGCATCACCGGTTAAAGAAAGATGCGCCGAGCGGGACCGCTGCCACCCTTGCGGAAATCCTAGCTGAGGTACGCCAGAAGCAGTTGAGCGAGGTGATTCGGCATGGCCGGGAAGGCATTGTCGGAGAGCGTAGCAGTGCGGAGATTGGCATGCACTCAGTTCGGGGAGGGGATGTGGTGGGGGACCATACGGTGATTTTCGCTGCGCTGGGTGAACGGGTTGAGCTGACACACAAGGCATCGAGTCGCGACACCTTTGCCAATGGCGCCCTGCGCGCGGCGGAGTGGGTGGTGAAACAAAAGCCGGGCCTATACAGCATGCAGGATGTACTGGGCCTGAAATAGTTCTGGCCGCTGGCAATGTTATGGCCAGTTTCAATCAATACGCCTTTATTGCGCTTGGCTCGAATATTGGGCATTCAAGAGCAATTTTGCGCGAGGCCGCACACCTGCTAGCTTCGTTTTCTTCAACACCGCTGGTTGCTTCCTCAATCTGGAAAACCACGCCTGTGGATTGTCCCCCTGGGTCGCCGGATTTTTTCAATGCGGTGGTGGGTATCAGACCAGTCCCGGCACTTTCACCTGAGGAATTATTGGAGAAGCTTCAGGAAATTGAACGCGCCTTTGGACGTGTCAGGAAAACTGTCCTGAATGAAGCCCGTCCACTGGATCTGGATATTCTCTTTTTCAGGGGTGAAACAAAATCCACTCAATCGCTGATCCTTCCGCATCCGCGAGCGCACCAACGCAAGTTTGTCCTCGCGCCACTGGCGGAGATTGCGCCAGAGCTTGAACTAGTGGACCGGAAAACAGTGTCGCAATTTCTGAGTGAGTTGAAATCCGGGGAGCAGATTTCCCGGCTGGAACCGTTGATTGAAAGCTGAAGCCTGAACTCGGGTTCAGACGGTCATGATTTCTTTTTCCTTGTGGGCAAGGTGGCCATCAATTTTCGCAATGTAGGAATCAGTGAGTTTTTGCACTTCCTTTTCAGCGCTTTCTATCTGGTCTTCGGTGACACCGCCGGTTTTGGTCTCTTTTTTCAGAGCTTCCATGGCGTCGCGACGGACATGCCGAATGGCGACTCTTCCATCTTCAGCCATTTTCTTGACGATTCTCGAAAATTCGAGGCGTCGTTCGGTGCTGAGTTCTGGAAGAACAATGCGAATAAATTTTTTATCAATGGCAGGGTTGAGTCCGAGGTTGGCCTTTTGGATCGCCTTTTCAATGGCGTGGACGGTGGTGGCATCCCACGGCTGGATCATAATCACTCGTGATTCAGGGGTGGTGATGCCAGCCATTTCGCGGAGACGCATGTGAGAGCCGTACGCCTCAACCATGATATTTTCAACCAGACCGGCGGAGGCTTTCCCGGTGCGGACGCTGGCAAATTCGTGCGTCACGACCTCTTCGGTCTTGGCCATTTTTTCTTCTGCTTCCAATAGGATATCGTCGAGAGCCATAATCTTAACCTGTTACCAATGTGCCAACACTTTCCCCTTTAACAACCCGCGCCAGGTTGCCCTGAACAAAAAAGTCAAAAACGATGATTGGCATTTTGTTGTCCATGCAAAGGGAGAAAGCGGTGGAATCCATGACTTTCAATTGCCGTTGCAGGGCATCCATATAGGAAATTTTTTGATACCGTTTGGCTTTGGGGTTCTTTTTAGGATCAGAGTCGTAGATACCATCAACTTTCGTGGCTTTTAAAATGACCTCGGCGCCCATTTCGTTGGCGCGCAAGGCAGCGGTGGTATCAGTGGAGAAGTAAGGGTTCCCTGTGCCGCCCCCGAAGATGACAACACGGCCTTTCTCAAGGTGGCGCATGGCACGTCGGCGAATAAATGGTTCAGCGACTTCCTCCATTGAAATGGCGCTTTGCACGCGAGTAGGCACGCCTGCATGTTCGAGGGCATCCTGTAAAGCGAGGGCATTAATGACGGTGCCAAGCATGCCCATGTAATCTGCGGTGGCCCTTTCGATGCCTCGTTCGCTTCCCTGGAGGCCGCGAAAGATGTTTCCGCCCCCGACGACCACGACAATTTCAACGCCAAGTTCCCTGACATCCTTGATCTGCAATGCCATTTCATTGATGGCGGCAGGATTGATGCCTACCCCATCCGATCCTCCCAAGGCTTCTCCACTGACTTTCAGAAGGATGCGGCGGTACTTGGATACAGGACGTTTTTTCATGTTATGGCGACCTCGAAGATCCAGACGGGACATATAACCTCCGTTAGGAACTGCGAATCAGACGACCGGTTTGTAACAACCTGTGGCCCAAGCGTCAAATGAAAGGGAACTCAAAGTCTTGCGGGAATTCCAGAGGCAGAAGTCCTCAGGAGGCAAGCCCTTCGTTTCTTGGAGAGAGATTGCGCAACCTGCGGATGGTGGTTGCAGGGAAGTTTTGTCGAGAAACGAGAGACCTGGTTTGAGAATGCTGAAGGTTAACGACCTTCTTTTTGAAGAGCACTTCAGGCTGCCAATCAACAGACAATTTCGTTTTCATTTTTTACCCCTCTTTTTCCCGCTTCGCGATTGCTTTGATGAGGCTTTCCCTTTTGTTTTCGAGGCTTTCTTCGAACCTGTTTTTCGTCCCGATCCAGTTTGTTTACCGCCTTTATCCTGTTTATTTACGGTGGCCCATGCCCGCCGTTCTGCTTCCTTCTCACTTACGCCACGTTTTTCGTAAGATTCCTCAATGTGCGCCGCTTTTCGTTTTTGCTTGCTGGTGTAGGCGCTTTTATCTCCCTGCGGCATAATTATTTCCTTTTAATGAAAACCGTTTTGTCATCCTGAGATCGCTTTCCGTTTCCGGCACCCGCTTCTTCCCTGGCGAGCGGTGAATCGCTGGTCCCTGCACCGGTTTTGGCTGCCTGCCGTGGGAGGAGCGATTTCCGCTTCTTTTTTGTTTCCAACAATTTCATATCGTCATCTTTGGCGGATAGTTCAGTGCTCCCGGAACGGCTTCTCCTTTTTCGCATTATGGATTGCCGATTGACGGGTTCTAATCAGGAATCCTCTTCGATCTGCCATTAGGGAAGACCTGAAGAGGTAAACGGGATGAAGTTGCCTAACCCTTCAATTTGCAGTTTCCTCCCTGCATGTCCTTTAAACTGACAAATCCGCAGCTTCGTGAATTGAAGAGGCTGGCCCAGAAGCTTGATCCGCATGTCCGAGTGGGAAAACAGGGGTTAAGTGACGGATTCATCCGGAGCCTGGATGAGATGCTGGGACACCTTGAGCTGGTGAAGGTGAAGTTCGATGAATTCAAGGAGGAGAAGAAGACTCTTGGAGCTGAATTAGCGGAAAAGACGGGGAGTCAGATCGTTATGAAGGTAGGGAATGTGCTGGTTCTTTATCGACAGAATCCAGACCCGATGCGACAAAAAATTCAACTGCCGAAGGCTGGCCCTTCCGGCACGATGCAGGAGTGAGTAAAGGACTACGCTGGACATTATACGTGCTGGGGTTGATCGGATTTCTGCTGATCGGTCTCCTTATAGGCAGCCTTGTGACAGGGGTCTTCCGTCTTTTTCCCCAGCCGAGGGTGATCAACAGTTCCGCAATCGTCCGCCAGGTGCAGGGGCTTTCTGAGCTTGTGACGGTCAAGTATGTCATTGAAAAGGTGATCATTCTGGAAGACCCAAAATGGTATGGAGAAAGCCGTGTTCTGCTCCTTGCCCACGGAATCTGCAAAGCGGGAGTGAACCTGAAGGAGTTCAAGGAGGAACATATCGAAATCCAGGGAAAGAAAGTGATTGTTCGGCTGCCAATGGAGCAGATCACAGATGTTTACCTGGATGAACAAAAAACCCAGGTGATCGAGCGGTCAACGGCAATCACCCGGCAATTCGATAAGGACCTGGAGCAAAATGCCCGGCGGCAAGCGGTTGAGGATATTCGAAGGGCAGCCCGGAACAATGGCATTCTGACAGACTCGCGGGAACGAGCTGAGATGCAAATCCGGCAGCTGTTCCTGCTGGCGGGATTCGAGAAAGTGGAATTTAAAAGCCCTTACAACTCCGGCGAATGAGGCGGAACTATTCGGCAGGGTGAATAGTTTCGGCTCAGCCGGAATCAGGGTTTAAGCCACTTTTTAAGCGAGTCACCGGGGACCATGTCGCGAACGGCGTCCAAAGCATCTTCCACAGCAATTTTTCCACGATTCAGGTGAGAACGCAGTTTCATGAGGTAGATACCAGGGCGGTCAGCAAAATTTTCCCTCCATCGCAGGGTGCTTTCCTTGGTATAGTTGTTATTCTGTGCCATAGAGGCTTTCATATTTGTTAAGCTACATCATGAGCATGGCATATGCCATTTATGTGACAGTCTCCGCACAATTCTGAGACATTCGATCAGGGATTCCCCTATCCTGATATGATGAAAACCATTGGAGATGAATGGCTAAGAAGGCCTTAAATCAAAAGATTTTGGGTGCTGAAAACTGAAGGAACCGAGGCTTATTTTGTGAGATCCGTCAATTTTTGAGTAGCGGCGCCTGAAGAGATTACCACTCGGGCAAGATCAATTCCGTCACTGATGGTCTCAGAGTGATTGGCCAGAAAAAGGGCTGCGCCTGCATTCAGGAGCACCGCATCAAGTCGCGGCCCCTGATCTTCGCCAGAAAGGATTGCTTTAACGATGCGCGCATTATCTTCTTTGGTTCCACCGCGCAGATCTTCAATCGTGGCGAGTTTAAATCCGTAATCCTCGGGATGAAGAGTCGAGGTGTTCTCGCCCCGCTCCTGGTAAAATTCAGCGACGAAGTTTTCGCCGAGGGTAGAGAGTTCATCAAGGTACGATTCCCCGGCTTTGCCGGAAACAACCATCGCGCGGCGAATGCCCAAAGTTTTTAAAACTGCGGCCAGGGGTTCACAAAGCTGGGGACGCCCGACCCCAATTAATTGAGCGGTAGGGTGGACCGGGTTAAGGAGGGGGCCTAGAAAATTGAAGAGAGTGCGTTGACCCCGTTCCGCACATAGTTTGCGGGCCGGACCAATATGTTTGAAGGCTGGATGATATTTTTGCGCGAAAAAGAAGGCAAAATTGTGCTGGTGAAGGGAATCGGCGGCCTGCTGCGGCGTCAGATCAATTGGAACCCCCAGGGTTTCAAGAACATCCGCGCTGCCGGACATTGAGGTGATCGCCCGGTTGCCATGTTTTGCCACTTTCACGCCTGCGGCTGCGACAACAATGGCGACGGTTGTGGAGATATTAAAGGTGTTGAGTCGATCTCCCCCCGTGCCGCATACGTCGATAATTTCAGCGGAGCGGGTTTCCAGGTCCAGTTCGGGAGCAATCGAGAGGCGACGGAGTTGCTGGGCGAATGCTGCAATTTCACCGGGCGTTTCCCCTTTTACAGCGAGCGCTGTCAGAAAGGCAGCCTTTACTTCAGGAGGAACTGTTTCATCAATCAATTGGGCGACCGCATCACTAATTTGTGGGCCGGTCAGATGGATCGATTTTTCCAGTTGAAGGGTAAGCGTTCTAAGCACGTGGAGTTAAATTTGGAAGTTGGGCCAAGTGGCGAGACTGCCGTTTCAAAGCGGTCTTTTTAATCCGGGAAGGAACGGCGGTATCACTTTCCGGAATCAGGGATCGAAGGAATTCAGGTTTATCTGAGCGCCCGGTTTTTTGGAAATCGTTCCAGATGGCGCGGGCCACGAGGGGTGGATGCAACTGTTGTTCTGTTGTCAAAAAACGAAACAGAAGTTCTGCAATTGAATTGAGGGCAATGCTGTGATTTCTCCCAAGTGTCTGATAAAGCCAATCAGTCCAGCGCAGAAAACCGTAGAAGGGAGAGCCGGAATTTTTCCACAGCAATGGGGCAGAGGAGGTGAAATTGCCGCTGTTGAAGATCAAATCCCAATATCGGGCAAATCTGCGGAGTCGTTGCATGGCCTGAAAATCGAGCAGCTTGTTCTGCAAGATTTCATACGGGGGAAAGGTGTTATAGATCATTTCCCATTCAAGGTCGTGCCGGACAATTGGCGTGCCTCGAAGTCGTTTCAGGATACCCAATTGAATTTCCTGGGGGCCCAATGCGACCAATCGATCAAAACCGGCTGCGAAACTTTCCAACGATTCGCCGGGAAGTCCGGCAATGAGATCGGCATGGATATGCACACCTGTCTGGGAGCGAAGGAAATGGAAATTATCAGCAAGCCGGTCGAGATTTTGCCTGCGCTTGATACGGGCTGAGACCTCGTTGTTGAAGGTTTGAATGCCGACTTCAAATTGAAGAGAGCCGGGAGGAAATTTTGAGATCAACTCACGAAGACCTTCGGGAAGCCTGTCCGGCACCATTTCAAAATGGAGGAACAAACCTGGGTGATATCGTTGCAGGAAGAACTCCAGGATTTGCCGGCTGAAATTCAGGTTCAGGTTGAAGGTTCGATCGACAAACTTGAACTGCCGCACGCCCCGATCCATGAGGGCCTGAAGGGCCGGAAGGAATTTTTCGAGTGGGAATTGCCGGACGGGGACATCCAGAGAGGAGAGGCAGAATTCACAGGTGAACGGGCATCCCCGAGAGGCCTCGACGTAAATGATTCGATGAGCCACATCCTTGTCATCATAGAGATCGTAAGGAAGAGCAAGCGCTTCAAGGTTGGGAAGTTCAGAATGAAGCACCCTGGAGCTGGGTGATGAGCCGGAAAGCAACGCGCGGCAAACTTCGGCGAATTTGAGATCGGCCTCGCCACAGACCACGTAATCCGCCGTTTGGGCGATTTCCTGTTCCGAGGTTTCAAAGCTGACTTCAGGTCCACCGAGGATTATCAAAACCTCAGGTCGAATCCGTTTGAGGACAGAAACCAATTCACGGCTCTGGGCAGCGTTCCAGATATAAACACCGATCCCAATGATTTTGGGATTATGGGCGAGGAGCAGTTCGGCAATGTCAGTGGGGCGTTGAGAGATATCGAATTCGAGAATTGCAGCGCGCTCACGCAATTCGCCAAGATTGGCAAGGAGATATCGAAGGCCGAATGCAGCATGGCTGTACCTGGCGTTCAAAGTTGTGAGCAGGATATCGGGCATATCTAAAATGACCTCGTTATTGCTTTGGCGGCTGATCCTTCCGTGGAAATAAAGGAGCAGGTTCTCCAATGATATGTCCGGGGATCAGGCTGCCCCAGGTTGCTTCATGCAGGGTTGGAACATCTCCGTTCAAGCCAAGCTGCGTGTGGATTTTCAAAGAAGTTTCCGGCAGGTAAGGAGCGAGAAGCACGCTTAATATCCGGCAAACCTCTGTTAAATTGTAAAGAACCGCATCAAGCCTGGCAGCTTGTGAAGGATCCTTGGCCAATTTGAATGGGGCAGTTTGATCGACGTATTGATTGGCACGGTTGACAATACCCCAAATTGATTCGAGCGCATCTTGTAATTGATGGTTCTGGAGCTGCTCACGGGTGCGATCCACCAATGATTGAACTTCAACACGAAGTTCATCCGAACGGGCTGGCACCTGTCCGTTCCGATAACGTTTCAACATGGAGAGAGAACGATTGACCAGATTGCCGAGGCCGTTGGCCAACTCTGATTGATATCGTGACTGGAAACCGGCATCGGTCCAGTTGCCATCGGGACCAATATCCAGTTCACGGGTGATATAATACCGAAAAGCATCCAGGCCCCACTCAGCGATCACTGCGAGGGGATCGACGATATTGCCGGTGCTTTTGCTGATTTTTTCACCTTCCTTTTGCCACCAGCCATGGACAATCAGTTTTTTGGGAAGTGGAAGTCCCATGGCCTTGAGCATGATGGGCCAGTAAACTGAATGAAATTTCAAGATATCCTTGCCGATGACATGAATGTCCGCCGGCCACAGGGATACCGTTTCAGAAGCGGGAGCGGGAAGGGTGAGTTCCTTGCGTATCGTCGGGTCACCGTGAGCTGCTGGAATTGAAATATAATTGACCAGCGCATCG
Organism: Verrucomicrobiota bacterium; assembly: GCA_033762115.1. Classification (GTDB taxonomy): domain Bacteria; phylum Verrucomicrobiota; class Verrucomicrobiia; order Limisphaerales; family SXQI01; genus JANRLX01. The sequence continues at coordinate 20,159 of JANRLX010000113.1, forward strand.
AACCACACATAGGTCACGTAAGCGGGATCGAAAGGAATGACAATTCCCCAGTTGAGACGTGCGGTGGGTCTTGAAATACAAAGATCTTCAAGGTCATTGTTTTTAAGGAACCCCAGGACTTCATTTCGGCGGTAGGATGGAAAAATGAAATCCGGGTTGCTTTCAATGTAGTCAATCAGCCACTGTTGTTGCTCCTTTAATTTAAAATAGTAGTTGTCTTCCACCAGTTCGACCACATCCCCATAGATCGGATCAAAGCTGCCGTCCGGGTTCCGATCCTTTTCCGTCAAAAAGGTTTCCTGACGGGCGGAGTAAAAGCCCTTGTACTGTGCTTTGTAAAAATGACCCGCGTTATTGAGCTTTGTCAGGATGGCCTGAACGACTTCCTTGTGACGGGGTTCGGATGTGCGAACGAAATCGTTGTGAGTCAGTTTGAGTCCGATCGCGAAATTTTTCCAATCGCCAGCCAATGAGTCACAGTAGGCCTGGGGTGATTTTCCTTCAGCCTGGGCAGCCTGCTGAACTTTTTGGCCATGCTCATCAAGCCCAGTGAGGTAGAAGACTTCTTTTCCGAGGCTCCGCTGAGCGCGTGCAATCACGTCTGTAATGACTTTCTCATAGGCATGCCCCAGGTGAGGCTGCCCATTGACGTAGTCGATTGCAGTTGTGACATAGTACCGTTTTGTCATCCGGAGGCAGTCTGAGCCACAAGCGAATGGTTTGCAACCGTGAGGAGGGAGTTGAAGTCGGCAGTGATGGCGCGGTGGTTGCTATGTAGGTGGACTAGGAAAAATTTGCTTATTGCTGTGTTTGACGTCACCACATGGTTCCTGGTTTTTGCAAGGGTAACTGCGCTTTTCGCAGTGTTTCCCCTGTTCAGTGGGCAAAATGTGCCAGTCATCCTGCGATTATCACTGGCAGTGCTTGTCGCCATTCTCGTGACGCCGTTTGTTCCGGGGATGTCGGGAACCGCCGCAAATTTCGTGGAGGTTTTTAAAGTATTGTTCGCGGAAGTCAGCGCAGGATTGCTCCTGGGGTTTGCCTGTCGATTTCTGTTTTTTGCGCTGGAATTTGCAGCGGGCATCATTTCCACGGAGATGGGGCTGACAATGTCCTCCAATTTCAACTCCCTGAATTCTTCAGTGATGATGACCCCGGGTCTGATTCTCTACTGGCTGGCGATCATGCTTTTATTGTGCCTGGACATGCATCATTGGATGCTGGCTGGCTTCCGGGACAGTTATTCAGTGCTGCCAATTGGCGGGGCTTCAATGAGCAAGGAACTGCTGACGGATATCATTCTAAGGAGCAGCAAAGTGTTTCTTTTGGCAATCCAGTTAACAGCGCCGGTGCTGGCCTGTTCATTCATTATCACCCTTGTTTTCTCCCTGCTTGGACGCGCGGTACCGCAGATGAATGTTTTTGCTGAAAGTTTCCCGGTGAAGTCGCTTGCGGGAATGATTGTTTTCGGGCTGACCTGCACGTTGTCCGCACAGCACATGATCAATTGGCTGCGGCGATTGCCAACTGATTTTATGCAAATTGCTCAACTATTGGGAGCAAAATAGGTCATGTCTGAAGCGGGTAACAAGACAGAGCAGGCAACGCCACGGAGGATGGAGGAAGCGATTGCGCGCGGTCAGTTCCCCCGCTCTACTGAGATTCAGACGGCGATGGTCCTGATGTTCGGAATGATCGGGATGAAATTTGCCGGAACGGAGTTGTGGACGAACCTGGTCGCAGCACAAAATGCGGTGCTTGGTCACCTCCATGACATTCCCATCTCCCAGAACCTCATGCAGGGTTATTTGATCCAGGGCTCACTGGTGTTCGCGGCCTGCACCGGGCCAATTATTCTTGCATCCATGGTTGGAGGGCTGCTTGCCGGAGGGGTTCAGAGTAAATTCCAGGCTGCTTCAGAAGCTTTGGATGCAAAATGGGAGCGGTTGAACCCGGTGGAAGGGCTCAAGCGCATTTTCTCTGTGAAGTCCCTGGTGCCGACGCTCCTGTCCACAGTGAAGGTTGGGATCATTGCCGGGCTCTCTTATTCACAGGTGGATTCGATCTTGCACGACCCGATTTTCTATACCTCGGTGGATGTGGCAAGAATTGCCGAGTTCCTGGCAACTGCTTCCGGGCAGATTGCGACTCGCGTGTTGTTGTCGATCATGGTAATTGCCGCGTTGGATTATTCCTATCAATTCTGGCAAAACACGCGAGATCTGATGATGACTCGGGAGGAAGTCAAGGAGGAGCTTAAGAATTCCGAAGGCGATCCGCAGATAAAGGCACGCCTGAGAAGGCGTAGGAAAGGGAAAAGTCATCGCCAAATGCTTGCGGATGTGCCTAAGGCTGACGTGATTGTGACAAATCCAACCCATCTTGCGATTGCTCTTCAGTATGACCGGAAAACAATGAAGGCACCCAAGATCATTGCCAAAGGTTCGAGGTTGAACGCCCTGAAAATTCGTGAAATTGCTGGCCAGCACCAGATTCCAATCATCGAAAACAAACCGTTGGCGCGGTTGATGTTCAAGTATGGAAAAGTGGGTGGCGAGGTTCCTGCTCAGCTCTACGCCGCGGTCGCGGAAATCCTCGCGTACGTCTATCGCGTGAACCGGTATCGGTATTACGCGCAGGCCAACCAGGGATAACGCAGTAGC
>JANRLX010000114.1:0-39580 GCA_033762115.1 Verrucomicrobiota bacterium
CCTGGGGCACGGGGATGTCCTGATTGCCGCAATTACTTCCTGCACCAACACCTCCAATCCGGGGGTCATGCTCGCAGCGGGACTCGTCGCAAAAAAAGCTGTCGAGAAAGGTCTTTCAGTAAAACCAACCGTTAAAACATCGCTCGCTCCCGGATCACGAGTTGTCACGGATTACCTGAACAAGGCAGGCCTACAGACTTATCTGGACCAGATCGGTTTTCAAACCGTTGGTTACGGTTGCACTACCTGCATTGGCAATTCAGGTCCTCTCGACCCACGGATCGAAGAGGTGGTCGTCAGCAACGACCTCATCGCAGCATCTGTCCTCTCTGGAAATCGAAACTTTGAAGCGCGCGTTCATCAAAGCATCAAGGCCAATTTCCTCATGAGTCCCCCGCTGGTAGTCGCATTTGCCCTGGCAGGACGCGTGAATCTCGATCTCTCCACTGATCCGATTGGAAAAGGGAAGGATGGTCAGGAGGTTTATTTGAAAGATATCTGGCCTTCCCTGAAGGAAGTACGGGATCTCATGCGCTCCAGCTTCGGGCCTGAAACCTTCCGCAGGTTGTACAGTGATTTCACCGCTGAAAACCCACTCTGGAATGAAGTGCCGAGTTCCACCGGGACGCTTTACAAATGGGATCCCAACTCCACCTATATCCAGGAGCCTCCATTTTTTAACAATTTTTCGATGCAGGTCGGCACCATCGGTGAAATCTGCAATGCCCGGCCTCTTGCCATCTTCGGTGACTCTGTCACTACAGACCACATCAGTCCCGCAGGCTCGATCAAGCCAAGCTCTCCTTCCGGCCTCTACCTGCAAAAGGAGGGAGTTACCGTGGAGGAGTTCAACAGTTATGGTGCAAGGCGTGGGAACGACCGTGTCATGGTTCGTGGAACCTTCGCCAACGTACGGATCAAAAACCTCATGGTTCCCGGTGTCGAAGGTGGCGTCACGATCCTTCACCCTGAGGGAGAGCGCATGAGCATCTACGACGCTGCCATGAAATACAAAAATTCCGGTGTTCCGCTTGTGGTCATTGCCGGGCAGGAATATGGCACGGGAAGTTCGCGTGACTGGGCGGCCAAAGGCACTTCATTGCTCGGCGTCAAAGCTGTGATCGCCCAAAGTTTCGAGCGTATTCACCGCTCCAACCTCGTCGGCATGGGAGTGTTGCCGCTTCAATTCCATGAGGGTACCACTGCAGCCAGCCTTCAATTGGATGGCAGTGAAATCTATGACATCATCGGACTGAGCGACCAATTGAAACCGCAACAGGAACTTATCCTTCGAGTCACCCGCAAATCCGGAGAGGCGATTGACATTCCGGTGCGCTGCCGGATCGATACTCCCATTGAAATCGATTACTACCGCCACGGTGGTATTCTGCCTTACGTTTTACGGCAACTGCTCGCAGGCCAGAAGTAAACGAGCAACGGCTGGAACGCTCGTCGCTTTTTTCTGTGACAACGTATTCCGACCTGAACGGTAAAGTGGTCCTTCTGACCGGTGGTGCCAACGGCATAGGTGCCGCCACCGTGCAGGCTTTTGCCGAGCAAGGTGCCGTCGTGCATTTTTGTGATCTGGATTCCACCGCAGGCGTTTCCCTTTCCAGCAATTTGCCAGGCACGGCTTTTACGAAAGTGGATCTTCGCAGGGAGCGGGAAATCAAAAAATGGATTCAGAAGGTGCTCCAGGAATCCGGGCACGTGGATATTTTGGTGAATAACGCTGCTCGCGATCCACGCATTCGCCTCGAAGATCTCGGCGTCGACCAAATCGATGATCTCTTTGCCTTGAATTTACGCGCGTTCTTTATAACTGCCCGCGAAGCCGCCCCGCACATGGCCAAGGGCAGTTCCATTATCAATCTCTCTTCGATCACATTCCACACAGGCCCGGCAACCATGTCTGCCTATGTTGCCACCAAGGCAGGGATCATCGGCTTCACTCGCTCTTTGGCCCGGGAACTGGGCCCTCGTGGTATTCGGGTTAATGTCGTCTCCCCCGGCTGGGTCATGACCGATCGCCAAAAGCGCGAGTTTGTTGATGCCTCCACCCGCAGGCTCATCAGGCGCTCCCAATGCATTCCTGACCTTCTTACCCCGGTTGAGATTGCGGAAGTCATCCTCTTTCTCGCCAGCAGTTCAAGCCGCGCTCTGACAGGCCAGGAACTTCTCGCCGACCGAGGCTGGGCCTATTCCTGACTTCAGGTTTTCACAATTTTCAAAATCTTGATCGCTTCGGGTTCTTTGTAATGCCGCTTTAACCCGACTTCTGTTAACATTTTTGCAGGCACCCTTGTCAGAAACTCGGCAAATGTCCGTTCCACCCGGTCACGCAATGCCTTCTGTCCGGCCTTGGACGCCCAGAAATCATCCTGTGTTTTCTGCAACAGGACTGCGGATTCTTCACTGGTCAGATTTTCGCCTCGCGCCATCATCCAGACCAGTTCAGGATCAGTCGCCAATGCCACTGGGAACGGAATAAATTTGGGCTTGAACTCCCCCTCCTCGCCGCTTTCAACCGGCACCGCCCCCACTTTGATCACACTCTCAAATGTCTCTTCGCCCACCGTAACCTGCACCCTGGCCACCTTTTTTTCCTCATCAGGGATGATTTTGACGGCATCTTTTCCAAACCCATCCTCGAACTGCCGTTTCAGATCGAGGACAGAAATCGCCTTCAAATCCGGCAATGCCGCGGCAGAGCAGAATTTCTCGAATGCCTGCACCCGATTCGTGGCCTGGATTTCCTTCTCACAGGCAGAATAGATTTGTTCAATTAACTTGCTGTCATTCACAGCTTTGGGGAGGACTTTCCGCAAAATTTCAAGGACCGTTCCTGGACTGTTCGCTTTCTTGCTTTTGGCCATATTTTTAATCTGAAAAAAGGGGCGCGAGTGTGCCGTAAAACGAATGAAAATTGCAACCAGAACTCCAGAAAATTTCAGCACGCCAAAAAAACCATAACTTTTCCGCCCGAAAAGGGTCTAATCTGATAATCTTTATGGGCTCGCATTTTTTAATTCTCGCGTCAAAGTAATGCTGCTTATGGACTCTTTGGATCGCATTCAATCCGCCTTATACCAGGCGGCCCGGCGAAGACGTCTGCAACAAGCGCTGCTCGGCATGTGGAAGGGGTTCTTTTGTGGGATCCTCCTTTGGGTGCTTTCCCTGATCATCTACAAACTTGCGCCGATCCCATTCGATTTTCTTGTTTATTCCGGCATCACCGCCGCCATCATGACATTGGTGGGATTTATTTGGGGTTGGAACCGTCCTCAGACCCTGCTTCAGACCGCACGGTGGATGGACCTGACACAAAATACCGAAGAGCGCCTGAGCACAGCCCTGGAATTGAAAGATTCCTCCATCGAAAAGGAATGGAAGGAATTGCTGGTAAAGGATGCCGTCAAAGTTGTCGACAATCTCGACATTAAAAAAGGGATTTCCTTCTCGCTTCCACGTGTTTCACGCTGGGCCTTTCTCCTTCTTTTGCTTGGATTTGGACTGGGCTTCGTTCCTGAATATCGCACAAAGGCATACGTTCAGGAGAAGAAGGATGTTAAAAACATCCAGGAGACCGGAAAACAACTGGCGGAACTGACCCGCCGTTCCCTCCAACAACGGCCTCCGGCAATGGAACCCACCCGCAAGGCACTCGAAAATGTCGCCGAATTAGGTGAGGTCATGGCCAAAACCGAGTTGACCCGCAGTGAAGCGCTCAAGGATTTGGCAAACATGAGCGACAAGCTGAAGCAGGAAACCAGGGAAATGGCTGATTCTCCCGCGATGAAAGCTTTGGAAAAGGCCGCCAAAAGCTCCAGCAAGGGTGGCAGCGGCGGCGCTCCCGACCTTCAAAAACAGATCGATAAACTTTCCCAGCAGCTTGGAAATCAGGCAGCTAATCCGGACGCTCTCGAAAAATTCAAAAAAGATCTCGAGCAGGCAAAGGAGCTTGCCCAAAACCTTCCGGACAAAAATTCCCCTGCGATGGACGCAGCCAAAGAGAAACTCGAGCAGGCTCTTGCTGATCTTTCCAAACAGTCAAAGGACATGGGCATGTCCCTCCCGAGCCTGGACGAAGCAATTGCCGCCCTCCAGCAAAGTGATATCGATGAAGTCCTCAAGGATCTGGCAGTCGCCGAGGTAAGCCTGGAGAAAATGCGCGACATGGCCAAAACACTCGAAAAACTTCAGATGCAAATGGAAAAGCTCGGCACTGATCTGGCTGAGCAACTTAAAAATGGGCAGGCTGAAGCAGCGCAAAACACCCTGGCAAAAATGGCTGAGCAGTTGCAATCCTCCAAACTGACTCCGGAACAACTTCAGAAAATGTTGGAGGAAGTTTCAAAGGCAACCAAACCCGCCAGCGAATACGGAAAAGTCGGCGAGTTGCTTAAGCAGGCCGCCTCCGAAATGCAGGCTGGCCAGAAATCTGAAGCTTCCAAAAGCCTCGCCCAGGCTGGTGATGAGCTCTCGAAAATGATCTCTGAAATGGGGGATGCCCAAAGCATCCTCGCTTCCCTCGAGGCCTTGCAACGCGCCCAAATGAGCATTGCCAATGGACAATCATGGTCCAACTCAGATGTTCCCGGCATGAACTCCAAATCCGGTCAGGGCAACGGCCAGCCAGGGCGTGGCGTGGGCACATGGACGGATGAGGACAGTTGGGTTTACCCTGAGTTTACCGATAAATGGGACAATTCAGGCATCACCCAGCAGGAAATGGAAGCACGCGCCCAGACAGACCGCGGTGACGGTGGATTGGCAGACAACCTCGTTGCCACCAAAGTAAAAGGGCAGATGACTCCCGGTGGTCCGATGCCCAGCATCACCATGAAAGGCGTCAGCATCAAAGGCACCAGCAAAGTGGCCGTCAAAGAAATGGTCGGTGCTGCCCAGAGTGACGCGCAGGCAGCCTTGAGCCAGGACCAGGTGCCTCGGGCTTACCAGGGTGCAGTTCGTGATTACTTCAATGATTTAAAGGAATAGCATGAGTTCTGAAACGCAAATCCAGGAATTCCGAAAAATTTATAACGACCTGCGGCAGGAAATTGGCAAGGTCATTGTTGGCCACGAAAGCATCGTCGATGGAACGCTTTTTGCCCTTTTTGCAGGTGGTCATGTCCTCCTTGAAGGGGTCCCCGGCCTTGGAAAAACCCTCCTCGTTCGAACCTTAAGCCAGGTGTTGGACCTCTCTTTTAATCGTATCCAGTTCACGCCCGACCTCATGCCAGCAGATATTCTGGGCACCAACCTCGTCGTGGAGGACGATAATGGAAGGCGCGCATTCCAGTTCCAGCATGGGCCCGTTTTCGCCCATTTGCTTTTGGCTGATGAAATCAATCGTGCCACCCCTAAAACACAATCCGCCCTCCTCGAAGCAATGCAGGAACACAGCGTCACTGCCGGGGGAGCCATTAGAAAGCTGGAGGAACCCTTTTTTGTATTGGCAACACAAAATCCCATCGACCAGGAAGGAACCTATCCGCTGCCTGAAGCTCAACTCGACCGCTTTTTTTTCAAACTTCTCGTGACTTACCCAACTGGCCCGGAACTGAATGAAGTCCTCACGCGCACAACGGAAAATCGGAAAACTGAAATCCGCCAGGTGATCACCCGCGAGCGTTTGGTCGAAATTCAAAGCCTTGTCCGGCAAGTCCCTGTTGCCTCTCATGTGAAGGATTATGCCGTCCGCCTGATTCTTGCCACCCATCCCAAGTCCGAGACCGCCGTGGCAATCACCAATCAATACCTCCGTTTCGGCAGCAGCCCCCGCGGAGGACAGACTCTGATTCTTGCCGCCAAAGTCCGGGCGCTTACCCAGGGGCGTTTCAATGTCAGCTTTGATGATATTCAGGCCGTTCTGTTCCCCACCCTGCGTCATCGATTGATCCTGAATTTCGAGGCGGAAGCGGAAGGAATCACCACAGACATGGTGCTTCAGCAAATTTTAAAGGATGTGCCTAAGGATGCGTCTGTCGCAGCTTGATGTCCCTGCTCACTCCTGAACTTCTGCGGCGGCTGGAGCAATTCCAATTGCTCGCCCAGCGCCGGGCGAAAAGTTCCGCCCGGGGGGAACGCCGCAGCCGCGCTCGCGGCCAATCGGTCGAATTCGCTGATCATCGCAATTACGCACCAGGCGATGATTTTCGTTATCTCGATTGGAACCTCTTTGGTCGTCTGGATAAATTGTTCCTTAAACTCTACGAGGAAGAGCGGGAACTTCCCGTCACGATTTTTTTGGATGCCAGCGAATCCATGAGCTTTGGCGAGCCACGCAAATTCAACTTTGCCCGCCAGATTGCCGCTGCCATCGGCTACGTCGCTCTCTGCGGATTCGACCGTGTTTCGATTATTGCCTTTCCTGAGGTTGGGAGTGAAGCCGCCCTCCGTGGAGCATTGCGTCAAGTCCGTGGTCGAAAATCGAGCATGGAATTTTTTCGCAATCTCAGCCAGATGACCGCCCAGGGAACTGCAAATTTCAATGACGCCCTCCGTCGCGGCGCGCTCATGGCGCGTCAAACCGGCGTCGCGATCGTTTTAAGCGATTTTCTGGATCCTGCCGGTTACGAACCCGGCCTCTCCGCGCTGGTCGGACGCGGCTTTCAGGTCAGCGCTGTTCAAATTCTTGCCCCGGAAGAGGTGAATCCCTCAACTTTCGGGGATCTCAAGCTTGTGGATGCTGAAACCGGCGGTATCCAGGAAGTGACATTCGGCAAATTTCGACTCTCCGGTTATCAGCAAACGGTACGCAATTTTTGTCAACGCCTCCGGGAGTATTGCAATGCGCGAGGTATCAACTTCTTCATGACCACCTCGGATGCCTCCCTTGAAAAGCTGCTCCTCAAGCAACTGCGTGAATCGGAGGTGTGGGGTTGATGAATTTTCTTTCCCCAGTCGCATTTGCCTTTCTGGCCGCCCTTCCAGTGGTGATCGTTTTTTACCTGCTCAAACGGAAGCGGGTTGTGAAAGTCGTTTCAAGCACACTGCTCTGGCAAAAGTTTCTTGCTGAAACTCAGGCCAACGCCCCATTCCAGAAACTCCGTCACAACTGGCTTCTGCTCCTGCAACTGCTCCTGTTGCTTTTGGCTGTGCTCGCGCTCGCCCGCCCTTATTTTTCCAGCAAAATGGTTGGCGGCAGGCTCATCGTTGCCATCCTTGACGCCTCCGCTTCAATGCAAAGCATCGACGAGTCGCCAACCCGGTTTGAAAAATCTCGCCGTGAAGCGCTCAAACTCATCGATTCTCTCCATGACAATGACCAGATGGTCATTCTCCAGGCTGGCGCCAACACCGAGGTCAAGCAATCCCCCACATCCGAAAAGGCCGCGCTTCGTCGTGCCGTTCAAAGCGCTGTTGTCACCGATGCCGCCAGCCATCTGGCTGAAGCCCTGAAACTTGCCGAGACGTTGATCCAGAACAACACACGGGCGGAAGTTCATCTTTTCAGCGACGGGGCCACCGGGAACCTTGCGGAATTCGAGAGCAAAAATCTCCCGCTCACCTATCATCATGTCGGGACTCGCGCGGTGAACATCGGTGTCGTTCATCTGGATGTCCGACAAAATCCGGAAAATCCCACGCAACGCGCCATTTTCGCCACGGTTTCGAATTTCTCCACCAACCAGCAACAGGCCCGGCTCGATCTTCTCCTTGATGGTGCTGTGATCGATGTCAAACAATTGACTCTCGCTCCACGGGAAAGTTCTCCTCAGGTTTTTCTGGCGACCCAGGAAAAGGATGGAGTGTTTACCATGAATTTGACGGCCCAGGATGATCTCTCAGTGGATAACCGGGCTTCGATTGTCAGCCTGTTGCCTCAACCAATCCGTGTTCTGCTCGTGACCCATGGAAATCGTTTTTTGGAGAAAGCCCTCAAGGCCGCTCCGGGAGTTGTGTTAAGCATCGCTCCTCAACTGACCGAGACTTCCCAGGATTTTGAACTGGTCGTTCTGGACAATGTTCCGCCAATCACCTGGCCTACAGTTAATGTCCTCGCAATCAACATCGCCAATACCAATTGGTTTCAAAGCATTTCGAAAATCGATGCCCCTCCCATTGTCGATTGGAAAAGCAGCCATCCCCTCCTTCGCTTTGTCAGTTTCGATACTGTCCAGATCAGCGAAGCACTCGCTGTCCAGACTCCCGTTTGGGGAATTCCCCTGCTCGAATCCCCCAATACTCCCCTGATGCTTTCCGGGGAAGTGGATAAGCGCAGGGTGGTCTGGATCGGCTTTGATGTGTTGCAAAGCACATGGCCTCTCCGGATTTCATTTCCCATCTTCATTGCCAACGCTGTCGATTACCTCAATCCAGCCAACAGCCACACCCAGCAACTGCTCGTCCAGAGTGGTCAGCCTTTTCGTTTCGCCCTCAAGCAACCGCTGCAGAATGTTGATGTCACCCTCCCGGACGGCACAAAAATCCAGCGTCCCGTCGATGCTGCCCGGCAGGAATTTGTTTTCGGCGACACTGCCAAACAGGGGGTTTATCAGGTCCAGGCTGGAACCAACCAGGTTGCCTTCTGCGTCAACCTGCTCAATTCCGCCGAAAGTGACATCACCCCCAGGCCGGAATTGCAACTCGGCAAGTACGCCCGGGCCAACGCCACAACTTATCGACAGGCCAGTCTTGAAATCTGGCGCTGGATCGCTCTTACCGCCCTTCTTGTCTGCCTTTTTGAATGGTGGTTTTACCATCGTCGCACCGCATGAAGAGCCTCTACCTACATCTGTTGCTTTGTTCGCTCTTCTGCTTCACCAGCTGTCACCGTCCCGAGACTCTGGTCCTCTACACCTCTCAGGATCAGTTTTATGCTGAACCGCTGCTGGCTGGCTTCACCGCCGCCACCGGTATTCGTGTACTTCCGGTTTTCGATTCCGAATCCGTCAAAACCTTTGGACTGGTCCAGCGCCTTCGCGCTGAAAAAAGCAACCCGCGTTGCGACCTCTTCTGGAGCAACGAAGAAATCATGGCGGGACTGCTTGCCCAGGAAAACGTGGTCTCCTCCCTGACTCATTTTGGTTATCGAACCCGGCGCCTCGTCATCAACACCAATTTTCTATCCATTGCTGATGCCCCTCGCGTGCTACAGGAACTGACCGACGCAAAATGGAAAGGAAAAATCGCCCTGGCTTCTCCGCTGTTCGGCACCACATTTCATCATTTCCTTCTACTGCGCACCACCTGGGGTGATGCCAAATGGCAGTCATGGTGCGAAGAACTCCGTTCCAACAACGCCTTTATCCTGGATGGAAATTCCCTTGTGGTGAAACTTGTCGGTCAGGGTGAAGCATGGATTGGCCTCACCGATTGGGACGACATTGATTCAGGCCAAAAACGCAACCTGCCCATTGCCACATTGCCATTAACCATTGAACTTCCGTACATCCGGAACAGCCTCGCCATCGTCAAAGGCGCACCCAATCCCCGGAATGCTCTCCGGTTCATGGAATGGATTGCCGCCCCTCCCCAGGTTGACACTTTGATTAACTCAGGCGCTCTGGAAGGCAGGCACGCTCCAGCGACAAACAGTCCTGTTCTCCAGCTTTCCACCGACCTTGAACAAACCCGGAAACTATTGTCCCAGATTTTTAGCCGCTAATGGATTTGGCCCTGATACAGAACAGCGTCATCGTGACCGTTGCCACCACCCTGTTGGCAATGGCCCTTGGCCTGGTTGCCGCCACAGGATCGCTGCTACTGTCTCCCAAGTTCTCGCGTTTCGTCTCAATCGTTGCCGCCATCGCATTGCTCACTCCTCCATTTCTCCTGACCAATTGCTGGCTCGATCTGTTCGGCTTTACGGGGCGACTCCGCTCCTTCATCTCATTCAATATCTATTCCCTTGAAGGGACTGTTCTGCTGCTGACCCTGAACCTCTGGCCCATTACTTTTTTTCTCACCAGCTTTTCCTGGGGCCGGATCGCCCCCGGCTATTTCGAGCAAACACCGGAGCTTCGTAATCTGCCGCTGTTTCGATATCTGCTCTTCCCTTTTGCCAGGCCAGCCCTTTTCCAGGCATTCTCGCTGACAGCGATCCTGTCGCTGACCCAGTTTTCAATCCCTGCTCTGCTTCAGGTCAAAACCTTTTCTCGACAACTCTGGTTGAGTTTTACTGAACAGTTCGATCCATGGCGCTCCCTTGCCCTGGCCTGGCCGATCTTTCTCCTTCCTGTTCTTTGGGTTCTGATTTCCCGCATTCCTCTGATTCCATGGCAAACCACAAATAACTCATTGAACAAGAGTTGGTTGCGCAGCCGGATCAATTTTCGGTTTCACTTGTTCCCACTAATTCCCACTTGTTGCCTGCTGCTCATTTCGCTCCTGCCGCTGTTTCATTTGGTTGCCGACGGGCAGACCTGGCGGGAACTCCTGCCCGCAATTTCGACCGCCGGCACACCCATATGGAATTCTTTCTTGAACGCTGGTTGCGCTGCCTTGCTTGCTGCCCTGATGGCGCTGCTGCTTCCCGGTACCTGGCGAGCCGCGTTTTGGACTCTTTTTCTCCTGCCCGGAGTGCTCCTGGGAATTTTAGCAATCCTCATCTTCAATCGCCCTGCTTTTTCACTGCTCTATCCCAGTTCGGGGTTGGTATTTTTTCTTTTTGCTCTTCGCTATGGACTCCTCGCTTTTGAACCGGTCCAGGCAGGCCGGGACAGAATTGCGCGAGGTCAGCTCGAAACAGCCATCCTCTCCGGCGCTCGTTTTGGTGACCGCTTTTTCAGGATTGTTTTGCCTCAATTAAAAACGGAACTGTTCATTGGGGGATGGCTCGTTTTCGTTTTCGCTCTTTGGGATGTTGAAACCTTGATCTTTATTGTTCCTCCCGGTGGTGAAACCCTCTCCCTCCGTATTTTCAATATGCTGCATTACGGACATCTTGGTCAAGTCAATGCTCTTTGCCTGATCCTCCTTGTTCTTGGTCTTGCACCGCTTCTACTCCAAACAATTCCAAAAAAACGTCTGGCAAACCTCACGCCCTTCTTGACGCTGCTTCCCATTGCCGCGCTCACCGGTTGTTCACAAGGTTCACACGCCGATACCTCCCTTAGAAGCAATTTATTCTCTTCCGTCCAGGTCATAGGATCACGCGGAACCGGGGCCGGACAATTCAACAAACCGCGTTCCATTTCCGTGGATGCCCAGAACTGCCTTTACGTGATTGATATGACCGGGCGGGTGCAAAAATTTTCCCCGGATGGTCAATTTCTACAACTCTGGCAAATGCCGGAAACTGACAAGGGAAAAGCCAAGGGGATGTGCCAGGATACCAATGGAAACCTTGTCCTGATTGAACCGCACTATGCGCGTGTGAATCATTTCAGTTCAAATGGCCTTCTCCTTGCCCAATGGGGAAACCCCGGGACCAACAAGGGGGAGTTGATGTTTCCACGCGCGGCCGTCGCCAATTCAAAAGGCGAACTGTTCATCAGCGAATTTGGGATTGTCGAACGGGTGCAACGCTTCACTCATCACGGAACCCAATTCATCAACAGCATCGGGCAGCGCGGGGAAAAGCCGGGCGAATTCAACCGTCCTGAAGGACTCGGGATCGACTCGCAAGACCGTCTTTATGTCGCTGATTCCTGCAACCACCGTATTCAAATCTTCAATCCGGCCGGAGAGTTTCTTCGTTCCTATGGGCTGCCCGGCACGGCAGCTGGGCAATTAAACTATCCTTACGATGTCCGGGTGGACGCCACCGGGCTGCAATTTGTTTGTGAGTTCGGGAACAGCAGAATACAGGTCTTTGATTCAGAGGATCGAACAGTTGAACTGGTCGGTGGCGTTGGAAGCAACCCCGGAGAATTGAACAATCCCTGGTCTATTGCCCTGGATGCGGCAGGCAATTTGTACGTTGCAGATTCAGGAAACCATCGCGTCCAAAAGTTTGTTCGACGCCAACCGTTGCCAAGAGCCAGAGCTTCCTTCGTTTCTCATGACCTGACAGTCGAAACCAGATTGCTGGCTGACATGAAATGAATTTCCAATTCACCAATCCACTTTGGCTCTGGCTGCTGATCCCGGCGCTCGGGATAGTGGGGTGGCTTGCCTGGAAATCGGACGTCCAGATCAGCCCATGGCGACGCTGGCTCGCCTTGTCCCTGCGTATCATGGTTGTGCTTTGCACCATTTTTGCCCTGGCTGGCATCCAGTGGAAACGCCCCCAGGAAGGATTAAATGTTTTTTACCTGCTGGATCGCTCGGACAGCATTCCATCTCCGCAACAGGAAGCTGCACGTAATTATGTAAATCAATCCTTCAAGCAAAAAACCGAGCATGACAAAGGGGGTGTCCTTGTTTTTGGCACCGATGCCAGCCTCGAATCTTCCGCCAATCCAGCCATTGACCTTCAAAAAATCCATGCGGTCGTTGATACGGAACGAACAGATATTGGCAGTGCCATCCGCCTTGCCACCGCTGCTTTTCCTGAGACTGGCCAGAAACGCATGGTCCTGTTAAGCGATGGAAACGAAAATATCGGCGATGCGATTACCGCCATCCTTGCTGCAAAGCCTCTGGGTGTGACGATGGATGTAGTGCCTTTGGGGGCCGTTCGCGGAAACGACATCGCCATCCAAAAACTCAGCCTTCCAAATAATTTGAAGAAGGGGCAAACCTTCGATGTTAAAATTTTTGCCCAGGCTGACCAACCACAAAAAGCCACCGTTCGTCTTTATCGCAACGATCAATATCTCGATTCACAGGTCATCGAGCTCGCCGCCGGAAAAAACCTCTTCTCCTTTCCTCAAACTCTCGATACTCCCGGCTTTTACAGTTACGATATTCAGTTGGAAGGTGCGAATGATCAGCTCGCTCAAAATAATCGTGCCGTCAATTTTACATACGTTCGCGGAAACCCGAGCATCCTCGTGATTTCGTCTGATCCGTCCAGCGATGCACCTTTGGCCGAAGCCCTTCGCCAATCCCGCATTGATGTCAAAGTCACTGACCTCAGCGGCTTTCCGAGCACGCTCGCTGAAATGCAATCATACGATACCATTTTCCTGAGCAACATCGCCGCTGGCGATATGGGATCGGACATGATGCGGCTGCTGGAAAGCGCGGTGCGTGACTTCGGCGTGGGGCTCGTCTGCCTTGGTGGAGACCAAAGCTTTGCCGCAGGTGGTTATCGCGATACTCCTCTCGAACGCGCCCTCCCTGTCGACATGGAACTGAGCAGCAAGAAAGTTCTTCCGAGCGGCGCGCTCGTGCTTGTTGTGCATGCGACTGAGTTTCCCAATGGAAATCAATGGGCGCGCGATATCGCATTCGCCGCGCTTCAAGCGCTAGGTCCCCAGGATGAGATGGGAATTGTTCTGTGGAATGGAACAGACAACTGGCTTTTCCCATTGCAAAAAGTCGGGGATAAAAAATCTCTCGGCCGTCTGATTGCCGGAATGAATCCGGGCGACATGGTAAGCTTCCAAAATGTCATGGCCATGGCCCATACCGACCTTAAAAAGTCCAACGCCAGTCTCAAGCATATGGTGGTGTTCAGCGATGGGGACCCAACAGCCCCTTCCACAGAACAGGTGGAATCGATCGTGGCGGATAAAATTACCGTCAGCACAGTCATGATCGGCGGCCATGTTTCACCCACCACCATGACCTGGATGGCTGAGGTGGGGCGAGGCCGCTTTTATGATGTTCGTTCCCCTGCCCAGCTTCCCCAGATTTTCATCAAGGAGGCAGCAGTCATTCTGAAATCCGCGATCTTCGAAAAGCCATTTAAACCCAGGTTAGCCCAAAACAGCGAACTCCTTCGCGGCATTTCTGCGCAGGAATATCCTCTTTTGCAGGGATATGTGGCCACCACTGCCAAGCCGCGGGCTGAAATCCCCCTCGTTTCCGAACAGGGCGACCCTCTGCTCGCCCATTGGCAGTATGGGCTGGGGCGTTCGGTTGCGTTCACCTCTGATGCCAAAGCAAAATGGGCGCAGAACTGGTTGGACTGGCCAAAATATCGTCAATTCTGGTCGCAAGTCGCCCAATGGAGTTTGCGCAAGGTGGAGAATGCTGATTTCACCACTGACATTAACGTGGACCGTGGTGAAGGGCAGATTAGTGTTGAGGCAGTGGATGCCCAGGGGAATTTCCGCAATTTCCTCAATCTTGAAACGGTGATCGTCAGCCCTAAAGGAGAACGGCAGACCGTGCGTCTTGAGCAAACCGGCCCCGGTCATTATGAAGCCCGCTTCCCCACCAGGGAAGTCGGCGCTTACCTGATCAATCTGATGGAAACACGAAATGGGCAGTTGGTTGGTTCCCAGGTCCTTGGCGCAAGCGTCAATTATTCCCCTGAATTCAATAATACCGAACCGAACCTCAATCTCCTCACCCGCCTTGCTGAACTGGGCGGTGGGAAAGTGCTCGATCTTAAAAATCCTGCGGTCAATCCCTTTACCCATGACCGGCTCAAAACCTTTCAACCACGTGATCTGTGGGAATGGATGCTGCAAGTAGCCATCATTCTGTTTGTCCTGGATGTCGGGGTGCGCCGGATTCAAATCGATGCCGAAGAATGGCGCAAAGCCACTCTTAATCTCCGTCGCGCACTATTTTTCTGGAAAGCCACCCAGCGCCCTGTCGAAGCGGATGAAGCCCTGGGTGCCCTGCTGGCAAGAAAGGAAAAAATCAAGAGCGCACTCACCACCACTCCTTCTGTCATTCAACCAAATCCAGACCTTTTCAAGCCGGTTGCCA
The DNA here is from genome assembly GCA_033762115.1 of Verrucomicrobiota bacterium. Lineage (GTDB taxonomy): Bacteria > Verrucomicrobiota > Verrucomicrobiia > Limisphaerales > SXQI01 > JANRLX01. Next base: position 14,719 of record JANRLX010000114.1, read on the forward strand.
AACCACCGGCTGACATGCCACCTGGCCAATCATCGCCGCCGCAATCGCAAAGCCAGTCCCCGCTGGCAGCAAGTTCTGATTCCGCCTCTCCAAAACAGGAAAGTACTGCCAGTCGTCTCCTGGATGCCAAACGCCGCGCAATGAAAAAATGAACTGATTGCAATAGAATTCATTTCGAATATTTTATAAAAATGTTTCTCTCACCCAACTGTTCACGCCGCCACTTTCTCAGCTGCACCGCCGCTGGTTTTGGCGCATTGGCAATGGGAGCGCTTTCCAGCCTCAATTTAAGAGGTGAGGGGGCAAAAGTCCTGATTGATCCACTGAATCCTTACGCTCCGCGCGCACCACATTTTGCGCCAAAAGCCAAATCGGTGATCTTTCTTTACATGGTCGGCGGTCCCTCCCAGGTGGACACATTCGATTACAAACCTGAACTACAAAAACTCCACGGCAAACCGGTGCCTGATTCCATTAAAAAAGCGGTTGAAGCCACCCGGTTTGCCAATGTATTCCATGGCTGCAAGGAGGAACTCCTCGGAAGTCCTTACTCATGGAAACAGTATGGCCAGTCGGGCATGTGGGTCAGTGAGCTCTATTCCAATGTTGCCTCTCATGTCGATGACCTCTGTTTCATTCATTCGCTTCAGGCTGAAAGCAACAACCACGCCCCGGCCAGTTATCAACTCCACACCGGCGATATTCGCCCCGGAAAAGCCAGCCTCGGATCCTGGGTGACCTATGGCCTTGGAACGGAAAACCAGGACCTCCCAGGTTATGTGATGCTGTTTGAAGCAGGCCCGCTGGGCGGTGCCGCCAATTATTCCAACGGTTTTCTCCCGGCTGCATTTCAACCCACTCGATTGCGGGATAAAGGCACTCCTGTGCTTGACCTTCTCCCCCCCGAGCAATTTGCCGAGGGCCAGCGTGCTTCGCTCGATTTAATTCGCTCCTTGAATCTCCAGCACCGTGATACCCGCCAGAATTTTACTGAACTGGATGCTCGTATTGCCAGTTATGAACTGGCTTACCGGATGCAGTCCGCTGCCCTCGAAGTGGGAAATATTGAAACCGAACCAGAGCAGATTCGAAAAAGCTATGGTTTCGAGCACAAGGACACCCGCACGGTTGCCTTTGCACGCAAATGTCTCATGGCCCGGCGACTTGTGGAGCGGGGCGTCCGTTTCGTGCAGCTTTATGACATGCCGGACAAGGATGGGTGGGACGCTCACGACAAATTAACCAACAACCATACCCCGCGTGCCCGGTGGACTGATCAACCAATCGCCGCCCTTCTTGAAGATTTAAAACAACGCGGCTTGCTCGAGAGCACGCTTGTAATCTGGGCGAGTGAATTCGGTCGTACCCCAATGATGCAGGGCGATAACGGCCGACAGCACAACGCTGCAGGTTTTACCATCTGGATGGCTGGAGGCGGCGTTCGAGCTGGCACCCGCATTGGCGCCACTGATGAAATCGGTCTGATGGCTACACAGGACCCTTATCCTTTTCGCGACCTTCATGCCACCATCCTTGCCGCACTGGGTCTCAGGCATGATATTTTCCAGTACGAAGTTAACGGACGCCATGAGCGGTTGACAGGTGTGGCAGGCCTGGCGAAACCAATCCCGGGTGTTCTTGCCTAAACGCTACGGAACCGGCAAAAAAATCGAGAAAGTACTGCCCTCCTCTTCCCTGGACTTCAGGGTAATCTTTCCGCCGTGCGCTTCCACAATTTTGACCACAATTGCCAATCCCAGGCCTGTCCCTTTTGGTTTGCTTGTCGAAAGCAGGGAATCAAAAACCCGCGCCGCCTGCTCAGGACTCATTCCCGCACCGGTGTCACGAATATCAATCCGCAAAAGCCGCCCCTCCGCTGATTGCTCGATGGAAGTGCAAATCGTCAACTTCCCGCCATCCGGCATCGACTCCACCGCGTTTAGTGTGAGGTTCAAAAATGCCTGTTCCAACTGTCCAGGATCGGCCTGAATCATCGGCAGGTTTGCTTCGAATTCCTGCTGCAACGTGATTTTTTGGTTCGTCAGCTTGTGCCGCACCAGCAGCATCAGGTCTGTCATCAACGAATTGATGTCCACCGAGGAAAAATGCGGTTCAGCTGTCCTGGCAAAATCCAGTACCTGCTCCACGATCTTATTCAAATGATCCATTTTCTCGCTGATCAATCGAACATCCCTGGATCGCGGATCATCAGCAGAAAACTCAAGGTTTAACGAATGATACAGCATCTTCATCACCGTGAGCGGATTTCGGATTTCATGCGCCACCTCCGCCGCCAGCAGCCCGATGGCTGAAAGTTTTTCGTTTTGGCGCAACTGCTCTTCCATGTTCACAATCCGCTCATAAAGTCGCGCCCGCTCAATTGCAATTCCTGACATTTCCGCCAGCAATGACAAAATTCGAATCTCTTCGTTGGAAAAGCTATGGACATCGGAAGTGTAAACGCTCAAAGCCCCAATTGCCTCCTTGTAATACATCAAAGGAACGCTCAGCAGTGAGATCAACCCCTCTTCGCGTGCCACACTTACATTCTGGTAGCGCGAAGAGATTTGCACATTCTCGATCTGCACCGGTTTTTTTCGGCGCACAACCGAACCCAGCACGCTTTCCGCCGTACTTAATCGCGGTTTGTTGATATAAGCTTCCCCTGCCCCGTGACTCGCTTTCAGGTCGAGGTACTCCCCTGATTCATCCAGCATCAATAGCGACGCCATCTTGCCACCCATCAATTCACATGCCTCTCGCGTGATGACTTGCAACGCATCCGAAAGGTTCAGCGTGGAACTGATCGTCTGGCCCACGCTCAACAGTGCTTCAAACAAGCGGGCCTTGACCCGTAATTGCTCATAAAGCCAGGTATTATGGATGACTTTCGCGGCTTGCACCGCCAGTTCTCTCAGCAGTTCGGAATCGGCAATTGAAAATGCCCCCAGCCGCTCCGAATCCACGTTTAAAACCCCACGCAATTCCCCATTCACCTCCAATGGAACAGCCAGTTCAGACATGACATTCCGCTTCACCATGACGTAGCGACGGTCTTTCGTTACATCCGCCACCAACGCTGGCTTGCCGGTCCTTGCCACCCACCCGGTTATCCCTTCGCCTACTTTTAATTTGATTCCACTGCTCTCTGTCGGGAGGCCGTAAGAGGCTTCAATCTCCAGAAAGCCTGTCGTGGGATTGACCAACACCACCGAACCGCTGGAAGCGCGCATCACACGCACAGCTTCGCTCAGGATCAATTCCAATGCCTGGCGTGATTCAAGCGTCGAATGAATGACACTGCTGACCTGGTGCAGCAACTTGAGCTTGTCATACTCAGCACGCAGTTGTTCCAAAGAGGGAGAGTTCATCTTACTTTTGCCGTGAGCCAAAGCCCTATTGCTCCAAATACAAAATTCGGAAGCCAGGCCGCTATCCATGGCGTGAGGTAACCACCGGTCCCCAGCGCCAGACCGAATCGCATGAGGACGAAAAATGCAAAGCAGATGAAAATGCTGCTTGCCACCCCCACAAAAATATTCCGGCGTCCTGACGCGGCCCCGAATGGCAACGCGATCAACACCACCACCACACAGGTCCAGGGTTGTGAAAGCCGCGCGTGATATTGTGTTTCGAGTTTTGCCCGGTCCTTCGGATTCAGCATCAGGTGAGTCCGAAGATAATTGATTTCATAAAGCGACAAACGCGGCTTTTTGGAAGCTTCAATCGTGCTCAATTTGTTGAACTTCACCTGGATTTTGATCTGCTCTGGCGTTTCCGTGAATTCCGGCATCACAAGGATGTTCGTTTGTATCCGGCCTGCTGTATCTTCAAAGTTCCTTGTCCGATCATAGGCAAATGCCTGGACATCATGAAAAACCCAGCCTGCATCTGCAGGTTCCCCGCGCTTCGCAAAAATCTTCCGGACAACTCCAGATGGCAGCACCCATTCAACCTGAGGATCGGTCATCTCTCCTGTTTTTAAATTATAGGAGGCAATGCTCCAGAAACGTTGATCGCGGGCATTTCGAAAATGAACGTTGGCGCGAATGTCAGGTGTTAAAGCCAGGTTTTGCCTTTTTGTGAGAATCATCTCGATCTGCTCCATCCCATCCGGGACTACATGCTCGTTCAGGGCGAACAACAGCAAACTGAACAACGCTCCCACTCCAAAATAAGGAAGCGCTGTTCGCCACAGCCCCACCCCGGCTGCTCTGATTGCGGTAATCTCATGGTAACGTGCATGATTCGACAACGCGTAAAGCAGGGCCAGCAGCAATGTGATCGGAAGCACCACAACGAGGAGGTCAGGAGCCTTGAAAAAATAGATTCGCGCAATTTCACCCGGGGTCAGCTTCAGTTCCTGGTACATCCCCATCTCACTGAACAGATCAAAAGACATCCAGAAGATGAGAAAACCACCGAGGCAATAGCTCAGTGGTACCAGTAACTCACGTAATATATAGCGATCCAGTAACCGCACTGCATCAACCTATCGAAACCACTGCCACAAAGGCAACGCGGGAAGGTCGGTTGCGGAATCTTTCCTCCGCATCCATATTGCAAAAGGAGGAGTATGAGATTGTCAGCAAAAGGGATTTGGGAATTATTCAGGGACGCTGCAAAGGATTGGATGTCTGACGGAGCTCCCCGTTTGGGGGCATCCCTGGCTTTTTATACGATTTTTTCACTGTCACCATTGTTTGTTATTGCGATTGGATTGGTTGGTTTGGTGTTCGATGAGGAACTCGCCCGCCAACAGGTCTTTTCCCAGGTTAGCGGTCTCCTTGGAGAAAAAGGGGGCGAAGCGTTGCAGGCGATCATCACCAACCCGGAAAAGGAAACCACCGGTAAAATGGCCACCATTTTTGCCACAATCATGCTGATTGTCGGCGCTACCGGTGTTTTTGTGCAACTTCAGGACGCTTTGAATATCATTTGGGAGGTCAAACAAAAGCCTGGACAGGGAATCAAGGGGTTCATCCGGCATCGCCTCCTTTCCTTCGCCATGGTCATGTCCATCGGTTTCCTCCTCCTGATTTCACTATTGGTTTCCGCGGCATTGGCAGGCATGACCAAATTCATGTCAGGGTGGTTTGGGGGGACGGAATTTATCGCACAAGCCCTCAATTTTACCGTTTCCCTGGCCGTGATCACGCTTCTTTTCGCCATGATTTTCAAAATCATGCCGGACGTAAAGATTTCCTGGAAGGATGTCTGGATCGGGGCTGGATTTACTGCGCTGCTTTTCACTTTTGGCAAATTTGCCCTTGGAATGTACCTCGGACGCAGTTCAGTCGTCTCAATGTACGGGGCCGCCGGCTCCCTCGTGATCGTTTTACTTTGGGTCTATTACTCCTCGCAAATCCTATTTTTTGGCGTCGAACTAACTCAGGTGTATGCGAACCGGTTTGGTTCAACGGTGGAGCCGAGTAAACATGCAATCTGGGATGAGGACAGTTGTGACGTCAAACCGTCCAATACTGCCGAGGCAGAGGGAAAAGCCAGTCTGGCACCCGCTTTTAAGCCGATCCCCAAGCCATTCTCCGCTGCTGCCATGAGTTCAGCGTCAGTTGTCAAACCACAATCAAAAAGCCCGGACCAATTTTCCTGGATGGGCGCGGCGGTGTTGCTGTTGCTGGTTGTGTTACCAGTAAAGAAAAAGCCCTGACGCAGCCGCATCTAAAAACATTGCTCGAAGAATTCAGCCAGGATGGTCGGCATTTCATCTCTTTCCCCTTCCGTCCTGCTCCGGGATTGCCCATGCTCTTGCCATGGCTGGTTTGATTGCAATTGTCGGTCGTCCAAATGTGGGCAAGTCCGCCCTTTTTAACAGGATTGTGGGGCGCCGTATTGCCATTGTTCATGATGAACCCGGCGTAACGCGTGATCGCGTGGCGGCCGAGGCGGAGTGGCGTGGCAAGGCATTTACCCTGGTGGACACCGGGGGGATCGGGTTGCTCCGGGGGGAGAAATCAAAAGACGTCATCACCAATGCGGCAGTGGAGCAGGTGCAACTTGCGATTGAGGAAGCGGCGGCAATAATCTTTGTGGTCAACGTGCAGGAAGGAATTACGCCGCTGGACCGGGAAGTTGCACAACGGCTCAGAGTTTCGGGTAAACCAGTCCTGGTCGCGGTCAACAAAGTCGATAACAGCAAGGCTGAAGGGGAGGCAGTTGAATTTTCCGAGCTGGGCTTTGAACAGGTGTTTCCGGTCACTGCCATTCACGGCTACGGGATAGAACGTCTTGTCAATGCGGCTGTCGATTATCTGCCCGAAGAACCCGAACCCGAACAGGGAACTGAAGAAATCGAAGCCCTTAAACTCGCCATTGTCGGTCGTCCAAACGTCGGGAAATCTTCGATCATCAACGCGCTTACCCGCTCTGACAGAGTCATTGTCAGCCCAATTGCCGGGACGACACGCGATGCGGTGGATGTGCCTTTTGAAGTCAACACTGAAGGACGTCGGGAGAAATATATCCTCATCGATACAGCCGGTGTGCGCCAGGAACGGCGAGTGGACAATTCAATTGAATTTTTCAGCGTCAAACGCACGGAAGATTCCATTGCCCGGGCTGACATCGTCGTCTTTGTCATCGACGCTGAAGCTGGAATTACAGCCCAGGACAAAAAAATCGGCGGCAAAATTCAGGAGGAACGCAAAGCTTGTATTATCGTCATTAACAAATGGGACCTTGTCTCGGAGGACATCCTCAGGGCGCGCAAGGAGGAAATTGCCCGGCGTGATCGAAAGGAGCACACAGAGAATGCAAAACTCACCACTCTTCATGAATTCGCTGGTTGGGTGCAGGAGCAACTTTTTTTCATGGACTACGCCCCGGTGATTTTTACCTCGGCAAAGTCCGGTTTCCATCTTGACCGATTGCTCGAAGCGGTTCGCTACGTTTCCGCCCAACTCCAGCAGCAAATCCCTACGTCCCTGCTGAATCGCACTTTGAATGATGCCATTGAGCGACGGCAACCTGTGAGCTCAGGAGGCCACCGTTTAAAATTCTTTTATGCCACCCAGGTAAGAAAAGCGCCGCCTACTTTCCTCCTTTTTGTCAACAAGGATGACCTTTTCTCCGATGCTTATAACAAGTATCTTGCGGGGCAGTTGCGCAAATCCTTCGGCTACGAAGGTTGCCCTATCCTTTTGGTCCCGAAACCTCGCCCCAAAACGGTCCAGCCCATACGAAAGTTCAAAACCAGGGAGCAGCCGCAGAAAAAGGGGAAAACTGCTCCATTGCGCAAACCGCGCGCATCCCGGAAACCGTCACGCTAGATTTAACATGAAACCAGTTGACCGCCCCTCCCTTTCTGTGGTGTAAAAACGGCAGATGGTCGGATTGATCGGCCCTCCATATGGCTGAAACAACTAAGGAATACCTCGTTGGAGTCGATTTGGGCGGAACAAAAATTCTTGCGGGAATTTTCAACCAGCAACTCAAGTGCCTCGGAAAAAGCAAAACGAGCACCAAAGCAACCCGCGGTTCCGCTGCTGTCATTGAGCGGATTGCCCATTGCGTCAGCGATGCCGTTGATGAATGCGATCTGGACCTCAAGCAGGTCAGAGGCATCGGCATTGGCGCGCCAGGCGCGGTTGACCCCGAGACAGGAAAAGTGATCTTTGCTCCCAATCTGGGATGGGAGGATATTCCGCTCAAGAAAGAGTTGGAAAAATTGTTGAACATCCCTGTTTTCCTCGAAAATGATGCCAGCATCTGCACCCTCGGCGTGCATACAGTCGAGCTCGATTCACGACCCCGCCATTTGGTTGGGATTTTCCTGGGGACCGGGATCGGCGCTGGATTGATTCTGGATGGAAAATTGTTTTCCGGGTTCAACCGCACAGCAGGCGAAATCGGGCATATGGTCCTGGAAGTCGCCGGACCAAAGTGCGCCTGCGGAAATCGTGGCTGCTTTGAAGCGCTCGCTGGTCGGCAGGCAATTTTCCGGCGGATTCAAACCGCAATCAAGGAAGGACAAAAAACAGTGCTTACTGAGATGCTCGGGTCGGACCTTTCCGACATGCGCAGCGGAGATCTTCGAAAAGCCTTGAAACGAGGCGATAAACTGGTGGAAAAAGTCATCGAGGAAGCTGCGGAATATACCGGAATAGCCTGTGCGAATATCATTAACCTGATCAATCCTGAAGTGATTGTGCTGGGTGGCGGAGTCATCGATGCGCTGGAGGATGAGATGATGGCGATCATCCTCGAAACAGCCCATGACTACGCGCTGGCGGGGACGGATCGAAACATTGAAATCCGTGCTTCCAAGCTTGGAGACGATGCGGGAATTTACGGCGGGGCAGTCCTGGCGCGCAGGGAAACGAAATAATCCTATGGCTCCCGCCGAGACCCGTGCGGTCATTGATGTCGGCACCAATTCAGTCAAGCTGCTGATCGCTGAAGTGCAGGGGCGGACAGTCCTCCCAATTTTTGAAGGGAGTGAGCAGACCCGCCTCGGACAGGGATTTTACCAAACGCACATGCTTCAGCCCGAGGCAATCAAGGCAACAGCGCACGCTGTTCAGCAATTTTGTCATTACGCAGCGGTATACCATCCGAAACGCATTTCGATCATCGGAACCAGCGCCGCCCGGGATGCGGTGAACCAAAAGGAATTGCTGAGTGCAATTGAGAACGCGACGGGTATTCCAATGACAGTCATTTCAGGGGCGCAGGAAGCTGCCCTGGCATTTGCCGGGGTGTGCACCGACCCACGGTTCCAGGACACTCCCCTGCTCGTGGTGGATATTGGAGGCGGTTCCACCGAGTTTATCCTCGGAAAGCAGCAAAAAATTCAATATGCCGGGAGTTTTCCGATGGGAACCGTGCGACTGATGGAACAGTTTCCGGACGCTGAATTGAAGCTCGAAAAAACCAAGTCTGAAGCATTTGACTGGATCTTAACTTTTCTCAAGGAACAGGTTTCCCCGCATTTTGCCCCATTTTTAAAAGAGCAAAAGGTCACTCTGGTGGGAACAGGTGGCACCTGCACGATCATGGCGCGGGTGCAACTTGCATTGGATCACTACGATCGGGCGAAGATCGAATCGGTTTCTTTGCCCCATGCGGGAGCTGCGGCGCAGCACGATCAGCTTTGGTCAATGCCGTTACAATCACGCATGGAAATTCCTGGAGTTCCAGCCAAGCGGGCGGATGTTATTTTAATGGGCAGCGCGATCATGCGTGGCATCATGGAGAGCTTTTCATTTCCGGAGTTTTTCGTCAGTATGCGCGGCTTACGCTATGCAGCGGCGCTTTCGGACTAGAAAAGGCGGATTTACATTAATTGAATTACTGGTGGTGATTGCCATTATCGCCATCCTGGTAGCGCTGCTTCTTTCTGGCATCACCCAGGCAAAGGCCAAGGCACGAGCAATCACCTGCACCAACAATCTTCGGCAATGGGGTGTGGCATTGCACCTCTATCTTGCAGATTATGATGATTATCTTCCTCCGGAAGGAACCGGGACCACATTGAATCGCCATACCGGCTGGTACGTGGTATTGCCGGTAATGCTCGGGTTACCAAGTTATTTTGATATGCCCTGGCATACCAATGCGAGCGCACCCCTCCCTCCTTCCATTTTTATTTGTCCCTCAAACACAAACCGCAGCAATGGAAATAACCTGTTTCATTACTGCATGAATGAGCATGTTGATGAAACGGGAGAGAGCGACCAACCCCGGCGGTTCTCCACCGTCCCGACTCCTGCAAAGGTAGTCTGGCTTTTTGATAACGGAAAGCGGGCCGCCCGTGCACAGCAAAACAATGTTCACACCAATGCACATAACAAAGGGGCAAACTTCCTGTTTTTGGATGCCCATGTGGCCCGTTTCAGGAGCAGTGAATATTGGGATTTCAACGCAAACAAAGGAAGGACGAACCATCCTTCCCTGATCTGGAAGCCATTCCTTTGATGTTGGCAAGCAACGACGATAACGTTAACGTAAACCGAGCATTTCTCGCTTCTTAAATAAAAATTTGCCGTGAAAAGGAATTTTGAACAGTTTCGAAATCGAAACGTCTGAAATGATGTAGTTGGTTGGTTTGTGTTACGGTCCGAGTGGGTGGGTTCCCACTCCGCATATAATGGTCCATCTGCATCGCGGGTGGAGTTGTCGGGTAGTTTGGTTGTTTGGGTAAGCGGGCATCGAAAGGTGCCCGCTTTTCTTTTGTTGATCTTCAGTCCAAGGATGAGTTCAATCTTACCGCCGTATGACCAAACCGCTTGCCTTGATTTTTTACGAACGCCTTCTTCCTGGCAGCCAGTTGGTCAATCGACTTCAGGACCTGGGATATCGCGTCACCACTGTCAACGACCTGGGCGCCTTGACCATTCAGGCTAAATCGGAAAAACCGATGTTGATCGTGATGGATTTGACCAGTGACCGCGGAGACACAGGCGAGGTCATTCGCGAACTGAAAGGCAATTCCGAAACCGCTTACATGCCGGTGCTTGCGTTTGCTTCAGCGGACAATCGAAAACTGCTTTCCCGCGGCTCTGAAGGTGGCGCTGATCTCGTGGCCATGGACGATGCGATCCTTCCCCAGCTTCCCCATCTTTTGGATCAGGTTCTTGAGGTAAACTGAGTTATGCCATTGCCTGCTGTTAAACTGACCCGTGGCATCCATGTGATGCACCTCTTTTACAAAGTGGATCGCGCCAAATGGGAACAAAATTCGGCAACTTCCAGTGAATCGTTAAAAAAACTGGAGTTACTCTGCTCCCGGAATAGCGCCCCTTCCCATCCTCGCCTGACCACCTACGCCAATGTCGGCGGCAAGGCAGATCTTGCGTTCATGCTGATGGCTGCGGAATTGGGAGAAATCGGGCAAATGCACCGTGACCTGGAAACCTGTTTCCCCTCTGGAGCGCTGCAAAGCATCTATACTTACCTCAGCATCACCGAGCTTCCCGATTACGTGACGAGTGAGGAGGATATGCGAAACTCGCTGGTTCGTGATGAAAAGCTCTCACCCGGCACTCCAGAATTCGTGACGCGCCTCATCGCGTTAAAGGAGCGCCATGCACAGTATGAGCATTATCGGTTGTACCCGGAGATGCCGGATTGGGAAGTGATGGGATTTTACCCCATGAGCAAACGTCGTACCGGGATGTATAATTGGTACTCCCTGGATTTTGAAGCCCGCAAAAAGCTCATGACCGGTCACGCTCGAGTTGGGCGCAAGTATGCCGGGCGAATTTCCCAACTTATCACCGGCTCCACCGGTTTGGACGACTGGGAATGGGGCGTTACATTGATGGCTCATCAAACTGATGCCCTAAAGGAAATTGTTTATGAAATGCGCTTCGACGAGGTAAGCGCCCGTTACGGGGAATTTGGTCCCTTTTACGTGAATCTTCGGCTTCAACCCGCTGATCTTTGGCCCCATTTACACCTTTAAACCTCGAGAATTGCCTGAAACTCTCGTAAATTGAGGTAAGATTGGGAATTGTGGAACCTTTGCCTGTCACCAGTCTTTACCTGCATGTGCCTTTTTGTGCGCACAAGTGCGAGTATTGCGCGTTTTACTCCCATGCCCCCAGTGGCGATCTGGTCAATCGCTATATCCAGGCTGTCATTAAGGAACTGGAACTGGTCGCTGCCCAGGTTAAGCCCAGGACGATCTTTTTTGGCGGAGGAACTCCCTCGCTTTTGAATTTGCAGCAATGGGGAGCAGTTCTTAAAGCCATGGAACGCCTGAACCTGCTCGGCGCAACTGAGTGGACCGTGGAATGCAACCCAGCCACAGTCTCATTGGATAAAGCCAAACTCCTCCGAGATTTTGGGGTAAACCGGGTTTCAATGGGGGTGCAATCCTTTGATCCCGCTCTGCTGGAACGTCTTGGAAGAATTCACAGCCGCGAAATGGTTTTTAAATCCTATGACACCCTGCGAGCAGGCGGCTTCTCAAACATTAACCTTGACCTGATGTTTGGGATCCCAGGTCAAACCATGAAAATCTGGCATGACACCCTGAAGGAGGCAGTTCATTTGGCCCCGGAACATCTTTCTTCCTATGAAGTCATTTACGAGGAGGACACTCCTCTTTTCCAGCAGTTGCAGGCTGGTGAATTCGAGGTGAATGAAGAACTCGCCTGCGAAATGTACGATGCCTTGCTGCATGTTGCTGGCGAGAACGGTTATACCCAGTATGAAGTGGCCAACTTCGGTTCAGGCGCCTTGAACCATGGTGTGCCGGAATTTGCCTGCAAGCATAACCTGAATTACTGGCAGGGTGGTTTTTATGTTGCAGTGGGCCCAAGCGCCTGCGGGTTTGAGCCCGATGGCACCGGGAATTCTCTCGGTATTCGGACGCGGAACTGGTCCAACACCCAGATGTACTGTGAACTCATCGAGAAGGGAACCCGCGCCATCGAATCAACGGAGCGGCTGGACAACTTGCACCGTGCATCTGAAATTGCCGCATTCGGTTTGCGCATGAACACGGGCTGGAAGCTGGGACATTTTACTGAACTTACCGGCTATAATTTACAGCAGGAATGGAAAAACGAGATTGAGGATTTGACCAGTCGCGGTTGGGCTGTCCTGAGGAATGATCAGTTTCATTTGACGTCCAAAGGAATGCGATTTGCCGATGCCGCTGCTGAACTGTTCCTTCGAGCATGAAAGCTGCGGAGTTCCTCGCAATTGCGGAACGGCTCATGTCCCAACCGGCAGTGGCTTACCATGAAACCGGTGTTCGGGATACGGTTCTGGCTATTTGCTCTGAGCACCATCTCCCGATTCAGGAAGACCGCTACGGCAATCTTTTGGTCACTTACCAAAAAGGCACAAGACGCCGTCCTTTGGTTCTCGGCGCTCACATGGATCATCCAGGTTTTGAACTTGGCAAAATCCTGCGGAAAAATCGTTTCCAAGGGCGCTTTCTGGGAGGAGTTCCCCGGCAGTTTTTCAAGCCGGGCATTCCGCTCCTTCTTTTTCCAGGAGCGATCAAGGGCAAACTGGTCCAGGCCGGAAAGAAGGAGTCAATTTTTGAAATTCAGGCAGAACAACCCTGCACTGCAAAATTCGCCGTTTGGGCGCTCAAAGAATTTGATACAAATGGGGAAACGATTTTTGGCCGGGCCTGCGACGATCTGATCGGTGTCGCCGCGATCCTCGCTACCTTGATCACTCTCAAGCGGGAACGGCGTTCGGCACATCTTATCGGTGCAATCACCCGCGCGGAAGAGATCGGTTTTCATGGCGCACTGGCTTTGGCAAAGAGTGCAGTTCTTCCAAAAGACTGCTTGATCATTTCGCTCGAAACCAGCCGGGAAATGCCCCCTGTGAGAACTGGCGAAGGAGTAATCATTCGCGTGGGAGACCGCTCCTCGATTTTCAGCAGCAGCGGCACGCGGTTCATTCAGGAAGTGGCGTCCGAACTCCAGGCCAGGGATAAACAATTCAAATACCAGGCAGCTTTGATGCGTGGGGGAACCTGCGAGGCCACCGCTTATCAGGAATATGGATTCGAGACTGCCGCTTTATGTGTCGCACTCACGAATTACCACAACTGTGGCCCCAATGAGCAGATCCTGGAAGAGTCGGTGAGTCTCGGTGATTCACTCTCGATGGTGCAGCTTTTGTGCGAAATTTCCCAATCCATGCCTCGCTCCGTGAAATTAAGCAAAAAGCTGAACCGCCGTTTGGAGGTCCTTGCGAAAACGGCTTTAAAGCAATTGCGGCTTAAATCCCTTCCAGCTCTATCCTGATCCTGAGGAATTGATACGGCAATGCACCCGCCCCTTTCATCGGTTCACGAGTCCTGACGGTGACGGTCTCGAGCAGTAATCCATCTCCCACATCCGTTTGTGAAACCTGGAGATTCTCAGGTGCTATCCATGTCAATGGAGTCCACTCATCGAGATCAACCGAAAGATCGACAAAATAGGCCAAATCAACCGGTTCTTTTCGGCGAACATAGGTTATCGTAAAATATTCTTTTGGAATCTGGTCTTCAGATGGATCAATAGAGGTTACCTGCCCTGGTTTTGGCAACCCTTTACCCTGGTTATCAACCAATCCCCGGTCCGGTTGCTTTGGGTTCATGTTGAAGGCGTATTCGTAAATATTACTCACACCATCCCCATCCGGGTCGGCATTCAAGCCACTGATCCCTGGGTCAGCCAGCTCACCCGCAGTAAAAAACTGGCTCTTCCAAAGCGCAAAGGTCTGTCCAGTTGACGCCTCAATGGTAAATTGAGCTGAAGTGATCGGGTAACCTCCCACGGCCTGAGCATCCACTCCAATGGGATTCACGAATTCAGCATCAATACCGGCTGCTTCCACGATTTTCATTCTCAAAGTGCTTCCTACCGGGGCAGCGGCATTCAATGAGAGTGCCACAATCCAATGTTCAGGCAGGCCCGCCTGAACAATCGCGTTCGTCAATTCCAGTGTGATCTGGTTATCCAGGTTCGTGACCACTGAAACCCCGGTAATGATCCGGTCCAGTGGGGTGACCAATCCATTCCTGTCCGCGTCATGAAACAGCCTGATCGCAGAAACATTTTGGGTCACGTTCAACGTCCCTTCAAAAGCGAATCGGAGTGATTCGACACGCACATCCGCATTATGCGCCTGCAGGACAAAACGAAGGGCCGGAAATTGATTGGCCCCAGGACTGATGCTGACCGCTCCGTTATTATTTGTTCCACCAGCAGAAAATCCAATTTCGACTGCAGTTGCGCTACCGAATTCCGATGTCGATCCCTCGGTGGCATGCGTTGCGGTCATCGTTACATGCGGATACAATGGATTCACAATCAAAGGAGCGCTCCAGGTGCCGCCCGCCCTGACTCGTGCTTCGCCGATAAACTGCGCACCTTCCGGAATGCCAGGTCCCGGATCTGAAAACAGCTGGATCAAACTGCCCGGAGGAGTAATGGCAAGATCCGCCACCGTGCCGTTGATGCGGATCCCGTCATACGTCAGTTGCAATGGAGAGGGCATTAACCGGTTTCCACCATTGATATGGTCGATGCCCAGATTGGAATTCTCGGAAATATCATTGTTAAGGATGCTGTTTCCTGACGCTCCAGTGCCGTCAATCACCACCCCGCCTCCTTCATTGAACCGGATTTCGTTCCCTACGATCAATGAAGTCAGGCCACCAGGAAGTTGAACGATTGCGGTGCCGCCAATCAGATTGTCTGAAGCTCCATCACCTATATAAATGCCTGCCCCGAGATTGCGGCTTTCCTTGGCTCCTTCATCGATTCCAATCAAATTCGCTCTGATATGATTCCGCTCGCTGCCATTCCCGGTCAGGTGAATGCCATGACTTTGGTTTTCAATGATTAGATTTCGTCCGGCACTCACACCATACCCGATGATATTTTCCGATGAGCTTTCAATTTGAATTCCGGAGCCGGAATTGTTTGCGATGGTGTTCCTGTAAACCAGATTTGCTCCTCCCTCAATCAGTAGAATCCCCGGGCTGCCTGGGTTCACTCCACTGTTAAGCACGCTGTTATCCTTGTCGCGGGCCACGCCGCCGATTTGGTTTCCATACCCTCGTCGAACCACAATTCCAGCAAGGTAGTTGTCACTGATCAAATTTCCTTCAATCACGTTTTCGTCCGAGTTATCGAGGTAGATTCCAACCTCATTGGAATATAGATCGTTGGGAAAGGATGACTCGGTCCCAATCCGGTTTCGCGCCGATCCGCCAGTGACCATGATACCCACCCCCCAGGGAGGGCCCGCTCCAATATCTCCACCGGCTGCAGGGCTCAATTCTCCTGTATGGGCAATGATATTATAAGTGATGGCAGAGCCCAGGATTGGATCGGCAAGAACGTTATTCGTGATCAGGATTCCGGCCGCATCATTATTGACGATAAGGTTTCCATGTTCAGGAGCATTTCCCCCGATGACATTTATCTCCGCCCCATTCATGATCTTGATTCCAACATGATTCGGTGCGGCGCGACCGAACTGTTCTTCCCCCACGCTGTTATTCAGGATTCGATTGGCCGACTCAAATACCCCTTCATGATTGATATGTCCGCCACAATCGTCCAACACGATCCCTGCTTCTGTTGAATTCGCGATCAGGTTTCCAAAAAGATACTCGTCAAAGTCTGACCCGGAAAAAAAGCTGATTTGTTCTCCCTCCCTCCCGATCACATTGGCTTTTGCCCCATTTCTGATGGCGATGCCGATTCGGTTTTTTCCTGAAGCGGGAATGACACCGTTCTGATGGTCCGTTCCAATCTGGCAACCAATGATTTCATTATGATCTGATCCAGCTCCCTCAATGAGGATTCCTGCATTCGGTGACGCCATCACATGGAGGTCAAGGAAGGTATGCAAATCGCCGAGCACATTGTGATGGCTGCCTCCACGGATTCGGATTCCATTGCCTCCATTTGGGAAATAAGGAAACTGGGAACTTGGCGCAACCGAACCGATGTGTGAGCGGTTAACCGTATTATAGGCAGTAGTCGCCCCTTCTATCAGCACGCCATCATCCCGGTTTCCGGCAAAGGCGTTTCTACCTCCCGCACTTCCCGGAATCCTTGAACCAATCAGGTTATGATGCGCCCCGCCCGTAATCCGCAATCCATTCCCCTGGTTGGGGAGCGGCTGCAAACTGAAATTCGCAACCGAATTGACTCCTGAACGTGTTCCGTCAACCTGGTTGTAAGCACACTCCGGACCTTCCAACAACACTCCATCACCATTGTTTCCTGCGGGATTCATGAACCGCACCACATTATGCGGAGCGTTCAAAATATGAATTCCAGGCCCGAGATTGTGATGAATGTCACTGGCACGCGGTAAAGACCCTTCCTGCCGACCCAGCAGGTTATAGCTCGTTCCATTCCCACGAATCATTACCCCTGCAAGCCCGTTGCTTCTCACAGTGCCCGGATGAACAATATTAAAAGAAGCAGAATTTTCGATGAGCACCCCATGCTCCGCACAGCTTTCAGCTGAACCAAGAATATCAGGAGTACTTACTCCTGGAAGGCGAAAGGCGTTGTGGCGGACACCGGCTCCTGCCAGGTGAATTCCGTGTCGTCCCGCAACCGCTACTTTCAAACCCATGAACTGGTTCTGTTCTGCCGATTCCTCAAGATAAACACCTGTTCCCCCGGAATTTTCCACCCTGACGGAATCAATTCGATTTCGCTTTCCTCCATTCAGGATGTGAACTCCATTTCCCTTGAAATTCCGCAATGTTGCATGTTCAAGCCTTACTCCTTCCGTGCCATCAAGCAACCATCCCACAGCCTGAGCGCCAGCACCCGCGCCATCGATAATGATCCGCAGCTGGTAATGATCATGGTTTGTAACAGCAGGCAGCGGCTGATTCAGGAAAATGGTCTGTCCAAACAATGAGGCTGCCACCGAAATGAAATCCACGGATGCCGGACCGCCACCGCTCCCATCATCCCCGTCCCCGGAAACATTATCGGTCTCACGCCTGCGATAAGGGATGTGGTTGGGATCATCCTCTGACAGAAATTCTCTTGGATCATGCTGTTCAATGGGACGCCCTAGCGTGCCGCTGGCCATAAGAAAAGCCTCCTGCAAGCTCACCTCTCCATCCGCTGAATTGCTTTGATCCAGCCTGGTGACGGTGATCGACAACCCCCGGTTGCTCGGAGTATCCACCGGCGGATTGACCACGACGACTTGCAGCGGCGTTTCCGCTTCTGTCCCTCCCAGGCGAACAGTAAGGGTATGCGTGCCGTCAGGCAGGGTGGGCAGTGTGAAAGTCAGGAGGTTGCTTCCGGCGCTGTGCGCAAAAACTCGCGTGCTTCCATTCACCAGGACTTCATGAGACTCACCCCTGCCCAATGCGAAATTCGTCCCCCGAAACGTGACGACACCCTGCGAGGTCGCTGGATTGGGAAACACCTCAAAGATTTGCGGAGGAGGGAGAAAAGTATATCGCTGCCGTTGGATATCAAGGAGCCGGGTGCTTGTTGCATACTCCTGATTTGTCGCCTTGAGGCAGATGTAAGCATTGCCATGCGGAAATTTGCTTTGCCAGTTTGTCGGGACCCTGATCGCCAGGGAAGTGGCACTCGATTCCAAAATCTCAGCCTCCAATTCAGCTGAGGCACGGGGTGGGACTTCCGTGCTCAGGAATTCACAAAAGCTCGCTACCAGGCCCGCTGATTGAGGAGGGAAATGCCTTCCCTGCACAATGACAACATCCCCGCCCCTCCCTGTTTTGGGATGGAAATCAGTGATCACAGGCTCGAACGGATCACCAATGATCCAGGCATAACGCTCAATTGCCAAAGCAAGAGGCAGCGTTAATCCGGCAGTCCTTTCCACAGCCTGCAAACCGGAACTGACCTTGCCGAACGCATCAATTGTTTTCCCCAGGATTCGTGCCACCAACAGGGCTTTCTTCCCGACCTTTTGCGCAAGCGATGAAAGGTTATCCGGATCCGTTCCTGCCTCTGACGCCTTCTCAACGATTTCAGATAATAATGTTTTTATGACAGCCTGGGTTGTCGTCTTCAATAGATCGTAAGCCGTGTCACTGTCGAGTCCACCCACCTGATACGCAGCCCATGCCTTGCGCACATCCACAAAAACCGTGTGCATCAATTTGTGAATTAATTGCGGATCATCCACGATCGCATCCACAGGAAGAAAAATGGACGCGACATCAATTGTTCCAATCACCAGATTGGCTGCGAGTGCGTTCAGCCAGTTATAATTTCCTCCAACCTGATCAATCAAATCGCTTTGATTGTTCCGAAAAAAAGATAATCCATACCACAAATTTCCGCTGTACGCTTCCGCGACATAGACCCCTCCACGTTCCCTGTTGAATCGGATTTCATTGGGAGCGAGGAACGGTTCAATCGGGGAAAAAAGAGCTTCCGTCAAAAACTTTGCTCCCAGGTCAACCAGATCGAGATTGGCGGATCGCAGTTCGGCATGAACAACTACGCTCTTTAACGCCTTCCCCACTTTTCTCGGGTTGTCTTGCGGCTTGAGCATGCGAAACTCATTTCTGCCACCGGGAAACTGGGTCTTGTCCAACTCGAAAATCTCGATGTACCAATCCACCGGGTTGGAATTCTGGGCGTTGCTTATCTTGATATTGACGGTATCCAGCAGCTTGTTGGTGTTCGAAAATTCCGCCTTCAGCCGTAACGCTGTGGAAGGAATTTGGGCAACGGTGTCCTTGTTTAAATTCACAATAAAATCAGGCCCCTGCGCAGAGAAAATTTGAGCAAACCCCTCCTCTGAAGGTGTCAACAGCTGTTCGATGATCTTGAGCACGAGCGGATCAAATTCCGGATGATTCAAGTAATCAGCCCCGGCCAGGGAGGAAGCGTTGATGACCGTGGCCAAATCCGCGATGTCGCTGTTTGATGCGATTTGAGCAATCCGCGCCAAAGCCTTTGAAGGAAGTCGCGATCCAATCAGCGGGTTTAAAAACAGTGTCGCAATCGCAGTGCTCCGCGCATCCACCACCACTTCTGTATCAGCAGGGCGCACCACTGCCATGAAGGAAACAGTGCCAATCGTTGCCTGCGCGAAAATAAGGCTGATCCGGTCTGAGGGCACCTCAATCTGGAACTCACCGGTTTGGGCTGCGGGGGTTATGAACGTGTTCATGGCGGAGACAGAAAAATCCTGCGGCCTTAATGGTCCGGGAAGCGCAAGACGACCATTGATGATCCTTGTCACCATGAATGGTGCCCGGTTTGTCACTGTTTCGTCTCCCTTGCTGATGACGACCTCCCCGGAAAGAGTGCCCGGGGCAATTTGAAAAACGACGTTTGAACTGGTCGTTTGCTGGACGTTCGCCGGCGTGCCGTCCACCGTCACAGTTACTTGTCCCTGGCCACTGTCAAAACCTGCTCCGGAGATTGTCACTGGAGTGCCTATGGGGCCGTAACTGGGGCGCATGCGATCCACTGACAGCTGCCCTGAACAATTAAGACAAACCAGGAGAAAAACCGCCAGTTTCAAGAGGATCGTTTTCATAGGGGCGAGAAGTTCGACAATAAGAGTAACAAAGACTTAAAATTTCAAGTCTATTCGTACTAATCGGCTGGACTTCTCTCCCCGATATAAAATCAGGCGCGTTTCCGAAAAAGAGCTGTTAATAAAAAGAGGGCAGAAAAAGCAACGCAACCATAACCGAACAGATCCCCATTTTTAGAATAAAATGTGAGTTCATGCTTTCCCTCGGCGAGCACAGGAACTTCCACAATTTTATAACCTGCCTTATAGATATCAGGAGAACCGTCAGCAAATCGCTCATTATGGATCACACCCAGGGAATCAATCCAGCAAGTCAACCCATTGTTTGCGCAACGGACAAATGGCACTCCGAGTTCAATGGCCCTGAACGCCCCATTCATCGCATGCTGCCATTGCGCCGCACTTTCTCCAAACCACCCGTTGTTCGTCAAATTTAGCAGAAAATCCGTATCTTCCGTGACATACTCCCTGGCCAAATGCGGAAAAATATCCTCAAAACAGATCATGACGGACGTCCTGATGTCCAAATCTGAAAGGTGAAACGGCACTGCTTTTGTCCCCGGCGTGAATCCAACGTCTCCAATCGGGGTCAGGAATTTCATGAATGGAAAATATTGCACCAGGGGCACATACTCACCAAACATCACCAGTTGCCTTTTTTTATAATCTCCGGCCAGCTCTCCCCTCGGCGAAATCGCAAAACTGCTGTTATAAAAAATCCAGTTCCTGTTTTCCCTCTCATCCTGTGATTTCGGCTCAGCATCATCTGTCCCCACGATTGCCCAAACTCCATGGTCACGCACCAGCCTCACCAATTCTCCTGCCGTCTCCGGGTTATGCCGCAACATGTTGGGAACCGCCGCTTCTGGCCAGATCAGAACTTTTGGCTTCTCCGCCAGCGCTTTTTCGGAGAGATCAATCAGTTGATTAAATCGATTGGTGCTCTCCTTTTCATTCCAGATCATCACTTGCGGAATACTCGGCTGAACGAGGGCCAGCTTCACTGTCTGCTCCGGCTTCCGGAAATTGAGAATTTTTCTCATTCCATACGCTGCAACGATTGCCACCAGCAGGAGCGCCAGAATGACTTCTCTCATCCAAAGGAATCGTTGAGCCGGAAACCGTCCAAGGAAAATCCCGGCGGTCATCAGGGCACATGAGCCGTAAACCACCACAAACGAAACTCCATAAACTCCTGTGAAGGAACTGATCTGGACCAGCGGCAGCACTGGCAGCTGAGACACCCCTGCAAGATTCCACGGAAATCCCGTTAACAAACGCGCCATCACCATTTCAAGCGAAACCCAGGTCATTGCAACTCCCACCAGCCACAACGCACGGCGACTCCATGACACGCCACAGAATTTCGACAAACGTTCCTGGGTGGACAATTCAGGATCAATGAATTGAGGAAAAATAAGCGATGACAGCCAGACCCAGATTCCTGGGTAAATTGCAAGATACGCAGAAAGCGCCAGCCAGCCTGAAATCGCGCCTGCCGGAAATGGGATTAGCAGCAGCCAGTAAAGTGACACCATGAACTGCGCCAGGCCAGCCGCATACCCCAGTCGAAAGCTGTCCCAACCACGGGTACCAATACCGGAAAGGAGAATTAATCCGGGTCCCAGCCAGGCCAGCGCCGCAATGCTGAATTTTTGAAATGAAAACGCCAGGCAAAGCCCCCCGGCCACCGCCAGCCAGAGTCGGAATGACCGATAAAACGGTTTTCTGCCAATCCTGGTAGGCTCTGGATTCAACGCTGTAATGGATTCGTCGAAGCCAGGAACGGTTCGCCGCCCGAAAATGAATTGTCTGTCAGCAGCAGACGGTCAATCTCCGCATATTGCTTCACCACCCTGGTGGCCCGAAAAAGTCGATCCGCAGGCAGCGAATTGGTGATCGCAATGACTTCCATTCCTGCATTCACTCCCGCTTCCACCCCTGCCGCCGAGTCCTCAATCACGCAACATTTGGAAGGTGAAACCGCAAGCAATTGGGCTGCACGTAAAAAAACGTCCGGCGCAGGCTTTCCTTTCCCAACATCCTGTACACTGACCACCACCGGAAAAAATCGTCGCAAATTTTTCATCGCCAGAACTTCGTCAATTACCGGGTGCAACGAACCTGAGGCCAGTGCCAGCTTATAGCGTAAAGAGAGACGTTCAACGAGATCGGGCAAACTTTCAAAGATCGGCTGCTCCTTCCTGATGATTTCCAGGAAACGGCGCTGTTTCCATTCGGTCAGGTATTCCAGCGTTTCCTTCGGTTGATGCAGCGCAATGAAATCATCCCACAACGCCCTGTCCGAGCGGCCATAATATTTTGGAAAATCAATGCCATGTGATTCGCCGTACCCCATTTCAGCAAACACTTCACGGAATGCCTGCTCATGACGCGGTTCGCTGTCAATAATCACCCCATCCATGTCAAAAATGACTGCCTCAAATTTTTTCATTGCTAATTATTTTCAGCCGGACGTTCCACCAGGTGCAGGATGTTTCCCTCCGGATCATTAAAAAAGAGCACCCTCCCGCCACCGCCTGCCGGTTTGATCGGCTCGGTGATCCTCACCCCTGATCTTTCCAAATGCAATCGGGCTTCCTCAATCGACTTTACCTTGATCGCAATATGCCTCCACCCACCCAGTTTATTGTTCTGCACATCACCGATCTGCTTCAACGACGGGTAAATCTCAAATTGCATTCCGCCAAATCGAATCATGTAGGCTGGAGGAGCTTCGTCGGTGACGAACACCACCTCTGCGCCGAATACCTGCGCGTACCACTCCTTGAGCGCTGTCGTATCCGCAGCCGCAACACCGCAATGCTCAACCTGAAATTCTCCAGGACTCATCCTCAGGGTGTCCTTCCCTATTTCAAACTTTCAGGATTAAGCGGTTTCAAATCACGCGGCATGAATTTGCCGTCTTTACGGATCAGTTCCCCATCAAACCATACTTCCCCCCCACCCCATTCCGGGCGCTGGATCAACACCATGTCCCAATGAACCGCCGAGCGATTGCCGTTGTCCGCCACTTCATAAGCCTGCCCGGGAGTGAAATGCAATGAACCAGCGATCTTTTCATCAAAGAGGGTATCGCACATCGGATTTTGGATATAAGGATTGAAACCCAGCGAAAATTCGCCGATGTAACGTGCCCCGGCATCAGTATCCAGTATCTGGTTTAATCTCTCATTGTTGTTCGAACTGGCTTTCACAATTTTCCCAGCTTCAAACTCCAGCTTTACATTTTCAAATCGCGTCCCGGAGTAGATCGTCGGGGTATTGAATGCAATGGTCCCCTCTACCGAGTCCTTTACCGGGCAGGAAAACACCTCTCCATCCGGTACATTTAATTTTCCGTCACACGTTTTCGCCCCAATTCCCTTGATGCTGAATCGAAGATCGGTCCCGGGTCCCTTCAGATGCACCTTGTCCGCCTTTTCCATTCTCTTTAAAAGCGGCTCCATCGCCCTGGCCATCTTCCGATAATCCATTGTACAGACATCAAAATAGAAATTTTCAAACGATTCCGTGCTCATCCCCGCCGCTTGTGCCATGCTCGGATTCGGCCAACGCAGAACCACCCAGCGAGTTTTGTTGACACGATAATTCATCACCGGTCGCAACGTTTTCGAGTAAAGGTTGACGTTTTCGCTTGGGACATCCGCATTTTCATTGGCATTCCCGCTGCCTCGAATGGCAATGTAGGCCTGCATCTTCTTCATGCGGAACATTTCAATCTCCCGCACCAGCGCCGCATGCTCCGGGCTGGTCCCCTTCAGGATCTCGCGGCTGATCCGTGTATGTCGTGTTTCAACAATCGGTATCGCTCCCGCCTTTCGCACGGCCCTCATCAGTTCCACCGTGAATTCATCCGGGACATCAATCATGTCCAGGAGAATTTTCTCTCCCTTTTTCAATTCCGTGGAGTAGGTCACGAGCAATGTGGCCAGTTTTGTATAACGAGGATCAGTCATGAATTTATAATATTAAGCTACCGTTAGCGGGCCATCAAACTGAGTTAAACTGAGGACTTCAGTGCGTGCAACATGCGGCCCATGCAACTCTCCTTTGGGCGCAAAAAAGAAGGTGCCAGGAGAATACACAACGCCTGACTCCTCCCATTCTCCTTCCAGGACATAGGCATGTTCATTGGCTTGCGGATGAATATGCGCCGGAACCGTCACCCCACGGGCAAATTTACGGAGAACAACCAAACCACCCGTCCTCTCATTGCGATGCAGGACCTTCAGTTCCACACCGGGATAAGGTCCCGGCTGCCAATTTTTCTCCCCTGCGTTTGCAACATACTGAAACATCCCCACATGAAACTGCACGCAGGCCCCCTTTTCAAGCGGCTTCGCCTTCGCGATGCTACTTCGCTGCGAACTCCACGAAATTTGAAAGCAGTTGCAATCCGATCTTTTGACTCTTCTCCGGGTGAAACTGGGTGGCAAAAACATTTTCCTTCCATACTGCCGACGAAAAGGTGGTGCCATACTCAGTCCGGGCCGCCACGATGCTTTCATCTACAGGCTGCGGATAAAAACTGTGAACGAAATAAACGTAACTGCCATTCGGGATGTTCTTCCACAGGGGACAATCCGGCCGGGTGATCTGAAGCTGGTTCCAACCAATCTGCGGGACCTTCAATCCATTGGCATGGTCAAATTTCACCACTCGCCCCTTGAAAAAGCCAAACCCCGCCGCGCAGCTGTTAAATTCATCGCTGCCATCGAACAATGCCTGGTACCCAACGCATATTCCCAGAAACGGTTTGCCTTCCTCAATTGCGGTGCGTGTTGCCGCCACGATCTCCTGCTTGTGCAGCGAGTTCATGCAATCATCAAACGCCCCCACC